>NZ_NESK01000025.1 GCF_003063415.1 Limnohabitans sp. 2KL-17
CAGCCTGACCGCCTCCATCTTGAATTCCAGCGTGTACTTGGCCCGTTTCCTCGTTTCACTCATTTCGTTCTCCTTGAACTGATTTTTAACCATCAGCTAAGCAGTACGTTTTTCGGGGGCAAGGTCAAACCATTTGTTAGCATCAGGCTTTCGCGGGCTTGCACTCACCGCACATGAACATGCTCTGGTTGAGCAATCGCCTGAATATCCCCAGGGCTCGCGGTTTGTGAAGCCCACATTTGTAGCAACTGATCGATGACATGTTGGCCGAGTCCTGGAAGGGAGATCCGCCTTCTTTGGACTTGTAGCGCAACCCGTCCTTGGCGATTTTGGAATCTTGTTCTTTGCTCATAGGTGGATTCTAGGCTTGCAAGCTTGCAAAATGTTATTTAAGTTATGAGTGAGTGATCAGACCGTTGAACCGGAGTTTTCCCTCAAATAAGGGGCACCAGCGCACCATCCATCGCGATGTTGGCGCCCGTGATGTAGCTGGCCTGGCTGGATGCCAAAAATACCACGGCCTGTGCCACTTCCTCGGGCCGTGCGATGCGTCCCAGCGGCAGCTTTTCGGTGATCCGTGCCAATGCAGTCTCGGGTGAGATCTGGTTGCTTCGTGCATCGGCCGCAATGGCTTTTTCCAGGCGCTCGGTGTAGGTGCTGCCCGGATTGACCGCGTTGACCCGGACACCCTGGCTGGCGTAGGCATTGGCCAGACCCGCAGTGGCCAACATGAGGGCTGCGTTGGCCGATCCGCCAGGCAGGTGGATCGGGCTGGCCACCTTGCCGCCATTGCCCACCACGTTCACGATCGCACCTTTGCCGCGAGCAGCCATCGTTTTGATGGTTGGATCGATCATGTGGATGTAGCTGAAAAATTTCGATTGCATCGCATCGTGCCAGGCCTGTGGCGTGAGTTCTGCGGCCGGCGTGCGTTTGGAAGCGCCAGCGGAATTCACCAGAACATCGATCGGCCCGCCAAGGGCCTGGGCTTGCGCCAATGCCGACTGTGCTGCCACAGGATCGGTCAGGTCGGCGACCACCGTGTGCACCTGCCCGCCTGTGGGAGCGCTGGCACGCAAGGATTTCTGAGCAGCCTCCAGAGTTTCGGGGTTGCGAGCAACCAGTGTCATATGCGCCCCCTCTTGCAGGAAGGCTGCGGCACAGGCCAGGCCAGGCCAATGCCCTTGCTGCCGCCGGTGATCAGGACATGGTGGTTTTGCAGGTTCAGATTCATGGTGGAGTGTTTCGCTAAAAAGTGTGAAAAAGATTAGGCGTTTGGCCGGGTGAGGGTGAGCAGCTCGGCGGCATCAGGTGCAAAGAGAAAACTGTCCAGGGTCGCAAGCAAGTGGTCGGCGTTGCAGTGGGGTGCGCCATGTGCCACCAGTTCGCGGAACTTGCGCGTCAGCGATGCATTGCTCATGGCTAAGGGTGGCTGATCCAAGGGTTGGCAGATTTCTCGCACCTGGCTGCGCCCGTCGCGCCAACGCAGCTCAACTCGGGCGCACTCGGCGGTGAATTGATCGTCCGCGACCACCTCGGTCTTTGCTCGCAGGGCGCGTGCCCCATCGTCGCACACCGCCGCATCGGTAAAGCGTTGTACCCCCGCATCGCCATACAGTAGAGCGACGGCCACGGCGTGTTGGGTGCTGAGCTTGGATGCCAGCGCATCGGTGGGGTGGGGTCGATCAGCTCGCACAAGCGCCAAGGGGCTGACCGAGACAATGATCCGGTCAACCTGATCGATCGCGCCGGACGAGACCGATAACCGATCAGGGGCCGCCAGGCACGCATCCAATGCGGGGTGCAACAGAAAGCCACAGGGGTAGGGCTTGAACGTATTACGCGCTGCTTCCCAATGCTTCCCCAAGCCCTCGCACACTGAATCGTTCAGCGAACCTGAACCCAAGACATGGGCGAATCCGAAGCGCGTCTCCAGCGCCTGCTCATTGGCTGTGATGCTGTGACGCGCAAGTTGTGCTGCCACCAATCCGCTGCGGGCGGCGTGTGCGATGTTCAGGCTCTTGGCCATGGTGCCCAGGCTGGCTACCAGACCCGCAGACTGTGTGGCGGCGTGCCCCAAGGCCCAGGTCATTTGCTGAGGACTTAATTTCATCAGCCGTCCAACGGCAACCGCTGCGCCAAATACACCGCAGGTGCCGCTGATGTGCCAGCCCTTCTCATAGTGACCCGGTGAAACGGCAAGGCCGATCCGGCAGGACACCTCCATCCCGAGCAGGAAGGCGTGCATCACTTCTTGGCCGCTGACCCTTTCCTGGCTGCTCCACGCCGCCAGTGCCGATGCCACAGGGCCGGCTGGGTGAATAGCCGTGGCCCAGTGGGTGTCGTCGTAATCAAGGATGTTGGAGGCGAAGGCATGCAGCAAGGCCGCTGTTGCGGGGTCCGTCTGGCCGGGTCGCCCGATCAAAGGGGCCGTGCCGTTGCCGGCAAGAGGTTGAAGGGCCAAGACCAGACGGTCCATGGCCGGATCATTCGCCCCCCCGATGGCGCACCCCAGCCAGTTGAGCCATGAACGCGATGCAGCGGCTCTCGCTTCCTCGGAGATCTGAGGCCACTGAGAACCCACCACCCATTCGGCAAGGGTCTGGGTGGGGGAGGGTGAAACAGTCAATTGGCGACGATGCCAGCCCGTTTGACCACCGGGCCCCAGCGATCAAGTTCCTGGCGCATGAAGGCGGTGGCCTGCTCTGGCGTTCCCCCGATGGCCTCGGTCCCCTGCGCCGCAAAACGCTCCAGCATGTCCGGTGAGCGCAGTGCCAGATTCACTTCGCGGTTCAGGCGCGCCACCACATCCGTCGGGGTGCCCGCCGGCGCCATCAGGCCGTACCAGAGCGCCACGTTGACGGCTGGATAACCGAGTTCGGCGAAGGTTGGAACGTTGGGCAGCAGCGGGTTGCGCCGGGGGCTGGCGGCAGCCACTGCCTTGATCTTGCCCGTGTTGATGTGCTGCATCAGCGAGGGCGCGCCATCGAACATCACGTGAACCTGCCCACCCACGAGATCCGCGACCGCCGGACCACTGCCTCGGTAGGGGGCGTGGATCATGTCGAGCGACGCCGCAGCCTTGAACAACTCGCCAGACATGTGCGGAGCGCCACCATTGCCGGATGAGGCAAAGGCCAGCTTGCCCGGCCGCTCCTTGGCGACGGCGATGAACTCAGCGAGGGTATTGGTTTTGAGATCGGCGTTGACCGTCATGATCAGGGGCAGACTGGCCAGCATGCTGATCGGCGTGAAAGAGGCCATCGGGTCATACGGCAATTTGGCCATCAGGTGCGGGCCGATGCCATGCGTGGTGATGGAGCTTTGCAGCAGGGTGTAGCCGTCGGGCGCTGACTTGGCAACGAAATCGGCTGCGACAGAGCCACTGGCGCCTGCTTTGTTCTCGACCACCACCGGCTGGCCCATGGACGTTGCCAACTTGGCAGCCAGCAAGCGGGCAATAAAGTCTGCTGCGCCGCCGGGTGGCACGGTCACGATCAGTTTGATGGGGCGGTTGGGGTAGCCGCCAGTTGTCTGGGCCGAGGCCGAAAACACCCCAAAAACCAGCGCCATTGCCGCCATGCATACCGACAGTTTCGATGCCATCTTCAGGACCTTTCAAAAAGGAGATAAAAAAGTTCAAGCACAGTCTACTTGTTCCACAGCCTTGCTACACAGTCCAATGATGATTGACCCCTCACATCAGCGTGCGCAAAACCTGCCGTTTATAAATAGTAAAAAACATCAGCCATCACTGCATGTTTCACCGCTTGATTGGGGCCCGCTTTTTATGAAATTCAAACCTGCCCCAAGGCCTTTGACAGTGCGGCTGCCTCTTTCACCAAGATGGCACTGAACTGGCGTACCTTGTCTTCTTTGAGGCGAGCCCCCGGCCCAAAAACAGCAATGGAGCCTGCCACCTGGCCATGGCTGTCGAAAAATGGTGCGGCAATGGCCACAGCACCTTCAATCAATGCGTTTTTGCTGGTGGCATAACCGCGTGTCCGGATCTGCCGCAGTTCTTGTGCAAAGCGAATCGGGTCCAGGGCCATGCCTTCGGCGTAGCGTTCTATGGCCTCAATGGACGTGTTGGCATACGCCAAAATGACCTGACCACTGGCGCCCAGGACAATGCGCTCCTGGTAGCCCATGCCGCGTTTGAAACTCAGTGCCTGTGGGCTGGGCATTTCGGCAATGCAAAGCCGCATATTGCCCTGGGGCACAAACAGGGCCACGGTTTCCTGGGTGGATTCCCACAACCGGTGCAGCATGGGTTGGCCAAGGGCCGCGATGTTTTGACCCGATGACCAAACGTGCGTGAGTTGTCCAACGGCCGGCCCCAGCCTGAATTTTTGGGGCTCGCCCGTGGACACCACAAACCCCGATTGCACCAAAGTTTGCAGCAAGCGGTAAAGCGTAGGCCGGCTCAAGTTGACCCGTTGCAGCAACTGGGCGGCGCTCAGTTCATGGTCGTTCACCGTAAAGGCCTTCAGGATGTCCAAGGCCCGCTCGACCGCACGAACCCCATCGCCGCTGGTGGATTTCAAGTTCAAGTGTTTTCCTTCATGGCTTTGGAGGCGGGCTGACATGCAAAACCCTGTCCTCACTGTGTGTATAAAGTTGTCCGCCTGGTGGACTTAACTATGATTTTAATGAGACAGCTTCAGCCCTCATGGTCTGAGCTCTGGAATTCACTGATGCAATGGAGACGTTTTTTATGAACAAGGACATGGCTGAAACCCTGACACGGGTAGGTCCTGGCACACGCATGGGCAACTTGATGCGGCGCTATTGGGTGCCGGCCTTGATGACCCGCGAAATCGAGCAAGCCGACGGCCCGCAAGTTCGTGTTGAGCTGATGGGCGAAAAGCTGCTGGCCTTTCGCAACACCGATGGCAAAGCCTGCATCATCAGCGAGTTTTGTTCACACCGTGGCGTGTCGCTTTACTTCGGGCGTAACGAAGAAAACGGCATTCGCTGCGCCTACCATGGCATCAAATTTGATGGTGACGGCCAGTGTGTGGATGTCCCTTCCAACCCTCAAGCGTGTGCTAACCGGCACATCAAAGGCTACCCTTGTGTGGAGCGTGGCGGCATCGTCTGGACCTACATGGGGCCTGCGGACAAGATGCCCGAGCCGCCCGAGTTGGAGTGGTGCACCTTGCCTGCGAGCCATGTGTTCGTGTCCAAGAGGTTGCAATACTCCAACTACCTGCAAGCCATGGAAGGCGGTATCGATACCAGCCATGTCTCGTTTGTGCACCGCTACGAGGTGGACACCGATCCGATGCACAAAGGCGTGAAAGCGCTGGACTACATCAAGGCCGATGGCAACGTGGTGTTCGAGATCGAGAAGACCTCCTTCGGCATGACCTTGTTTGGGCGTCGCATGGGCGAACCCGACAGTTTTTATTGGCGCATCACGCAGTGGCTTTTTCCCTGGTTCACCATGATCCCGCCGTTTGGCCACCACGCGCTGGGCGGGCATGCTTGGGTGCCGATCAATGACCACGAATGCTGGGCCTGGAGCATCAACTGGCAACCCAAACAAGCCCTGACCGTTGAAGAAAACGAAGCCATGGCTGCAGGCAAAGGCATTCATGTCGAATACGATGCGCCGGGCAGTTTTGTGCCCAAGTCCAACCGCGACAACGATTACTTGATGGACCGAAAGGCCCAACAAGAAAAACGTGCCTACAGCGGGGTTTTTGGTTTTTCGGCCCAGGACTATTCGCTGCAAGAAAGCATGGGCGCCATCCAGGACCATGCTGCCGAGATGCTGCTGCCCTCTGACCGTGCCATTGTGATGGCGCGCCGCATGTTGCACGATGCAGCGGTGGCACTGGAGCAAGGCATCGAGCCGCCGGCCCTGGATGCAAGCGAGCAGCGCGTGCGCCCTGCGGGTGTTTTGCTGCCCAAGGGTGACGACCCCTTGGTGTGGGCAAAAACGCATTTGGCCAACGGCCTGGACGAGCCGGTTTTTTCGATTTAACCCCCGGATACCACATTACTTCACGACAACAGGAGACAACATGACAACTTTCAAACGCCGCCAGGTGGCCGCCCTGGCTCTGGCCAGTCTGGGCCTGTTGGCTGCAACGCAAGCATCGGCCCAAGAGTGGTCCCCGACCAAGCCTGTGCGCATCATCGTGCCCATTACGGGCAGCACCAACGATGTGCTGGCCCGGTTGATTGCGCCCAAACTGCAAGAGGTCTTGGGCCAGCCCGTGGTGGTTGAAAACAAACCCGGTGCGGGGGGGAACATTGGTGCCGACATGGTGGCCAAGGCCGCACCCGATGGGCACACTTTGCTGATTGGCTACAACGGCCCTTTGGCCATCAACGTGAGTCTGTTTGACAAGATGCCCTATGACCCGGTGAAGGATCTGGCCCCGATCACCCTGATGGTCAAGGCGCCGCAGTACCTGGTCGTCAATCCGGCATCGGGGATCACCAGCGTCAAGGATTTTGTGGAAAAAACCAAGGCCAATCCGGCCAAGTACTCTTACGGTTCGGTGGCCTTGGGCAGTGCTTCGCACCTGACCATGGAAATGTTCAAGTCGGCGGCAGGGTTTCACATCACGCACATTCCTTACCGTGGCGCAGGCCCTGCGGTCAGTGATTTGATTGGCGGAAACATCCAGGCCGCTTTTTTTGTGCCGGGCAATGTGCAGCAATTTGCCAAAGAGGGCCGGCTCAAGCTTTTGGCCACATCGGGCCTCAAGCGTTTTGCCAGCACACCCGATATTCCCACCCTCAGCGAGTCGGGCTATCCCGACTTTGAAGCCACCTCATGGATCGGATTTCTCACTGCGGGCGGCACACCTGCACCCATCATCGATCGCTACCACCGTGAGATCGTGAAAATCGTGCGCTCGCCCGAGATCACCAAGCGCTTGCTGGAAATGGAGTTTGAAATTGTGGCCACCACACCCAACCAGTTCCGGGACTGGATCGGCTCCGAAATCAAGCGCTGGGGCAAAGTGATCAAAGACACCGGCACCAAGGCGGAATGAGCGGTATGGGCCCATCGCGTCTGCCAGGCAAAGTGGCCTTGATCACCGGGGGAGGCTCAGGCATCGGTGCCGCCACGGCACACATTTTTTGCCAGGAGGGCGCCTCGGTGTTTTTAGTGGATGCCGATGCGCAGGGGCTTGAGCGAACACGCCAGTCGATTGTGCAAAACCTGCCCCACGCCCAGGTACTTTGTACCCAGGCGGATGTCACGGACCGTGACTTGGCCCTGCAAGCGGTGTCCGATTGTGTCAAGGCGTTTGGTGGCCTGGACATCTTGGTCAACAACGCCGCCATGCGCAACTATTCACCCGCAGCTGAGGCCTCTGCTGACGAATGGCACGCCATTGTGGGGGTCAACCTGGTGGGCATCACACACTATTGCCACGCGGCTTTGCCGCACCTGCGAAGCAAGGGCCAGGGCAGCATCGTGAATGTGTCGTCTTGCTATGCCGTCAAAGGCCGCAAAGGCATGGCTTTGTACGACGCCACCAAAGCCGCGCAATTGGCGCTGACCCGTTCATTGGCCTGTGAAGAAGCGGTGCATGGTGTGCGTGTCAATGCGGTGTGTCCCGGCTCAACCTTGACCGACTTTCATGTGGGCCGGGCCCAAAAAATCGGCAAAAGCGTTGAGCAACTCAAAACCGAGCGCAAAGACAGCTCCTTGCTGGGCCGCTGGGCGAGTCCTGAAGAAATCGCTTGGCCCATTTTGTGGATGGCTTCTTCAGAGGGCTCTTTCATCACCGGCAGCACCCTGGTGGTGGACGGCGGCTTGCACATCGTTTGAATCACACCGCAGGCATGCAGGCTTGGCGCGCGCTTTGGCTGCGCGTCGCGTGCACAGTCGAAACCGATCAGGGTTCGATCTGGATCAGAATTTCATTTCTGCGGTTCCAGGGCAGCGTGAACGGATCGTCGTACCGCGCGACCTGCACTTGGGGGCTGAGTTTCAATTTTTTGGCCAACGCCCAAGAACGCAGCTGATCGGTTTGCGCCTGAATGGTCGCCTGCGTTGTCCAGCCACTGAAGCGCACGGCAACCACCTCGTGCTCTGGGACCTTGCGCAGCTGAATTTGCGGGCTCAAAGGTTGCGGCAAGGATTGCAGGCTTTCTGCAGAAGGCATCACGAAATGAACACGCCAACCTTGTTCGATGGGGGCCACGGTCACTGGGGCGGTCATGGCAATTTTTCGTTGTTCACCCACTTCGGCTTGAAGGTTATTGCCAAAAATATAAGAGGCAATGCGCCTGAAACCACTGCGACTGGCCGCATCAAAGTCGCCATCCATTTGCGTCTCTGCCACAACGAAAGCCGAGTAAAGCCGGCGCTCAAATGGCGGGGCTGAGTCGATCACCGTGTATCGGGGCTCTTCAATGGCCATGGCGGCCTCACAAATAAAAATAAGAAGTGAAAGTATCCATCGCATCTTCGCATCCTGTTGGTGGTCAAAAAAGTGCAGTCCAGCACCCCGGCATTGGTAAATCCAGCTTTGATTTGGAGGCAAGCCCAGGCCATGCCCTTGGGTTTAAGTGTAGGATAAACCCACTGCTTGTTTCCCACCCCGAAAGTCCGGTTTGCCCACGGCTGAAGTCCGGTTTTTCAATCCAGCAGCATCCCTGATGAACACACAAACTATGCAAAATGATGAAGGCTATCGTGGCCACTCTGGCCCTTCACTTCATAACCTTGTTTACTGCAGCCGTGCAGCCCCCGGGATGGATGCGGCAGCGATCGCCAAGATCATTGCGACAGCCAAGCACCACAACCCCAGGTTTGGTATCACCGGATTGTTGGTATTTGGCAGCGGCATATTTTTCCAATGGCTGGAGGGGCCACGCGACAACATCACCAGCCTGATGCAGATCATCACCGCGGACCCCCGCCATACAAGTGTCGTTCTGATCAGTGAAGAAAATGAAGTGCGCGACAGGTTGTTCCCTGATTGGGACATGGAGTTGGTGGAGGCCGCCGATATCCGGGATGTTTTGGCAGACGCCATGCAAGAAGCAACCGATGCAAAACAAAAACAAGTTCTGGCTCAACTGCTCGATGAACTCAAGGCGGGGTCTCTCGGGGAGTTGGGCGCTGCTTGAGCGTTGGGGCTGAAGAAACACGGCGCGGAAGACACTTTCTGTGTAACTTCAAGACAAAGACGCTGGACGCCATTGGGTTAGTTGAAGTAAGCTACAAGGTTTTCAACGCAACTCGTTGTCGCCCATGGACAGTCCGCTTCCTTCCATTCCAGCCAAACGCTATTTCACGATCGGTGAAGTGGGCGAGTTGTGTGGTGTCAAGCCGCATGTCTTGCGCTATTGGGAGCAGGAATTCACCCAATTGCGGCCTGTCAAGCGCCGCGGTAATCGCCGCTATTACCAGCACCATGAGGTTCTGATGATTCGGCGCATTCGTGACCTGCTGTACGACCAGGGCTTCACCATCAGCGGTGCGCGCAACAGATTGCAAGAATTGGTGCACGGAGACAGGTCGCTAAATCGTGGCCTGAACGAGCCATCCGGTCTGGATGGCGAATCAACGGCACTCAACGAACATGCTGGCGAGTTTTCGGTTTTTGCCTTGGCCGATGTCGACTTTTCCAGCGACAACAGCCATGACACGTCGCTGCAAAAAGAGTTGGTCGCCATCAGAGCCTTGCTCACCATTTGAACGGCACTTTATACGGGTATAATTTGAAGCTTGTCGGCGTGTAGCGCAGCCTGGTAGCGCACTTGCATGGGGTGCAAGGGGTCGCGAGTTCGAATCCCGCCACGCCGACCATATGAATCAAGGACTTAGCTTCGAAAGGGGCTAAGTCCTTTCTTATTTGTTGCTCCAGGTTGTCAAATTGCCCCCACCATTGCCCCCACTGCTGCAAAAGCTGGCGGCTATCCAACTCAATTACCTTCACCAAATCAGTAGGGCAAAGTTAGCGTTGAACTTTCAGGGTAGCCCTCATGGGGGGGGCGGACGGGCAGATCAGCGCTCAGATCAGTTAAGTAGGCTGCGCGACAGTCGCACCCGCAACGACCGCTGCTTGAATATGGGCTTTAGCTCAAACATCAAAAACCATCAGGTGTCAGACTGAACTGATAGTCCCTGCCGCCTATTGAACATGCCTGTCCACCACATCCTGCATCCCAGCAGCATCCCCCACCACAACATCCCACGCCCAGGTGCCAAACCCACCATGGGCATTGACCGCCTCCACCCACTGCGCCAGCGCTGCACGCTTGGCTTGGTCTTGAGGTGAATCCACACCCTTGATCTCCAGCACCAGGGTTTTGCCCGACTCGTAACGCACCAAAAAGTCGGGAATGTATTTGCGTTTGGACCCATTCCACAAATACAGAATGTGAAACCCCAGGTGATCATTTTTGACCCAGGCTGCCACCTTGGGGTGCGCCTCGACCACATTGGCAGCGTACTTCTCCCAGCCACTATCGACCACGATGTGGCTGACCTGGCAGCGTTGCGTGGGCTCGGCAATACGGGTTGTGTACCAAGTGCGCATGTCGCGGGTGCTGCCAATGGGCCGTTCACCGTCAAACACAGGCTCCAGCTTGAGCGTGTTTTGCTCGATCACATACTTCATCAAATGCTGCGTGATCAGGTCGATATGCAACGAATACAAAATCCGCTTGCGCAGCGGGTCTTGGTGGAACAGCGACGGAATGTCGATCTTGTTCGACGCCAAAAACTCTTCCACCAACCGCACCAGTTGGAATAGCAGGTATTCCCGCTGGCCCTTGAACTGCTCTTGCAACAACTCAAACGCCCGTTGCGCAGCCTTGAACACCAGCCGTTGCAGGCGGAATTCTTCAGGCAGCTTTTCCAGGTCAATCGTCACCACCTGGCTCCAGTCGGCAGCGCCACCCAGAGCGGGCGCAATGTCGGCATGCAGGGCTACCGTGGCCGTGTCGATCTTGAGCACACCCACCTTGGTCCACTCCACCACCAGTTGCGGACGCACCACTTGGTCCACGCGCAAGATGTTGGGCCATTTGATCTCGAACAAATTGCGGGCAGGTAGCGATTCAATCTGCGTGCTGGGCTTGGGCGGTGGCGGGCTGGTGCCCCCGTCTCCCGGCTGCATGGCAATGGACAGAGGCACACCAAACACGTTGACGAACTCAGGCAGGTACAAGCCGTTTTCATCCTTGTCATAGGCCACGCGGCGCAGGCCCCGGCCAATCACTTGCTCACACAAGAGCTGGCTGGTAAAGGCGCGCAGTCCCATGATGTGGGTGACGTTCTTGGCATCCCAGCCTTCGGACAGCATGGCCACCGACACTACATTTTGCAGGTCTTGCCCCGCCTGTCCGCGCTTGCCCACCGTGTCCACCAGCTCGCGCAGTAGCTCTTCTTTCTTCATGGCGCGCAGGGCTTCTTTGCGACTTTCAGGAATGCGCGCGGCCTCCATGATCTCTTTCAAGCGCAGCTCGTAGTCCTTGTCTGAACTGGCGGTTTCGCCCAGCTCAGCTTTTTCCAAAACCTTGGAATCGACCCGGAAGGTGCGGGCCGCATCATGTAGCTCGGGCCATTGCGCATGGCCCTTGGCAAAGTAGTGCTCAACCCGTGCCGCAGTCTCGGTACGGTTGCACACCGTCAGCATCACCGGTGGTGACAAGTGGCCCAGCGCAGCCCATTCGGTTGCCGTGGCGCGCCAGTCGGCACCCAGGAGGGTATACGCCTGCTGCACTAGCGCGGGCAGGGCTTCATGGGCTTCGGCTTTGCGGTTCAGGTCTTCGGCTACATCGGGCTCGCGGTACAGGTGGTACAGCTTGGGGCGCAGGGTTTGCGCGTTGGGCAGGGCATCGTCGCGCACCACTACGCGCGGTGTCTTCACCAAGCCAGCTTCAATGGCATCGTTCAGACCAAAGTCAGACACTACCCAGCTAAACAAACCGGCTTCAGTGTTGGTACGCCCAGTCGGGGCAAAAGGCGTGGCCGACAAGTCGTAGCAACGGGTGATGCGCCGGGTCTTGTGCAGCCGGTCCAGCCCCTCTACCCAGCGGGTAGCCTCATCTGCATCAAAACCTAATGCCTCGGCTTCTGCCTTACTGATCTTGATGTCGGCGGGCGTGCGGTAGGCGTGGTGTGCTTCGTCATTGATCACAACCAGGTCTTTGTATGTGGCCAGCTTGCCCAGTACCCGCTTGGTAAAGGCTTCGTCGCTTTCCTTACCCTTCTTCACCACGGATCGTTCTTGCTGCTTCAACGGCATCAGCGTGTGCCAGTTCTCGATCAGCACCTCGGCTCGGTTGAGTTTCTGGCGCATGGCTTCCGACGGGCACAGTTCAAAACTGTCGTAGTAGTTGTCGGTGTGGCCCGGCATCAGCACTTGCAATCGGGATTTGACCGTCAGCCCCGGTGCGACCAGAAAGACGGCGCTGGAATACTTGCGTGGCGACTTGGGGTAGGTCAGCGCATTGAGCACCTGCCAGGTGATGATCATCGCCATCACCGTGGTCTTGCCGCTGCCGGTGGCCATCTTGTTGCACAGCCGCTCAAACGCTCCACCGTCGCCTTGCACGTTGATACCTTGGCGGTACTCGGGCTGTGCCTCCAGCATCCAGATCAGGGTTTCAATGGCCTCAAGCTGGCAAAAGTAAAACGGGTACTGGCGGCGTGACACTTTGTCTGCATCCCACCAATGGGTCAACAGTTCCAGCGTCACCGCAGTGACGCCCGGCCAACCGGCCTCGCGCCACTGGCCCACGCGCTGGCGAATGTCGTCCACAAGGGGAATAGAAACCTGACGGCGCGTGTTCTCACGGGTGTCGATGATCTCGTAGCCCGCAGCCCGGCGCTTAGGCTCCAGGCGCAGGGTGCGGTCGGTGTTCTCAGCCCAATGCTGTTGCGGCTCAACAAAGGCCGAATTGATGATGAGGGAGGTAGGGGCTGCCATTGCGCGCCCCTTCAAACCGTAGCGGTGGCAGCCACCAGCTTCATCACCTTGAGCGACTCAATGCCCCGGTCATCCACAATTTTGATGGCCACTGTGGCATTGGCCCCCGCCTCAAACGGCAGCGACACTGTGCCGACAAAGTGCTTAAGCAAGTCTTCGTCCAACTCGGCGCGAATGTCCTTTTTCAACTTCATCCAGCCTTCGTCCTTGCCCGCCATCGGGAAGAAGAACTGATGCGGGAACAGGCTGCGCCCGTCGTAATCGGTGTCCAAGCTCCATGCCGCAATCTTGGTCTTACCACCCGACACCAGTTCGCCTTTGGCGGTGTCAAAATAGTCAAAGCCATTCACCTCCACCTGCCAAAGGCCATCGGGCAGGGCAGTCAAATGCACATCGGGCTGGCCCATCAGCCAGAAGCTCTGGTTGGTGGTGGACTTGGAGCTGGCCTTCTTCAGGTCTTCCGTCAGCAAATCGGTGTTCATCTGCGCCTTGAGCGCGGTGATGCCTTTAAGCGCATCAATGTCTTTGGCCGCTTCGGGGTCAAAGGCAAAGGCGCAAAACACAATCATCTTGGGCCTGGGGAACAGGTCACCGGCTTCGCCCAAGGCGTGCTCCACCTGTCTTTGTTCGAGGGCGCCATGTTCGGGGCCGAAGCTGATCACAACGCGCTCGCCCGTGTCCAGGTGGCCGCTGGCGTGCAGGCAGGTGGTGCCGGGCAGCACTTCCAGCTCGGCAAATTTCAGCATCTGACCACCCTTGCCGCGAATACCCGCTTTGAGCAACTCATCGCGCCAGGTGTGCTGGCGGCTGGTGTTACCGCTGCGGGCGACCGACATATCCGCCAACGCAGAATTACTAGCCAAATTGGCCTCCGGACCCTGTGGAACGTGCGTAGCATGCTCCTGTAATGAGAGCACTGTTGGAAAGGGAACGGCCTCCACGGTGAACGGACCGGTGATGCGCAGCTTGTTCTTGGTCTTCTCCGGCTGATCGTACAAAGTCTCATTGTCAGCCTGCGCAGCGATGGATCGGTCCATCTCGGCCTGCATTCTCTGGCGCGCCGCGTGGAAGGCAGCGAAGGCTTCCACTACCGGGCCACTCAATGCATCCAGCTTCTTGCGGTCCGCAGGCCAACGCTCGGGGAAGTCAAACGGTACTTCCCATTCCAGTAGTGCGACGCCCTTCTTGCCCAGCGCCAACTTCTGGCCTTTGCGAGCGCCGTCCATCACCGTGAACTCATAACCCATCAGGTCTACGTCGGCAGTTGCCACGGCGGCCAATACCGCATTCAACCCGGCAAGCGCCACGTCAATGCCCGGGTGCAGTCGCTCGTAAATGGTATCTATCTCGGGGTTGTTGGCAATGCTTTTCAGGGTGACGTGGGGTACGGTTTTGTAGATGAAACCGCCCTTGAGCCCTTCGTGCGGGTAGCGCAGCGCAAAGTAGTCGTAGCTGGCAGTCATCAGCCGCTGCTTGGCCAGCGTGATGGCCACACGCGAGGTGTCGCAGGTAATCCAGCGGCGGCCCCATTTTTCGGCGACGTAGGCGGTGGTTCCGCTGCCGCAAGTCGGGTCGAGTACGAGGTCGCCGGGGTCGGTGGTCATGAGCATGCACCGCTCGATTGCTTTCAATGCGGTTTGGACTACATAGACCTTGTCTTCGCTGAATCCGGTCATCTTGGTGTCAGCCCAATAATTCGCAATTGGGGAAACCGCAAAGTCATCGAGATAGCGAACGTACATGAGGCTGTCGCCTATCGGGCGCAATCTCCCTGAAATTGAGAGGCGGCGTAGCCCTGTTGCTTCGGTCTTGAAAGTACCCTTGCCCGGCGTAAAGGACTTGCCCACGTACTTGAAGTCAACCACGTCGCCACCTTGTGGGGGACGTTGGCTTGTCAGGTTGTCTGCTGCAAATACGTTGCCTGGTCGAAGCGAATCAGTGCCGGTCAGTTCACTCGCAGTTAATCGAACGAATTTCCCAGAAGGTTCTCGTAAGTTCGTGTATTGCGTAACACCGTCGCCCCCAAGCACTTTGTTTCTGAATATTGCATTGAACTTTGTTCGTGATTTGTCTTTGCCATACCAGACGAGGTAGTCCGTTATTCCTGCAAGTTCATTGCCAGAAGCTGACGAAGTTTTTTCTAAGACGATAGTGGCGAGACAGTTGTTAACGCCAAACACCTCATCGCACAGCTCCCGCACATGGTGCAAGTTCTCATCCGAAATCTGCACAAACACACTACCCGTCTCACTAAGCAAATCCTTCGCTAGCAGCAACCGGTCGCGCAGATATGTCAAATACGAGTGAATGCCCAGCTCCCACGTATCCCGAAACGCCTTGATCATTTCCGGCTCTTGGGTCAGGTCGGCATCGCTGCGGTCTTTCACATCGCGCTTGTTGGTGAACGGCTGAAAGTTGCTGCCGTACTTGATGCCATAGGGCGGGTCGATGTAGATCATCTGCACCTGGCCAGCCATGCCTTCCTTTTGCAGCAAGCTGTTCATGACCAGCAGGCTGTCGCCCGCCACCAGCCGGTTCGCCCAGCCCCGGTCGTGTTTGTAGAAGTCCACTGCCGCGCGCAGGGGCATGCTCTCGAACGGGGCTTCAAACAGGCCGGGCTGAAAGCCTTGTGAATGATTTTGGCCTGTAGCCCCCGTACTACCTGAGGTAGAAGCTCCTTTTTTCATAGCGCCTTGGCGCTTGCTCACCGCGCTCAAGATGCTCATGGCATCAATGCGCTCGTGCACATGCAGACTCACCGTGTCCACCTCAAAACTAGTGCGCTCCGCTTTGCCCGTCCATTGCAAATACGGCGCGCTCATGCGGCGCAGCTCTTCCAGGGCGTGACGCATGGCGCCGGGGTCATCCCCAGCCAGGGCGTCTTCAATCAGCTTCTCGGTTCCGGCGCGGGCGGAGTCGAATTGCAGGGCCGGGTCCAGGTGGGGGTCGTAGGCCCAGGGGGTTTTGGCTTGCTCGGGGTCGCTGGCCTCGTTGACCAGGCCCACTTCGGGGTTGTTTTTGCGCCGGTCGTCGTGGCGGTATGCCAGTACTTGGGGCTCACCAACTGCTGTTGTTTTGGGAGCCGCTTTGGTTTTGGCGGTTTTGGCAGGTATGGTAGATTTTTTCTCAACCGCTGCGATCGTCATCGCGGAGGGGGCTTCTTCAGATTTGAGCGCAAAGTCGGGGCGGATTGCACCGGTTGCGCGCGCCAATGATCCGCCACGCCCCTTGCCCTTGACCGCCTGCCCACTGGCCACGAGTGCGTCGCGGGCTGCTTTGAAGTCGTCTTCTCCAATGGCTTGTAACCCGGCACCAAGGGCTGTGGCCAAGAGTTGCGCCAGCAGAGTGATGTTGCCTACGGGTGAGTGGTCGTCTGGCAGCAAGGCGAAAAGAATCGTTTTGAGTTGTTCTGGCGTTTGTGCGTGCTGCGCTGCATCCATTGGGTTCCCCTGAGTTCTTTATTAGAGTAGAGCGTACACCAGCATTTTGCGAAACAGATTCACCCCTCCAGCAACTTGTGCAAGAAACCCAGCTTGCGGCCAATGTCATGCAAGCTGACTTGCGCCCACGCATCGTGGTGGCTTTTGAGCCGCTGGTAGGTCTTCCAATGCATGCCTTTGAGTTTGCCGCCGTCGCCATTCAAAAATGAAACCTGGCAGGGTGGTAATTATTGCGCCTGAGCTTGTGAATGGCACAGCAGTTCGGGTGATTCTTGATCCACAGCCCGATGGTGGAGGTGGGCGCATGCTGGTCAATGCCTATGCACCAATGAGCTTCAATGGGGCCGTCATGGAGTCCAGGCGCATTCAAGGGCAGATTCGCAGGGGCACTGTGTCCTACGTGGACATGAAAAAGGCCTGTGAACTTTTAGGGCGTTCGGGGCTGCAGTGACCCCGCTTGCCTAACTTGAACACCGACCGAGTGAAAATTCTAACTAAAAAACCTATCTGGCTATCGCCGCCAGCAAGACCCATCCTTGAGCCGCAGCCAACCCCTAAAAGGCATGACCACCGAGGCGGCGCAAGATGTGGTGGACAGTATCAAGGCCCGATGGGCCAATGCGCCTGAGATCATTGTTGTCACTGACATGCAAGACCTGCGGGTTCCTGAAGATCCAAGGGAAGAGGACGCCAAGCAAAAGAGTCAGGGTGCCAGTGGGGGGTGCGACGCAAAACTATTCATCCGTCAAGTTGATGGGCTGGCCCGTCTCCAGCAGATCCATCAACAGCTGCATGACCTGCGTGCCCGAGGCAGAGTAGGGGTCGTATTCGGGGTGCTGGAGCCTGATCATGGGGTCGTCCACCGACAGGTTGACCAAAGCCATGGACCATTTGCCGAATTGGCGTGTCTGGATTTCTTCGTACTGCAGCAGTTCGACATCCTTGTGGCGCGGGTCTGCTGCAATGCGGCGAAAGAGCGCGTTGACGCGGCTGCGCTCACCTTCGAGCACCTGAATGAAAAAACCTTGTCCCTGGCACAACACACCCGAAATGCCTTGTGCGTTGTTGTGCCCCTGGGCCTTCTCCAGGATGGAGCGGGTGACCGTGGTGGTTTGTGGGCCCGCCGAGCGACTGACATAAAGCAGTCGCACCGTCATGCCGAGGCTGGGTGTCTTCATGACGCTTGTCGCAAGCTGTTGCGGTCGAGGCGTTCGTTTTCGCGGCGTTCAAACAAATTGAGCATCCAGGCCACACGCTGGGGCATGGCGCGGTTTGGGAAATACGCCTTGTTGCCGGTTTGTTGTGTCGCCGCCTGGCAGCCTTCCACCAGGCCCACAATGGCCGCAAGCGGTGGTGGGTTGTGGTCAGACACGCGAATCCAGTGCACCTGGGTCCAGGCGCTGGCCAGCAGCATGAGCTTGCGCGTGGTGCTCACCACGGTGCGCTTGTTGACCGAGTCCAGGCCTTCGCGGCGCAGCTGGTAGCCGATGTCGGCGTAGATCATGCTGGCGGCGCAAATGGCGGCGCGGCAATCGGGTGGCAAGGCTGCAATGCCCGAATGCGCTTGTTTGTAAAGGCGGTCTGCTTCTTCCAGCAGGCGGCTCACCACTTGCGCGATGGCGGGGGTGAATGTGGGCTTGTCCAGCCAGGCGTCTGGTTGCACACCGGCTTCGATCAACCAGCGCCGTGGCAGATAGAGCCGGCCTATGCTGGCATCGTGCCCCACGTCGCGGGCAATGTTGGTCAGTTGCATGGCCACGCCCAACTCGCAGGCGCGGGACAAGGTGTCCATGCTTTGTGGCCCCATGATCCAGCTCATCATGGCCCCCACACTGCCCGCCACGCGCGCGCCATAGGCGTGCAGGTCTTCGATGCTGTCGTAAGTCCGGCCAGAGGCATCCCAGGCAAAGCCTTCGATGAGCGCATCCAGCAAATGGCGTGGCAATTTGCACTGCTGCACGACCAGGCTCAGGGCATGGTCTTCCACATGGTCGTGGGGTGTGCCGGCATAGATAGCGTCCAGGCGCACTTGCAGCACTTCCAGGGGTGTGTCGCCAGGCTGGGCTTCGTCCACCAGGTCATCGGCCACCCGACAAAAAGCATACAGCGCGATGGCCGCAGTGCGCACACGGGGCGGCAGCAAGCGGCTGGCTGCAAAAAATGTCTTGGAGCCGCCTTGCATCATGGCCACGCAGGCCTGCAGGTCTTGCGAGTCGAAGTTCAACTCTTGCGTGACAGGCGCTGCGGGCAGGTCGGGGACCGCACGGATCGAGGGCTTGCGTTCAGGCTGGGACATGGGGGACCACCGTTTCCAATGCTTTGGCTGACATGAGGACGCCGGGAACACCTGCCCCCGGATGGGTGCTGGCACCGACCACGTACAAACCGGGCACATCTTCGCTTCGGTTGTGCGGGCGGAACCAGGCGCTTTGCAGTAGCAAGGGCTCCAGGCCAAAGCCTGCGCCTTTGTAAGACCAGAGTCGGTCATGAAAATCTTGCGGCGTGGTGACCTTGGAAGTCACGATGCTTTCTCGCAGACCCGGCAGCACGCTGGCTTCCAGGCTTTCGGCAATCGCTGCACGGTAGGTTTCGGCGTGTGTGGCCCAGTCGGTGCCACTGTCCAGGTGCGGCACCGGCGAGAGCACATAAAAAGTGTCGCAGCCTTCTGGGGCCAAAGACGGGTCGGTGGCGGTGGGGCGGTGCAAGTACAGGCTGAAGTCATCGGCCAGTTTGTGGCGCTTGAAGATGTCTTGCAACAGGCCTTTGTAGCGTGGCCCTAGTACCATCATGTGGTGCGGCAAATCCTTGTACTGGCGTGAGGTGCCGAAGTACCAGACGAACAGGCCCATGGAGTAATGGCCATTTTTGATTTTGCGGTCGGTCCAGACCCGGCGATGCTCGGGGGCCACCAGATTTTTGTAGGTCCAGGCGGTGTCGGCGTTGCTGACCACGATGTCGGCAGCAATGAACTCACCGGTGTCGAGTTCGACGCCGCAAGCCTTGCCGTTTTCAATGCGGATTTGGGTCACGGGCGCGTTGCAGCGCACGGGCACGCCACGCTCTTGCAGCAGACCCACCAGACCACGCACGATGGCACCTGTGCCACCCATGGCCGAGTGCACACCCCAAGTGCGTTCCAGCGAATTGATGAGGGCGTAGGCGCAGGTCACGGCAAACGGGTTGCCACCAATCAGCAGGGGGTGAAAGCTCATCACGATGCGCAGCTTTTCATTGCGGATGTGCTTGGCCACCAGGCTGTACAGGCTGCGCCAGGCCCCCATGCGCATGAAGTCCGGAATGGCCGCCAGCAAGTCGGTGATTTTGTCGAAGGCCATGTCGCCCATGCCTTCAAAGCCAAGCGTCTTGCAGCGTTCTGCATCTTGCAAAAATCGCTCATAGCCAGGCAGGTCGGCCGGCTCGAATCGGGCCACTTCTGCGCGCATGTGTTCGGCATCGCCGTTGTAGTCAAACCAGGTGCCATCGGAAAAACGCACGCGGTAAAAAGGGTCCATCGCCACCAGTGTCACGTCATCGGCAAAGCGCTTGCCGCACAACGTCCACAGCTCTTCCAGCAAAAAAGGGGCGGTGATGATGGTCGGGCCTGCATCGAATGTGAAGCCGTCTTGTAAGTGCACATAAGCACGCCCGCCAGGTGCATCCAATTTCTCGAGCACTTTGACCTGATAGCCCTTGACGCTTAGGCGAATGGCCGCAGCCAGTCCGCCAAAGCCGCTCCCGATGACGACAGCCGTGGGTCGGTTGTCTGTTGCCGTGCCTGGGCTCAGGGGGGGGCGCTGTTTCAGGCCCGGCGTGCCAAAACCTTCGGTGCGGTATGCGTTCATGGTGGCCTTCAGGGGGGGGTGATCAAAGCCGGCTTGGTCGTTGTCTGGCGCATGGCCCATCCCCACAGCCGCTCCAGTGGCCAGGGGAAAACCATGATGATGTGTTCAACAATCGCCAGCCCCAGCAGGGTGGCCAACATGACCCAGCCGGTGGTGATGGCCACAGCGCCTTGCTGGGCCAGCCACACCAGCCAGAACCAGGTGCCCATGGCCACGCCCATGGACAACACAAACCACAGCGTCATGTCGCGCGTGCGGAAATAGCTGGCCAGATAACTCAGGTGAGCCGGCAGGTATTGCGCGCCGTTTTGCGGCACGCCAAAAAACAAATTCAATTTGGCCGACAGGCGCATGAACCACAGCAGCGCATAGGTGCAAATGGCCACATGGCTGGACTGGCCTTCTTGCATCCACCACAGCAGGGCAAAGTTGGCCAGCAAGGCCAGCTCATGGTAGAGCATGACCTGCACCGATTGAACAAAGCGATCCCAGCCTTGGGCACCGGGTGTGAGGGGAGTTTTGCGTGGGCCGGTGATCCAGCCTGTCAAAAAAGCCAGTTCGTGCCAGCCCCACATCACGATCACGCTACCAAAGGCGAGGTAAGCATTGAACACGCTGACTTCGCGCATGCTGTGCGCGACGCCCACAAAACTCAGGGCCAACAACACGGTCCAGCCCGCCAGACTGAAGCGAAAGCTGCGCGTGGGCAAGCGGTCGAGCCACAAGATCACACCCGTGCCTAACCACCAGCAAAAAGCTGTGAATACGCAGGCCCAGATGACTTCAGTCACCATGCAGGTTCCATCCGGACCAGGGGTGACAGGTCTTGCTCAATCACGGGCATGAAGTACAGGCGGGCAAAGGTGAGGGCAGCCTTGACGGCGCACACGCCTTGCTGAAGCTTGCCCACCACACCGCCCCGAGCCTTGGCTTTTTCCATGGCTTGCGACAATGCAAACAGGCGCTCCAGCCCACGGCGAAATTGCGGGTTGTCGGTGTCCAGGGCCAGTGGAAAGACCTGTTTGGTGATCTCGGTGGTGATGCGGAACACCTGGTAGTCGTATTCGCTCGAATCAAGGCCCATGGCCTCGTGCAGCATGGGGCGGGTGTGGTCACGCACGTACATGGTGGCATACACGGCCAGCAGGAAAAAGCGCACCCACAGCTTGTTGACCCCAGTGAGCAGCTTCGGGTTGGCGCGCATGATCAGGGCAAAGGCTTCGCCGTGGCGGAACTCGTCGTTGCACCACAAATCGAACCAGCGAAAGATGGGGTGGAAGCGTTTTTCTGGGTGCTTTTCCAGTTGACGGAAGATGGTGATGTAGCGCGCGTAGCCAATTTTTTCGGACAAGTAGGTCGCGTAGTAAATGTATTTCGGCTTGAAGAACGTGTATTTTTTGGTGCGCTTGAGATTGCCCAGGTCAATGCCCAGGTTGAAGTCGCGCAGGGACAGGTTGATAAAGCCCGCGTGGCGTGATTCGTCACGCGCCAGATAGGTCATGAGCTGTTTGATGTCGGGGTTGGTGACGTTCTTGCGGATTTCGTTGTAAAGCACACAGCCCGAAAATTCTGACGTCAGCGAGCTGACCAGAAAGTCCATGAATTCCTGGCGCATCTCCGGCGACAGCGAGGCCATGCCAGCCGCGACTTCATCGGCAAAGGCCGCATCGCGTTGGAAGTGGTCATGGTTGTTGTCACCCTCGTACTCGGCCATCATCTTGTCCCACTCGGCGCGCACTGGTTCGATGTTGATGCGGTCCATCTCGGCGAAGTCGGTGGTGTAAAAACGCGGGCTGATCATGTCGCTGTGCACGGCTTTCTTGTTGGCGTCTTCAGCGGTTTCGATGGTGTTGACAGCGGGGGCGTTCATGGTGTTCTCCGGTGCAGTGTGGGTCAGGTTCAACGGGGTGTGGTCTCGGTGCCTGCCAGGCGCAGGCTGGCAAACACGGCCGCATTGCTGGGACCAAACGATTCGAGGTCAATGCGTTGATGGGTGCTGGGGTCGAGCAGGGTCAGACGGCCATCGGTGCGCCCAATCAACAGAAAAGGGCCATCGCCACTGATTTTTTCGCGGTGGCGCTCTCTGGCCAGGGCGCGCAAGCTGCTGCGCAAAAAGCCTTGTTCACCCGTGAAGCTGGCCACTTGCCGGCCTGTGCTCTGGTCGAGCACGGCGATGTCGCCACCGGGCAGGTCACGAAACTGCAAGGCACGTTGCCACTGCACGGCGGCGTCAGGGCTGCGGGGGTCCAGCCCTGACCACCTGGCCAGACCGATGGCCACCAGCAGAGCCAGCAGCAGCACGCCGATCCAGGCCATGGAGCGGTTCAGGCTCAGGCGCTGGTTCTGGGTGGACCAATGTGTCTTGGGCAAGGTGTTCATGCCAGCATGCCTTGTTGGTGAGGGGCTTGGGAAGCAGGCGCTGAGGATGCATCGGCCATGCGCAGGCTTTCCCCAGCGCGTTCTGCGCGCCACAAGTTCAGCAGTTGTTCACCCACCTGCGCACCATTGGGCACACAACGCAAGGTGGGTTGGGGCTGGCTGATATGCCAGGCACGCTGGTGCGGCCACAGGTGCGCCCAGCCAATGCGGTCTTCGGGGTTCAGGGCCAGGGCGATGTCACCCATGCCACGTGCATGGGGCTTTAGGGAGGCGGCTGCGATGCGTTTGAAGGGCAGGTTGAAAGTCAGCGTCAGCACGATGCCAATGCGCATGACCACCCGCTTGTTGGTCAGGGTATACAGCGTGCTGCGCGCTGACAACCAGGCGGTGCCTAACAGCAGCGCCAAAGCAACAGCGTAAAGACCGGCAGCCACCACCAGCGGTTTCCAGTCCACCACCGTCAGGGGTTTCATCCCGGCGCCGCCTTCAGGCGCCGTCAGGTTGATGGCTTGCACCGCCAGCATCAGCGCGAAGTACAGGGCAATCTTGCGCACATGGAAGGCATGCACCGCCAAGCTGCGCCAGTCTGGCGCACCTTGCCAGACCACGCGCTCGCCCTTGGGTAAAGCGCTGGGCAAGCCGGGAGCGGCTTCCCATTCGTGTTCGTGGGTGGCTTTCATATGATGGGTTCCTGGCGCTCAGGGGTCGCGTACAAGGTGCCTGCACCGTAATAGGCGGTGATTTTTTCTTCTTCGAGCAAGGTGATCTGCTCATTCGATTTTGTCTGGGGCACGTTGACAAACTGGTGGCCGAGGATGGCTTGCACGTGCGTGCCGTCTTTTTTGATGCGCGCAAAGGTCATGGGCAGCAAGACGCGTTTATCGGAGCCGGCCAGTTGCACTTCGGCGTAGCGAAACAGCATCTCCATGCGGTCTACCCAGAGTTCGCACACGGTGCCTGCGATCACTTTGTCAGCACCCCAGACGGGCAGGCCGCGGGGGTCCACATCCTGCTTGGCCACCGAGTGGTCCGTGGCGATGCGCAAGGGCACGATCTTGGGGTGGCCGTGCGGGTCCATGTCGGGCGTGTCGGCGCGCATGGCCCAGGCGCCAGGCCCCACGCCTGCCAGCAATGGGTCGCCCACAGGCTCAAGCGGCGCACCGTTCCAGCCGTGTGTGGGCTGGCCGCTGTATTCGCCATCAGGGCGGGCCAGATCGGGCGAGAGGTAGGTGTGGCCATCTTGTGTCTTGAAGACCTTGGGCTCGGGCACGGGTGGCCAGCCGTCGATCTTGGGGCCGTTTTCGCGGCCAGAGTCCATCGGGTAGCCTTCGCGGTGGTTTTCACGCAAGAGGTAATAAATCAGCCCCGCGAAGAACGCCCAGAACATGTACAAAACGATTTGGGCCACATCGATGTACTGTGTGATTGCGCCTGTTTCCATGGCTGTGCTCCTTCAAAAAAAATGGTCAATCGTCAGCTTGGCAGTTGCGCCAGGCCAAACGGGGTGGGTGGGTTGCTGCTGGCTGCACGGGCGGCCAGGCGGCTGGATCGCAACATGGGGCCCAAGGCCACCAGCACGACAAACAACAAATAAATCTCGAGGTGGTAGACAAAGCTGTAGGCCGTGATGGGTGTGACCAGGGCCTCGCCCATGGCGCCCGACATGGCCAGCACCGACACACCGTCGCGCAGTGCGCCGCCCAGCGCCATGGCCGCACCAGCGCTGGTGGCTTGCACGGCGCCCCAGGTGCCGATGACCAGACCGCCCAGCTCACTCAGTCGGCTGCCGTCTTGGGCCATGCCCATTGCGGTGACCAGCATGCCTACTGAAAACAGGCCGCCGCTGAAGCCGATCAGGCCCACGCCGCAGCGGAACAGCCAGGCCGCTTCGAGGGGGCCAGAAAAAATCACCATCGCAAAAGCAGGCAAGCCCAACAGCACGCCCAGACTGGCCAGGCGACAGGCATGCAGCCCACCAGACAGCCAGCGGGCCGAGACCATGAAGGCCAGCAAGGCGCCCCCTGAACTCAGGGCTGTGAGGGCACTGGTCATGCCCACGTCGAGCATCAAAATCTCGGCGGCGTAGGGTTCCAGCACGATGTCTTGCATGTTGAAGGCAAAGGTGCCCAAGCCCAGTGTCCACATGAAGCGACGCATCTGGGGTTGCGCCATCAGTTCACGCCAGCTGTGGGCAAAACCGCCTGCAGCGCGGCGACCACGTTTGGCTTGCCGAGCCTCTTGCTTCCACAGCGAGGTCAGGTTCATCACCGCCACCAGCACGGCACAGCCTTGCACCAGCTGAATCAGTTTTTGTGGAGTGAAGTCATCGAGCACCAGCCCAAACACCGTGCTGCTGGCGATCATGCCGATCAGCAGCATGCTGTAGAGCAAGGCGACCACACGGGGGCGCTTGTCGTCGGTGGCCAGGTCGTGGGCCAATGCCATGCCAGCAGTTTGCGTGACCTGGATGCCCGCGCCCACCAACACAAAGGCCAGGCATGCACCGATCTGGCCCACCCACAGGTTGGGGCTTTCTGGTTCCGACAGCAGCAGCAGGGCAAAGGGCATGATGGACAGACCACCAAACAACAGCAAGGTGCCTGTCCACATGTAAGGAATGCGGCGCAAACCGAGCGCCGAGGGGTGCGTGTCACTGCGGTAACCGATCAGGGTGCGCAGCGGGGCAAACACCATGGGAATGGCCACCGCCAGGGCCACCCACCAGGCGGGCACATGCAGCTCGACAATCATGACCCGGTTGAGCGTGCCCACCAGCAGCGCCGTGACCATGCCGATCACCACCTGAAACAGCGACAGGCGCAGCAAGCGCGCCATGGGCAGTTCGGGCGAGGCCGCATCGGCAAACGGCATGAAGCGCGTGCCGTAGGCCGTGATCCAGCGTGGAACCGGGATGCGCAGTTTCATGAGCGTGTCCACTCCCAGGCTTGTGAGGTGTAAAAGCCACTGGCCACGCGCTGCATGCGTGCGCCTTGCCAGCTTTGCAGGTCGCTGTGTCCTTGCATGCGTTGCAGCAAGTCGGCGTGCGCCACAGGCGAGAGTGAAGGGGAGCGGTCGCTGCGCGGAAACAGCCTGCCCGCGCTGTGCATCAGGGCCAGCAGCGGCGTGCGGGGCGCGAAAGTGAACACCATCGAGCCTTGTGTGCGTTGGGCCAGTCCAGCCAGGGCGTGTGCAATTTGTTCACAGTCGTAATGGATCAGTGAGTCCATGCACACCACATGGTCAAAGTGGCCCAGGTCTGCACTGAGCATGTCGCCCGACAAAAATTTCACCGAGCCGGGCAGTGTGGGGTGTTCGGCTGCCATGCGCTCGGCCGCCAGCTTGACCAGGGTGGGCGACAGGTCGATGGCCACCACCTCAGCACCGCGCAGGGCCGCTTGCAGAGCCAGTGCGCCGGTGCCGCAGCCGGCATCCAGCACGCGCAGGCCGCGCAGGTCTTGTGGCAACCACGACAGCAGGGTTTCGCGCATGGTGTCACGCCCGGCGCGCACGGTGGCGCGGATGCGGCCCACCGGCTCGTTCGATGTCAGGCGCGCCCAGGCATCGGCCGCGGTGCGGTCAAAGTAGTGCTCGATCTGGCTGCGGCGTTGTTCGTAGGCGGTGCTGTTCATGGGGTGCTTTCAGTCAGAAACCAGCGGGTTCAATCGAAACCGAGCAGGTCAAAAATATCGCGGTCTTTCATGGGCACGGAGGGCAGCGGGTCGGCTCCCAGCCAGAGCGCTGCAGCCAGGCGCATGTACTCGTCCTGCACGGCTTTCACGGCCGGTGTGGCTTCCAGCTCGAACAGCGTGCACTTTTGCAAGCGGCTCTTGCGGATCTCGTCGAGCATCGGAAAGTGCGCCATGGTTTTCAGGCCCACCACCGCGTTGTATTTGTCGATCTGGTCGGTGGCATCGCTGCGGTTGGCGATCACACCGCCCAGACGCACGTTGTAGTTCTTGGCCTTGGCGCCGATCGCCTGCACGATGCGGTTCATGGCAAAAATAGAGTCAAAGTCGTTGGCTGTGACAATCAGCGCCCGGTCAGCGTGTTGCAACGGGGCGGCAAAACCACCGCACACCACGTCGCCCAGCACATCAAAAATCACCACGTCGGTGTCTTCCAGCAAATGGTGCTCCTTGAGCAGCTTGACGGTCTGGCCCACCACGTAGCCGCCACAGCCAGTGCCAGCTGGCGGGCCGCCAGCTTCCACGCACATCACGCCGTTGTAGCCCTTGAAGACAAAGTCATCCAGGCGCAACTCTTCGGCATGAAAGTCCACCGACTCGAGCGCATCGATCACGGTGGGCATGAGTTTTTTGGTCAGGGTGAAGGTCGAGTCGTGCTTGGGGTCACAGCCGATTTGCAGCACCCGTTTGCCCAGCTTGCTGAAGGCCACCGACAGGTTGGAAGAGGTGGTGCTTTTGCCGATCCCCCCCTTGCCATAGACCGCAAAAACTTTGGCCGTGCCGATCTTGACGGAGGGGTCCATCTGGAACTGCACGCTGCCTTCGCCGTCTGCGCCGCGTACCCTCTGGATGCTGTTCACGGGGATGCTGGTGGTTTCGATCATGCTGGGAGTCCTTCTTGTATGCCTTCAAGGCGGTCTTCAAGTTCTTCGCCGGCACGCAGCAGAGCTGACATGGTTTCGGCGTCGGGTTGCCAGTACTGGCGGCGGGTAGCCTCCAGCAGGCGGTTGGCCACTTTGGCCGATGCGGTGGGGTTGAGTTGGGCCATGCGTTCGCGCATCGCCGGGTCGAGCACAAAGGTTTGTGCCAACTGTTGGTATACCCAGGGCTGGACTTGACCGGTGGTGGCGGACCAACCCATGGTGTTGGTCAGGTGGGCTTCGATCTGCCGCACGCCTTCGTAGCCGTGTTGCAACATGCTTTCATGCCACTTGGGGTTGAGCATGCGGCTGCGGGTTTCCAGGGCCACTTGCTCGGTCAGGCTGCGCACCACACCCTCGCCTTGGGTCTGGTCACCAATGAAAACCGGAGGGGCTTCGGCGGCGTTGCCGTCGCGTTGGTGTTTGGCTTGCAGCACGGCACGACTGATGCCGCCCAGGGTGTCAAAGTAGGTGTCGATGCTGGTCACGCCCAGTTCGACCGAGTCCAGGTTTTGGTAGGTGAGTGACACGCTGGCCAGCGCACTGGTCAGCACGGCGGTGTTGCGCACCGGACGGCCTTCACGGCCGTAAGCAAAGCCTTTGCGCTGGGTGAAGGCATCGCCCAGCTCGTTTTCGTTTTCCCAGCAGCTGCTGTCGATCAGGTGGTTGATGTTGGCGCCGTAGGCCCCTTCGGTGTTGCCAAAAACCCGCAGTGATGCGCACTCGAGGTCGCTGCCTTCGTGCTCGGCCATAAAGGCCAGCGCGTGTTTGCGGATGAAGTTTTGCTCGGTGGGCTCGTCGGCGCTGGCAGCCATGAATGCCGCTTCGGCCAGCAAGCGAATCTGCATAGGCAACAGGTCACGGAAGATGCCCGATAGCGTGATGACCACATCGATGCGCGGACGCTTCAGTTCGGCCAGTGGCACCAGCATGGCGCCTGCCAAGCGCCCGTAGCTGTCAAAGCGCGGGGCGGCGCCCATCAGGGCCAGGGCTTGTGCCAATGGGCCGCCTTCGGTCTTGAGGTTGTCGGTGCCCCAGAGCACCATGGCCACGGTCTCTGGCAGGTCCTGGTGGTCCTGGGCGTAGCGGGCCAGCAGCTTGTCTGCCTGGCGCTTGCCATCGAGTACTGCAAAGGCCGAGGGCATGCGGAAAGGGTCCAGGCCATGCAGGTTGCGGCCAGTCGGGAGCACGTCGGCATTGCGGATCAGGTCGCCGCCAGGAGCGGGTTGCAGGTAGCGACCATCGAGGGCGCGCATCAAGCCTTCCATTTCGTGGTCTTCACCCA
The DNA here is from genome assembly GCF_003063415.1 of Limnohabitans sp. 2KL-17. GTDB lineage: Bacteria > Pseudomonadota > Gammaproteobacteria > Burkholderiales > Burkholderiaceae_C > Limnohabitans_A. The sequence goes on from NZ_NESK01000025.1 coordinate 28,473, forward strand.
GCAGGCGGTTGGTGCGTACCAGTTGGCGCAAGGATTCGGCCTGGCCTTTGTCTTCGTTGTCTTGCAGGCTGGCGCTCAACTGGGCTTGGCTGGCCCCATCGACCAGGGCTTCCATGAAGTCAGGGGTGTCCAGGCGGGTGCTCAGGCCCATCGCATCGGCCATGACCTTGAGTGTCTGCAGCCGTTGGGTGCGGGTGGGTGCTTGGCCCATGACGTGCAGGCCTTCAGGAATCAGCGCGTATTCGAGTTCGAGCAATTGGTTTTGCAGTTGCTCGATCCAGGGGGTGTGGTCATCGCCCAAGGCGGCAGGCACTGTCAGGTCGATGGCGCGGGCTTGTTCGTGGATGAGTTCACCCAGGCTGGTGCGGTCCAGTGCTTGGTCGGGGCCCATTTGCTGCCAGCGCTCTATCGATTGCTGCAGGCTGACCAGCTCTTTGTACAGGCCGGAGTGGGTTAGAGAGGGGGTCAGGTAACTGACCAGGGTCGCCGCGCCGCGCCGCTTGGCCAAAGCCCCTTCGGAGGGGTTGTTGGCTGCGTAGAGGTAAATGTTGGGCAGGGCGCCAATCAGGCGGTCGGGCCAGCATTGGGCCGACAAACCGGTTTGTTTGCCAGGCATGAATTCGAGTGCGCCGTGCGTCCCAAAGTGCAGCACCGCGTCAGCGGCATAGTCATCGCGCAGGTAGCGGTAAAAGGCGCTGAAGGCGTGGGTGGGGGCGCAGCCGGTTTCAAACAGCAGGCGCATCGGATCGCCTTCGTAGCCAAAGCCCGGTTGCACAGTCACCACCACCTGGCCAAAGTCTGCGCCCAGAATGAAGAGCGATTGCCCGTTGGTCAGGTGCTTGCCCGGGGCGGGGCCCCATTGCGCTTCGATCTCGTGGAGCCAGCGTTCGTTTTTCACATGGTGTGCGGTGTCCATGGCGTGCAACACATTGGCCTGCGTGCCGTACTGGCTGGCATTGCCTTGCAGCAGGCGGTTGCGCAAGTCGTCCACACTGTCGGGCAGCTTGACCCGATAGCCTTCGCTGGACAGCCTTTGCAGGGTGTTGAACAGCGACTGGAAGACCGACAAGTAAGCGGCGGTGCCCACGCTGCCGGCATTGGGTGGAAAGTTGAACAGCACAATGGCCAGCTTGCGCTCGGCGCGGGGCTTGTGGCGCAGACGCACCAGGCGTTCGATCCGCGAGGTGAGCATTTCGGTGCGCTCGGTGCAGGTGAACATGTCCTGGCTGCGCGGGCCGCTGGGGAAGGTGCAGTGCTTGTCGCAGCCATTGCACGTTTGTCCTGCGGGGCCGGGGCGGCCGCCATAGACCATGGGCAATATCGAGCCGTCCAGTTCTGGAATGGCCACCATGATGGTGTTTTCTACTGGCAGCAGGCCGCGCGTGGAGGTGCCCCATTGCTCAATTGTCTGGAACTCCAGCGGGTGCGCGGCGATGTAAGGCACATCAAGCTCGCTCAGGGCCACTTCGGCGGCGCTGGCATCGTTGTAGGCGGGGCCACCGACCAGCGAGAAGCCGGTGAGCGACACCAAAGACTGGATCTTCGAGCCGCTGTCCTCTTTGAAAAAACGGTCCATGGCAGGACGCGAATCCAGGCCACTGGCAAAAGCCGGAATGACCCGCAGGCCTCGCGCTTGCAAGGAAGTGATGACCGCATCGTAATGCGCGGTGTTGCCCGCCAGCAAGTAAGAACGAAGCAAAAGCAGGCCCACGGCAGGCTGGTCTTTGCGGCCATGGCCGGGCAAGTCGCTCAACTGTTCGCTGATGCGGTTTTTCATCTGCGGGTGGTACAGGCCGACCTCGGGGTATTCAATCGGATCTTCAGGCTGAGCCAGGGCGCGCAGGTGTTCGCGGGGCCCTTGGGCGTAACGGTGCACCAGGGTTTTGACCATCTGCTCGATGTTGTGCTCAGAACCGGCCAGCCAGTAGCGCATGGTCAGGAAGAAAATGCGCAAATCCTGGGCGGTGCCGGGGATGAAGCGCAGCAGTTTGGGTAGGCGGCGCAGCATGGCCATTTGCTTGGAGCCTGCGCTGGCCGAAGCGCCTTTGTCTTCGCCTGTGTCTTTGTTTTTGGCGCTGGGGCGGAGTTTTTTGAGCAAGGCCATCAACCCACCCGACTCGCGGCCCATGACCAGCTTGCCCATGTGTGTGAGTTGCGTGACCTGAGGCGCCGACATGATGCAAACCATGGCATCACAATGGCCACGCCGCGCCTGCAGGGCATCGAGCACGGGCAGGAAATGGTCTTCCATGAAGAGCATGGTGACGATGACGATGTCGGCTTGCGCCACTGCGGCCAGGCAGGCGGCCAGGGCGCTGTCGCTGTCGCGCCAGGCCGAGGCGCTGTGGGTTTGCAGGTGCAGACCAGGCAGTTGCTCGGCCAGGCGCTGCGCGGCGCTGTCGGCGGCACTGGCCAGGTGGCTGTCCATGGTGAGCAGCACCACGCTCATGCGGGGTGCGCTTGAGGGTGCCTGCTTACCGGCTGAAATGGGCTTTGGCATCGTAGAGGGTCTCCACGGTGATGGTGACCACGCCCAGGTCTTGGGCAAATCGCTCGGTGTTGCGGCGGGCTTTGCCACGCACAAAGAACGGAATCTTGCCCAGCTCCTTTTCGGCTTCGGGGCTCCAGGTGGCCTGGTTCGAAGCGGCTTGGGCCGGGGCTGCGACAGCTTGCACACTGACGGGTGTCAGGGTCTCTGTTGAAACTTTGGCTTCAGTGGTTGCGGGCATGGCCCTGTCTGCTGCCGGGCGGGTGCTGCCCAGGTGTGAGGGTGCCGCACCGGCATGAAATTCGAAGTCTTCCCGGAACATGCCGATCAGATGCTCTTCGAGGCCCATCATCAGCGGGTGAACCCAGGTGTCAAACAGCACATTGGCGCCTTCAAAACCCATTTGCGGGGCGTAGCGCGCCGGGAAGTCTTGTACATGCACCGGGGCTGAAATGACGGCGCAGGGGATGCCGTGGCGCTTGGCAATGTGGCGCTCCATTTGCGTGCCCAAAATCAGCTCGGGCTGCAGTGCGTTGATCTGGGTCTCGACCTCAAGGTAGTCGTCGGTGATGAGGGCTTCAACGCCATAGAGCTTCGCGCAATCGCGCACCTCTCGGGCAAATTCGCGGCTGTAAGTGCCCAGGCCCACCACCTCAAAGCCCATCTCCTGGCTGGCGATGCGGGCGGCGGCCACCACATGCGTGGCATCGCCAAAAATATAAACGCGCTTGCCCGTCAGGTAGGTCGAGTCGACCGATTTGGCATACCAGTGGGCGTGTGCGTTGTCGGGGTCGTGTGCGGGCACAGGCAGGCCGGTGAGGGTGCAGACCTCGGCCATGAAGTCGCGTGTGGCGTGGCTGCCCAGGGGCACGGTTTTGGTGAAGGGTTGGTCGAACTGGCGCTGCAGCCATTGCGCAGCGGCGAGGCCGATTTCGGGGTACAGCACCACATTGAAGTCGGCTTCAGCCAGCTTTTGAAGGTCGGCCACGCAGGCATTCAGGGGCGCAACCACTGCCACATCCACGCCCAGCTGGGTCAACAGTTGGGTGATCTCCTTGACGTCATCGCGGTGGCGAAATCCCAAGGCGCTCGGGCCCAAAATATTGCAGCTGGGACGGGCCTTGGCCACTTTGTCGCCAGGCTTTTGGACCAGATGGCGACACAGTTGGTAAAAGGTCTCGCTGGCGCCCCAGTTTTCCTTGCGCTGGTAAGAGGGCAGGTCGAGGGCCACCACTGGAATCGGCAGCTTCAGGGCCTGCGCCAGACCACCCGGGTCATCCTGGATCAGTTCGGCAGTGCAAGACGATCCGACCAGCATGGCCGCTGGCTTGTAGCGTTCCATGGCCTGGCGGGCAGCGTCCTTGAAGAGTTCTGCGGTGTCCCCCCCCAAGTCGCGCGCCTGGAAGGTGGTGTACGTGACCGGTGGGCGGCGCGGCAAACGCTCGATCATGGTGAACAACAAATCGGCGTAAGTGTCGCCTTGCGGTGCGTGCAACACGTAGTGCACATCGCGCATGGCTGTGGCGATGCGCATGGCGCCCACGTGGGGTGGTCCTTCGTAAGTCCAGAGCGTCAGTTGCATGGGGTGTTCCTGCGCTTTCAGGCAGCCAGCTTCAGGCGGCGCTTGAGCGGGCGACTGAACAGGCCTGCCAGATCGGCAGCTTGTTCGTAGCCCTGAATGGGGGTGAAGACCAGCTCGATGGCCCACTTGGTGGTGATGCCCTGGGCCTCCAGTGGGTTGGCCAGGCCCAGGCCGCACACCACCAGATCGGGCGCATCGGCGAGACACCGGTCGAGTTGCCGGTCCACGTCCTGGCCTTCGCTGATGCGGGTGCCTGCGGGCAACCAAGCCAGCTCGGCGGCCATGTGCTGGCGGTGCAAATAAGGTGTGCCTACTTCCACCAGGTCCATGCCCAATTCGCGGTGCACAAAACGGGCGAGGGGAATTTCGAGCTGCGAGTCTGGGAAGAAAAAGATGCGCTGACCTTGCAGCATTTCGCGTTGCACGGCCAGGGCTTTTTCGGCGCGCTGGCGCGGGGCAGCGGTGGCTTGTTCGAACACTTCGGGCGTTACATCAAATTCGGTGGCGGCTGCTTGCAGCCAGGCGGTCGTGCCTTCCACGCCCAGTGGGAATACCGCGGGCAGGTGCTGCGCGCCACGCGCCTGCAAAGCACGGGCGGTGTCGGCCAAAAAGGGTTGGGCCAGCAAAAAGCGGGTGTGTGGGCCGACAGCCGGCATGGTCTGGGAGTTGCGCGGTGGAAAAAAGCTGACTTGCAAGCCCATGCGTTCAAGCAAGTTGCGCAGCTGGTCTTCGACCACATCGGCCAGGGTGCCCACCACCATCAGCGCGGGGGCTGTTTCGTTGGACAAGGCTGTGGCTGCAAGGGAGGGCAATCCTGGAACCATCGCGGCCAAGCAGGCGTCTTCACCCTGGGTGAACGTGGTTTCGATGCCGCTGCCCGAGTAGTTGAGCACGCGCACGGCCGGTTGGTGGATCTGGTTTTGCCGCTCTGCAGCACGCGACAGATCTAGTTTGATCACTTCGGAGGGGCAAGAGCCGACCAGGAAAAGCAATCGAATGTCAGGCCGGCGCGCCAGCAACTGCTGGACCACGCGGTCGAGTTCTTCGTGCACATCGGCCAGGCCCGCCAGGTCACGCTCGTCGATGATGGCGGTGCCAAAGCGGGGCTCGGCAAAAATCATCACCCCGGCGGCCGACTGGATCAGGTGCGCACAGGTGCGTGAGCCGACCACCAAAAAGAAAGCATCCTGGATTTTGCGGTGCAGCCAGATGATGCCCGTCAGGCCGCAAAACACTTCGCGTTGGCCGCGTTCGACCAAAGGCACCACATCGGTGCAACCGGAAGCTTCTGCGCGGATCGGGATGACGGTGCTCATACGCTGGCCTGTGCACCCGAGTCGGGCAAAGTGTTGGGCTGGGTTGCGGGTTGTCTTTGCAGGCGCGCCATGCGCAGCTTGCGGATGTATTGCGCAGCGTTGACCGCGTAGCTCATGTAGGCGGCCAAGGCCAGCAGGAGCTGGTCGTTGGCGCTCCACTGTCCCTGCCACCACACCCACACATAAGCCGTGTGCAAGGCCATGACGCCCATGCTGACCACGTCTTCCCAAAAGAATGCGGGGGCAAAAAGGTACTGACCAAACACCACTTTTTCCCAAATGGCGCCAGTGACCATGATGGTGTAAAGCACGATGGTTTTGAGCACCACCGAGCCCAGTGCCCAGTCTGTGTGCTCGCCGGTCTGCAAACTGCGCACCACCAAGTAGAGGCTGACCCCGAAGATCAAAAACTGAACCGGGGCGAGTACGCCCTGCACCAGTGTCCAGGCGGTCGCGTCACGCCGGGCGCGTTGCGCTGGCGTGTACAAAACCTGGGGGGAGGATGCGGGCATGAAGAACCTTGTTTGGCGGTTGGGCGTAGAATGAATGTAAGACTGGACATACATTGTGTCAACATAAATTGACAATATTTTGTAACTCTAGGGTTTACACTCAATACAAGTGCATGGAATCAACTGACACTCGGTTTTGATTTCAGTCGTGGCGTTTCGGTGTCCGGCTCAATGCAGCTCTTGCGACACGCACTTCAACAAGTTGGAGTCTGCCGCTGGTGTATTCCTCTGATGATCGGTGCTTGTCATGGCGCAATTCAATGTCGAAAACCCGCTCTCCCTGCCTTCTGTGCCGGGCGTGGCACATCACTGGCCCGAAGCCCTGAGGCAGGGGGCGCCGGTTGGCCCTCGCTTGGTGGGGGGGACTTCTTTCACGGGCAAGTCGGCCATCGACCTGGCCCAAATCCAGATCCTCGCGCAGGCCTGTTTGCAGGGCCTGGACGCTGCGCGACAAGTCGTCTTTGGCTGGCAGCGCCAAGGGCAGTCCCTGGAAGACATCTATCTACAAGGCATCACGCCTTGTGCGCGTTTGCTGGGGCAATGGTGGGGGGCTGACCGCCTGGACTTCGCCATGACCACCATCGCGTCTTGTCATTTGCAGCAGCTGCTGCACGACTTCAGTGTCGAGTTTTTGCAGGAAGCTCCTCAGGAGCGCAACGGCTGGAGCCTTCTTTTGCTGACCGAGCCAGGCGCCCAGCACAGCATGGGGCTGTTCATGCTCAGTGAATTCTTCAAACGGGCCGGCTGGACTGTGACGGTGGGGGTGCCGCAGGATGTGCCCGAGTTCAAGCGCCTGTTTCAGTCCGACTGGTTTGATGCCGTGGGCTTGTCGGTCAGCACCGATCGGCATCTGGACACGCTGGCGGCTTTGTTGCCCCAGTTGAAAGACAGCTCTGACAACCTGAGCATGCAGATTTTTGTGGGTGGCCCGATGGCTTTGCTGGCACCAGATCGCTTGCGATGCTTGGCTGCAGAAGTCATTGCTGAAGATGCGCCTGTCACGGTCCGCCGAATCAGTCAAAACATGCCCTCGGGCGGCCCCAAAGCCTCATGAACCCCCTTGTTTTGTGTGTTGTATGACATTGGAAACTCAATTAAATGGTTCTAACCTGTTGATAAGGCCTATACTGGTATGACAAATTCAAGTGTCAACTTCTTGATACTCAAACGTGTTTGGTTTACAACATGAAGCTTCCCTCTCTGGATCCGTCCACCTTCTCCCAGTTGCTGGGGGTGGTGTCGGATCTCACCTTGGTCATGGACCCTCACGGGGTGATTGAGGACGTTTCAACCGGACGCGACACCTTGGCTTCTCTGGGCTGTCAGGCCTGGATCGGCCGCCGCTGGATCGACACCGTCACCAGCGAAAGCCGAATCAAAATCCAGGACATGCTGCAGTCTCAGGGGGTGCCCGAGGTGATGCGCTGGCGCCATGTCAACCACACCTCTCCCATGGGCAACGAGGTGGCTTTGCAATATGTGGTCTTGCCCCTTGGCGGCGGAAAATTGCTGGCTATGGGTCGCGATCTGGAAAGTCTGGCCGAGTTGCAGCGTCGGCTGGTAGAAACCCAGCAGTCGATGGAGCGCGATTATTTGCGACTGCGCCATATCGAGGCGCGTTACCGGGTGCTGTTTGACACCTCGTCTGAAGCCGTGTTGATGGTGGACGCCAGCACCCAGAGGGTGCTCGAAGCCAACGTGGGTGCACAGTCGTTGCTCAAGGACGCAGGCAAACGCCTGGTGGGTCGCGATGTGCGCGAATGTTTTGAAGCCGACAGCCAGGGTGAGGTGCAATCCTTGTTGCGCATGGCGCTGGCCACTGGCCGAATCGAAATGTGCTCAGCCCGCGTGGCAGGCCTGCCCTCTGCCTGGACCGTCTCGGCCACGGTGTTTCGCCAAGAGGGCGGGGCCCAGTTCCTCGTGCGTCTGGTGACCCGCGAGGCCGTGACCGTATCGCGTACGGTCGCCGGTTCCTCGGCTGCGCTGAGCGAAGCCATGGAGCGTTTTCCGGATGGGTGGTTGCTGACCGATACCTCAGGCGTGATCAAAAGTGTCAACGAAGAAGGCATGGCTTTGCTGGGCCTGACGGCTTCGTCGCAGGTCGTGGGCCAAAGCATGGAGCGCTGGTTGCTGCGCGGTGCGGTTGACTGGGGCGTGCTGAACACCAGCTTGCGTCAGCAATTGCCGGTTCGTAATTTCGCCACTGAAGTGCGCACTTTGTCGGGCATGACCCTGCCTGTCGAGGTCTCGGCAGTGTGCCTGGCCCGGCCCGAGCCGATGTATGCCTTTTTTGTGCGCGACATGGACCGCAGGCTGCAGGGTGGCGCGTCTTTGGCACAAACCCAGGCGCACCCGTTTGCCGAGTTGTCGCAACTGGTGGGGCGTCGCCCGATCAAGGACATCGTTGGCGAGACGGTCGATACCATCGAGCGCATGTGCATCGAGGCTGCGCTCGAGTTGACCCACAACAACCGCGCGTCGGCAGCGGAAATGCTGGGCTTGTCGCGCCAAAGTCTGTACGTCAAACTCCGCCGATTCGGCATGGTGGCCGAGGTTGAGGCCGAAAGCCACTGAAGTGTGACGCGCCAGGTTGACACTCAGTGTCAACCCCGGTTGACATTTTAAAAACTCTCTCCACAATGGGGGCATGGACACCCCGCCCCTCGCCCTCACGCCCCCACGCACGCGTCCTGCGCTGGGCACGGTGGCTGAATTCCTCAAACCCATCACCTGGTTTCCACCCATGTGGGCTTTCGCCTGTGGCGTGGTGGCTTCTGGCCAAAACCTGAGTGAGCAATGGGGGCTGCTGTTGCTGGGCCTGGTGCTCACAGGCCCCTTGGTGTGTGCCAGCAGCCAGGCCGTCAACGACTGGTTTGACCGCCATGTCGACGCCATCAACGAACCCCAGCGCCCGATTCCCTCGGGGCGCATGCCTGGCCGCTGGGGCTTAGGCATCGCCATTGGCTGGACGGTGCTGTCCTTGCTGTGGGCAACCTTGATGGGGCCATGGGGCTTTGCCGCCTGTGCTTTGGCAATTGTGTTGTCTTGGGCCTACAGCGCACCGCCAGTGCGCCTGAAAAACAACGGGTGGTGGGGCAATTCCGCCTGCGCCTTGAGCTACGAGGGACTTGCCTGGCTGACCGGCACCGCCGTCATGCTGGGTGGCGCCTGGCCTGGCTTCCATTCGCTGGCGCTGGCGTTGTTGTTCAGTGTGGGCGCACACGGCATCATGACGCTCAATGATTTCAAGGCCATCGAAGGTGACCGCCGCATGGGCGTGGCCTCGTTGCCAGTGCAATTGGGTGCGCAGGGCGCCGCAAAAGCTGCCTGCTTGTTCATGCTGTTGCCTCAGGGCTTGGTGGCGGCTTGTCTGCTGAACTGGCAATTGCCCTGGCATGCCGTCGCTGTCTTGGTGTTGGCCTTGTTGCAGTGGCCATTGATGGCGCGGTTTTTGCGCGAGCCGATTGCGCGCGCCTTGCACCTGTCGGCTTTTGGCGTTCCGTTGTTTGTGAGCGGCATGATGGTCAGTGCCTGGGGCTTGCGCCAACTTCAACCCCTGGGGGTCGCATGAGCACATCGACGTTTGGTTGGTTTCAAATCATCCGCCTGGGCCTGGTTCAGGCCTGTCTTGGCGCGGTGGTGGTGGTGACCACGTCCACACTGAACCGCATCATGGTGGTCGAACTGGCGCTGCCCGCTTTGCTGCCCGGCTTTCTGGTGGCCTGGCATTACGCCGTGCAGATGGTGCGCCCGCGCATGGGCTTTGGCGCTGACAAGGGCCGCCGCTGTACCCCCTGGATGATGGGCGGCATGCTCGTGTTGGGTGTGGGTGGTGTCATGGCCGCCTCGGCTACGGTCTGGATGGCAACCCAGCCTGCATGTGGTTTTGCGCTGGCGCTGCTGGCGTTCAGTTTGATCGGATTTGGCGTGAGTGCTTGCGGCACATCGCTGCTGGCCCTGATGGCCAAGCAAGTGCCCGAAGACCGCCGTGCGCCGGCGGCCACCACGGTGTGGATGATGATGATTTTGGGTTTTGCCGTGACCGCCGGTGTGGTGGGCAAACTCATTGACCCGTACACCCCTCAGGTGTTGCTTCAGGTGTCGGCAGCTTTGAGTTTGTGCACCGCACTGCTCACGGCGGTGTGTTTGTGGGGGCTGGAAAAATACCCCCACAAAGACGCTGACACTGACGCCCACATCGGCTCTGAGCGCTTTCCGGGCATGGGCAATGAGCGCTTGCAAAAACAGAACTTCAAAGAGGCTTTTCGCGAAGTCTGGTCCGAGCCCGCCGCGCGCACTTTCACTGTGTTTGTTTTCATGTCCATGCTCGCCTACAGCGCCCAGGACCTGATTTTGGAGCCCTTCGCCGGCGCGGTGCATGGTTTTTCGCCGGGGCAGACCACGCAGCTTTCGGGATGGCACCACATGGGCGTGCTGATCGGCATGCTGATGGTGGCAGGGGCTGGTTCGCGCTGGGTCGGCGGGCGTCTGGGTTCGGTGCAGGCCTGGATGGTGGGCGGCTGTTTGGTGTCGGCACTGGCCACCGTGGGTCTTTGCAGTTCAGCCCTGGCAACGGTCTGGCCGCTCAGGGCCAATGTGGTGTTTCTGGGCGTGGCCAATGGCGCGTTTTCAATTGCTGCCATTGCCACCATGATGCGTCTGGCGGGTCAAGGTGGCGCCGGCCGTGAGGGCACGCGCATGGGTTTGTGGGGCGCGGCTCAGGCCGCGGCCTTTGGCTTGGGTGGTTTACTGGGGACAGCGGCCAGCGACCTGGCCCACGCCCTGCTCGGGGAAGAACGCACGGCTTATGCCGCTGTGTTTGCCATGCAAGCGCTCATGTTTACGGTGTCTGCTGCACTGGCCTCGCGACTGCGCGATGGCCCGCAACAACGTGCCAATTTGCAATTTGACAGTTCCTTATTGATGAAAGGTGGGTCGACCTCATGAACCAGACCGATTACGATTTTGTCGTCGTGGGTGGTGGGCCTTCGGGTGCCACGGCCGCGCACGACCTGGTGCGCCAAGGATGGCGTGTCTTGTTGCTCGACCGTCAGGGCCGCACCAAACCCTGCGGCGGTGCGATCCCCCCCCGACTGATCAAGGACTTTGACATCCCCGACCATTTGCTGGTGGCCAAAGTGCGTTGCGCCCGGATGATTTCACCCTCGGACAACCAGGTCGACATTCCGATCGACAACGGCTTTGTGGGCATGGTGGATCGCGATCAGTTCGACGAATATTTGCGCGAGCGCGCCGCCCAGTCAGGCGCTGTGCGATGCCAGGCGCTTTTTGACAAACTGGTGCACGACGAGAGCGGTCAGTTGTGGGTGCATTACACCCCGGTGACGCCCAAAGAACACGCGGCCAGCGAGCACGCCAAACCCGTGAGGGTCAGCACCCGCATGGTCGTGGGGGCCGATGGCGCAAGGTCGGAAGTGGCGCGCCAGGCCATTCCGAATGCGCACAAAACCAAATACGTGTTCGCCTATCACGAGATCATCGAGTCCCCTGTGGGGCAGCCAGGTTACGACGCGGCACGTTGCGATGTTTATTACCAGGGCGAAGTTTCACCCGACTTTTATGGCTGGGTGTTTCCGCACGGCAAGACCATGAGCGTGGGCATGGGCAGCGCCGACAAAGGCTATTCCTTGCGCAGCGCCACGGCGCGTTTGCGTGCCATCGCGGGCTTGACACACGCGCCCACATTGCGCCGCGAAGGCGCGCCGATTCCCCTCAAGCCCTTGCCGCAATGGGACAACGGCCGCGATGTGGTGGTGGTGGGTGATGCCGCAGGGGTGGTGGCACCGTCTTCGGGCGAAGGCATTTATTACGCCATGGACTGCGCCCGTCGCGTGGCAAAAGCGGCCCACCAGGCTTTGCAGACCGGCAACGGCGCCTGCCTCAAGCAAGGTCGCAAAAGCTTCATGAAACAGCACGGCCGCGTGTTCTGGATTTTGGGGGTGATGCAGTATTTCTGGTACCAGAATGATCGCCGCCGCGAGAAATTCGTCAAGATTTGCGAAGACCGTGATGTGCAACGCCTGACCTTTGAGTCGTACATGAACAAGGAGTTGGCGCGCAAAGACCCGATGGCGCATGTGCGCATCTTCCTCAAGGACATGGCCCACCTGCTGGGCTTGGCGCGAACATGAGCCGGGTGGACAGTGCAACAAGCCCCGCCGCAATGGGCCGCATGCCTGGCAAGAGAGGGCGTTCATGAATCCACGCTTGAGCCGACAATCCTTGGCCCAACTGGCACTGGCCATTGTCTTGAGCTACGCCACGGCAGGCATAGGTGGCGCCCTGACCGATCTGGGGCCTTGGTACTTTGCCTTGCGACACCCCGCCTGGAAACCACCCGATGCCGCCTTTGGCGTGATCTGGACCACCATCTTCACGCTGTGCGCCGTCAGTGCTTGGCTGGCCTGGCAAGCGGCTGATTCACCAGCGCTTCGCCGTCGAGTCGCCTGGCTGTTTGGTGTGAACGCGCTGCTCAATATTTTATGGAGCGCCCTTTACTTCAAGCTGCAGCGCCCGGACTGGGCGATGTACGAGGTTGTTTTTCTCTGGCTGTCCATCGTGGCCCTGATCCTGGGCCTGTGGCGCCTGTCCCGATGGGCCAGTTTGCTGCTGACCACCTACTGGGTCTGGGTCAGCATTGCCGCAGTGCTGAACTGGCAGACGGTTCAACTCAACGCGCCTTTTGTGGGGGTTTTGGGATGAAATGAATCGCTGTGGCCAAAGCGACATGAAATCCAGACCATTGATATTCAATATGAACTGGTCGTTAATAACCTAGCCTTTTGGGTTTGTCAATCTAGGGTTTCTCATGCTTGCCTGGAAAGGACAATGATTTTATAAATCAGTCTGCAGCAGCGGACCGGCATGCTATGTCGCTGGCGGATAGTCGCCTCGGTTTTCACCTTACCCAAGGGTGATACGCTCATGCTGCAAGGAACGCGCATGTCTGAGTTCAATGGCTTGGGGGGGCAATCACACGTCTTCAAACAGGTTGGCAACCTGCAAGATGGTTGCAAAGAGTCACTGTTGGCGGTGATTGAAAAGCAGATCATTCCGAGATTGCTGAATGTCCAGCAATTCTTTCCTGCAAAGGCCAAGGCCCAACCAGAGATTTTGACGGCCGATTCACAGCCTGAATTTTTGGCATTCACGCAACATTGCGTCTCTGGCGATTCCCTCAGTGCCAACCGCATTGTCGACGCCCTGATGGCCAGAGGACTGGCGCAAGACCGAATTTTTCTGGAACTGATTACCCCCGCTGCACGCCATCTGGGTGTTTTGTGGGATCAGGACTTGTGTGACTTCACGCAGGTCACTTGCGGTTTGGCCATGATGCACCAGATGATTTACCGGTTGGGTTACGAGTCTCAGGCAGGTCCCCATGATGGGGGGGACAAGGAAAGGGTCATGCTGGCCTGCGCCCCTGGATCCCAGCATTTTCTGGGGCTGACGATCGTGGCTGACTTTTTCCGCAAGGCTGGCGCCGATGTGGTGCTCGAAATTGCTTCAACAGCGTCAGAATTGTCGCGCGCACTGGCCAATGAATGGTTTGACGTGGTGGGCATTTCTGTGGCGCTGGAAGCACAGTTGCAGAGCCTGCCTGCCTTGATTGAAAACCTGAGGGCAAACTCGGGCAACCCGAAGGTCAAGGTGGTGCTGGGCGGGCCGATTTTCTTGCTGAAAACCTTCAGCCCTCAGACTTTGGGTGCCGATGCGATTTTCACCGACGCGCGAGAGGCTGTTGGCGCCGTCAAGCAACTGATCCGGTCGGCCTAGCCCGACGCCCACTGACAAGCCGTCAACCGACAAACCGGTGCCTGTGCGTCACCGCGCCTTATGGGCTGGTGGCAACCCCAGAACTTATCCTTGAGTACACCACCGCAAGATGTGCTGCACGGTACCTATGGGGTCTTCTTCGTGGGCCAGGTGACCCAGTCCGGCTTGAATTGTTTTGTGGGCTTGCCGCAAACGATGACAGGCTTCATCGGCCAGTGCCGGCGGAACAGTCTGGTCGTTTTCTCCGATGGCCATGAACACCGGGTTACGCAGCTCGTGCAGGTGAGCTGCCAGGGGCTTTAGGCGCCAGGCCGCCATCATGGACAGCACGCCATGGACATGACCCGAGTCGCTCAGCACGCGCGTATAGAGCGCAAGCCCTTCTTTGTCGAGGGTGGAGCCGGTGCGCGACAGCCAGTCGGCCACCGCACCCGGTTTGGCCGCCATTTTGCCGGTGGCCCAGGCTGACAATGGGTTCAGGGCGGCCAACTTGGCCGCAGGACCAAACAACCACGAAGCCACGCCGGGCAGTGGCAACCAGGCTGGGTTCAGACCGATCAGGGTGCTGTGAGACATGCTGTCGATGTGCAACGCCATGTGAGCTGCAATGGCTGCACCGGCAGAGTGGCCCACAATGACCTGTGGCGTCAGTTGCAGTTGCAGCATCAAAGCCCGCAGGCCTTCGCTCATGCCCGGCAACGACAGGGCGTGTTCCGGTCCCCTGCTGGTGAAGGCATGGCCAGGCAGGTCGGGGGCGATCACCGTGAAGTGTTGCGCCAGCGCAGGCATCAGGCCGCGCCAGCTGAAGTTGCCCGAGCCGGTGCCGTGCAAAAGCAGCATGCAAGGGCCTTGGCCCATGCTTTGCACATGCCACTGAATGCCGCCCGCTTGCACAAAACGGCTGTGCTGAGCGTGTGGCCAATGGGCCCGGTGATCGGCCCAGGACATGCTGGGGTAAAAGCTTTCAAACATGTGGGTCTTGGCGACGATGGGATGGCGTTGTCAAGGGGCTAGGGCGCATGGGGTGCTTCATGCGCTGGGGCTGCGCACCAGCTCCATCGCCCGCGCCATGCGCTGGGCCTGCACTTGCGGCATGGGCAGGTAGCTCGCGCCCATGGTGGTGGCCAGTTGCTGGGCTTGTGCGTCGGGCTGCAGGGAGGTGTCGATCCACAAGGACCGGTGCCCGCTCAGGCGCCATTGCTGGCCCCAGCTTTGTGCATCGGTCTGTGCCTGCGCGCGGCCCCCCAGGCCTTGCAGGGTCACGTTGGCGCGGCCATCGCTCAGCACCACCAAAATTGGCGTGATGCCTTGACGCTGCAACTGCGCGGCCTGTTCGTGTGCCATTTTGAGGGCCAGCGCCAGCGGTGTACCTCCACCACCGGGCAAGCCTGTCATGGCGCGTTTGGCCCGCACCAACGAGCGCGTCATGGGCAGCAGCAGCTGTGCTTGTGCGCCCCTGAACGACACGATGCAGACGCTGTCGCGCCGGGCATAGGATTGCTGCAACAGCAACTCGACGGCGCCCTTGGCTTCGGCCAGGCGCTGCAAAGCGGCCGAGCCCGAAGCGTCCAGCGCCAGGATCAGGCAACTCGACGCGCGCTGCTGGTAGCGCTGGATGTGGAAGTCTTCGGCGCGGATCGCCACGCGGCCACTGGGCAGGGTGGAGGTCGGGTTGGGCGTGCCTGCGAGGTTCTGAGCAGTCTGTGCGTGCAGTTCGTTGGGGGTGTTCGGTGCGTTCAGCGGATGAAACTGTGCGCTTTGGCGCAGCCGCTGCTTGGGCGCAGCGGCCCGCAAGGTGGCCAGCACATGAAGCCGGGCATGACCACCGGGACGGCCCGGTCGGGGCGGCAAAGGACGCCCGCGTTGCTGGCCTGCGCGGGTTTGGCCGCTGCGGCCAGAGCTGTTGTGGCTGGGCGCGCCTTGGCGGGTCATCAGCGCGTCCAGCATGTGCGGCGGCAAGCTGGCCAGGGCGGCCGCGACCATCATCTCTTGCAGGTCTTCGGCGCTGGGTTCGGGTGCTTGTTTGGGGGCATCGTCCGGGGATTTGTCTTTTGACTCGTCCGCCAAATCCTTGGGCGCTTCGCCAGGGTCTTGAGGCGGTGTTTCGGTGGTTGCGGTGTCACTCTCGGGCGGTGGAGTCTGAGGAGCGGCTTCCTCTGAGGTGGGCTCGGCAGGCCATTGCGTGGCGCGGGGGGCCAGCACACAACGGGCGGCAAAGCCCAGGTCCTCGTCTTGCAGTGTGCTGCGCCCGTTCAGTGCCGCATGGCCGCAGGCCACACGCAGCGCCAAGCTCGGCACCCTCAAAGAGCCGATGCCCAGGCCCAAAGCGGCCGCGCACAACGCCTGAACTTGTGCATCGGTGGCCAGCACCTGTGGCAAGCCTTGGCGGGCGCGGGCCAGTGCCTCCGGGCCAAGCTTGATGTGCAGCTTGTCCGACTCGATTTTGGAGCCATCGAGCCACCCTGCATGGATGTCCGAGGGAGAGAGTTCGTGCAGATCGAGCCATATGCCCAGGCGTTCCTGCAATGCGGGGCCAACGCCAGGTTCGTCGGGCAGGGATTCGTCCAGTGCAATCACCCCAAAGCGGGTGGCAGTAGGCGCGCCGCTGTGCCTTGTGGGTGGCACCTGGCCTTGTTCAAGGGCCTGCACCAAGGGCGCCAGCAGGGCAGGCGGCAGGCGCTCGGCCATGGGCAAAAGCACCAGGCCCTGGTCAGCTTGCTGCAACAACCCAGCCTGTGTCTGCAATTGCCCGGTTTGCAGGGTGCGGGCCAGGTCGATTCCGCCCAGCAGGCGTTCGGCGTCCACCGAGCCTGGCACCTTGACCATTGCCAACCCCAGGCTGGCCAAAGCACCCAGCCAGCATTCGCGCACCGGGCCATGCGGTGCCCGCAGGCAAATACCGCCAAAGCCCTGCGGGTCCATCTGCAGCAGTTGCAGCGTGGTCAGTGCCTCTGTCCACCGCTCAAAGGGCGTGGTGTCAGAGCTTGATGTGGCGGGTTTGAGTTTCATGCGTGCAGGCCCACTTCAGGCAGCCAGCACTTCTTGCAACCTGCGCTGCACGCGGGCACCCGAATCGGTGTCGTCCAGAGGGTTGCGCCGCAGGCGGTGGCGCAGTGCCAGTGGGGCCATGCTTTGCAAATGTTCGGGTTTCACGGCCAAATGGCCTTGCAGCGCGGCAAAGGCGCGGGTGGCACGCAACAGCGTCAGTTCGGCCCGCAGGCCATCGGTGCCCAGTTGCTGGCACAGCCGGGCGCACAGCATCAGCATGTCGTCGCTCACCTGCACCTGGCCGAGCAGTTCACGCGCCTTGACGATGCGTTTTTGCAGTTTCTGGTTGTCTTTTTGCCACAGCGCCTTGAAGGTGGCTGGGTCTTTGTCGAACGCATCGCGGCGCTTGATGATGTTCACCCGCAGCGCCAGGTCTTGCGGGGTACGCACCTGTACCGACAGGCCAAAGCGGTCGAGCAACTGAGGGCGCAATTCGCCTTCTTCGGGGTTGCCGCTGCCCACCAACACAAAACGGGCGGGGTGGCGCACGCTCAGGCCTTCACGTTCCACCAGGTTTTCACCCGAGGCCGCCACATCGATCAGCAGGTCCACCAGGTGGTCGTCGAGCAGGTTGACTTCGTCGATGTACAAAAAGCCCCGGTGCGCCTGGGCCAGCAAGCCGGGTGCGAATTGCTTGATGCCCTGAGACAGGGCTTTTTCGAGGTCGAGGGCACCGACCACCCGGTCTTCGGTGGCCCCCAAAGGCAAGTCGACCACCGCCACAGGTTGGCGCTCGCTGACAATTTTGTTTTTCGGGTCCTTGGCCTGGCTGGCTTGACAGACCGGGCAGGCGCCTGCAGCTTGGTCGGGGTCACAGCGGTAAGGGCAACCCTTGACCACCTTGATCGGGGGCAGCAGGTCGGCCAGCGCCCGAACGGCGGTTGATTTGCCGGTGCCCCGGTCACCCAGAACCAGCACACCGCCAATCGAGGGGTCAACCGCCACCACCTGGATGGCGAGGGTCATTTCATCTTGGCCAACGATGGCCGCGAAAGGGAAGGTCAAGGCCATGGGGCGTTCCGCAAAACTGTTCTCGGGCCATCATCCAAAAGACGCGGCAAAGTGTCAAGTTAAATTTACAGTTTGTCGGCCGATGTGTCCACTTTGTCAGATTCGGGTTTCAGGCCGTAGCGGGCCGCCAGGTCCCAGACATGCCGGGGCAGCATGTTCTTGATGCGGGCAGGTGCCTCGCGGCGCAGGTGCAGGATCGACTCAATGGCCTTCATCTCGACCCGCGCACGGGCAAACTCCAGGCCGCGCGGCCCCACACGGGGCATGAGCCAGTTGACCAGCGGCTTGATCCAAGCCGGCATGCGTCGCAAGGGCAGGCCGCCGGCGGCACGCTCGGTGTTGGCCATGAAACCCCGCACCGGGCCTTCGCGCCTGCCTTTGCTGATGGGAGCGCTGGTGACCAACTGGCCTTGCAGCCCGTCCAGCAGCGCCTGGCCCCTGGCGTTGCGCACCAGCAGCCACTGCTGGCCGTGGCCGCCCATGTAGCCCACGGTGATGTCGGACAGCACATTGGTGTAGTCCACACACGTACGGCAGGTCAGCGGGAAAAAGTCAGGCGGCAATGTGGACAAGGGCAGGTTCAAAAAGGGGATCAGGCGCTTGCCGCCCTGGTCGGTGCGTACCTCGACCTTGTAGTCGGCACGAAACTCCACGTAGCTGATGTCTTGTGGGCGGTCCGAGATCAGCCCCAGAAATTGGTGGAAGTTTTCAGTCGTGGTGTTGTCCGAGCAAGGCGTGCCGATCACATAAAGCTGCTCCAGGCCTTGCTCCCTTTCCAGTTGTGGCTGGATGGCGCGCAGGGCATAAATCTGGCAGGGGATGCCGATCACGGCCAGGCGTTTGTGCCCCTGTGCCAGCGCAGGCTCGACCAGGCTGAGCAAGGGCGCATAGCCCATGCGCATGCCCCGGCATTGCTGCATATCCTGAGCGCGTGTCACCACCACCGGGCGTGGGCGCCAGCGGTCGTGTGGGTCTGCCGCCATCGCGATCACCGCATCGACCAGGCCTTTTTCCAGCAGCACTTCGGCCAGACGTGTGGTGATGCCTGTCCATTGCGCGCCTTGGGTGGGCGGGTCCATGCGGGCGCTCAGGATCTGCTGGTAAGGCCCAAAAAACAGCTCATCGGTTTGCGTGGTGTTTTGCTGGCGCTGGCGGCCGTGCACCCGCTGCTCCAGTCCGGGGTAATCGGGCTGGATGAACTGGCAGGCCTGACCACAACGCTTGGGGTCGCTGGTGCGTGACAGGCCGCAATCGGTGCACAGCTTGCGTTGGGGGGCCGGGTCTGCTGGCCCGGCGGTTTGACGTTCCTCCAGCACGGCAGACCTGGGTTCAGCCTGCGCGGGTAAAGGGCATCACGCCCACCAGCCAAAGGTGCAAGCCACCCATCAAAAATGCGGCCCAAATGCCCGTGCCCAGCACCACGGCCAGCAAAGTGCCCAGCAGTTTGCCTTCGGGCGCAGAATGCAGGCTCATGCGGTCACGCTGTCGGGCTGCACGGAACACCAGCACCGACCAGACCAGAAAACCGCCAAACAAGACCATATCGGCCAGGTTGCCGTTTGACAGCAAGTGGCCCAGCGCCCAAACCTTCACCGCCAAAGTCATGGGGTGTCGCAGCTTGGCCTTGATCTGGTTGCCAGGCACATACGCGGCGACCAACAACACCATGGCCACCCACATCAACAAAATAGTGGCGTGCTGCATGCCGCGCGGCGGCGTCCACAGGACCATCGGCTCAAGGCGGGCCAGGGCATAGCCCTGCACCAGAAGGTACAGGCCCAGCAGCGAAACCGTCGCATAAACGCCTTTGTAAACCAGTGCCCCCCGACGCTGGATCCAGTTTTGCCGCCACCTGGGTGCCAGGCTTTGCAGGGCGTGTATGCCCAAAAAGAGCGTCAGACCGATGAGCAGTTGCAACATGTCAATACCTTTGGGCAATGGAATGGTGAGGAATCCAGCCCGCATTCTGACATGGGCCTGTCCATCACGGTTGACATTGAAATGCCCGGGCTTTCCCGTGTGAATTGCTCAGGTATCACGGAGAAAATGACAAAGTAACTCTTCTGACGCACAATGAACTGTCCAGTATTTTCTGGCTCCTTCATTTCACAGGAGACTTGTATGTCCCGTTTTTCTTCAGTCCCCTCCAATCGTCGTGTGTTCATGATGCAAGTCGCTACGGCCGCAACCGCCGTGATGGCTGTGAGCGAGGCTTCGGCCCAAGCCATGGTCGACGAAAAAGACCCTCAAGCTGTCGGCTTGGCTTACAAAGCCGACGGCACCAAAGTCGACAAGGCCAAGAACCCCAAGTTTGCTGCTGGCAACAACTGCGCCAACTGCGCACTGTTCCAGGCTAAAGCCGGCGCTGCAGCTGGTGGCTGCCCCTTGTTTGCAGGCAAACAAGTGGCTGCCAAAGGCTGGTGCTCGGCTTGGGCCAAAAAGGCCTGATGCCCCACTTGTGCTGAACAGGCCCCGGCCTGTTGAGTACGCCAACCGCCCTCGGGCGGTTTTTTTTCGCGAGTTGCATGCAAGAGGTGGGTCGAGTGGCCTCACCTGCTTGGTGCTTACCCTGATTTCCCTGCAATATCGGAGGCCTTGAATGCGCAAAGTGTCAATCTGTCGTTACACTTTGTTTTGTCTTCAACCGACCGGAAAGCCCTGTAATGGCGTCTTGGGTAATGAAAGCGATGGACCTGGCCTGCCAAAAGGCCCACCGAACTTTGTTCGATGGCGTCAGCTTTTCCGTGGCGCCCGGCAGTTGGTTGCACATCGAAGGGGGCAATGGTTGCGGCAAAACCAGCCTGTTGCGCATTTTGTGCGGGCTGGCACCTGCGGCACATGGGCAGGTGCTCTGGCCTGCTGCCCATCTTGAGGCGCAAGAATCGCCATCCCCCAGGCCCGACCGCTCGGTGCTGCATTACATCGGCCATGCGCTGGGCCTGAAGCCAGATTTGACCGCTTGTGAAAACCTGTGCCTGGATGCCCAAGTCAGCGGCCTGGCGCTCAGCCGAGAACAAGCCCTGAGCGCGCTGGCGGCGCAAGGCCTGAAAAGCCGGGCCGATTTACCGGTTCGTGTTTTGTCACAGGGCCAGCGTCAAGGCGTTGCCCTGGCGCGCTTGCGTTCCAGCCCGGCGCCGCTGTGGGTGCTGGACGAACCGCTGGTGGGCCTGGACGCGCAGGCCACGGCTGTCGCCAGAGCCTTGCTGCAATCGCATGTGGACCGTGGCGGCTCGGTGGTCATGACCAGCCACCACGATGTGCACTTGCAAGGCCCCGGTGCCCGTTACAGCCTGGGCGGCGGGGCGCATCTGTCATGAACATCAGCACGGGTTCCCCCATGGGCTTAAGCCCCTGGCAAGCCATGGGCGGCTTGTTGCGACGCGATTTGCGCCTGGCCTTTCGCCGCAAGTCGGAGTGGCTGGGGGTGGTTTTTTTCTTTGTGCTGGTGGCCGCCCTGTTTCCGCTGGCCATTGGGCCCGAGCCTGCCACGCTGCGCCTGATCGGGCCAGGGGTTTTGTGGGTCGCTGCCCTGCTGGCCAGCATGCTGAGCCTTGGCCGTTTGTTTGACGCCGACCACCAGGACGGCAGCTTGGAGCAAATGGCCTTGTCTGCTGCGCCCTTGTCTTGGCTGGTGTCTGCCAAGCTGGGTGCCCACTGGTTGATGTCGGGCCTGCCACTGGTGCTGTTGTCGCCATTGTTGGGTTTGCAATTTGCCCTGGATCCCGATGCCCTGGCCATGCTGGCCTTGACACTATTGATCGGAACGCCCGTTTTGACCTTGCTCGGTGCCATCGGTGCTGCGCTCACATTGGGTGTGCGCGGCAGCGGCATGCTGCAATCGCTCTTGCTGTTGCCCTTGTACGTGCCGGTGCTGGTGTTTGGCACGGGCGCGGTCGATGCACAGGTTCGCGGCCTTGGCGCCGAGGCGCATGTCTCGGTCTTGCTGGCCCTGTTGCTGGCCGCTGCGGCTTTCAGCCCCTGGGCCTGTGCCGCCGCTTTGCGCCTGGCGTTGGAGTCGTGACATGAAGCTCTTTCATTACGCTGCGCCGCAAAACTTTTACCCTCTGGCCGGGCGATTGTGGCCGTGGCTGGCGCTGCTGGCCAGCGCCTTGGCACTGGTGGGCTTGTGGGTGGGTTTCATGCTGGCCCCCGCCGATGCCCAGCAGGGGCAGGCTTACCGCATCATTTACATCCATGTGCCGGCGTCCTGGATGGCCATGCTCATTTACCTGGCCATGGCCTTTTGGAGCGTGCTGGGCTTGGCTTTTCAGACGCGACTGTCTGGCCTGATGACCCGTGCCCTCGCGCCCACCGGCGCCTTGCTGGCTTTCTTGTCTTTGTGGACCGGGGCCTTGTGGGGCAAACCGATGTGGGGCACTTATTGGGTGTGGGATGCGCGCCTCACCTCGATGCTGATCTTGCTGTTTTTGTACCTCGGCTACATCGCCCTGACCTCGGCCATTGAAGACCCGCGTCGCTCGGATCGCGCCGGCGCTCTGGTGGCCTTGGTGGGTGCGGTCAATGTGCCCATCATTTATTTTTCGGTGAAGTGGTGGAACACCTTGCACCAGGGCGCTTCGGTGTCGCTCACGCAGTCGCCCCGCATGGCCAGCGTCATGCTGACCGGTATGTTGCTCATGAGCCTGGCACTGTGGTTGTATGCGGCGGCCATCGCGCTGTGGCGAGTGCGCAGTTTGATCCTGGCGCGTGAATGCCATGCGGCCTGGGTGCAGCATTTGCCCGAAGTGCAGGCGCACCGGTTAGGCAAGGGCGCAACATGACCTGGCAAAACGCAGCCGAATTCTGGGCCATGGGTGGCTATGGTGTTTACGTGTGGGGCAGCATGGGCGTGACAGCGGCCTTGTTGGCACTCGAAGTGTGGCTGGCACGCATGGGCCGACAAGAGGCTCTCGATGAGGTATGCGAAGCCATGGCGGCCGAGCCTGAAGAAACACCGGGAGGCAGCGCATGAAAAGCCGTCACAAGCGATTGTTCGGCATCGGCTTGGGCTTGATGCTGGTGTGTGGTGCCGTTTATTTCGTGCTGAATGCCTTTCAAAGCAACCTGGTTTTTTTCTTCACGCCCACACAGGTGGCCGCTGGCGAAGCCCCCAAGGATGGCAGTTTTCGGGTGGGGGGGCTTGTCAAGGAAGGCAGCATCCGGCGCCAAGACTTGGCGATCGAATTCACCGTGACCGATCTGCACCAGGACGTGCAAGTGCGCTACGTCGGCTTGCTGCCCGACTTGTTCAAGGAGGGCAAAGGTGTGGTGGCGCAGGGCCGACTGGATGCGGGCCGCCTTTTTGTGGCCAGCGAGGTGCTGGCCAAGCACGACGAAAACTACATGCCACCCGAAGCCCAGCACGCGCTGGACGAGGCGGCCAAGGCCCGAAGTGGTCCGATGGTGCCACGATGACGCACAGCGGCTTCCTTACAGGAGAAAAACATGTGGCCTGAAGCGGGGCATCTGGCCTTGATCATGTCCGCCTGGGTGGCCTTGTTGCAGGCGGTGTTGCCGCTGTGGGGCAGTTTGTCACCAAGGCGTGCTGGCTGGCAAGCCTTGGCAAGACCTCTGGCAGTGTTGCAACTGGGCCTGATCGCGCTGGCCTTTTTGGCTTTGTGGCACGCCTTTTACGTACACGATTTCAGTGTAGTGTATGTGGCGCACCACTCCAACACCTTGCTGCCCACGCCTTATCGCCTGTCGGCCATCTGGGCGGGCCATGAGGGCTCCTTGTTGCTGTGGGTGCTGATGCTGTCGCTGTGGTCGGTGGCTGTGGCCACGTTTTCTCGCCGCTTGCCGCAGGCCCTGGTGGCCCAGGTGCTGGGGGTGATGGGTGCGGTGTCTGTGGGTTTTCTGGCCTTCATCCTGGCCTTGTCCAACCCGTTTGCGCGGCAGTTTCCAGCGCCTGCTGAGGGGCGCGACCTGACGCCGCTGTTGCAAGACCCCGGTCTGGTGATTCACCCGCCCATGCTCTACATGGGCTATGTGGGTTTGTCGGTGGCTTTTGCCTTTGCCATGGCGGCTTTGTTGTCGGGTCGGCTCGATGCGGCCTGGGCGCGCTGGGCCAGGCCCTGGACGGTGGCGGCCTGGGGATTTTTGACCTTGGGCATCGCACTCGGTTCGTGGTGGGCGTATTACGAGTTGGGCTGGGGCGGTTGGTGGTTTTGGGACCCGGTGGAAAACGCCTCGCTCATGCCCTGGCTGGTGGCCACGGCCTTGATCCATTCGCTCATGGTCACCGACAAGCGTGGGCAGTTCAAGGCCTGGACGGTGCTGTTGGCCATTGGCGGGTTCTCGCTCAGTTTGCTGGGCACCTTCCTCGTGCGTTCGGGGGTGTTGACCTCGGTGCACGCCTTTGCCACCGACCCGGGCCGGGGCATTTTCATCTTGTTGTTTTTGTCTGTGGTGGTGGGTGTGTCACTGGCCTTGTTTGCCTGGCGGGCCCCGCAGTGGGCCGGCAACTCCCAACCCGTGGTGGGCTCGCGTGAATCGTTCTTGCTGCTCAACAGTGTGTTGTTGGTGGTGGCCATGGCGGCGGTGCTGTTGGGCACCTTGTACCCGCTGATCATCGACGCGCTGGATTTGGGCAAACTGTCGGTAGGTCCGCCTTATTTTGACCGTGTGTTTGTGCCCCTGATGGTGCCGCTGCTGCTGGCCATGGTGCCGGGCCCGCTGGCACCCTGGCATGTGGCGCGTTGGGCCCCACTGCGCGCGGTGCTCGTGCCGGGTGTGCTGGCGCTGCTGCTGGCCAGTGCCTGGGCCAGTTGGGGCGGTGCGCCCCATGCCGAGGCCAGCCAAGGCACCACATTTTCGGGCTGGCTCACGGTGATGGGCGGCACGCTGGGCGGCTGGATTGTCTTGTCGGGTGCCTGGCAAATCGCTCAGCGTCTGCGTTTACCGGGCTCGCCGGGTCTGGCCTGGTGGGGCATGCATGTGGCGCACTTGGGCGTGGCGGTGCTGGTGCTGGGCATCACCGGCGTCAAGTCCTTTCAGGTAGAGCGCGATCTGCGCATGGGCCTGGGCGATGAAGTGAGCGTGGCCGGTTTCCGCTACAAACTGGTGGGCGTGGACAACCACCTGGGGCCCAATTACATGGCCTTGCGCGCGCAGGTTCAGGTGCATAAGGGCGACACCCTGGTGCGCACTTTACAGCCCGAAAAGCGCCGTTATGTCTCGAGCGCCATGCCCATGACCGAAGCCGCGATCGACAGTTCTTTGTGGCGCGACCTTTACGTGTCGCTGGGCGAGCCGCTGGCCAGTGATCCGCCGCAATGGACCTTCCGGATTTACCACAAGCCCTTTGTGGTGTGGATCTGGCTGGGGGCGGTGTTGATGGTGCTGGGTGGCGGATTGGCGGCATTTGACCGGCGCTATCGGCAACTTGCACCAAAGCAGGCTCACCCGTCAGGTCTTCAAGGTGTGCGGTCATGAGCGCACCCTTGGCCGCATCCCCCAAGCCGCCAGGCATGCCCCGCTGGGTGTTCATCCCGTTGGCGCTTTTTTTGGGCGTGGTGGTTTTCCTGGCCATCGGCCTGAACCGCAACCCCAAAGAAATCCCTTCGCCGCTCATCGGCAAGCCCGCGCCCAGCTTCCAGTTGCCAGTGGTGGGTGGCGCTGGTGTTTTCAGCGCCGACCAATTCAAGGGGCGTGTGACGCTGGTCAACCTGTGGGCCACCTGGTGTGCGGGGTGCCGCGAAGAACACCCCTTGTTGTTGGCGCTGTCCCGGCAGCCGGGTTTGCAAATGGTGGGACTCAACTACAAAGAGCTGCAGGCTTCCGAGTTGTCGGGCCAAGACCCAGGCAGCCCCGAGGCCATGCAAAAAGCCACCGACCGCAACCAGGCCTGGCTGCAAAAGCACGGCCAGGCTTTTGGCGTGAACCTGCTGGACTCAGATGGCCGTGTGGGCATGGACTTTGGCGTCTATGGCTTGCCTGAAACCTATCTGGTGGACCGCGATGGTGTGGTGCGCTTCAAGCACGCCGGGGCTTTGACGCCCGAGGTTTTGCAGCAAAAACTGCTGCCCTTGTTGCGGAGCTTGCAGCCATGAGCAGTGTTCTGAAAACAGGCGGCCGTTGTTTGTGCTTAGGGCTGTTGCTGTGGGCCATGGGGCAGGGCATGGCCGTCCAGGCGCAAGGGGCGCCATCCTTGCCGCCAGTTCAGGCCCCTGTCTCGTCATCAGCCGAAGCCCTGCTGTCGCCACAGGCGCAAGCCCGTTGGGACCATATTGCATCCGAGTTGCGTTGTCTGGTGTGTCAAAACGAGTCACTGGCTTCTTCGAACGCCGAGCTGGCGGTGGACCTGCGGCGCGAGGTGCGAGGCCTGATCGAAAAGGGCCAAAGCGATGCCGACATCCGGACATTCCTGGTCAGCCGTTACGGTGACTTTGTGCTGTACCGGCCCGAGGTCAAGCCCGTCACCTGGCTGTTGTGGTTCGGACCATTTGCCTTGCTGCTGCTGGCGCTGGGGGTGGCCTTGCGCCTGATGCGCCGCCAGCCCGCAGCGCCCCCTGCGCTGACCGACAGTGAGCGCGAACGCGTGCGCCAAATTCTGGAGTCCTGATGTCTTTCATGCCGCCCTGGTTTTGGTTGTTGTTGGCGCTGCTGTTCTTCAGCGCTCTGGCGGGTTGGGTGTTGCAGCGTGGCCTGAAAAAACAAGCACTGTCGGCTGATGCAAACGACGTGCAAAGGCAGGCCAACCGCCGCATTCAGCAACAACACCTGACCGATCTGGACCAGGCTTTGGCCGAAGGCCGATTGAGCCCGGCGCAGCATGCCATGGCGCGTGACGACATGTTGCGACATGTACTCAGCGATGCCACGGCCGCGCAAGGCAACGGTATGCGGCCTCAAGTCAATGCAGCCAGCGCTGGTCCTGTGCGCGTGGTCTGGATCGTGCTGTGTTTGGCCGCACTCAGCGGCTGGAGCTACGCGCAGTTGGGTGCAGCCCAGACCTGGTGGCCTTTGCCCTTGAGCCAGCGGGTGCAGATCACGGCCACCACGCCTGAACAATTGGCCGAGCAAACGCGCGCATGGCAGCAAGCCACGCAGTCTCGACCGGCTGATGCGCAAGCCTGGTTGACCCTGGCGCGCTTGCACGCCGCACAGAACCAACACGCGCTGGCCGAACAAGCCTTGGCGCGGGTGCTGGTCTTGGCGCCTGAGCACGATCTGTGGGTCGAGCGCGCGCAGATGAAGGCCTTGAGCGCCGGTGGCGTGTTTGCTGGCGAGCCCTGGCAGTGGATTCAACAGGTGTTGACCGCGCAACCGCTGCACTTGAATGCGCTGGTGCTGGCGGGCAGTGCCGCGTGGTCTGAAAAACGCCACGACGCAGCGAGGGCTTATTGGCAGCAAGCGCTGGGCCTGGTGCCCGCTGACAGCGACGCTGCCCAGGGTTTGCAACAAGCCCTCGCGCAAGCGACAGAAATGCCCAAGCTCGCCGAGGCGCAGGCATCGCAGGTGGTGCCCGTCTTGACCCCGACCCCTTCTGGGGGCGATACCCGGCCCCTCATTCAGGGCGAAGTTCGCGTTACGCCTGAGGTGCAAAGCCAGATCGGTGCCGGGGCAAGTTTGTTTGTGTACGCGGTGGCCGAAGAGGGCTCGCGCCGGCCTGTGGCCATTTGGCGCAGCACGCCCACAGCCTGGCCCGTCCGGTTTGGCTTGAGTGACAGCATGGGCATGGGGGCACCCCCGGTTTTGTCTTCACTGGCACAGGTCCGTTTGGTGGCCCGAATTTCCAAAACCGGTTCAGCTCAGAAGCAGCCCGACGATTGGCAGGTGGAGCTGGAAGGCGTCAAGACCGGTGTGCAAGGCGTGGTGCTGAACATCACCGGGCGCTGACCCCGTGCGCTCAAGCCTGGGTTCTGAACCCCGGGCGCTGACCCCCAGGGGCTTACTGGATCGATCAGGCCTTGCGCAGTGCACGCGAATGGCTGTGCACCGCCTCCACCAGCGCTGTCACGTGCTCTGGCGGCGTGAACTGGCTGATGCCGTGGCCCAGGTTGAAGATGTGCGTTGGCCCGGTGGTGGTCAGGTCGGTG
>NZ_NESK01000026.1 GCF_003063415.1 Limnohabitans sp. 2KL-17
AGAAAAACGGAGAGAAAGGAGCTGCAGGACGACAATTGAACTTATAGTTATCCACAGCCAGCGGACATCAAAGCTGGCTCAAGCCCCTGGTCAAAATTCAATCGGCACAGGTGGTCAATATTAGATCAGCGGCAACATGCAAGCCGCCCGCGTCCTGAAATTGCCGGTTTCTTCAGATTTCAGAACCAATTTTCAAAGCTACAGCAAGCACTATGGTGTGGGTTGGCTGCAAAAACCCATCGTGGCCTATTTGCGAAAATTTCACAACAGAACCCAATGCACGATGGTTCCAACCCATGCCATGCGTGAACAACTCGAACAACTTGGCTTTCATCATTTGCACACCGTGGGCCGGGGGGTGAACACCCGTTTGTTCAACCCAGACAAGCGCTGTGCCCATTTGCGTCAAACTTGGCAAGCCGATGATGAGACCGTGGTCTTGTTGTCCGTCGGCAGGCTGGCCGCCGAAAAGAATTTGGACCTCACGGTCAAGACCTACAAAGCTCTTTTGCAAAACAATCGAAAAGTCAAATTGGTTTTTTGCGGTGATGGACCCTACCGATCCAAAATTCAAACCGAATGCCCAGATGCTGTTTTCATGGGCATGTGCACGCAGCCTGAGCTCGCTGTTGCGTATGCCAGCGCCGATCTCTTTTTGTTCACCAGTCTGTCTGAAACCTTTGGCAACGTCACACTGGAATCTTTGGCCAGTGGCACGCCCGTTTTGGCATTTGACTGCGCTGCCGCCCAAGAGGCCATCGAGGATGGGCGAAATGGTTGGTTGGTCCAGGGCGAAGACGCTCAGCTGTTTGTATTGAGAGCCTTGGCCATCAGCCAACGCATTGAGCTCTTGAAAGACGCACGGTCTCACGCCCACACCAGCACCCTCAAGTGGGAATGGTCTTCGATTGCCACCCAAGTAGAACAACTCCTGCGCCAAGTTCTGCACCAGCATTCACGCACTTGATGCGGCGCGACGACAAGAGATCAACCATGGCACGGCAACGCGCCCCAAGGGATGGCTCAACCATCACCATGATGACCAACCATTGGCGGGTCCCCTAGCCCGTCCGATGGAATGAAACCATGAAGGCACTTCCGATCACGCCCAGTGCAAACAGTCCCTGCAAGTAGGCACTTGGCTACAGGATCAAACCAGCATGGGTTTGCTGTGTAACAAAATCACCATTGCCATGATCTTGAACCAACCCATCACCGACATGACATACCACTGGGATAACGCATCGGCCAAGGGCCTCACTGCACTGGACAGCAAGACATGAGGCACAGTCAAAGCGAATTTCAGCAGGCGCGCCTACCAGCTTGGCTATTTTTCTCTTTCAAAAAAAGCCGCCCTATTTCCAAGAAGCGTTGTCAGCAAATCCACCCAATATTGAGCAAGGGTTAGCCCAATAAAGCTTTCAGGCATCCACAGCGTGGTCTGTCGGATGCATGTCCTTGCTGTCAGCAAAATCAAGCCATTGCGCCAAGTCGTTGCGGCGACCAATACCTTGGTACGCAATACCCAGTTCGCTCAATGCCTCAGGGTTGTACAGATTTCGGCCATCCAAAATATACGGTTTTCGCATCAAGGATTTCATCGCCTCGAAATCAGGGTTGTGGAAATTTTTCCATTCGGTCAACACCATCAATGCGTCCGCACCTTCGAGCGCCAGCATGTCTGTGGATGCCAATGAAAAATTCTTCAGCAGCGAAACATCTGGACTCATATCCTGGGTCAGAGCCAACATGGCATGCTCACCAGCCACTGGATCAAAAGCACAAACTTGGGCACCAAGCTCCAAAAGTTGACGAATCACCAAGCGGCTGGGTGCCTCTCGCATGTCATCTGTGTTGGGCTTGAATGCCAATCCCCAAATTGCGATTTTTCGACCCGTCAAATTCGAGCCGACCCGCTGAACCAAACGTTCAACCAACACCGTCTTTTGTCGCTCGTTGACCCACTCGGTTGCAGAAACCACGGCCATTTTGTGACCATGGGCCTTCGCAGCACTCACCAAAGCCTGCGCGTCCTTTGGGAAACAACTGCCCCCATAACCGCAACCGGCATACAAAAAACTGTAGCCAATTCGACTGTCGGCACCGATGCCACGGCGAACATGGTCCACATCGGCGTCCAGCACATCGGCCAAATTGGCGATTTCGTTCATGAATGAAATCCTCGCAGCCAACATCGCATTGGCCGCGTACTTGGTCAACTCCGCACTGCGCACATCCATCCATACGGTGCGGGCGTGATGCCGATTGAAGCTGGCGTACAAATCACCCATCATGCGTTGGCTTCGCGCTTTGTGGGGGCCGTCGTCCAAACCCACCACGATACGATCTGGCCGCATGAAGTCGTCGATGGCTGCACCCTCTTTGAGAAACTCGGGATTGGAGATGACATCGAACAGGTCCATAGACATACCGCGGTGAGTCAATTCATGAGAAATGGCTGCACGAACCTTGTCGGCCGTTCCCACCGGCACGGTGGACTTGTTGACCACCAACTTGAAACCCTTGAGGTAACGGCCGATGGTGCTGGCCACAGACAACACATGGCCAAGGTCGGCAGAGCCATCCTCAGACGGTGGCGTTCCAACCGCAATGAACACAATGTCGCCATGCTCGATGGCCTCACAAGCATCGTGGGTGAAGCGAATACGACCATCTGCCCGGTTGCGGTTAAGAAGCTCTTTCAGACCTGGTTCGTAGATCGGCACTTCTCCGTCTTGCAAGGACTTGATCTTGTCTTCGTCTTTGTCCATGCACACGACTTTGAAGCCCAAATCGGCCAAACAAGCGCCTGTGACCAAGCCCACATAACCTGATCCTATGACTGTGATTTTCATTGCAACACTCCATGTAGTTATAGAGATTGAATCGCCCCGGGTTTCGTGGAGGCCAGTTGGTTTAAGTTGAGACTTCGGTCTCGTTCTTCCCGGCTAGCTGCCGATAGTAGTTCACCTCAGCTTCAGCCGGTGGAATATACCCAATCGAGCTCAGCAGTCGGTGGTGGTTGAACCAAGCGACCCATTCCAGGGTTGCCAGTTCCAGTGCCTCCTTGGTTTTCCAGGGTGCACGGCGGTGGATCAATTCGGCCTTGTACAGCCCATTGATCGTCTCTGCCAAGGCGTTGTCGTAGCTGTCGCCACGGCTGCCCACCGAGGGTTCTATCCCAGCTTGAGCTAGGCGTTCGGTGTAGAGAATGGTAACGTATTGGGACCCCCTGTCGGAATGATGAATCAAAGCATCCGAGCGCTCAGGCTGCCGGTCAAACAAGGCTTGCTCCAGTGCATCGAGCACAAAGTCCGTGCGCATGGAGCTGCTCACCCGCCAGCCCACGATGCGCCGGGCAAATACATCGATCACGAAGGCCACGTATTGCCAGCCCTGCCAAGTGCTGACATAGGTGAAGTCCGACACCCACAGCTGGTTGGGCCGATCGGCCTTGAATTGACGGTTGACCCGGTCCAGCGGGCACGGCGCTGCTTTATCTGACACCGTGGTGCGGACGACCTTGCCTCTGCGAACGCCGTGCAATCCCATACGTTTCATCAGCAGCTCGACCGTACAGCGCGCCACCTTGGTGCCTTCACGATTCATCTGGTGCCAGACCTTGTCAGCGCCGTAGACCTGCATGTTGGCCTGCCAGACGGCTTTGATCTGAGGCATCAGCGTTTCATCACGTTTGGCCCGGGCGCAAAGCAGTTCTGGCTGGCGTTTGCGGGCAGCATGGCACCTGTAGCCAGACGGGGCGATTTGCAGCACTTTGCAAATCGGCTCGACCCCATAGGCCCCGCGGTTTTGGTCAACAAAGTCCCTCAGGACTTGAGTCGGCGGTCGAGCTCCGCCTGGGCAAAAAAAGCACTCGCCAGCTTGAGGATTTCGTTGGCTTTGCGCAGTTCCTTGACTTCGCGTTCTAGGTCTTTGATGCGAGCTCGCTCGTCAGAGCTGACGCCATCGCGCATGCCAGCATCAACTTCGTGCTGTCGAACCCAGTCGTTGAGGGTTTGCGGCACGCAGCCAATCTTGGGTGCAATGGACTCAATGGTGGCCCATAGGGAGGGGTACTCGCCTCGGTGTTCGAGCACCATGCGAACAGCGCGTTCGCGCACCTCGGGTGAAAAACGGTTTGATTTCTTGCTCATGGCTCCATCTTCTCAAAGTGTGGAGCCTCCACGAAACCCGGGGCGATTCAAGGACGCTTTCAGGAACGAGTTGCGCCGGGTGCTCAACCGGGGCGAGGCGGTCAACGCCCTCAAACGCGCCATCTATACCGGCCGGATCAGCCCGGCACAGGCCAAGCGCGTGGACGAAATGCAGGCAGTGGCCGATGCGTTGAGCCTGATGGCCAACATCGTGATGGCGTGGAATACCTCACAAATGCAGGCAGTTCTGGATCGTTGGTCGAACCGCCGTCAGGTGATTCCGCCGGAACTGATCGGGAAGATTGCGCCCACCAGGCTGGAGAGCATCAACTTGCGGGGTGTGTTTCGCTTCCCGGTTGACCGGTACGCCGACCAAATCCTGCCTTCGCGGCCAAATGCACCGATAACTGGCACCAATGGATGAAACCGACCTCGGTTTGACGCCACGAATCGCAGATTTGAAAGTGAACAGGAAAGTTAATGAAATCAACGATCTACCCAGACCACCCCCGCGCCAGTGCTAGCTTTGCGTACCGCCAGTTATTGCACTGAAAACGAGGGGACCCCTTCTCGCGCAGCATCGGCTCGATGCTGCTGGTCGCGAGCGGTATCGCTCAAGGCTTTCATGACTGGGTGATCACGCTCTCGCGCTGCTGGACTCGACACATCCTAGGGCGCTCCAGGCCCAGAAACCCCGCTCACTCCAAGCCCCATCCTTCTCAGTCATACAAGCGGGCGGCTTAAGTTCGGTGGATTGCCCCAGGTGCGGCAGAGCAAGCGCAACGCAACTCTTGTGACACGGCAAGATCAGCGAGGAGTTGGAAAAGTTCGGTCGGCGCGGGCAGCGCGGGCGCCGTCAGGTTCTGCCGCGCATGAGGCGCATGCCCAGGTCAATGGCGGCCCTGCGCACCCGCGACGTGTCGAGATAGCGCAGCCGGAGTTCCCTTTCCTGTTCGAGCAGGCCTGCGCTGTTGACGAAGAATCCCGTGACGGTGTAGCGGGGCGCCTGGGCCCAGATGGTCACCGGGCTCACGCGGTGCGGCGTCCCGCCACGGATCAAGACCAGCCGGTTTGGGCGGGGGAAGATGTACTGGCCGTGGTCCAGCGCATCTAGCCGCTGTGTGGGCGACAAGCCAGAAATGTTTTCGAGCGGCGGCCGAACGCACAACTCACCGCCCCAGTCCGCGTCCCAATGCTTGGAAGCATAAAAGACGTAGGCGCCGCTGTAGACCTTCTCGTCGTTGTGCCAGCCCATGCTGGCGCCTGCCGTCGAACGGAAGAAGCCACGCGTGTAGCCCAGCCAGGCATCGTCCGCAGGGCCGACCGTCGACTGAAGCAACTCCCTGACATCGTCGAAACGGCGTGTTACCGCGTCAGCCGCATCGCCTGCGGGAAGTGCGGTCAGGACGCGGCGCCGCGCGGCTTCGCGGGCTACGGCGCCGACCAGGGCGCGCCCCTTGTCGGTGAGGTGTATCGCACTGTTCATCGCGTAGCGGATCTCGCTGCTCCGCAGGAACTTCAGCCGCGTCGGATAGCGGCGCGAGGCGACAAGGTCGGACAAGGCCTCGAACTCCCCGGGCGGCAGATAGTCGTCGATGACGGCCAGATGGCCGAGGGACAGCGTCACGTTCATGGGACCTCCTCTCAGGTTTTCGGGTGTGCCGCAGCCGCTCAGGCGGCGGTGTCGGCAAGGCTTGCGCTCTAGGTGAACGGCAAGGCCTGCACCTGGCGACGGACGTCCACGATCCGGCCTGCATCGAGGTGAACGAGCAGGTCGGCGCGGTGGAACTGGCGGTCGTCGTGAGTGATGACGATGACCGTGCGGCCCTCCTCGCGAAGCCGGGGTAGGAAGGTTTCGTAGAAGTAGCGGCGGAATTCGGGGTCCTGGTCGGCGGTCCACTCGTCGAACAGGCACAAGGGCCGGCGGTCGGTCATCGCGAAAGCCGAGGCCATGCGCTTTTTCTGGCCCTGCGACAGCGCACGCACGTCCAGCCGCCCCTCGGCATCGAGGCGCAAGGGCAGCGACAACTCGCCGAGGATGCGCCGCAGCAAGTCATCGTCGAAGCCGGGATCGCTCTGCGGCGCCCGTCGGAACAGGTGCACGTCGCTGAAGACCGAGCAGAACTGGCTGCGGTAGGCCAGCACGCTGGCGTCGTCCAGGGGCACGTCGTCGAGCAAGACTCTGCCGATGTGCGGGCGGTACAGCCCCAGCAGGATCTTCGCCAGTGTGGTCTTGCCGCTGCCATTGCCGCCCACGATGAAGACCGTGGCGCCGCGCGGGATCTCGAGGTCGACCTCGCGCAGGCTGAAGCCGTTGGCGCCGGGTTCGGCCGCGTAGGAAAAGCTGACTGCCTCCAGGCGCAGCGTCCGCCAATCGGTGGCGGGCGACGCCTCTGCCGCTGTGGCACCGAGGTCTTCGCTGCTCGACTCCAGCGATTGCAGCATCGACTCGATGCGGGCCTGTGCCAGCCCCGCATCGGCCAATGTCGGCAGGCGCTGCACCACGCCCTGGATGTGCGCCTGCAGGAACATCAGCACCAGCACCACGCTGCCGACCACGGCCGGGTCCACCTTCAGCAGGCGCGCGAAGCCGAAGGCGGCCAGGCCCGCAAGCCCGTAAAACGCCACCACGCCCACCAAACCCACGTCATGCTGCGCGGACTTGAACTCGACCGAGGCGGCCGAGGCGCGGCGCAGCGTCGCCTGCAGGTCTTGATGCCAGAAGTGCCGAGCGTAGGCGGGATCGAGCTTGAGCTCCTTGACGCCGAGCAGCACGTCGTCGGCGAAACCCATCCCGGCATTGGCGAGTTCGTAGGCCTCGCGCATGCGTGGGAAGGTGCGACGGATGAGCAACTGGTAGGCGAGCACGGCGATGACGATGACGACCCCCACGACCGCGGCCGAGCGCGGCGACAGCCAGACCAGGTAGCCCAGCGTGCACAGGACGGTGGCGATGGAGGTCAGCATGGCGACCCAGACCGGAATCGCACTGCTCAACTGCACCGCATCGCGGGTCAGCGCCAGCCGCGCGACGTGGGCCGGCGTGACTTCGACCTGGAGCAGCGTCGCATGAAGGATGGCGTGCAGGATGCGCTGCCGCAGCTTCTCGCAGGCGTGCTCGCTGGCGCTGATCATGCGTCGTGCGGCACCGCGCTGCAGCCAGAGGTAGGCCAGCAAGGCGGCCGCGAAGCCCGCCATCGGCAGCGGGCCGGGGGCTTCCTGCAGGCCTCGCTTGACGGTCTCGGCCAGCAGGGTCACCAGCGCCGTGCCCAGTGCGCCGCCACTCAAGGCGTAGACGACCATGGCCAGGATCTGCCGGCTGCGCAGGCCGGTGAGTTCCAGGTACTTGCGGTAGTGCCTGCTCATTGCCAGGCTTCCTGGGTCATGGTGCTGCGGCCGGCGCCCGCCCGGGGCGGTGGCATCAGCAGGTTCTCGAGGGTCTCGAAGCAAGCCTGTGCGCCCCTGCCGCTGCGAATACGCTGCCGCAGCGATTCCAGGGGCCGGCTCGGCAAGGCACCGCAGCGTTCCATCGCCTCGGCAAGCGCCTCGGCGTCGGGAACCGGGCCCTCGATCATGGTGCCGGCGCCGAGCCTGCGCACGCGGTCGCCGTTGTCCGCCTGGTCGTAGTAGAAGGGCAGGATGATCTGCGGCGTCGCGGCCCGCAGGGCCTGGGTGGCCGTGCCGATGCCCCCATGGTGGATCAGCAGGCTGGCACGCCTGAGCACGCAGGCGAGGTTCGCGAAGTCGACGCGCAGGATGTGGGCCCCGAACTCGCGGGGGATGTTCTCGTCGAAGGGCGTCACGAACAAGCCGCGGCGCCCCGTCCGCGCCAGTGCCCTCGCCACCTGTGCATAGCGCGGGGCGGCGTGGGCGATGCCGGTGCCCAGCGTGCACACCACCGGCGGCGGTCCGGCATCGAGGAAGCCTTCAAGCCGATCATCCAGGACCTCCGATTCGTCAACATGCCGCAGAACGAAATCGCCCTGGCGGATACCGGCACCGGCGAGTGGCGCCAGATCGTCGAACCAGGCCGGGTAGAGGGCTAGCCCCGGTGTGCCGAAAAACAGCCAATCGCGGAGGTTCTCGATGGGTGGCAGGCCCAGCGGCTCGCGCAACTGGTTGAGCGTCGGGCGCAGACGTTCGATGCCGAAGCAGTCGCCCAGGCGCAGGCCCGCGCGCCAGTACCAGCGCGGCAGCGCACGCATGATCGGGCCGTTCACCGGGTAGGGCATGCGCTGCGGCGTGATGAGCTGCTGCGGGCTGTAGATCAGCGACACGCAGGTCAGACCATGCATTTCCGCCGCGAAGCGGGCACCGAAGGCGTTTCGGGTGCAGACCAGGACCGGACGCCGTTCGCGCATCGAGCTGATCACGGCCTGGACGCGCGGAATCGCCAGACGGAGGTAGCCCCCTTCCGCGAGTGCCAGGCGCGAGCCATGCCGCGACCAGAAGACCGGGTTGCACAGGGTTGCCAGGAATTCCTCGCGCGAGCCGATGGCGTGGAAGCCCAGGCCCAGCGCGCGGACCTCCGGTTCGAACTGCGCGTAGGTGGCCACCTCGACCTCGTTCCCGGCGTCGCGCGCCGCCTTGGCCAGGCCAAGCGCCGGCCAGACGTCGCCGCCGGTGCCGAGCAATACGAACAGCAAGTGGCGCGCAGGGCCTGCGGAAGAGCTCATCGAAGGGTTCTTTCGAGGGACAGCCCCAGGCAGCCGCGGGCATAGCTCGCCAGGTACACCAGTTCGAGCCCGTAGTACAGGGCGCGAAAGCGCCAGCGAAACCAGGCATCCGGTTCGCGACTGAACGCGGCGTGGTCGAAGGATTCCCCGGGCATGGTTGACAGCGGCACGAGCCGGTAGCGAGACCAGCACGGAAAGATGCGCACGTGGCCAACCGCCACCCGCGCCTGTTTGACGGCGAGTTCGCGCAGCGACTTGCGCGGCGCGTGTCGCACCCGACAGTCCGGCGCGTAGGAAAAGGGCAGGCCGGCGGCGGCGCTGGCGTCGCAGAAGGCCTTGTCGCCGCCGGAGCGCAGGCGCTCGTCGAAGCCGGGCACCTTGTCGAGCACTCGGCGGTCGACGAAGAGGTTGGCGGTGGCGCCGAAGCGCTGGCGCCGGGCGAAGAACGCCTGCTGGATGCCGAAGGCCTGGTCGTAGCGCTGGACTGCCGAGCGCCGGTCCACCGGCTCGATGGCCACGGCACCGGCCACCAGGCCCGAGCCCTGGGCCTGCAGCGCGCGCACGCCGCTCGACACCCAGTCGGCATCCGGCCGGCAATCGGCGTCGGTGAAGGCGAGCACCTCGCCGCGCGCCCGCGACAGCGCCGCATTGCGCGCCGCATAGGAGCCGCCATTCACCGGCTGGCGAACGATTTCCATCGTGCCCCGGTGCGGTTCAAGCAGGGCCAGCGTGCGGTCGGTCGACGCGTCGTCGGCGATCAGCACCTGGAGCCGGTCGCGGCGATAGTCCTGCGCGGCCAGGGACTCCAGCAATGCCGGCAAGGTGGCTTGGCCGTTGAACACCGGAACGATCACCGTCACCAGAGGCAAAGGCCCGCCGCCGCCGGCCGGATGCGGCCCCGTCGGCGCGTCTGTGTCCTTGCTCATGCTGCCACCTGCGGGGGCGGTACCGCAGGTGCGTGCAGTTCGGAGAACGGCAGCACCTGGGCGCCGATGCCGTGGGCGAACTCGGCGTCGTGGGTGGATATCAGCACCAGCGTGCGCTCGCGCATGTAGCGCAACCGGGTCATCAGCACCTCGCGGGTGGCGAGGTCCAGGCCGTTGCTCGGCTCGTCCATCAGCATGACCGTCGGGCGGCCTATCCAGGCTGCGGCGAGCAGGGTCTTCTTCTGCGTGCCCAGCGACATCTGGCCGTACCGGGAATCCAGATGGGGCTCGAGTGCGAAGCTGTCCACCAGGGCCTCGATGTCGGGATCGATCGACGCGCCCTTGGCTCGGGCCACGAACTCCAGCAATTCCCGCCCCGTCATGAAGGGATAGATCGGGCACTCGTCCGGAACGTAGGACAGCGCTGCCTTGGCCGCCAGCGGCGTCCTGCGCAGGTTATGGCCGGCGATCTCGATCTCGCCGGCGTCGGGCTCCTGGATACCGGCCAGGATGGACAGCAGCGTCGACTTGCCGACGCCGTTGGGTCCATGCAGCGCGTACAGGCCGTGGCCGAAGGCGTGGCTCATCCGGTCGAGTACCTTGCGGTAACCGAAGGTCTTGGAAACATCTTGGAAGCGGAGCAGCATCGTGATCAAGGGAGAAGGATCGTTGCGGCCGTGAAGGTCCACAGGCCGACCACCAGGGCGGTGCTCAAGACGGCGTTGCGGCTGGAACTGAGCTGGGGCCGGCGCAGCACCACCACCAGCAAGGCAAAGCTGGACACGAAGCCGGCAGCCAGTTCGGCGGACAGCGCGGCGTGCCACCACAACAGGCCGACCATGGCCAGCACGAAGGGCAAGCCGAAGCTTAGCACGGCCAGCGTGTCTCCCGGCACCGTCCAGCCGCGCCGCATGGGCAGTGCCGCAGTGAACGGCCGTGCTTCGTCGTGCGCCATCTGCAGGTGGCGGTAGAGGCCGCTGATGCTCATCGCGACGAGGCCGGCGGCGATCAGCGCCATCGGCAGGCTGCGACCGTCGTAGGCCCAGATCGACATCAGGCCTTCGGCCACGAAGACCACCAGCAGGCAGCTGAACAGCTTGCCGAACATCGAAGATCGATGCTGCCGATACAGGATCGCCAGCGCCAGGCGGATCAAGGGCGGCAGCCTCGCGATGAGACGCCGCGACAGTGACATCCAGAGCCGGTGCACACGGCTGAACAGCGCGGCTGCGCCCAGCGGCAGCGCCGGCACCTCGCCCCACAGGCTCCACAGCGCGCCAGTGGCGGCCGGCGCCAGCAAGGCAGCGGCCATCGGTCCGTGCATGCTCAGCGCGCCGGCAACCCACACATCGGCTACCACCAGGGCGCCCAAGCCCCGGATGCGCCCCTGCATGGCCGACAGCTGGCAGACGAACTGCGAGGCTAGCAGGAAGACGATCAACAGGCCGCCCCTGAGCGCCTCCCAGGACAGGCCTTGCCGCGCGCCTAGGACGAAGGCGGCGGCGAAGAACGGCAGGAGCAGGGGGGTGTTCGACACCAGCAGCACTAGCAGGTCGGTCGCGCGCCAGTGCCGCGGCGTCAGCGGCAGCGACTGCGCGAAGTCGCGGAACCGGCCGCCGCGGATTTGGTCGATCTGCATCAGCGCCCACAGGCACCAGCAGCCCTGCCAGAGGCCGATCGCGCCCAGGCGCCAGGCCAGGCCATGGCGCTCGTCCAGAAGCGCCAGCACCAGGTGCGACGACTCCACCAGCAGCGAGCCGCCGAACACGCCCAGGACGAGCACGATCGCCTGCCACCGGCGCAGCAGCAGCAACGCGGTGGCCTCGCTGTACCAGCGCAGTCGCAAAGTCAGGAGGCGGTAGATCACCCGGCACCTTCAGTCCGTTCCGACCCGTTCGGCGGAACCGTCGGACCGAGGGCGGGTTGGATGCGCGGCCGCGGGCCTGCTGGCGCGGACGCTGTGCAGAACCCCGGCAACGGCCTGCGGTGGAGGTTCGTCAATGCAGCAGGCCATCGTCGTCGAAGTTCTATGGGCGTGCATTGTAGGGCGCGGGTCCTGCCGGTCGGGCCATGGGTCGATCGAGGCGGCGAATGGACTGTCACGAAGCTGCCTCGAGATCGCGCGCGTGGCGGGGTCGCGCAGGATCGATTGGTGATCCGCATCTTCCAGGACGGTGCGCGACGCCGAAGGCATCAGGCCCTCCCAGGCCGCCCGGTTGGCCGCGCCGGCGTTTTCCGATGAATGCAGCACCAGGCCGGGCACCTGGAGGCGCTCCATCCTGTGGGTATCCAGGGCCTCCAGGTGGAGCCTGCACGAGCGAACCAGGCCGGGCGAGGCCTGCGCCTGCTCCGGGTAGGCCTTCATTAAGACGTCGATCATGTCGTTCGTCGCAGCCGCAGCGACGCATCGCCCCGCCTCGTCCACGGGCGAGGGGTCGATCAGCAGCAGGCTCAAGCGGCGCTGCGGCTCGCGCGCCAGTAGCTCACGGGCGGTTTCCATGGCGATCAGCGCCCCGAAGGACCAGCCCCCAAGCACGATGGCCTGCGTGGCGGGGAACGCGGCGCCGATCAGGCCGGCGTGTCCGGCGGCGATCCCGGCGATACTGGCTTCGCTCAGCAGGCTGCCATCGGGCCGCTCGATGGCGAAGACTTGGTGCTGCGCGGACAGTTCCTCCGCCAGCGTCAGGTAGGGAAGCGCATTGCCGCTCAGCGCATGAAACAGCACCACCGGGGTGCCCGCGGCGCCGGTGTCGCGCCCGATCCGCGTCAACAGCCCGTCATCGGTGCGCCCGCCCAAACCCTGCACATGCGCCGTGAACGCTGCCAGCGTCGAATGCCTGAACAACGCTGCCACCGACACCGGCACGCCTTGCTCCCGCGAAAAGGCCTGGATGAGCGCGACGGCCAGCAGCGAGTGCCCGCCCCGTTCGAAGAAATCGTCGTCGCGGCCGACGTGGTCCACCGCCAGCACCCGCGACCACAGCGCGGCCATGCCGACTTCTTGGGCCGTGAGTGGCGCAGCGTGGCCTGGGGTCCGCACAGCCGTGGCGTCCGGAGCCGGCAGGCGCTGGCGGTCCACCTTACCGTTGGGGCTCAGC
This sequence comes from Limnohabitans sp. 2KL-17, assembly GCF_003063415.1. Taxonomy (GTDB): domain Bacteria; phylum Pseudomonadota; class Gammaproteobacteria; order Burkholderiales; family Burkholderiaceae_C; genus Limnohabitans_A. The sequence continues at coordinate 12,855 of NZ_NESK01000026.1, forward strand.
GGCAAGACCTGCATCGCCACCAAGCGCGAGGGCACCATGTGGCTGGGCAGCCATCGGGACAGCGCCTGCTCGAGCGCGCCCGCCTGCAGGGTTTGACCGCCAGTGCCGACATAACCCACCAGTTGCTGCTGGGCGCCCTCGCCTCGGGCCACCACGACCGCTTCGCGCACGCCCTCGCAAGACAGCAGCGCCGATTCGATCTCCCCCAGTTCGATGCGGAAGCCGCGTACCTTGACCTGCTGGTCCAGTCGGCCGAGGTACTCGATCTGGCCATCGGGTCGGTACCTCGCCAGGTCGCCCGTGCGGTACAGGCGGCCTCCAGGCTCGTCGCCGAACGGGTCCGGCAAGAAAGCTTCCGCCGTCAGCGCGGGGCGGTTCAGGTAGCCCCGCGCCAGACCCGCCCCGCCGATGTACAGCTCGCCCGCAACGCCCACCGGCACCGGCTGCATCCAAGTGTCCATGATGTACAGGCGCGTGTGGTCGATGGGTCGGCCAATGGGCGGCATCTCGTCGCCCCTGGCCCTGCCGAGCGGTGCCGACATGGCCGCGCAGACGGTGGCCTCCGTCGGTCCGTAGGCGTTGATCAGGCGCGTGCCCTCGCACCAGGCCTGCACGACTTCGGGCCTCAAGGCCTCGCCGGCCGACACCACGGTCTTCAAGGACGGCAGATCCGCCGGCCGGATCTGGGCCAGCAGCGCAGGCGGCAGTGTCGCCACCTCGGGGTGCTCCTCGCCCAGTCCGGCCAACAGGCCGTCGGCCGAGGAAGCCGGCAGGATCAGGCAGGCTCCCACCGTGAGCGCCGAGAACACTTCAGAGACGGAGGCATCGAAGCTGATCGAAGCGAACTGCAGCACGCGCGTGCCCGGCCCGATGCCGAATGCGCGCTGCTGTGCACCGAGCATGCCCATGATTCCGCGATGCGTGACGGCGACACCCTTGGGCGTCCCGGTGGAGCCGGACGTGTAGATGACATAAGCGAGGTGGTCTGCGCCCACGGCCGAGAGCGGCGGCGCGCTTGCGGGTTGCCGCGACCACGGGCGTTCATTTTCTGCGGCGTCCAGGTCCACACGCGGGATGCCGGACATCCAGGGCTGCGCCTCCGCCACGTCCCGCTGGGTCAGCAGCAGCGCTGCCGCGCTGTCCTGCAGCATGAACGCCAGGCGCTGCGCCGGGTACTGCGGATCCAGCGGCACGTAAGCGCCTCCGGCCTTGAGCACACCCAGCAGCGCCACGATCAGCTCGGGCGTGCGCGGCAGGCACACCGCGACCCGGCTCTCCGGCCCCACGCCACGTGACTTCAGCCAGTGCGCCAGCTTGTTCGCCTCGCTCTCCAGCCGGCCGTAAGTCCAGCGCTGCGACTGCCACAGCAGGGCCACGTCGTCGGCATGCAGACGCGCCTGCTCGGCCACCCGCTCGTGCACCAGCGCGGCCGGGGCACGGGTGCCGGTGGCGTTCCACTCGACCAGCATGCGCCGGCGCTCGGTTTCATCCAGCAGCGGCAGCATCGCCACACCCACCTGCGGCTCGCGCAGCATGGCCTCGATCAGCACCAGATAGTGCCCGGCCATCTGCTCGATGCGCGGGGCATCGAACAAGTCCGCGCTGTACTCGAAGCCCAGTTGCATCCCCTGTCCGTCAGCGGTGGCCGTCACGGTCAGGTCGAACTTGGCGGCCGGTGCGGCAGCGCTCTCGTCGATCAGGCCCAGGCTCAATCCGTCGACCGAGGTCAGGTCGCGGGGCGCGTTCTGCAGCGCGAACATGACCTGGAACAAGGGGCTGTGGCTCATGCGTCTGGATGGGCCCAGCACCTCCACCAGCTTGTCGAAAGGCAACTCCTGGTGCGCATACGCCTGCAGCGTCGTGTCGCGCACCTGCGCCAAAAAGTCCTCTACCGAAGGATTGCCCTGCAGCCGCCCGCGCAGGACCAGCGTGTTGACGAAAAAGCCCACCACATCGTCGAGCTCGGCATGCTGTCGGCTGGTGACGGGAACCCCCACGGCAAGGTCGGTCTGGCCGCTGTACCGGAACAGCAGGATCTGCAGGGCGCCAAGCAGACCCATGAACACGGTCAGGCCCCGCTGCTGGCAGAAACGCTCGAGGGCTGCCGCCATCGCCGTCGGCAGCCGCGTTTGGAACAGCCCGCCCCGGCCGCTGGTGCGGGCCCCGCGCGCGCGGTCGGTGGGCAGTTCCAGCATTGGTGGCAGCCCCTGCAACTGGCTCTGCCAGTACGACAGCAGCCCCTCCAGCACGTCGGCCCGCAGCAGGCGTCCACGCTCCCAGGCTGCGTAGTCCGCGTGCTGCACGCTCAGGCGGGGCAGTGCGGCCGGCACGCCCTGGGTGGCCTGGGCGTACAGCCGTGCCAGGTCACGGATCATCACGCCGACCGACCAAGCGTCGACGATGATGTGGTGAAACACCATCCTCAGCCGCAGGTTCGGGCCCGAGCGGAGTGCCGCCACCCGCCACAACGGCGCTTGCGAAAGGTCGAAGGGCTGCACGGCAAGGCCTTGCAGCAAGGGTTCCACGTCGGGATCGGAGACGTTCAGCCATTGCAGCGGAACGGGGATCTCCGGTCGCACGTTCTGCACCAGTTCTCCTTCCTGCATGCGCAGGCCGGTGCGCAGGCTTTCGTGGCGCTGCATCAGGCCCTGCAGCGCCTGGTGCAGGGCCGCTTCGTCCACCTGGCCTTGCAGTTCGAGGGTCACGGGGATATGATACCGCACGGGCGTCATCTGCTCGATGAACCACAGGCGTTGCTGCGCATGCGAGGCCGGCAGCCGGCACGGCCGTGCCAGCGGCGCGATGCCACCCTCCCGGGCGCCTTCGGAAGGCCGGGCCTGCCCGGCCTGCGCCACGCGCGAGCCCAGTCCGGCTACCGTGGGCGCCTCGAACAGGTTTCTCAGCGGCAGGTCAGTGCCGAGGTTCTGGCGCAGGCGCGCCATGACCTGGGTGGCCAGGAGCGAGTGCCCACCCAGCGCGAAGAAGTCGTCGTGGATGCCGACCTGGTCGACCTTGAGCAACTCGGCCCAGATCCGCGCCAGCGTCATCTCGGTCTCGGTCCGCGGCGCTACGTAGGCCTGGGTCAGCGCTCTCTCGCCGCTCGGCGCCGGCAGCGCCTTGCGGTCCACCTTGCCGTTGGGCGTGAGGGGCAGGCGTTCCATCGGCACATAGACCGCCGGCACCATGTAGCCGGGCAGTTTGGCCCCGAGGTGCGACCGCAGATCCTCGGGCGGCACCGGCCGCTGCGCCTTGCCGACCACGTAGGCCACCAGCCGCTTGTCTCCGGGCTCGTCTTCGCAGACCGCAACCACGGCCTGCGCCACGCCCTCGTGCTGCAGCAGGGCGCTCTCGATCTCGCCGAGTTCGATACGGAAGCCTCGTAGCTTGACCTGGTTGTCGATCCGGCCGAGGTACTCGATCTTGCCGTCCGGCAGGTAGCGGGCCAGGTCCCCTGTCTTGTAGAGCCTGGCGCCAGCCTGCGGGTTGAAGGGGTTGCGGATGAACTTCTCGGCCGTGAGCTCCGGCTGATTCAGGTAGCCCCGTGCCAGACCCGCGCCACCGATGTGCAACTCGCCGGCGACCCCGATCGGCACCGGCGCCAGGTGCCCGTCCAGGATGTAGATCTGGGTGTTCGCGATCGGGCGGCCTATCGTCACCTGCTCGCCCCTGCCCTGCCTGCACCAGGTCGAATAGGTCGTGTCTTCGCTGGGGCCGTACAGGTTGCGCACCCTGAGCTGTGGCTCTCTTTCGAGCACGCGCGCCACCAACTCCGCGCCAAGGGCCTCCCCCGCCACGTTCAAGCCCCGCAGCCTTGCGGGAAACTCCCCGCGCTCGAGCAGCGCGTCGACCGCCGAGGGCACGGTGTTGACCAGCGTCAGGCCGAGGCTGCCCAGGTCCTGCTGCGTGATCCGATCGATCACGTGCACGACCCCGCCCATCGCCAGCGTGGTGAACAACTCGAACACGGAAAGGTCGAAGCAGATGGAGGTCGACGCCAGCACTCGACGCATCTCCTCGGCACTGAACTCCTGCTGGCACCAGGCGATGAAGGTGGTGGCGTTGCCGTGGCACAGCTCCACCCCCTTGGGCCGCCCGGTCGAGCCCGAAGTGTAGATGACGTAGGCCAGGTCGTCCGGCCCGGCGAGGTCGATCGGCTTGTCCTGCGCGCATTGCCCGATGCGCCCCCAGTCGCGGTCTAGGCACAGCACCTGACCGGCGTACTGCGGCAGCTCCGGCAGCAGCGCCTCTTGCGTGAGCAGCACCTTCGGATCGGCGTCGTGCAGCATGAAGGCCAGCCGCTCGCCGGGATAGCCCGGATCGAGCGGCACGTAGGCCCCACCGGCCTTCAGGATGCCCAGCAGGCCCACCACCATGTCCAGACCGCGCCGCACGCAGATGCCCACCCGGACCTCGGGGCCTACGCCCAGGCCCCTGAGATGGTGGGCCAGCTGGTTGGCCCGGGCATTGAGCTCGCCGTAGCTGAAATGCCGGTCTTCGTGCACCGCTGCCGTGGCCTCGGGGCGCTTGCCGGCCTGGGCTTCGAACATCTGGTGGATCGTACGCTGCGCGGGGCAAGGCGCGGCGGTGTCGTTCCAGTCGACGAGGACCAGGTGGGCTTCTTCCTCCGTCAGCAGCGGCAGGTCGCGCACCTTCGCCGTCGGGTCGTCGCAGATGCCCCGCAGCAGCACGCCATAGCGCGCAGCCATGCGCCTGATGGTCGGCGCCTCGAACAGGTCGGTGTTGTATTCGAGGCTGCCCGCCAGCCGGCCCGAAACTTCGGAGAGGCAGCAGGTGAGGTCGAACTTGGCCGTGCTACCCGGGCTGGGCAGCCATTCGAAGCCGAGATCATCCAACTGCACGCGCTCGCGGGGCGCGTTCTGCAGCACGAACATCACCTGGAACAGCGGCGAGTAGCTCAGGCTCCTTTGCGGCTGGAGTTCCTCGACCAACTGCTCGAACGGCAGTTCCTGGTGTGCATAGGCCTGCAGCGCCGTCTCCTTGATCCGCACCAGCAGTTGCTCGAAACTGATCTGGGCGTCGATGTGGTCCCGCAGCACCAGGGTGTTGACGAAGAAGCCGATCAAGCCTTCGAGCTCGGCCCGGTTGCGTCCCGCGATGGGCGTGCCCACGCAGATGTCGTCCTGCCGGCAAGTGCGGCTGAGCAGCACCTTGAACGCCGCCTGCAGCACCATGAACAGGGTCGCGCCTTGCGCATTCGCCAGCGCGGTCAGCCGGCCCGTCAGCGCTTCGTCGAGCTCGAAGTCGAGCGAAGCGCCGCGATGGGTCTGGACCGCGGGTCGGGGCCTGTCGGTGGGCAGCTCCAGCAAGGCCGGAGCGCCGGACAGCTGCTGCTTCCAGTAGCGCAGCAGCGTCTGCAGGTGCTCGCCGCTCAGCCGCTCGCGCTGCCACGCCGCGTAGTCCGCATACTGGATCGGCAACGCGGGCAGGGCCGGCTTCTGCCGCTGGAGACATGCCTGGTAAAGCTGGGCCAGCTCGGTGAACAGCACGCCCATGGACCAGCCGTCGCCGACGATGTGGTGCAGGGTCAGCAGTAGCACGTGCTCCTGCGCCTCGAGGCGGATCAGGCTTGCCCGGATCAACGGACCCCGGCTGAGCTCGAATGGCCTGGAGGCCTCGTCACGGACGATAAGCTGCAGGCGCTGCTGTAGGCCGTCCTGGCCACCGAGGTCTTGCTGGCCGAGTTCCAGCTCGAGTTCGGGCAGGATGATCTGGTGGGGCTGCCCCGCTTCGACCCGGAACACGGTTCTGAGCGTCTCGTGGCGGCGCACCAGCTCGTTGAACGCCTGCCGCATGATGTCGGCCTGCAGCGGACCGTGGAGCGCGAGCGCCAGGGGGATGTTGTAGAAGGGGTTGTCGGGGCTGTACTGGTCCAGGAACCACAGCCGCTGCTGAGCAAAGGACAGTGCCAGCTTCTGCCCGGACGCGCGCACCACAGGAGTGATGCTCGGCAACTTCTGGGCACCTTGCTCCCGCAGGGCCTGCTCCACCCGTTTGGCCAGCGCCGCTACCGTGGGCGCCTCGAACAGCACGCGCAGCGCCAACTGCACCTCGCAGCTGGCGCGCACCTGCGACATCACCCGCGTGGCCAGCAGGGAGTGCCCGCCCAGGGCGAAGAAGTCGTCCTCGATGCCCACCTCCGCCACGCCCAGCACCTGCGCCCAGATCGCAGCCAGCCGGGTCTCCAGCGGTGTTCGGGGCGCCACCCGCGCGTCGGCTTCCAACTGCTGCGGCACCGGCAAAGCACCCCGGTCCACCTTGCCGTTGGGTGTGAGCGGCAGGGCCTGCAGCAGCAGGCAGCGCGAGGGCACCATGTAATCCGGCAGCCGCTCGCGCAGGGCCGTGCGCAGCGCGTCCTCGTCGGTCTGGGCGCCCTCGTGCAGCGCCGCATAGCCCACCAGCTGGCGCCCGCCTGGAAGGTCGTCGCGCACCACCACCACCGCTTCGCGCACGTCGGGCAGCGCGCCCAGCACGGCCTCGACTTCGCCAAGTTCGATGCGGTAACCGCGCAGCTTGATCTGGTGGTCGGTGCGGCCCAGGAACTCGAGCTGCCCGTCCGCACGCCAGCGCACAAGGTCGCCGGTGCGGTACATGCGCTGGCCCGCTGCGCCGTTGACCTCGGGCAGGAATCGTTCGGCCGTCAGGTCCGGCCGGTTCAGGTAGCCGCGCGCCAGGCCATCGCCGGCGATGTACAGCTCCCCCCACACACCCACCGGCTGCTCCACCAGCCGCTCGTCCAGCACGTGCAGCCTCGTGTTCCACAGCGGCGCGCCGATCGGTGGCGTCGCGGGCCAGTGGGCGAGCGTCGCCACATCGAGACAGTGCTCGCTGACCACGTGGGTCTCGGTCGGTCCGTACTGGTTGAAGACCCTGCGCGTCCCGAGGCGGCGGATCAGCTGCCGCAGCCCCTCGCCGACGTGCAGCGCCTCCCCGGCGGTGATGATGTCGCAGCCCGTCGCACCTGCCGCCCCCGGCGTTGCTTCGTTCGATACCAGGTGGGCAAAGTGCTGCAGCACCGCGTTGGGCAGGAAGACCCGTTGCAGGTCGGCCGCGAGGATGAATTCGTGCAGCTGGTCCAGGTCTTCCCGCAGCGCGTCCTCGACGAGCACCAGAGTGCCACCGGCCGCCAGCGTGGAGAAGATCTCCTGGAACGAGACGTCGAAGTTCAGCGACGCGAACTGTAGGGTGTTCCTCCCGGGTCCGGCAGATCCAGGGCCATGCGCCTCAATCTGCCACTGCAGCAGGTTCACGAGGGACCGGGTGGCAAGGCTGACGCCCTTGGGCCGACCGGTCGAGCCGGAGGTGTAGAGCACATAGACCTCCGGGTCGCTCGAAGCCCCGGAGACTGCGGGCAGCGGTGAAGTGCACCACGCGGGATCGTCATGCCCCAGGTCGTCCAGATGCAGCCAGGGCGCGGCCAAGCCGGCCGGCGCATGGTCACGGCGACCGAGCACGAACGCCACCCGCGCGTCCTCGAGGATCGTGGCCAGTCGGGCGCGCGGCAGCGCCGCGTCCAGGGGAACGTAGGCGCCGCCGCACTCGAGCACGGCCAGCAGTGCGGCGACGAGCTCGCCGCTGCGCGGCAGGCAGATACCCACCCGCGTCCCCGGCCCGCAGCCCCGCGCCCGCAACTCATGGGCCAGGCGGTTGGCGCGCCGTTCCAGCTCGTCGTAGGTCCAGGCCTGCTGCGCAAACCTCAGGGCCACCGCCTGCGGGGTGCGCCGGACCTGCGCCTGCACCAGCGCGTGCACGGTCGGCGTGGACTGCGGCGGTCGGCCCGTGTCGTTCCAGCGCGCAATCTGCGCGCGCTCTGCAACGCCCAGCAATTCGAGGTCGCCGACGACGTGCTCGCCGTCGCGCGCGACCTGCTCCAGCAGGCGCTCGAAGTGCGCCGCCAACCGTTCGATCGTCGCGCGGTCGAACAGTGCCGAGGCGTATTCGAAATCCGCCCGCAGCGTGCCGTTGGCCGCCTCGTGCAGAGTCAGCGTCAGGTCGAACTTCGCGGTGCGCGCCGTCGGCGCACGGGCCACCAGCTCGAGTCCCGGCAGGGCCAGCGCTGCCATCGGCACGTTCTGCAGCACCAGCATCACCTGGAACAGCGGGGTGTGGCTGCGGTGGCGTTCGGGATGCAAGGCCTCCACGAGCTGCTCGAACGGCAGATCCTGGTGGGCATAGGCCTGCAGCAAGGTCTCGCGCGTCCGGGCCAACAGTTCGGCGAAGCGCTCGTGCCCATGCACCCGGGTGCGCAGCACCAGCGTGTTCACGAAGAAGCCCACCAGGCTTTCCGTCTCCAGCCGGTGGCGGTTGGCGATCGGCGTGCCCACGCACACGTCCTGCTGCCCGGCCCAGCGGGCCAGCAACGCACTGAAGCTCGCCGCCAGCACCATGAACAGGGTCGCCTGCCCCTCCTGCGCACGGCGCTCGAGCGCTGCGCGCAGCGCTGCGGGCAGCACCCGGTCGACCGCCGCCCCGGCTTCGTCGCGCACCGCGGGCCGCGGCCGGTCGCCGGGCAGCGTGGTCAGGGTGGGGGCTTCGCGGAGTTGCACGCGCCAGTGCTCGAGCTGCCGCTCCAGCGTCGGGCCCAGGACCTGGCGCTGCCAATGCGCGTAGTCCGCGTACTGCACCGACAGGGGCGCCAGTTCCGCCGCCGGGCCTCCGCACTCCTCGGTGTAGAGCAACCCCAGCTCGCGCACCAGCACGCCCATCGACCAGCCGTCGGCCAGGATGTGATGCAGGGTCAGCAACAGCACGTGGCGCTGCGGCGCCAGCCTCAGCAGCACGGTGCGCAAGAGCGGCCCGGACGCCAGATCGAAAGGTCGCATCGCCTCCCGCCGCGCCCAGTCGTCGGCTGCCGCATCGCCGTCGACCTCGTGCACGGCCAGCGCCACCGCGCCAGGCGCCTGCACCACCTGCACCGGCTCGCCGTCGACGGTCTCGAAGCGCGTGCGCAGCACTTCGTGGCGCGCCACCACCCGCTCCAGGGTGTACTGAAAGGCCCGCAGGTCCAGCCTGCCGCGCAGTTCCAGCACCACCGGCATGTTGTAGGCCGGGCTCTCGGGCTCCAACTGCGCCAGGAACCACAGCCGCTGCTGGGCATGCGACAGCGCCAGGGCGCGTCCGGGCTCGCGGCGCACGGGCTCGATGGGGGGCAGCGTCACGCTCTGCTCCCGCAGGGCCTGCTCCACCCGTTTGGCCAGCGCCGCTACCGTGGGCGCCTCGAACAGCACGCGCAGCGCCAACTGCACCTCGCAGCTGGCGCGCACCTGCGACATCACCCGCGTGGCCAGCAGGGAGTGCCCGCCCAGGGCGAAGAAGTCGTCCTCGATGCCCACCTCCGCCACGCCCAGCACCTGCGCCCAGATCGCAGCCAGCCGGGTCTCCAGCGGTGTTCGGGGCGCCACCCGCGCGTCGGCTTCCAACTGCTGCGGCACCGGCAAAGCACCCCGGTCCACCTTGCCGTTGGGTGTGAGCGGCAGGGCCTGCAGCAGCAGGCAGCGCGAGGGCACCATGTAATCCGGCAGCCGCTCGCGCAGGGCCGTGCGCAGCGCGTCCTCGTCGGTCTGGGCGCCCTCGTGCAGCGCCGCATAGCCCACCAGCTGGCGCCCGCCTGGAAGGTCGTCGCGCACCACCACCACCGCTTCGCGCACGTCGGGCAGCGCGCCCAGCACGGCCTCGACTTCGCCAAGTTCGATGCGGTAACCGCGCAGCTTGATCTGGTGGTCGGTGCGGCCCAGGAACTCGAGCTGCCCGTCCGCACGCCAGCGCACAAGGTCGCCGGTGCGGTACATGCGCTGGCCCGCTGCGCCGTTGACCTCGGGCAGGAATCGTTCGGCCGTCAGGTCCGGCCGGTTCAGGTAGCCGCGCGCCAGGCCATCGCCGGCGATGTACAGCTCCCCCCACACACCCACCGGCTGCTCCACCAGCCGCTCGTCCAGCACGTGCAGCCTCGTGTTCCACAGCGGCGCGCCGATCGGCACGTTGGCGTCGGCGTCGTCGGGGTCGACCGCGCTGATCGCCGACCAGATCGTCGTCTCGGTCGGTCCGTACACGTTCCACAGGCGTGCCCCGTCGGCCACAAGGCGCGCGGCGGTCTCTCGCGGCAGGGCCTCGCCGCCACACAGGCAGCGCGCGGCGCGCGGCGGCGTCCAGCCGGAATCGAGCAGCATGCGCCAGTTCGCAGGCGTGGCCTGCAGCAGGCGTACGTCGCCGGCACAGACGCGCTCGGCGATTCGCAGCGGATCGGTGACGTCCTCGCTGCTGATCATCACGATGCGTCCGCCGCGCGACAGCGGCAGGAACAGCTCCAGCGCCGAGATGTCGAAGGAGACCGAGGTCAGCGCCAGCACGCCCTCGCCCGGTGCGCAGCCCGGAACCTCGCCCATCGCGGCGAGCAGGTTGGCCAGCGCGCCGTGCGAGATGGCCACGCCCTTGGGACGGCCGGTCGACCCGGAGGTATAGAGCACATAGGCCAGGTGGCCGGCGCGAATGGTCGCTAGTGGCAGCGGCTGTTCAGCGTGCGGGGGTGAGTCCTGCCAGGGATCGATCAGCGTCCCATGGCCCGACAGCGGCAGCCTTGACCGGGTGGATGCCGTGGCCAGGGTGACCAGGGGAGCGGCGTCCTGCAGCACCCAGGCCAGACGCTGCGGCGGATAGGCGGGGTCCAGCGGCACGTAGGCGCCTCCGGCGCGCAGCACCGCGACGAGGGCCACCACCAGGTCGCTCGAACGCTCCAGACAGACGCCGACGCGCACGTCGGGTTCGACGCCGGCCGCACGCAGACGGTGGGCCAGCACGGACGTGCGTGCGGCCAGTTCGGCGTAGCTCAACCGGCCCTTCGCGGTGCCGTCGTCGACGGCGATGTCCTTGGGCGCGTCGGCAAAGCGCTGCTCCAGCCAGCCGAGCAGCGTGGCACCGGACGGCAGGGGACGGGCGCTGTCGTTCCAGGTGCGGACCACCCGGGTGCGCTCTTCGGGCGGTATCCAGTCCACGTCGACCAGCGGCCGATCGGGCGCCGCGACGAGTTCGCCCAGCAGGCGGCCAAGCCGCGCCGCCATGCGGGCGACGGTGTCGCGGTGGAAGAGGTCCGCCGAGTATTCGAGGTAGCCCTCCAGTCGTTCGTCGCGCTCGGTCAGCGACAGAGTGAGGTCGAACTTGGAGGTACCGATGTCGAGCTCGACAGGTTGGCAGGCGACGCCCGGCAGCTCGAACGCGTCCATCGGCATGTTCTGCAGCATGAACATCGCCTGGAAAAGGGGCGAATGGCTGAGGTCACGCTCCGGATGCACTGCTTCGACGATCTGTTCGAAGGGCAGATCCTGGTGGGCAAAGGCACCCAGGGCCGTGTCCTTGACCTGGGCCAGCAGCTGGACGAAAGAGCGCGCGGGATCGATGCGCGCGCGCATCACGACTGTGTTTATGAAGCAGCCGATCAGGCCCTCGAGTTCCACCCGCGTGCGGTTGGCGACCGGCACCCCGACGCACAGGTCGCGCTGGCCCGAGTGGCGCCACAGGAAGACCTGGTAGGCGGCCAGTGTCACCATGAACAGCGAGCTTCCCGTGCGCGCCGCCAGCGTGCGCAGCGCCTGGGTCAGGCCAGCATCGAATGCGAGAGGCAGCAGGTCGCCCCGGAACGACTGGCGCTGGGAGCGGGGATGGTCGGTCGGCAGCGCCAGGCTCGCCGGGGCATCCTGAAGCACCTCGCGCCAGTACGCAAGCTGCAGGTCGCGCGCCGCACCGGACATCCATTCGCGCTGCCAATGGCTGTAATCGGGGTATTGCAGCGGCAGCTCCGGCAACTGCAGCGGCAGGCCGGCGCGGCCGGCGCAGTAGAGCGCGCCCAGTTCGCGCACGAACACACCCAGGGACCAGCCGTCCGAGACGATGTGGTGCATCGACACGCACAGCATCCAGTGGCCGTCGTCCAGCGCCAGCAGGCAGCTCCGCAGCAACGGACCGTGCTCCAGGTCGAACGGGCGCCGGCCCTCGCGGACGGCCTCCTGTAGCGCGATGCGCTCGAGCTCGGCGCCGTCCAGGCCGTCGCGCGCCAGCTGGCGCTGCGTCCACGCCAGCCGCCCTTCGGCCTGCACCAGCTGAAGCACGCCGTCGGGGCCCTGGCAGAAGGTCGTGCGCAGGGCCTCGTGGCGTTGCAGGACGGTCTCCAGGCAGGCGCGCAGCAGGGCGACGTCCAGATCGCCGCGCAGCCGGATCACGATCGGCAGGTGGTAGAACGGCGAGCCGGCGGCGAGTTGGTCGAGGAACCAGAGGCGCTGCTGGGCAAACGACGCCTCGAACTCGTAGACCAGCGGCTGCTCGGAGTCCAGGTCCGTTCTGTCGGCGATGGGGGCGTTCGTGGGGTGCTTCATGAGGCTCACTGACCGGCCGGAGCCGAGGTCGTCTTCGATGTCGGGGCCGAGCGCACGCGCGACTGCCGGTCCAGCCTCGTCAGGCGTGGCGCGGCGCTGTCGGCCTTGGCCAGCAGGCGCGCCGCCTCGACCGCCCGCGCGACACCTTCGAGCGTCGGGTTGGCAAAGCACACCTGCAGCGGAAGGTCGACGTCGAATCGGTCCCGCACCCGTGCGATCGCCTGGCTGGCCAGCAGCGAGTGCCCGCCGAGCTCGAAGAAGTTGTCGAATCTGCCGATGCGTTCGATGCGCAGGAGCTTGGACCAGATGTCGGCGAGGGCGAGTTCGACGGGGGATTGGGGTGCGACGTAGGTGTGGGAGGCGGATTCCTGGGGAGGAGGCAGGCGGCGGGAGTCGAGCTTGCCGTTGGGGGTGGTGGGCAGGCGCTCGAGCAGGACCAGCGAGGTGGGGTGGGCGTACTCGGGCAGGCGTGCGTGCAGGTGGGCGCGCAGGGAGGCCAGCAGGTTCTCGGTGGCCTTGCCTGCCAGGGGCTCGTTGGCCCAGGGGGCCGCTGCGGGCGATGCCGGGCTCAGGCGGGGTGCGATGCGGGCCTGGGGTGCGTCCAAGCGCTCGACGAGCAGGTCGAAGTAGCCCTCGTCCTGGCCGGGCCCGCTGTAGCGAGGCCGTGCGCGCCAGCCTGCGGCCAGGGCGGCGTCCACGAGAGTCTGGGGGGCCGCGGCGGGGCCGGTCGCTATGGTGCCGGCGAGCAGGGCCTGCTCGCGCACGGGCGGCAGGGGAGTGGATGGCGCGGCCTCGTGCAAGGCCTGCAGCAAGGCGATGTCGGACGCCGTGCGGGCGTTGGGGATGCGTGCCAGGCCCAGGCGCAGCACCTGGGGGGGCTGGCGGGCCAGCAGCGCGGCCAGGGTCTGGGGGTCCAGGCTGCTCTGGGAGCAGTCCAGCCAGTCCAGGTGCTGGGCGGGGGCGGCGGCTGTACTGGCCTTGTCGCCCACGTGCACCACGACGTCGTAGCGGTAGCTGGTGAGCTCGTTGAGGGCGTGGCCGTGCTTGTGCAGCACCTCCACGTGGCTCACCCGGGGGTGGCGCTGCGCCAGGTCGAGGAAGTATTCGGGCGAGAGCGCCAACTCCTTCTCGAGCGCGACCTGCCGGGCCACGCGCTCCAGGAGTTGGCCCGCGGGCATGGTGGCGCTGGCCTGCCAGGTCTGCACGGAGGCGTGAAAGGTGTGCAGCAGGGGCAGGCTGCGCACGTCGCCGACGAACACGCAGCCCCCGTCCTGGACGGCGTTCACGGCGCCCTCCAGGACGCGGTCCAGGTAGCCGCGGTCGGGAAAGTACTGCACGATCGAGTTGAGGATCACCAGGTCCCAGGCCTGCACGGGCACGCCGTCGAAATCGGTGGCCAGGCGAGGCTGCAGTTGCACCTGGTGCAGGCCGTGGCGAGCCACGCGCTGGCCCAGGTAGTCCAGGGCGCCCTGGGCGAAGTCGGTTCCCAGGTAGGTCTGGGCGCGCGCGGCCAGGCGCAGCAGCAGCAGCCCGGTGCCGCAGCCGATCTCCCACACGCGGCGGGTGGGCAACTGGGCGATGCGCTCGACGGTGGCCTGCACCCACTCGCGCATCTGGTCGGTCTCGATGGGCTGGCCGGTGTAGCTGCTGCCCCAGCCGGTGAGCTCGAAGGCGTCGTCCAGTTCGGGGGTGCTGTGCTGCGCGAGGTGTTGGCCGGCCTGTGCGCCGCCGGCGTAGACGGAGCGCTCGTAGAGCTCCTGCCACTCGGCCACCTGGCGTTCCTGGAGCGTGTGGTCGCGGGCCGCGTCGTGCAGGGCCTGTTCGATCTGGGGCACCACGTAACCGACCAGGCGCTTGTCGCCGGGGGCGTCCTCGCGCAGCACCACCGCCGCGTCCTTGACGCCGGGGTGCTCGCGCAGCGCGCCCTCGACCTCGGCCAGCTCCACGCGGTGGCCGCGCACCTTGACCTGGTGATCGAGGCGGCCCATGAACTCCAGCCTTGCGTCCGTGCGCCAGCGCGCCCGGTCGCCGCTGCGGTACAGCCGGGCCCCGGGGCGCGCGCCGAACTCGTCGGGCACGAAGCGCTCAGCCGTCAGCGCGGGCTGGCCCAGGTAGCCCCAGGCCAGGCCCTCGCCGCCGATGTACAGCTCGCCGGCGATGCCCACGTCCACGGGCTCGGCGCGCGGGTCGAGCACGTACACCTGGGTCTGGGCGATGGGCCCGCCGATGGGCACGCCCCAGGCCTGCTCGGGCAGGCCGGTCGTGTCGTGCATGCAGGCGAAGGTGGTCGTCTCGGTGGGGCCGTAGCCGTTGACGATGCGGCACCCCGGCAGCAGCGCCTGGGCCTTGCGCACCACCGGCGCGGACAGCACGTCGCCGCCGGCGATGAGTTGCCGCACGCCTTGCAGGTAGGCCGCGCCCTCTTCGATCATCAGGTGAAACAGCGGCGCGGTCAGCCACAGGGTGCTGACCTGCGCGGCGCGCACCTGCTCGCCCAGTTCCGCCAGCGACTGCCGTCCCGGCGCAGCCAGCACCAGGCGCGCGCCATGGCACAGCGCGCCCCAGATCTCGAAGGTCGACGCGTCGAAGCTCACGGGCGCGGCCGCCAGCACGGCTTCGTGCTCGTCGAGCTTCACGTGGGCCAGCCCGCGCACGAGCCTGAGCACTCCCGCGTGCGTCACCGCCACGCCCTTGGGCCGGCCGGTCGAGCCGGAGGTGTACATCACGTAGGCCAGGGCCTGTGCGGGCGGCCTGATGTCGGGTGGCCTGATACCGGGTGGCAGTCCCTCGGGCTGCTGCAGGCCGGCGCCCAGCCAGTCCTCCAGCAGCACGGTGCGGCAGTTGCCGCCCGCGCTGGCCTGGGCCATCGCCTGCGCCCAGGACTGCTGGGTCAGCAGCACGCGCGCGCCGGCATCGGTGAGCATGTAGCGCAGCCGCTCCTGGGGGTACGAGCCGTCCAGCGGCACGTACGCCGCCCCGACCATCACGATGCCCAGCAGCGCCTGAACCTGCCAGGCCGAGCGCTCCAGGCACACCGCCACGCGGTCGCCCGGGCGCACGCCCAGCGCGTGCAGCCGACCGGCCAGCCAGCTCGACCGGGCCATCATCTGCGCGTAGCTCACCGGCTCCTGGCCGGGCTGCTGCAGCGCCACCGCGTGCGGCCGGCGCAGCGCCTGGCGGGCCACCAGATCCACCAGCCCGGCGGCGTCCCGGGGCGCTGCCTGCGCCGCGTCCTGCGCGCCGCTCCAGTGGCCCAGCAGCCGCTGGTGCTGCGGCTCGCTCAGCCGCCCCAGCGCCGACAGCCGCGCCTGCGGCTGGCTGGCCACCTGCGCCAGCAGCGCCTGCAGTTGCGCGGCCAGGCGCTGCATCGTGGACTCGTCGAACAGGTCGCTGCTGTACTCGATCTCCGCGCTCAGCGTCTGGTCCTGCTCCCACATGAACAGCGTCAGGTCGAACTTGGCGCTGCCGGTGCGCACCTCCAGCCGCCGCAGGCTCAGTCCGGGCAGCACCAACTCGCCCAGCGGCGCGTTCTGCAGCGCGAACATCACCCGGAACAGCGGCGTGTAGTTGGCTTCGCGCTGGGGTTGCAATTCCTCGACCAGCCGCTCGAACGGCAGGTCCTGGTGCGCGTAGGCCTGCAGCGCGGTCTCCCGCACCCGTCCCAGCAGGTCCTCGAACGTGGGGTCGCCGCCGAGGTTGCTGCGCAGCAGCAGCGTGTTGACGAAGAACCCGATCAGCCCCTCGATCTCGCTGCGGTTGCGATTGGCGATGGGCGAGCCCACCACCACGTCGGTCTGTCCGCTCCAGCGCCACAGCAGCACCTTGAACGCTGCGAGCAGCACCATGAACAGCGTGCCGCCGTGGGCCCGGGCGAGTTCGTGCAGGGCCTGGCGCGTGGGCGCGTCGATCTCGAAGCGCAGGGTCGCTCCGCGCAGGCTGTGCACCGCCGGGCGCGGCCGGTCCAGCGGCAGCTCCAGCGCCGTCAGATCCTGCAGGGTGTGCTTCCAGTACCCGAGCTGGCGCGCCAGCACTTCGCCGCTGAGCCAGGCGTGCTGCCAGCAGGCAAAGTCCCGGTACTGCAGCGCCGGCAGCGGCGGCAGTGCCGGCTCCTGGTCCCCGGCTTGTACGCCCTGCGCGGCGTGGGCGGCATGTGCGGCGTGCGCGTACAGCGCCGTGAGCTCGCGCACGAACACCCCCATCGACCACAGGTCCGAGACGATGTGGTGCATGGTCAGCACCAGCACGTGCTCCTCGTCGTCCACCTTCAGCAACCGCGCCCTCAGCAGCGGGCCCCGGCCCAGCTCGAACGGCCGCACCGCCTCGCGCGCCATGCATTCCTGCGCCGCCTGCCAGCGCTGCGCACGCTGCACACCCGCCATCGCCTCGCGCTCCAGCACCGGCTCGCGGCGTGGCCCCACCACCTGCACCAGCGCCCCGCCGCGCACCTCGAAGTGCGTGCGCAGCGCCTCGTGGCGCTCCACCACCCTCTCCAGCGCCTGCCCCAGCGCCTGCTCCTGCAGCCGCCCCTGCAGCGCCACCGCCGCCACAATGTTGTACAGCGGGTCCCCAGGCTCCATCTGGTCCAGCAACCACAGCCGCTGCTGCGCAAACGACGCCGCCGCCACCTCCCCTGCCGCCCACTCCCGCGCTCGCAGCGCCGGCTCCGCCGCCGCTTCGGCAATCGGCTCGGTGCGCTCGGCCGCCACGAGACTTTCGATCCAGGAGGCAAAGGCGCGCAGCGTCGAGTGGTCGAACAAGGCCTTGGCCGGCACGTCGATTCCGAATTGGCGCCGCACCTGGGAGACCACCTGCGTCACCAGCAGCGAGTGGCCGCCGAGCGCGAAGAAGTCGTCGTCCGGCGCCAGCTCGCGCGGGGTGTTCAGCACCTCGCGCCAGATGGACATCAGCTGCCTGCCCACCGGGCCCGGCGTCCAGCCGGCGCGCGCGCCCGAGGCTGCGCTGTCGGCGTCCACCGCGACCACCGCCACGGCCTGGCCGAAGGCGTCGTACAACAACGGGAGCGCTTCGGCAGCGGGCGGCGCGCCGTTGGCGATGCACTCGACACGCGGCGCCCGCGGCGGCTCGCCGGGGCGTGCGACGGCGACGGCCGGGTGGCTCGGCGTGAAGCCGGCGATGAGATGGCTCTCACCCGACGCCACCGCTGCCGCAAACAGCGCCAGGGCCTGGCGCGGACGCAACAGCACCAGGCTGCGACGCGCCAGCATCTGGCTGCTGACGGTGCCCCGACTCATCCCGGTGTCGTCCCAGGACGACCAGGAGACGACAAGGTCGCGCCAGCCTTCGGGCAGCGGTCCGGCAGCACCGTCCCCGAGGCCTTCAAGCGCGCCGCAGGCGGCGGCGTAGGCGCCCGTGTCGATGCCACCCAACCATCCGTTGACCGACCCGAACGAGGCGAAGATCGGCGTCGTTGCCAGGCTCCCGCGCCAGCCCGCGACCAGCCGGCGCAGGTTCACCGCGCCGTGCAGGCGGGTGCGGAAGGCCGCCTCGAGACGGTCGTCGTCCAGCGCGGCCACGGGGCCGTCCGCCACGGTGCCTGCCAGGTGCAGCACGCCGGCCAGCGTTCCGCCCATCTGCGCCTGCGCCGAGGCCACGGCCGCCCCGAGGGCGGCGACGTCGGCGATGTCGACGGCCCGATAGCACAGCAGCACGCCGCGGGCGCTCAACTCCGCGATCTGCGGCTCGACTTCGGCGGGCAGGCGCCGTCCCAGCACGATGAGACGCGCACCGTGGCGCGCCGACAGCCATCGGCACATCTCGACGCCGATGCCGCCGAGGCCGCCGCTGACGATCCAGGTGGCATCGCCGGGCCAGGCCGGCACGTCCTTTGGCGCGGGCCAGGGCATAGCGGCCAGCCGCGGCACATGGCGGCGCGAGGCACGCAGCGCGACCAGATCCTCGCCATCGTCTCCGAGCAGTTCGCTGTTCATCAGGTCGCCATCGGCCTGCGTGGCGTCCGCAGGCAGGTCGATGCGCCGCACGGTCAGCCAGGGCAGTTCCAGCGCGGCGGTCCGCAGCAGGCCCGTGAGGCCGCCCAGATCGGTGCGCACCCGCTCGTCGGGCGCCAGGGCGAAGCCGCCGCGGGTGACGAGGTCCAGGTGCAGCGGCAGGCCCGCGAAGCGCGCCTGCACGGCCCGCAGCAGGCCGGCCAGGCCGGCCGTCGCGACGCGAGCGGCCTCGGCCCACTCCGGTGCGGCCCCTTCGGCGGCGGGCGCCTGCGGGTACCACCACACGACTCGATCCGCCCGTGCGCCCCGAGCGTCCAAGGCATCGAGAGCGCCATCCCATGCGGCGCGCGCCTGTGCAAGGCTATTCGCAGGGGCAAGGTTTGCTTCCACAACGGCTCGCCCGGCTTCACGCAGCCGTGCGGCACAGGCGGCTGCGGTCTCGTCGCCGTCGTGGACGAACCAGGCCGCGCCGAACCGCCCCGCTGGTAGGCGCGCGGGCGTCGGGCGTCGCGTCCAACGCCGGACGTGCAGCCAGGGGCCGACGCGCTCGCCGCGATCGCCGTCGATGCCGCGCATCAGCGCCGCGAACTCGCCGCGCGCATGGCGTTCGCGCAACTGGGTGCGCTGGATCTTGCCACTCGAGGTCTTGGGGAAAACGTCAGCCCCCAGTTCCAGCACTTCGGCCGGATGCACGCCCACGCCGGCCGTCACCTCGCGCCGGATGGCGCGGGCGACGGCGTGGGCGTCCGCGCCGGCGGCGCTGAAGTCGGTGGCAAACAGGATCACCAGGCGCTCCTCGCCGTCGTGCGGGCCGGGAACCGCCAGCGCCGCCGCGAAGGTGGGGGCCACGCCAGGCACCCGCTCGACGATCTCCTCGACATCGACGCATGGCACGCTGACGCCACGGATGCGCAGCGCTTCCTTGGCGCGGCCGGTCAGGCACAGGCTGCCGTCTGCGACGAAGGCCAGGTCGCCGGTGTCGAACCAGCTCGGCACCGGGAAGGCTTCGCGGTTGGCCGCCTCATCGAAGAGATAGCCTCGCGTGACGCTCGGTCCGCTCACCTGCAGGTGACCCACCTCGCCCTGGCGCAGCGGCCGGCCCTGTGCGTCGACGATGCGCACCCGTGTGCCGCGCGTGGGCGCGCCGAGCCGCGCGAACGCGAACGCGGCCCCGTGAGGCCTCAGCCAGGCCCGCGCCGGGTCGAAGTCGACCTCGAAGGCCACGCCGGTGCACAGCTCGGCCATGCCGAAGGCCGGCCGCATGACGTGCGCGGACAGGCCCTGGCGGGCAGCCAGCCGCACAAACTCGATGACGGTGTCGAACGAGGCCTGCTCGCCGGCATTGATGAAGCTGCGCACGTGATCGAGGCGCCAGCGCCCGGCCGGTGCGTCGCGCAGCACGCCATTGAGCAGCTTCAACCCGAAATTCGGCGACCAGATCTGCGTCACGCCATGGCGCTCGATGAGGTCCAGCCAGGCCTGCGGCGCCGACACGATGCGCGAGGTGGCCGCGAAGATCTGCTCGGCGCCGCACTCCAGGTCCCTGAAGTGATGCATCACCGGCGCGACGTGGTCCAGCGGGATCCAGTTCAGGCCGACCTCGTCCGCCCGGAAGCCGTTGCGGTCGATCGAGGCGCGCACCTGCGCCATCACGTTCGCATGACTGAGCGGCACGCACTTCGGCCGCCCCGTCGAACCGGAGGTGAGCTGCAGGCACAGCAGATCCTCGCCGCCGCGGGTCGACAGATCGTCCGGCCCGAGAGCGTTGTCGAGGCCTTCCAGGACGAGCACCTCGGCGCCGGTGCCGCAGAGCCGGGCATGGGCTTCGGCACGGGCCACCGGGTCGGCAACGTGCACCACCACCACGGCCTGCGGAAGGATCTCGCGCACCTGCGCCATGCGGCGTGCCGCGGGGTCACCTTCGCGGCCACCCGCTGCGGGCAGCACCAGGGGCACCGCGCCGGCGAGGATGGCCGCCCACATCGCCTGCAGGATGGCGTAGTCGCCATCGGCCTGCAGCAGCGCGAAACGACCATCGGCGACGCCCCTGCGACGCAGTTCGGCGGCCAGGCTCCGGGCGCGGTCGAACAGAGCCTCCAGCGTCGTGCGCTCATCGCGCGCCGCGTCGGCGGCCATGAAGTGCAGGCTCACGTGCCCATGCGCCAGGACCTGGGCCGCGAACCGCTGCGCCATGCCGGCGGGGCCGGTGGGCGCGAGCGCAGGACCGCCATCGAGCAGGGCCTCGCGGGTGTCGGCAGGGTCGACGTCGAGGCCGACCCGTGCCTTCTGGCCGGCAGCGTTGGCCTGGATGGGCTGCGCAAGCGGTCCGATCCAGTCGTCCACGGCCTGGGTGGAGTCGGCCGGGCCGGCCAGGTCGGCCGGCTCCAGCCGAACGCGAAGCCGGGGCTCTGCCCCTCCGGCAGTGGCCAGTCGGGCTTCCCAGGCGCGCAACTGCCGCGCGTCCGGCACCGGCAGTCGACACAGCGCCTCGAGGTCGAGGTCGCCCGTGGCCTGCCTCGGCAGGTGTGCGACCGGCACCCAAAGCAGCGGCTCGCCGGCCGGCCCTTCGACTGCGGCATCGGCCGTCGGGGAGGTGGAGGCTTCGGGCACAGCCCAGGCCACGAGCCGCCGCCGGCCGTCGCACCCCAGGCGGCTCGCCAGCGCCAGATCGGACGGCCGATGGCGGGCCCGAAGCGCCTGGGCCAGCGCCGCCAGCACCACCGGACGGCCCGCCAGCCACTGGACAGTGCCGACGCCGGCGGTGCGCACGAGCCGGCCGTCGGGCTCATGGCGCACGCTCAGGCCCAGATCGACCGGCGCGGGACAGCCGGCCGCCGCCAGACCCACGCTCAGCCGGCCGGTCGCACCGACCGGCGCCGCCACGCCACCCGGTAGGCTCAGGTCGATCCGCGCCCAGGGGGCCGCTGCGCCATGCCGTGCCGGCATGGCGCTCGGCTCGTCGGCCTGTTGGGTGCGGTCCACCCAGGCGGGCAGGCCGCTAAGCGGGCAGGGGCGAAGGACCACCATGTGGCGCGCAAGGACAAGGGGATCGGCCTGCCCGAGCCCTTCCCACGGCGCCGCCCAGGCCCAGACGCGCGCCACCGGGTGTGCCGGCTCGAGGGCCACGGGCTCGACGAGGTCCGTCCACACCCAGTGCGCGCCGGCCTCCAGCACGCGGAGCCGCAGATCCGCGAGCGTGGGCTCGCCGTCCAGGCCGATCCGCCGCACGTCGGCCCCGCAGGCCAGGGCGTGGCCGAGCATCAGCAGGTTGAGCAGCGTGGGCGCATGGCAGGCCAGCAGGGCGGTCTCGCCGAGCCGCGGCGCCCACTCCTCGGTGGCGGCGGCCCATTGGTCGACCAGCGGCGCCAGGTCCAGCGCGAGCCAGCGCCCGTCGACCGAGTCGCGCAGATGCAGGCGCACGGAGGGGGCGTGGCCAGGCTGCAGGGCGTCCCGTTGCGGCTCGTCGTCGCCGGGGCCCGACTGCGCGGGCCAGTTCAGGCCAAGGCGTGAGGCGGCGGTGTCCGGGCCGATGTGCACCTGGCAGTCGAAAGGCGCGCCGTCCTGCGCCGTGCCGAGCAGGACCAGCTCGGTCTGCAAGGATGCGGCCGCGACGACCGCGACCAGGAGATCCTCAGGCGACAACGGGGACAGGCTGACGCGGCCACCGGCCGTCACGCCCAGACGGCGCAGCCCTGCCTCCAGTCGCCCGGCGCGCCGGGTGATCTCGTGCGCAGTGCGCCCCGCTGTCGGGATGGGGCGCACCAGCCGGGTCCAGGCGTCCCCTGGTGACGCAACGGGCGCCGGCTGCGCCGCATCCTGCGTCGGTGCCGACCCAAGACTGCGCCAGGCGTCGCCCAGGCGGACAGCGCGGCCGCTGGCCAGGGCCCGCACGAGGCCGGACAGCTGATCGATGCGGGTCCTGGCCTCGGCGGACGACAGGGCCCGGCCATCGTAGGGCAGGCGCATCTCGAGCCGCTCGCCCGGGACGACGATCAGGCCATAGGGGTAGTTCGCCCGCTGGTGCAGTTCCACGCCGTCCAGCGTCCAGCCCGGTGGCATCGCCGCCAGCGCCTCGGCCATTGGATAGTTCTCGAACGCTACCACGTGGTCGAAGGGCTGGCGGCGCACCGGGGCAGGCAGGCTCTCGGCGATCTCGCCAAGCGGCAGATGCTGGTGCTCCTGGATGCGGCCGATACGCTCGGAGATGCCGCGCAGCCAGGGCCCGACCTCGTCCGCCAGGGCCACCCGCAGCCGCAGCGGCAGGGTCACTACGCACATCCCGACCACCGACTCGACGCCGGTCAGGCCGGCCGGGCGGCCCGAGGCCACCATCCCGAAGAGCACGTCGTCGCAGCCGGCGGCCGCTGCAAGGAGCAACGCCCAGGCGCCGAGCACGACCGCGCCTGGGGTAACGTGCTGTTCGCGTGCAAAGCCCAGCACCCGCTCGGAGTCGTCCCGGTCGAGCCAGCTTCTTGCCTCAGCGTCGCTGCACCAGGACGTCGAAGCGGCGCGGGCCTCGCTGCCCAGCAGCGTGACGGGCTGATCGAAGCCGCTTAGCTCGGCCGCCCAGAAGGCCCTCGCCGCCCCGCGCGGCTGGGCGTCCAGCCATTTCAGGTAGTCACGATACTGCGGCCCCGCCGGCATCGCGTCCGTGATGCCGGCCCGTGCGCCCGCCTCGTCGAGCACTTCGCGCAGTACGGTCGCGATCGACCAGCCGTCGAGCAGTAGGTGGTGGTGCGTCCACACCAGGAGGTGCCGGTCGCCGACGTGCAGCAGGCTCATGCGCATGAGCGGCGCGCGCGACAGCACGAACGGCGCCGCGCGTTCGGCGGCCAGCCAATCGGCCGCAGCGGCCTCGTCGATCTCGTGCTCGGACACGCGCATCTGAATCTCGCGTGACACCACCTGCATCGGACGGGCCACCTTGCGCCAGACGAAGGCGGTGCGCAGCGCGGCGTGGCGCCGAATCACGGTGCCCCAGGCCGACTCGAGCCGGTCGGCACGGACGTCGCCGCGCAGACGCAGCACGAGCTGCACGACATACATCGGTTGCGCTTCGTCCGCCACGGCGTGGAACAGGATGCCCTCCTGGATCGGCGCCGCAGGGAAGATCGCTTCGATCGGGTTATTGGCGCTGCGGTCAGGCTTCGGTGGGGTGGTCATGTCGGGGTCCAGGTTGGGTGCGTGCCGGCGCCGAGTTCGTCGAGCAGACAGCGCAGCTCGTCGTCGTCCAGTCCGGCGGCATCGAGCCCGGTCGGTCGAACCGCTGGCGGGTCGGCGGCCAGAACGCTGGCATCGTTCAGCCAGTCCAGCAGGGACTGCGCCATGCGCTCGATCTGGGCTGCCTCGATCAGCCTGTTGTCGTGAGTCCAGCGGATCTCGAGGCCTTCCGGCATCACCAGCGCATCGATCTCCAGCAATTGAGCGCGCCGCGAGCCAGGCGCACACGAGAGGCCGGACACCTGCCCCGAAGGAAGGAAGTGACGCAGTGCCGCCAGTGCGTGGTCGAAGCGGCCAAGGTAGTTGATGCCGACCGCGGCTTCCGGCGCCGGTGCTAGCGGGCGGGCGCCATGGCGCAGCATGCCGTGGCTCATGCCGCCGGAGGGCACGCTCTCGAGCGCGCGCGTCGTGCGGCGAAGCAACTCGCCGGCGGATCCGTTCAGGCCCGTGGCCAGGCGCAGCGGGAAGCGCGCGGTGAACCAGCCCACGCTGTCGGCGACGTCCATGCCGATGC
Organism: Limnohabitans sp. 2KL-17; assembly: GCF_003063415.1. GTDB lineage: Bacteria > Pseudomonadota > Gammaproteobacteria > Burkholderiales > Burkholderiaceae_C > Limnohabitans_A. Next base: position 36,935 of record NZ_NESK01000026.1, read on the forward strand.
CGTCAAGCGCCCGGCCATGGCGCTCGAGACTGACAATCACCTCGTCCTGGCCATTCCAGCGTGCGATGGCGCGCAGGATGCCCGCCACCAGCAGGGCCTGCATGCCGCCCCCGGCGCCCAGCCGCGGGTCGGCCAGCAGTTCGCGCGTGCGGCGCAGGTCTAGGCGGCTCACCCGCGTGCGAGCGTCGCCCCAGACCGTGCGCGCGCCCGGGGCGATGCCCAGCAGCCCCGGCTCGGTCACCGCGCCGGGCCCCTGCACGCGACGCCAGAAGGCAAAGTCGCGTTCGATCGCGCGCGAATCGCTGGCTTCCCGCAAGGCGCGGCACCAGGCGCCATAGCTGGCCGGTGGCGGCAACGCCCCGAGCGCGACGGGGTCGTCCAAGGCGCGCTCCAGATCGGCCAGCAGCGTGCGCCACGACACGCCGTCCACCACCAGGTGATGGGCGACGATCACGCACCAGGCCTGGGCCGGCTGGTCACGGACGATCTGGGCGAATCGCACGACCGGACCTTCGATCGGATCGATCGCCTCGTGCAGCCTTCGCTCGATGGCGTCGAGCGCGCGGCCCAGCGATTCCTCGTCGACCGACGGCGGCAACACGTGCCGCTCGACGTGGGCCGGGGCAAGGGGGCCGACGCGCTGCTGGCCGCCGCGCGCGGCTTCGAAGCGCATGCGCAAGGCGGCATGGCGGGCGATCAGGGCGTCGCAAGCCGCCTGCAGCCTGTCCATCGGCAACTCCGCCACGAGGGGCTGGCGCACCCATTGGTTCCAGTGCGGTTCGAGCCGCTCCTGGTGCTCCAGGAACCACGACTGGACCGGGGCAAGTGGAAACGGCCCCGGGTCGCGGTCGGCTGCGTCGCCCGCCGCCAGGCTGTCCAGTGCGGTCGCTCGGAGGGCGGCATCGGCGATGGTCTGCGCTTCGAACAAGTCACGCGGCTTCAGATCGTAACCTGCGGCGCGCAGGCGCGCGATGACCTGGATCGCGATGATCGAGTCGCCGCCGAGCTCGAAGAAGTTGTCGAATCTGCCGATGCGTTCGATGCGCAGGAGCTTGGACCAGATGTCGGCGAGGGCGAGTTCGACGGGGGATTGGGGTGCGACGTAGGTGTGGGAGGCGGATTCCTGGGGAGGAGGCAGGCGGCGGGAGTCGAGCTTGCCGTTGGGGGTGGTGGGCAGGCGCTCGAGCAGGACCAGCGAGGTGGGGTGGGCGTACTCGGGCAGGCGTGCGTGCAGGTGGGCGCGCAGGGAGGCCAGCAGGTTCTCGGTGGCCTTGCCTGCCAGGGGCTCGTTGGCCCAGGGGGCCGCTGCGGGCGATGCCGGGCTCAGGCGGGGTGCGATGCGGGCCTGGGGTGCGTCCAAGCGCTCGACGAGCAGGTCGAAGTAGCCCTCGTCCTGGCCGGGCCCGCTGTAGCGAGGCCGTGCGCGCCAGCCTGCGGCCAGGGCGGCGTCCACGAGAGTCTGGGGGGCCGCGGCGGGGCCGGTCGCTATGGTGCCGGCGAGCAGGGCCTGCTCGCGCACGAGCGCCAGGGGAGTGGATGGCGCGGCCTCGTGCAAGGCCTGCAGCAAGGCGATGTCGGACGCCGTGCGGGCGTTGGGGATGCGTGCCAGGCCCAGGCGCAGCACCTGGGGGGGCTGGCGGGCCAGCAGCGCGGCCAGGGTCTGGGGGTCCAGGCTGCTCTGGGAGCAGTCCAGCCAGTCCAGGTGCTGGGCGGGGGCGGCGGCTGTACTGGCCTTGTCGCCCACGTGCACCACGACGTCGTAGCGGTAGCTGGTGAGCTCGTTGAGGGCGTGGCCGTGCTTGTGCAGCACCTCCACGTGGCTCACCCGGGGGTGGCGCTGCGCCAGGTCGAGGAAGTATTCGGGCGAGAGCGCCAACTCCTTCTCGAGCGCGACCTGCCGGGCCACGCGCTCCAGGAGTTGGCCCGCGGGCATGGTGGCGCTGGCCTGCCAGGTCTGCACGGAGGCGTGAAAGGTGTGCAGCAGGGGCAGGCTGCGCACGTCGCCGACGAACACGCAGCCCCCGTCCTGGACGGCGTTCACGGCGCCCTCCAGGACGCGGTCCAGGTAGCCGCGGTCGGGAAAGTACTGCACGATCGAGTTGAGGATCACCAGGTCCCAGGCCTGCACGGGCACGCCGTCGAAATCGGTGGCCAGGCGAGGCTGCAGTTGCACCTGGTGCAGGCCGTGGCGAGCCACGCGCTGGCCCAGGTAGTCCAGGGCGCCCTGGGCGAAGTCGGTTCCCAGGTAGGTCTGGGCGCGCGCGGCCAGGCGCAGCAGCAGCAGCCCGGTGCCGCAGCCGATCTCCCACACGCGGCGGGTGGGCAACTGGGCGATGCGCTCGACGGTGGCCTGCACCCACTCGCGCATCTGGTCGGTCTCGATGGGCTGGCCGGTGTAGCTGCTGCCCCAGCCGGTGAGCTCGAAGGCGTCGTCCAGTTCGGGGGTGCTGTGCTGCGCGAGGTGTTGGCCGGCCTGTGCGCCGCCGGCGTAGACGGAGCGCTCGTAGAGCTCCTGCCACTCGGCCACCTGGCGTTCCTGGAGCGTGTGGTCGCGGGCCGCGTCGTGCAGGGCCTGTTCGATCTGGGGCACCACGTAACCGACCAGGCGCTTGTCGCCGGGGGCGTCCTCGCGCAGCACCACCGCCGCGTCCTTGACGCCGGGGTGCTCGCGCAGCGCGCCCTCGACCTCGGCCAGCTCCACGCGGTGGCCGCGCACCTTGACCTGGTGATCGAGGCGGCCCATGAACTCCAGCCTTGCGTCCGTGCGCCAGCGCGCCCGGTCGCCGCTGCGGTACAGCCGGGCCCCGGGGCGCGCGCCGAACTCGTCGGGCACGAAGCGCTCAGCCGTCAGCGCGGGCTGGCCCAGGTAGCCCCAGGCCAGGCCCTCGCCGCCGATGTACAGCTCGCCGGCGATGCCCACGTCCACGGGCTCGGCGCGCGGGTCGAGCACGTACACCTGGGTCTGGGCGATGGGCCCGCCGATGGGCACGCCCCAGGCCTGCTCGGGCAGGCCGGTCGTGTCGTGCATGCAGGCGAAGGTGGTCGTCTCGGTGGGGCCGTAGCCGTTGACGATGCGGCACCCCGGCAGCAGCGCCTGGGCCTTGCGCACCACCGGCGCGGACAGCACGTCGCCGCCGGCGATGAGTTGCCGCACGCCTTGCAGGTAGGCCGCGCCCTCTTCGATCATCAGGTGAAACAGCGGCGCGGTCAGCCACAGGGTGCTGACCTGCGCGGCGCGCACCTGCTCGCCCAGTTCCGCCAGCGACTGCCGTCCCGGCGCAGCCAGCACCAGGCGCGCGCCATGGCACAGCGCGCCCCAGATCTCGAAGGTCGACGCGTCGAAGCTCACGGGCGCGGCCGCCAGCACGGCTTCGTGCTCGTCGAGCTTCACGTGGGCCAGCCCGCGCACGAGCCTGAGCACTCCCGCGTGCGTCACCGCCACGCCCTTGGGCCGGCCGGTCGAGCCGGAGGTGTACATCACGTAGGCCAGGGCCTGTGCGGGCGGCCTGATGTCGGGTGGCCTGATACCGGGTGGCAGTCCCTCGGGCTGCTGCAGGCCGGCGCCCAGCCAGTCCTCCAGCAGCACGGTGCGGCAGTTGCCGCCCGCGCTGGCCTGGGCCATCGCCTGCGCCCAGGACTGCTGGGTCAGCAGCACGCGCGCGCCGGCATCGGTGAGCATGTAGCGCAGCCGCTCCTGGGGGTACGAGCCGTCCAGCGGCACGTACGCCGCCCCGACCATCACGATGCCCAGCAGCGCCTGAACCTGCCAGGCCGAGCGCTCCAGGCACACCGCCACGCGGTCGCCCGGGCGCACGCCCAGCGCGTGCAGCCGACCGGCCAGCCAGCTCGACCGGGCCATCATCTGCGCGTAGCTCACCGGCTCCTGGCCGGGCTGCTGCAGCGCCACCGCGTGCGGCCGGCGCAGCGCCTGGCGGGCCACCAGATCCACCAGCCCGGCGGCGTCCCGGGGCGCTGCCTGCGCCGCGTCCTGCGCGCCGCTCCAGTGGCCCAGCAGCCGCTGGTGCTGCGGCTCGCTCAGCCGCCCCAGCGCCGACAGCCGCGCCTGCGGCTGGCTGGCCACCTGCGCCAGCAGCGCCTGCAGTTGCGCGGCCAGGCGCTGCATCGTGGACTCGTCGAACAGGTCGCTGCTGTACTCGATCTCCGCGCTCAGCGTCTGGTCCTGCTCCCACATGAACAGCGTCAGGTCGAACTTGGCGCTGCCGGTGCGCACCTCCAGCCGCCGCAGGCTCAGTCCGGGCAGCACCAACTCGCCCAGCGGCGCGTTCTGCAGCGCGAACATCACCCGGAACAGCGGCGTGTAGTTGGCTTCGCGCTGGGGTTGCAATTCCTCGACCAGCCGCTCGAACGGCAGGTCCTGGTGCGCGTAGGCCTGCAGCGCGGTCTCCCGCACCCGTCCCAGCAGGTCCTCGAACGTGGGGTCGCCGCCGAGGTTGCTGCGCAGCAGCAGCGTGTTGACGAAGAACCCGATCAGCCCCTCGATCTCGCTGCGGTTGCGATTGGCGATGGGCGAGCCCACCACCACGTCGGTCTGTCCGCTCCAGCGCCACAGCAGCACCTTGAACGCTGCGAGCAGCACCATGAACAGCGTGCCGCCGTGGGCCCGGGCGAGTTCGTGCAGGGCCTGGCGCGTGGGCGCGTCGATCTCGAAGCGCAGGGTCGCTCCGCGCAGGCTGTGCACCGCCGGGCGCGGCCGGTCCAGCGGCAGCTCCAGCGCCGTCAGATCCTGCAGGGTGTGCTTCCAGTACCCGAGCTGGCGCGCCAGCACTTCGCCGCTGAGCCAGGCGTGCTGCCAGCAGGCAAAGTCCCGGTACTGCAGCGCCGGCAGCGGCGGCAGTGCCGGCTCCTGGTCCCCGGCTTGTACGCCCTGCGCGGCGTGGGCGGCATGTGCGGCGTGCGCGTACAGCGCCGTGAGCTCGCGCACGAACACCCCCATCGACCACAGGTCCGAGACGATGTGGTGCATGGTCAGCACCAGCACGTGCTCCTCGTCGTCCACCTTCAGCAACCGCGCCCTCAGCAGCGGGCCCCGGCCCAGCTCGAACGGCCGCACCGCCTCGCGCGCCATGCATTCCTGCGCCGCCTGCCAGCGCTGCGCACGCTGCACACCCGCCATCGCCTCGCGCTCCAGCACCGGCTCGCGGCGTGGCCCCACCACCTGCACCAGCGCCCCGCCGCGCACCTCGAAGTGCGTGCGCAGCGCCTCGTGGCGCTCCACCACCCTCTCCAGCGCCTGCCCCAGCGCCTGCTCCTGCAGCCGCCCCTGCAGCGCCACCGCCGCCACAATGTTGTACAGCGGGTCCCCAGGCTCCATCTGGTCCAGCAACCACAGCCGCTGCTGCGCAAACGACGCCGCCGCCACCTCCCCTGCCGCCCACTCCCGCGCTCGCAGCGCCGGCTCCGCCGCCGCTTCGGCAATCGGCTCGGTGGCGCAGGACAGCGCGCTGGCCACTGCGGCGGAGAGCTGGCGCAGGGTCGGGGCATCGTAGAGCGCGCGCACCGGCAGGTCGACGCCTAGCCGTTCCCGCAGGAGCGACATCACCTGGGTCGCCGCCAGCGAATGCGCACCGGGCAAGGTGAAGAAGTTGGCGTCGGGGGCGATGCACGACAGCCCCAGGCATTCCTGGCAGATCGCCGTGACGGCGGCCAACTGGGCGTCATCGGCGGACGCGTCCTCGCCCATGGATGCGGGTGCAGAGGACGCCGCGCGCCAGGACCACAGGGCGTCGATCTGCCCGTTCCGCAGCAGCTCTCGACAGCGCCGCCGCTGGATCTTGCCGCTCGAGGTGCGAGGCAGGCGGCCCGGCCGCACCAGCCACAGCTCGGCCAGATCCATGACGCCGAAGCGATCGGCCAGCGCGGCCCGCACGCGCTCGGGCAGCCCCTCGACGCGGGGCTCGCTGCGCAGATGTACCTCCTGCACGATTGCCAGCCGCTCGCCCCCCTCGCCGTCGATCGGCAGCGCCGCCGTACCGTGACGCACGAAGGCCGAGTCCAGGGCTTCCACGACCTGTTCGAGATCCTGGGGATGCAGGTTGCGGCCCTGTAAGATGAGGACATCCTTGAGACGCCCGACGACGAAAAGTTCGCCCTCGCGCATCACGCCCAGGTCGCCAGTGCGCAGGCACGGACGAGGGTCCGCAGCCAAAGTGGCGCGAAAGATGGCATCGCTGTCCTGTGGGCGTTGCCAGTAGCCCTGCGCGACCGAAGGCCCCTGCACCCAGATCTCACCCACCTGGCCGTCCTCGCAGGGTCGGCCGGTCGACGCATCGACGATGCGCACCCGGTGCTCTGCGTCCAGTGACTGACCCACCGACACCAGGTCGATGACGGGGCTGTCTTGGTCTGCGGTCTCCAGCATGCCCTGCTGAAGCGCCTGCGGCTGCGCCCGCAGGATGTGGGCCGGCTCGCCCAAAGGGCGCGCGGCATTGCCGCTGACCTGCAGCGTGGCCTCGGCCAGCCCGTAGACGGGGTGAAAGACGTCGGACCGTAGGCCGCAGCCAGCGAAGGCCGAGACAAACCGGCGCAGGGTTGCGGCCCGGACCATTTCAGCACCGTTGAACATGACGCGCACGCTGCTTAGGTCGAGACCTTCCCGATGCCGATCCTGGATGCGCGACAGGCACAGCTCGTAGGCGAAATTCGGGGCCCCGGTAAACCGCGCCCGGTAGGTGCTCAGAGCCCGCAGCCAGCGGTGTGGACGCATCAGGAACGCCGCAGGCGGCATGTGTACGCAGTGGAAGCCGGCGTGCACGGTGTAGAGCACCCCGCCGACGAGGCCCATGTCGTGGTGCGGCGGCAACCAGGAGACCGCCGTATCATCCGGCGCCATGCCGACGGACGCGGCGATGCCGAGCAGGTTCGCGACGATGTTGCCGTGACTGACCATCACCCCCTTGGGGTCCCCTGTCGAGCCCGAGGTGTACTGCAGAAAGGCCAGTTCGTGCGCTTCGAGGGTGACCGGTGCTGCGCTGGCAGCGCCGCGCCCCAGATCCTGAAGAGCAACGCGTGCGCAGGCCTGGCTGTTCAGGCCGGCCTCGTCGAGCACGCGGTCCAGCGTCGCCAGCGCCGGGGCGGCACACAACGCCACCCGCGGTCGCGCGTCGACGAGGATGCCGCGAAGACGTGCCACCGATTCGGCGCCAGCGGGAGGCAATGCCGGTACGGCCACCATGCCGGCGTAAAGGCAGCCCAGGAATGCAGTGATGTAGTCCAGGCCAGGCGGGCAGGCCAGCACCACGCGGTCGCCGCGGCTTGCCAGCGCCTGCAGGTGGGCGCAGATCTGTCGTGCCCTCTCGTCAAGGACGCGATAGTCGAGCTGCCCGGACGGCGTCTGGCCATCTTCGAGAAAGGTAAAGGCCGCAGCCCCGGGGCGCGTCTGGGCGTGTTCGCTTACCACCTCGGGCAACAGTCGCTGTCGCGCGACGCTCTCCACTGCGCTTGCGGTCAACATCTTCCACTCCCGTTTTCATTCATGGTCCACTCCCGTTTTCATTCATGGGTCTGCCGCACGGCACCGACCTGCTGCGCCGCGACTTCCTCACACACGTCGGCCGCTCGCCGCGAACCGTCACCGGCGCGCAGGTCATCGCCCAATTGCCTGAGCCGCGCGCGGTCGGTGTGTGCGATCGCATCCGCCACTGCGGCCTCCAGGCCGGCCGCGTCGAACCGGCGCCCCGATAGCAGGCGGGCTAGCCGCAGCGCCTGCAGGCGCCGGCCGTTGTCCGGCTGGTCGTAGCCGATGGGCACGATCACCTGCGGAATTTGCGCGCGCACCGCTTGGGCCGCCGTGCCGATGCCCCCGTGGTGAACCAGCACCGCGCAGCGAGGCAGCAAGGCCGCGAAATCGGCCTCGGCAACGACGTGGATGCGCGGGTGCGAATGCGCCTCCGGGGGCAGATTGGCCTCGAACCGGCTGACGAAGATGGCCCGCCATGCGGTACGGCGGACCAACTCCAGCGCCGCCGCGAAGCGCGCGACGACATGACCCACGCCGGTTCCGAAGGTAAGCACCATCGGCGGCGGTCCGGCGTCCAGGAAGCCTTGCAGGGCCGCTGGCAGCGGCCCGTCATCGGCGTCGTGGGCAAACACGAAGCCGGCCTGCCGGATACCGAGCGGCGCCAATTCCTGCACGTCGTCGTACCAGGCCGGGTACAAGGCCATGCCGGGATGGCGGAAGAAACTCCAGTCCCGGAAGCGCCTGACGGCCGGCAGGGCATGGCGCTGCCGCATGGCGTTGAGGTCCGGCAGCAGCATGGCGTCGGCGGAGCGGTCGCCCCAGGCCAGCAGTCCGGCTTGAAGCCAGCGCGGGGAGCGCCGCAGCACAGCATGGCGATAGGGCAGTCGTCCGAGCTTGAAGAACTGCGTCGACGAATAGCCCAGGCACAGGCAGGCCAGGCCGCGGCATTCGGCGGCAAAGCGCGCACCGTAGGCGTTGCGGGTGCACACCACGGTTGGCGACCGCGCGGCTCGCGAGGCGATGAAGTCGAACGTCGCCTCGACGGGCCGCCGAAGATAGCCTCCAGGGGCCAGGCCGAGCCGCGTTCCGTCCGGTCCCCAGTAGGCCGGACTCTCTACATCGGCTAACCAGGCCGCGCGCGTGTCGACCGATTCGAAGTTCAACCCATCGGCCCGCGCCCGCGCGGCGAACGGCTCGGGGGCCAGCACCGAGACGCCATGGCCGCGCCGATGCAGTTCGCGGGCGATGCGCAATGCTGGCCAGACGTCACCACCCGTGCCGAGGGCTGCGAATATGAAGTCACTCATGGCGTTCCAGTGGGCGGGCCCAAGATCCCGGGGCGCGCGGCTGCGCGGGGCAGGTGAGGCTCGTGAGCTGCCGGCGGATGCAGTCGACGACAGCGGCGCGCGCCGAATCGACGAAGAAGTGCCCGCCGTCGAACCAATGAACCTCGCAGCCCGCGCCGGCCTCTTCGGCCCAGGGCGGGACGAGTTCGGCCGGCACTGCGGGGTCGTCACGGCCAGCCAGCACGGTCAGCGGCAGCGGCACCCTTGCCGCGGTTCGGTAGCGGTAGTCGTGCACCAGGGCGAAGTCGTCGCGCACCACGGGCAGCAGCAGTTGCATCAGTTCGCGGTCGGCGAGCACCTCGGCAGGTGTGCCGTGGTAACGGGCCAGTTCCTGGCACAGCGCAGCGTCGTCGAGCTCGTGCAGGGGACGGCCCTGCGGCTGCTGTCGTGGTGCGCTGCAGCCGGACACGATCAGGTGACGGGGCGTGCACGGACCCGAGGCGCAGGCCCGTGCGACCTCGAAGGCCAGCAGTGCGCCCAGGCTGTGCCCGAACAATGCAAAGGGCAGATCGGCATGCCGCTGGATCATCTGCACCAGCTCATGGCACAAGCTTCCGAAATGCCGACGCGAGCGCTCATGAAATCGCATCGCGCGCCCTGGAAGCTGCACGGCCCGAACTTCCACCCGGGGACCGAGAAGTTCCTGCCAGGCCAGGTACGCCGCAGGATGACCGCCGGCGTGCGAGAAGCAGAACAGCCGCAGGGATGCCGAAGGCTGGCGCTGACCGACGAGCCACGGGTCGGCCCGGTAGGGACTCAGCATGCGGATCTCCTTTCGTTCGGGCGCACGGCAAACGCAGCACTGCGCCTCATGGTTTCGCCTCGGCAGTCACGTCCTTGATCGAGACAAACTTCAGCCTGACCAGTGCGGCGACCCGGCCGATGCGCCGGTCGAGAATGTCGGCATCGGCCGCCGCCACCGCCATGTGCGCCTTCTCCACGTCCTCGGTGTAGGCGCGCCCGGCGCCGAGCCTGGCCTGCGCGACCTGCAGCCGCAGGGCCTCGACCTGGCGACGCTGCTGGGCGTACTCGAACTGGGCTTCCGCCTTGGCCAGGGCACCCGCCAGGCCTTGTTGCGCGAGCGACAGCCTGCTCTGGACGCCGGTAGCCTCCTCGAGCATGCGTTCGGCGTTCATCCTGGCCTCCAAGATGCGCGACTGGGTCGCGAACCCCGAGAACAGATTGTGCGTGACGGTCACCCACACTGAGGAAGTGCCCCTGCGCATGTCGGTGAACGCCGATCCGATCGACGAGTCGCTGCGGCCTGCGCCGACGTACTGCGCCAGCAGCCGAACCTGGGGCAGGTTGGCCGATTTCTCGACATTCACCAGCTCGCGCGCCGCCTGGCTCATGGCGTGGGCACGGAGCAGTTCGGGCTCGTTGCCCGGGCCGGCAGCGTCGGCGTTGTCGGGTGCGATGCCACGGGCCTCGAGCGCATCGAGCTCGTGCGTGAAGTTCGTCAGAAGGGGGCCCAGTTCCTCGGGGCGAGCAGGCGAGACATCGGAGCGGCGGCCCAGTGCGCGAAGGAACTCGGCACGGCGCGCGGCGACCTCCTGCGACTGCGTCTGGACGTCCAGGTCGCGCTGCGCTCGGGCGAGGGCGTCGGTTTCAGCCTCGAGCTGGCTGGCCCGGCCCGCCACCAGGCGTCCCGCAGTGGCCTTCTCCAGACTGCGCGCGACCTCGGCCCATCGGGTGGCGATACGCCAGCGGTGCCACGCCTGGCCCAGGTGCAGATAGGCCAGCGTGACGTCGCGCATGACCTCCCGGGTCTGCGCCTCGGCACCCAGCATGTCGGCCTGGTGAGCGGCCTGGGCATTGCGCAGCAAGGCACTGTCGCGACCGCCCGTGTAGATGTCGTTGCCGAGCTGCAGCGCGGGGCTGACGGTGTAGCGCGGCGACAATCGCGCCACCGCCACCGTCACGGTCTGGCCCTGGACCGTGCCCGTGGCAGTCACACCCGAGAAGGTGTCGTAGACCGTGTTGCTTTGCGCCGTCAGCAGCAGGTCGACAGTGGGGTAGAAACGCGCCGCGGCCTGACGGATCCGTTCCCGCGCGATGTCGCTGCGCAGCGCGGCGGTCCGCATCTCGGGCCGGTCGTTAAGGGCCGTCGCCAGCGCCGTAGACAGCGCATCCGGCAGCGCCGAGGGCGCCGAGGCAGGCGCCACGACCGACGCCGGCTGTGCGAGAGCGGACTGCATCGGCACTGCCACGCCCAGCGCGACGAGTGAGAGGCAGAGGATGCGTGCTCTATTCATAGCGCAGCGCCTGGACGGGATGCAGCCGCGAGGCGCGATAGGCGGGCACGATGCCGGAGGCCAGGCCCACGAGAACGGACACGACGAAGGCCGCGATGATCGACGGCACGGAGATCACCAGCGGAAACTTCGCGAGTACGGCCAGCCCGACGCTGGCGGCCGCACCCAGGACCAGCCCGACCACGCCGCCGACCGCGCTGATGAGTCCGGCCTCGATCAGGAACTGCAGCAGGATTGCCGCCTGTGAACCGCCGATTGCCTTGCGGATGCCGATCTCACGGGTGCGTTCGAGCACCGACGTGCTCATGATGTTCATGATGCCAAGGCCTGCCACCAGCAGCGAAACGGCCGCTGCGACGAGTCCGATGAGTGACACTCCGGCGAGGATGCGGTCGGCGGTCTGCACATAGTTCGCCATCGATTCGCTGCGGTACTCGAACTCGCCGCGGTGACGCCGCCGCAGCGTCGCAGCGACCTGGGCGCCGACCTCCCTGGCATCGGTGCCTTCGGCCGATTCGCCCTGCAGGAGGTCGAAGTCCGTGCGGCCAAGCATCTGCTGGGCAACGGTCCAGGGCAGCATCACCCGGGCGTTCACATTTTGTCCGCCGCCGGAGCCGATGCTCGACAGAAACGACCGGTCCTTGGCCTGCAGGACGCCGATCACCTCGAAACTTTGACCGCCGATCGACACCTGCCGGCCGACGATGCGCAAACCGTCTCCGAACAGATCAGTGGCGACCTGCGCGCCGATGATGGCCACCGGCAGCCGGCGTGCGATGTCCTGCTCCTTGAAGCCGCGACCGGAAGCAAGCTGATCGTTGTTGATCGCTAGGTAGGACAGGCCGACCCCTTCGAGCTTGGGCAGGCTGTAGCGGTCGGCATGGCTGGCCATTAGCTTGGCGCCGCTGCTGTCGCGCGTGCCATAGACCACCGGCGTGACCCGCGCCAGCCCGTTGCAGCACATGTTGGCGGCCAAGGCATCCACGTCCTCGATGTCGATGCCGGAGCCACCGCGCCGGGCTCGCATCGGGTCGACGATGCTCTGGTCGGGGAGCACCCAGATCGACCGTAGGCCGAAGGTCTGCAGCTCGTCGAAGATGAACTGCCGACCGCCCGTGCTGATGGTGCCGATGAGGATCACGGCCGCGATGCCGATGGCGATTCCCATGATGCTCAGCAGCGAACGCAGCTTGTAGTCGCTCATGCTGAGCGTCGCTTCCTCCAGCGCATCGAGAAAAAGGACGAGTGAGGGCAGCCGCATGTCAGGGGGTCTCAGGCGGCGTTCTGGATGCGGCCGTCGGCGATGTGCAGGATGCGCTGCGCGAACGCGGCGACCTCGGGCTCGTGGGTGACCATAAGGATGGTCTTGCCCTCGCGGTGCAGCGACTGGAACAGACGCATGATGTCGCCTCCGGACGCCGAGTCGAGGCTGCCCGTGGGCTCGTCCGCGATCAGCACCGAGGGCTGGTTCACCAACGCGCGGGCAATCGCCACGCGCTGCTGCTGGCCGCCGGAGAGCTGGGTGGGTGCATGCTCGAGCCGCTCAGCCAGCCCCACGTCGGCGAGCGCCTTGGCGGCGCGCTGGCGCCGCTGTTCGCGCGTGACGCCGGCGTAGAGCATCGGCAGTTCGACGTTTCTCTGCGCGGTCAGGCGCGGGATCAGGTTGAACAGCTGGAAGACGAAGCCGAACTCCCGGTTGCGGATGCTCGCCAGTTCATCGACCGTACGATGGCGGATCTCGCGGCCGTCAAGCTCATAGCTGCCCTCATCGAGTTCGTCGAGAAGGCCCAGCACGTTGAGCAGCGTGGACTTGCCCGATCCCGACTGGCCCATGATGGCCACGAACTCGCCCCGGGCGACGTCGAGCGAGACGTCGCGCAGCACCTGCAGGGTGTTGTCGCCGAGCTGGTAGCGGCGGCAGGCCTCGCGCAGGCGGATCATGGCTGGACGCTACCCGTGAACCGCACCGGCGTGCCCTCGGCCAGGACCTGCCGCGCATTGGGCAGCACCACCTGCTGCCCCTGGGTCAGTCCATCGAGTATCTCGATCTGCTTGCCGTCCTGGATGCCGGTGCGCACACTCTGCAGGCGCAGTCGGCCCTCAGTGACCACCCGGACGACATCGGCACCGTCCTTCTCGGTCACGGCATCCAGCGGCACAAGCAGGGACTGCGGCTTCGAAACCGTCAGGATGCGGGCGGTAAGCTGCTGGTTCAGCCGGGCAGCGAAGCCGCTGGCCGGCATTGCCGCGATCACGATCAGTTGGTTGCGGGAGCCGTCCGGCTGGAGCTTCGGCTCGATGCGCACGATGCGGGTGCTGCCGACGCGGTCCGGTGCGCCCTCGGTGGCCAATTCCACGGTCTGCCCGGGCTCGATCTGGTCGGCAGATCCATGGTCGACCTTGATGCGCACTTCCAGCGAGCCGTGCGACGCCAGGCTCAGCAGGGGTGCGCCGGCCTGTAAGAACTCTCCAGGATGCGCGGAGACTGCGGTGACCACCCCGTCGGCGGGTGCGGTGACGGCGAGGGCCGCCAGTTTCAGGCCTGCGGCACGCACGTCAGAGCGGGCAGCCTCGCGCAGGGCGCGCGCAGCCGCCAGGCGTGACTCGGCCTGGTCGACGGCGTTGCGCGCCTGGCCGCCAGCGCGCCAGACGGCCACCTCGGCCTCCACCTCGAGTTCTGCCTGCCGGACCTGGGCCTCCTGTGCGCCGAGGCGGGCCTCGGTGTTGCGCAGTTGCTCGGCAGACAGTCCGCTGTCGAGCACGGCCAGCGTTTCGCCGCGCTGCACCGTCTGGCCCACCTCGTGATGCAGCTTCAGCAGGTGCGCCGCGTGGGGTGCAGAGATGGTGAAGTTCTGCTGTGCATCGACGAATCCGGTCGCCCTCACGAACGCCGAGATCGGCCCTCGCGAGACCGCGATGCCCTTCACCTCGACCGGCTGGTCGCTGCGAGCGAGCATCCAAGAAGCGAGCGCCAGGCCGCCGGCCACCGCGACAAGCAGGAGGGCCACCGACCATTGCATCGCCCGGCTCATTCAGCAGGTCCCTGTCGGCCGTCCGGGCGCGCCGCTCTGGTGGTCATTGACACAGCCTTTCGGCGTGCATCTCGCGCAACTGCGAGTTCATGGAGGCCTCGAGTTCGGCCGTTACGCGGGCGATGTCCTGGCGTCCGAGGCCCTCGGTCAAGACCGGCGGCAGCACGCGCAGGCGCACGACCTTCGGTTCCCCATGCCCCGATGGACGCTCGAAGGTCAGTTCGCTGTCTGCCATTACCACCGGGACGATGACTGCCCCGGCCCGCATCGCGAGTCCCACGCATGACGAGCCGAAGCCGCGGACCTGGCCGTCGCTCGAGAAGGTGCCCTCGGGAAATACCGACAGCGTCTCACCCTGGGCCAGGTATTTCTCGGCGCGACGGAACTCAGCCAAGGTCAGGCGCTTGTCCGACTTGTCGTGAACGAAGTACAGGTCAAACACGCGACCCACCTTCGAGACAAGACCGAAGTGCTCGGTCGTGATGTGCGCGGTGTTGGACCAAAACGCCTTGAAGGGCATGTCCATCAGCGCCATAAGGATGTAGCCGTCGAATCGACTGTTGTGGTTCACCATGAGCAGACGCGGCCGCCCACTGGTGGCGGCCAGGTGCTCCGCGCCGTCGAGCCGTGACCGGATGCCGTTGAGCCGAAGGAACGCCGCGCTCAGCGCGCGCGGAATGGCGTGGCGCGTGCGTCGGGCGTGGCCGCTGCCCAGGCGCGGGGCGATCCAGCTCTGGTAGGCCATACCCAGGATCGCCGGCAGCGCCATCAGTGCGACACGCAGTCGGAACAAGCGCGCGCGGTGCGTGTACGAAGGCCCCGGTGCGGCCTGGGCGGGTGAGTCTGCAGAGGAAGTCATGCTTGCACCCCGGCGCTGACCGCCACCTGGGGCACCCGGCTGGCGCGCTGGATCACGTTGACCAGTCGCGCCTGCAGCCGCTTACCCACCTGGCGCCCGAGTGGCAAAGCCAGGTGATCCCGCGCCAGCGCTACGGTACAGGGCAGTACGGCACCGTCGGCCTGCATACGCTCGACCAACATGTGCGAGCCTGGGTAGATTTCCTCCACCGGCAGGCCATCGGCACGGCAGGCGGCCAGAATCGCGGCCTTGTGTGGTGAAACCAGGATGCAGTTGCGGTGGGCCGGGGACACGCCCTCCGGCGAAATCAACAGCCGTGCCCCCGGCACACCCTGCAGCAGGTGCTGATAGACGGACACCTGGTCCCTGCGCAGGGACACGTTGCGTGTCAGGGCGCTAAGATTCGCTGCGAGAAAAGGCACCGCCAGCGGCGAAAGCCGGCTAGGGACACAGGGCTGCGGCGTGACGAGCGCGAGGGCCCAGTCCACGACGGCGTCGTGTCGCAGTGCCTGGGCGACATCGGCGCGGTCGGTCACCACCATGCCGCCGTCGCATGGTGCACCCACCAGCTTGGTCGCATGGAAGCTGAAGCAGCCGACGTCACCCCAGGTGCCGGCGGCACGTCCTTCCAAGCTTGCGCCGATGCCTTGACAGGCATCCTCGACGACGCGCAGCCCATGGTCTCGTGCAATGCGCAGGATCTCGCGCATCGGCGCCATGCTGCCGTACATGTGCACGGGCAGGATTACAGCGGTTCGGGGGGTGATTGCCTGCTGGAGCCCGCTGGCGTCCATGAGGCCTGTGGCGGGGTCGATGTCCACGAAGCAGCACTTCGCGCCCAACTCATGGATCACCGTCAGGGTCGTGACCCAGGTGTTCGCGACCGTCACCACCTCGGTACCCGGACCGACCCCCGCCTGGCGCAGCGCCAAGTGCAAGGCAGAGGTGCCGGAGGCCTGTCCGATGGCGTGGGCAACGCCCAGGTGCCGTGCGAAGCTTTGCTCGAAGTCGGTGACGTAGGTCTGGAGCTGGTTGAGGCTGCGCAGCCCCAGCACGTGACGAAATCCGGCGCCGATGGCAGCAGACGCGCCCTCATGCCGTTGTGGAAAGTCGTGGAAGGCTGGAGGGCGACCGAACATCAACTGGGTCAAGGCTCTCATGAGAGCCACCGCAGCCAGCTCGGCACCCGTGAGGGTAGCTTGAGTTGAGAGGTGCATCGGGTGCAGGCCAGCGCGTTCTCCCGTTCGGCCCGGTGCACGGCCGCGTAGGCCTCGGAGCGTGGCAGGTCGTCGAGAGACTGCCAGGTCAGGTCGAGCACCGGCGCGTACTCTTTGCAGGTGAACAGACGCAAGCGCGCATCGAGGAAGGCGCCCGCCTGGGGCAGCCGGCAGCGGCCGCTGCGTTTCCAGTCAGGCTCCAACGAGTCGCGCAGTTCGGACATTTCCGTCCGACGTCGCGTGGACACTGTCGACGGCTCCGACAGGATCGTGTCGAGCTGGCGTCGGATGACGTCTATCTGAGCTGGCGCAAAGCGGAAGGACTCGCTGTGCGCATCGAAGGACAATTGGCTCGTGTAGTTCGGATTGACCTCGATCATCTTCGCGGTGAAATCCAGGCCGCGTGACGTAATTAGCCGGTAGGCCGACAGCAGCTCCGTGTGGTTGACAGGCGTCACCGTGAACTTCACTTCCACGGTCAACTTCGGGAAATTTAGGCACAACGCCTCGATGTTGTCAAGGCTCTTGCGAAGGGCCCCAGGACGACCTCGCTGCACGTCATGAGACTCGACGCCATCGATGCTGGTGATCAGCTTGACGCGGCTCCAGTCCTGAGTGTGCGCAAAGGCTCCCATCATGGGCTTGAGCAGGTTTGCGTTGCTCGAGAAGCTGTAGAACAGGTCCGGCCGCACCTGCACCAGACGCTCATACAGTGCGCCAGCACCCGCGTGAGCGAACGGCTCGCCGCCGGTAAAGCCGATACTGCGCAGGCGGGCGAAGTAACGATGGCTGATGAAGCGCAAGAAGTCGTCGGCGGTCCAAGGAAACTGCTCGCGCAGGCCCATGGAAACAGCGAAGTCGCACATCCAACAATCCAGGTTGCACAACTCCGTCAGCATCACTGTCAATGAAGCGAATGCGGGGACCGGTTTTGCTACCGGCTGCGAACCCAGAGCCGGCAGAGCCTTGGCGCCCTGAGCGATGGGAATGACCTTCATGGGGAATCAGCCCAGGAACCGAACCCGTCAGCCCCGCGCAGACTGCGAGGGCGCATGTCGACCCAAAGCTCGTTGATACGTTCGAAGCAGGCAGCCTTGTCCCCCTCGAAGCCAATTGCACGCCAACCAACGGGCGGAGCCTTCTTAAAGGTCGGCCAGATGGAGTACTGCTCTTCGTCGTTGATCACGACCAGGTAGTTGAAGCCTTGTTCCATACCCTCTCCCCTCTCCGATGAATTAGTCGCCAGATCGCACGCGCACAGCGTAAGCGGAATAGTAACACTTTCTTCTACAAAAGTATACCAGACGATCTGTGCACTCCGTGCTAACTCGACTTGGATTGCGGTGTCATCAACGGGTCATCAAGCTGCTGATGGCAACAAGCCTGCTCGAAGGATTCAAGCCCCGTCTGCAGCCCAACCGCCGGGCTCGGCCTGCCAGCCTGCCGTGGGCATCGCAGCTGCTGGCCGCAGATTCGAGCCAGATACGTCGTTCACCAGGCAGTGGATCCGGATGTCAGGATGGAAGTCCGTGGCCAGTGCCGCGTGCACCCCGCGATCCCTCGGCAGCATGAACAGCTGCCATGTGCGCGGATCACTGAGTAGACGCGTACTCCCTGCTGTCTCGCCGCGGCAGACCACGCTGAACGACGACAGCGAGTTGGCCAAGCCTCCGCCTTGCGCCTTGATGACAGCCTCCTTCAATGTCCAGACTTGAAGAAAGCGCTGGTTCAAAGCTTGTGCTGTGTCGCCGCTCAGCACGTAGTCCACTTCGTCCGGGCTGAAGCAGCTGCGGGCCAGCGAGGAAACGTCTAGATCCTGCCCGGAGACCTCGATGTCCACGCCCATTTCGCCGCCACGAGTGATGCCCACTAGGAGTTCGCTGCCGCCGTGCGACATATTGAAGGCCATTGCCCCGGCACAATTACAGGCCGTCAAGCGCGGTTTTCCGTGCGCACCGTGCATAAGGTGAATGTCCGCAGCGGGCACACGCACATAGGCAGCAAGCAGCAGACGAAGAACTGTATGCGCCTTCACGTAGCGTGCGGCATCGTGGGGCCGCAGGAATCGGCTCGCACGTTGCATTTCGATGTCGTCCAAGGCGACGACAGCGGTGAGGTCGGCCAGTGGCAGGGCGTCGAGGCTGGCGAACCACAGGTCGAGTCGCGAGCCTGTCATGCCGGCTCTCGCCGATGTCCCAACAGAGACTCCGCTCATCAGGGCCCGCCAAGGCACTTCGTTGACTGCAGCTTGGAAGTTGTTCATCTGTTTGGTCACGGTTCACGTTCGGCGGCGTGCCGCAGTGAAGCCGACGCGGGGCGTGGCGCCAAACGCACGGTAGGTGTGCGTAGCAGGCCTCAGTGGGCGACTATGCGCATCAGCGCATCATTGCTGAGCTCGATCAGCAGAGCCTCCGATCAGCAGCACCTCACCGCCGCCTTCGATGATCTGATTATAAAAGCTTAGTTTAGCACTCGACGAGTGCGTCGATCTTCTCTTCGAAAGTCCCCCGTCAGACGAATTTGTGGACCAGCACGTTGTGTCTTTGGCCGATCCGGTAGGCCCGGTCGGTGGCCTGGCTCTCGACGGCAGGATTCCACCAAGGGGTCCCCTCGTTTTCAGTGCAATAACTGGCGGTACGCAAAGCTAGCACTGGCGCGGGGGTGGTCTGAGTAGATCGTTGATTTCATTGGGTTTCCTGTTCACTTTGCAAACGTGTTGCCGCCGACCGAAAACTGACCATCTAAACCTAGTAGTGCCGACTCAAAATTGACCAGGGTGTTCAACTGGCCTGCTGAAATATTCAGCAGGAGAGATAGAAGGTGATCACCATGGAAATGATA
>NZ_NESK01000027.1 GCF_003063415.1 Limnohabitans sp. 2KL-17
CCATACTCCTGGGCGATTTGATTGATGGTCTTCATCCCGCCGAGCGCCTCCAGCCCCACCTTGGCCTTGAACTCCGGCGGATGAACTCTGCGTTTTTTTGATTCAGTCATTGGTAACCCGTTTTTTTTGGATAGTGTCCCACTTAAACACCTGTCCCAAATTCGGGGTCCACTTCAGGGTATCAAGTTGACGCCGTTCAATTATTGCCCTCCAGATGGTCAGTTTTCGGTCGGTGTCATCAGCGAGAACATCAAATCTGAGCGTGATAACGTCAATTTTTGGTTTCCTGACCATAGCAAGGAATACCAGGTGCAACAGGAACACTGAAGGCCCATTCAATGTTAAGTCGGCGTTTCCAATTTATTAATCATTTTGTAATGCAAGTTGACTTGTCCTCTGTTGATCACCGGATCCCCCCTGTTTATCCACAGGCTTATCCCGTGACGCCAACTCTTGGCGAGGCTAACATGGTCGTTTGATTTTCTGGTACCCAATGTCTGCTGTTTTCTCCCCCCATTTGAGCGAGTTTCCCGCCAATCTTTCGTCTGACAGTCAAATCGCCAAGTTGCGTGTCCCACCTAACTCGATTGAGGCTGAGTCGAGCGTATTGGGCGGGCTCTTGCTTGACAACGGAGCTTGGGACCGGGTGGGCGATTTGTTGGTGGATTCCGACTTTTATCGGCACGAGCACCAGTTGATCTACGCCGCGATGGGTGCCTTGATCAACGCTTCAAAGCCGGCGGATGTGATCACTGTCAGCGAGTATTTGCAAAATCAGGGCAAGACCGCAGAAATGGGTGGCTTGGGTTACCTCAACTCCTTGGCCCAATATGTGCCCAGCGCCAGCAATATCCGCCGCTATGCGGAAATTGTTCGTGAGCGGTCCATTTTGCGCAAACTGGTTTCTGCCAGTGATGAGATCGCCACCAATGCTTTCAACCCGCAGGGCAAGGCGATCGATCGTATCCTGGACGAGGCAGAGCAAAAGATTTTCAACATCGGCGAAGAAGGCTCCCGCATGAAGCAGGGCTTTCAGTCGATGGACACGCTGGTTGTTGAACTGCTCGACCGTGTTCAGGAAATGGCGAACAATCCCAACGACATCACTGGGGTGCCCACAGGTTTTTACGACCTTGACCGCATGACTTCCGGCTTGCAGCCAGGTGATCTCGTGGTTTTGGCTGCCCGACCCTCTATGGGAAAAACTGCTTTTGCCATCAATATTGCTGAGCACGTGGCCTTGAACGAGGGTTTGCCTGTGGCAGTTTTTTCCATGGAAATGGGGGCATCGCAGCTCGCAGTGCGTGTGGTTGGCTCGATCGGGCGAATTGATCAGGGGCACTTGAGGACTGGCAAGCTCAGCGATGACGAATGGCCAAGACTGACCGAGGCCATCGAAAAGCTGCGCACTGTGTCTTTGCACATCGATGAAACACCGGGGCTCACGCCCTCAGAGTTGCGTGCCAACGCCAGGCGCCTGGCGAGGCAGTGCGGAAAGCTCGGATTGATTGTGGTCGACTATTTGCAACTCATGAGTGGCTCTGGCGGCTCAGGTGGCGATAACCGGGCCACAGAACTAGGCGAAATTTCTCGGGGTCTAAAAATGCTGGCCAAAGAACTGCAGTGCCCGGTCATTGCGCTGTCGCAGCTGAACCGAAGCGTAGAGCAACGCACCGACAAGCGCCCCATGATGAGTGATTTGAGAGAATCAGGCGCCATTGAGCAGGACGCCGACATCATCATGTTCATTTACCGCGATGACTATTACAACAAGGATTCCAAAGATCCTGGCGTGGCCGAAATCATCATCGGCAAGCAGCGGAACGGCCCAACCGGAACGACCCGGCTGACCTTCCTGAAGAACCTGACACGTTTCGAAAGCCTGGCTTCGGGTCTGAGTGACGACTACTGAGACCCGAAGGGTTTAGCGCCGCTTTGATCAGAGGGCATCGCTGGCAAAGTCGGCCAGCCTGGAGCGCTCTCCTCGAGCCAGGGTGATGTGGCCACCATGTGCCCAGCCCTTGAAGCGGTCCACGGCATACGTCAGACCTGAGGAGCCTTCAGTCAGATAAGGTGTATCAATCTGGGCCAGATTACCCATGCAGATGATCTTTGTGCCGGGGCCTGCCCTTGTGATCAGGGTTTTCATTTGCTTGGGCGTCAAGTTCTGCGCTTCATCGATGATGACGTACTTGTTCATGAAGGTGCGACCTCGCATGAAGTTCATGCTCTTTATCTTGATACGACTTTTGATCAATTCATTGGTAGCAGCCCGACCCCATTCCCCGGAATTACCACCATCGCCCTTGGCCAGAAATTCCAGGTTGTCGTCCAATGCGCCCATCCAGGGGCCCATTTTTTCCTCTTCGGTCCCAGGTAAAAATCCGATGTCTTCACCCACGCTCACCGTAGCCCTGGTCATGATGATTTCGGTGTAACGGCGGTCATCGAGGACTTGTGTCAAACCCGCAGCAAGTGCCATCAGGGTCTTGCCTGTTCCAGCCGTTCCAGCCAAAGTCACAAAGTCGATGTCCGGATCCGTCAGCAAATTCATCGCGAAATTTTGTTCCCGATTGCGAGTCGTAACGCCCCAAATGGCATTTTTTTGGTGGTTGAAGTCTTTCAGTGTGCGCAGCACGGCAGTTTTTCCGCGGATCTCGGTCACTCGCGCGTACAAGCTGGGCTCGCCAGGTGCCTCAAAATAAACGAACTGGTTCATGAATAGGCTGGGCACGATCGGGCCGGAGATCCGGTAAAAAGTGTGTGTGCCTTGTTGCCAACTTTCGACGGTCTTGCCATTCCTGATCCAGAAATCGGGTGGCAAGGACAGCGACCCGGGGTACAGAAGGTCGCCATCTTCAAGAGTTTTGTCGTTTTGATAATCCTCGGCGTGCAGGCCCAAAGCACGCGCCTTGACCCGCATGTTGATGTCTTTGGAGACAAGAACAACTTCACGTGGCGCATGCAATTGCCCCAGTGCTTTGACAACACCCAAGATCTGGTTGTCCGCCTTGCCTTGTGGCAGGGCCAATGGCAGGCTGAGGTCTAGCGCTTGTGTCTGGAAGAAAAGTTGACCAACGGCATCGGTGTGGCCTGTCGCACTTAATGGCGAGCCTTTACCCAAATCGGCGCCCTGCGCGGAGGCCAGGGCATCCAGTGAACGGCTGGCTTGTCGCGCATTGCGCGCTACTTCGGTCATGCCTTTTTTGTGACCATCCAGTTCTTCCAGCACGATCATTGGCAAGAAGACATCGTGCTCTTCGAACCGAAAAAGACTCATGGGATCGTGCATGAGCACATTGGTATCGAGCACAAACAGTTTGCTTGGTCCCGTTCTGCGTTTGGGCCGACTCACTGGCGCTGAGCCCTGTTTCGTGGGTGCGGGCTCACGCGCTGATGGTTCACTAACACCCGAAGTAACCGCTGAATCAATACGAGACGCCGGTGCCTTGCGGGGACGGACGACACGTTTGGACTCTGCGGCGACAGCTTGCTCGGCAGGCTGTAGAAACTTCTTGGTTTCGATCTGTACCAATGCGGTTGGGCTTTCAATTTCAGCCGACAGTTCCTCGAATGCTTTGTGGGTCAAGCGACTGGCGCGTTGGGTTGGTGCGGGTGGGAGTGGCATGGACAAAGGCCTCTTGAATGGTAAAAAAGTCAGGCGCTGAAAAATAAAAAAGCCGCCTGGAGGCCTAGGCGGCTTTTTGTTTCAGGGAAGAAGGGGGCTGAATTTCAGTGGCATGAAATCATTATGCATGAGCCGAAAGACAAAACATTCCCATTTGAATCAAGCAACCGTGGCGGCTTTCTTCAGGTCTTTGACGGCCTTCAGGACTTCTTCCACATGGCCAGGTACTTTCAGGCCGCGCCACTCTTGTTTGAGGGTGCCGTCAGTACCGATCAAAAAAGTGCTGCGCTCAATGCCTTTGACTTTTTTACCGTACATGATTTTATTTTTAACCACACCGAACATGTGGCACATTTTTTCTTCGGTATCGGCAATCAACTCGAATGGCAATTCAAGTTTGGATTTGAAATCATCATGTGATTTCATGTTGTCGCGCGACACACCCAGAACCATGGCGCCTGCTTTGACAAAATCCTTGTATTTGTCTCGAAACTGCATGGCTTCGGTGGTGCAGCCGGGTGTATTGTCTTTGGGGTAGAAAAACAAAACAACAGGTTGTCCAACGTGGGAAATGTTGGAAACTTTCAGGCCGCTCGTAGCGTTCGCTTCAAATTCGGGGAGGGGTTTGTTAAGAACGATCGCCATAAAACTTTGATCTCGCTTGACAGGTTGAGCGCTTGCCGCCACCAAGTGACGTCAGAACAGCTAAAGGCCGAGGGCCTTGGCAACCTCATATTTTACTCTGAATGGGGGCATCGAACGGACAGATTCCAGAAACAAGGGTTTGTCTGAAACGCATGCTTTAGGGTTCCAGCAGCAAAGCGACCACGACTTTTCGCCCTTCGCTGGCCAAAATGTTGTAGGTGCGGCAGGCTGCGGGGGTGTCCATGGTTTCAAGCCCGATGCCGAGTTCTACAAGCGATCTTAGCCAGGCTGGCTGAGGAAAGCGCAAGCGTTGCCCACTGCCAAAAATGACCAATTCGGCACCGCAGGTGGACAAAATGTCGAAATCTGTTGATTTCAAGTCCTCAAATCGGGAGACTTCCCACTTGTCAGGTGTTGAGCCAGGCAGGCTGTTGACGGTCAGTGAGTGGGAAAATTTCTGGCCATTGACCTCAATCCATCCTGCGCCGTAAGCATTGATGGTGAGGCCGTTGGATTTGTCCGGTTGTAGTTTCATGGGTTGACCTGGAAGGGCTGTGCGACTTCAGTCCGGCTTTAGAGCCGTTGCTCTTGTATTTGAGGCCGAAATGCTCTGGAAATGTGGTCAAATTATAGGTTTTCCCCTTCGCAACCGCCTTTGGAGGCACTTTGAAGCCCATTCAAAAATCTGCCAAGCTCGCCAATGTTTGTTATGACATTCGTGGCCCCATCATGGACCGCGCCCGTCAGATGGAAGAGGACGGTCAAAAGATCATCAAATTGAACATCGGAAACCTGGCAGTTTTCGGATTTGATGCGCCTGAAGAAATTCAGCAAGACATGATTCGAAACCTGCCTAATTCAGCCGGTTACTCCGACAGCAAAGGCATTTTTGCAGCGCGCAAAGCCGTCATGCACGAAACTCAAAAGCAGGGCATTCTGGGCGTCACGCTTGACGACATATACCTGGGAAACGGCGCCAGCGAATTGATTGTCATGGCCACCAATGGCTTGCTGGACAACGGCGATGAGGTGCTTTTGCCAGCGCCGGATTACCCGCTGTGGACTGCAGCTGCCAGTTTGTCGGGCGGCACCCCCGTGCACTACAGGTGTGAGGAGTCGAATGGCTGGATGCCTGATTTGGCAGATATTCGGGCGAAAGTCACGCCACGGACCAAGGGCATCGTGGTGATCAACCCCAACAACCCTACGGGGGCCTTGTACAGCGACGATTTACTCAAAGGCATCGTCTCGATTGCGCGCGAGCATGGCCTGGTCATTTTCGCTGACGAGGTCTATGACAAGGTTTTGTACGACGGCGTCAAACACACGCCCATGGCCAGCCTGTCTCAGGATGTGCTGACCTTGACATTCAACTCGCTGTCCAAGAGTTACCGTTCTTGCGGCTACCGGGCCGGTTGGATGATCATTTCGGGGGATAAAAAAAATGCCCGCGACTACATCGAGGGCCTGAACATGCTCTCCAACATGCGCTTGTGTGCCAACGTGCCTGGCCAATGGGCCATTCAGACCGCTCTGGGCGGACACCAGAGCATCAACGAATTAGTGGGTGAGGGCGGACGTCTGCGCAAGCAGCGCGATTTGGCCTACGACCTGATCACGGCCATCCCTGGCGTGACGTGTGTCAAGCCGCATGCTGCCCTGTACATGTTCCCCAGGCTGGACGCCCGGATTTACCCGGTTAAAGATGACCAGGAGTTTTTCTTGCAATTGCTGGAGGAAACCAAAGTCATGCTGGTCCAGGGTACAGGTTTCAATTGGCCCCACGCCGATCATTTCCGGATTGTGTTTTTGCCGCATGAGGATGACTTGCGCGAAGCGATTGCGCGCATGGCGCGTTTTCTTGAGGGGGCCCGCAAACGTTTCGGCACTGAGGCCTTGGTGGCCTAAATTGAAGAATTGATGCCCGATTTTTTCGGGTGGACTGCAGCAAAGAAGTTAAAAAAATGAAACCGATCAAAGTAGGCCTATTGGGCATTGGCACAGTGGGCAGCGGCACTTTCAACGTGCTCAAGCGCAACCAGGAAGAGATCCAGCGCCGCGCCGGACGCGGCATTGAAATTGCCATGGTGGCTGACCTGGATGTGGCGCGTGCCAAAGAAGTGGTGGGCGAGGGTATCCAAGTGGTGGCCGACGCCCGTGCTGTGATTGCCAACCCCGAAATCGACATCGTCATCGAGCTGATCGGTGGTTACGGCATTGCCAAAGCGCTGGTGCTGGAAGCCATTGCTGCTGGTAAACACGTGGTCACAGCCAACAAGGCCTTGCTGGCGGTGCATGGCACGGAAATCTTTGCGGCAGCGCAGGCCAAAGGCGTGATGGTGGCTTTCGAGGCCGCCGTGGCTGGCGGCATACCGATCATCAAGGCGCTGCGTGAGGGCCTGACTGCCAACAGCATTCAGTGGGTGGCCGGCATTATCAATGGCACCACCAACTTCATCCTGTCCGAGATGCGTGACAAAGGCCTCGATTTCGGGGTGGTGCTCAAGGAAGCCCAGCGCTTGGGTTATGCCGAGGCCGATCCGACTTTTGACATTGAGGGTGTGGATGCCGCCCATAAGGTCACCTTGATGAGTGCCATTGCTTTTGGCATTCCGGTGCAGTTTGACAAGGCCTACGTGGAAGGCATCACGAAACTGGGCGCTGCCGACATCAAATACGCCGAGCAACTGGGCTACCGAATCAAGCTCTTAGGCATCACCAAGCGCACAGCGCAAGGCATTGAGCTGCGTGTTCACCCGAGCTTGGTGCCCACCCAGCGTCTGATTGCCAATGTTGAGGGCGCCATGAACGCCGTGATGGTACAAGGCGATGCTGTAGGCACAACCCTTTATTACGGCAAAGGTGCGGGCGCTGAGCCAACGGCAAGCGCTGTGATCGCCGACTTGGTGGACATCACCCGTTTGCACACCGCAGACCCGCTCAACAGGGTGCCGCATTTGGCATTCCAGCCTGGGGCCATGAGCAATTTGTCAGTGCTGCCGATGTCTGAAGTGGTGACCAGTTATTACCTGCGTTTGCGCGTGGCTGATCAAGCAGGTGTTTTGGCCAAGTTGACCGGTTTGCTGGCACAAGCTGATATCAGCATTGACGCGGTTTTGCAGCGTGAGGCCGACCAGGTGAGCCTGGCGGGCGAAAACCAGACCGATGTGATCATCCTGACCCACGACACCCGAGAAGGCACCTTGAACGATGTCTTGGCCCAAATGCAGGCTTTGCCGACCGTGATGGCTCCGATTGTGCGCATTCGCAAGGAAGAGTTGAACTGATGCGTTACCTATCGACGCGCGGTCATGCTGACCGCAAACAATTTTGCGAAATATTGCTCGAAGGCTTGGCGCCTGATGGCGGTCTTTATCTGCCTGAAAACTATCCGCAACTGGACATTGCAGGGCTCACGCGGCTGCGTGAGATTTGGCAAAGCCAGGGTTATGCAGGTTTGGCTTTCGAGATTTTGTCCTTGTACATCGACGATATTCCACGCGATGACCTGCAGGCCTTGTGCCGCAAGACTTACACAGCAGAAGTATTTGGCACAAAAGAAATTGTGCCGCTCAAACCTTTGCAAGCTCCGGGCCAAAGCCAGCCGGACCTGTATCTGGAAGCCTTGTCCAACGGCCCCACCTTGGCGTTCAAGGACATGGCTATGCAGCTGCTGGGCAATTTGTTTGAGTATGAGTTGGCACGACGTGGCGAAGAGCTCAACATTTTGGGCGCAACATCGGGCGACACAGGCAGCGCTGCCGAATACGCCATGCGTGGCAAAAAGGGCGTGAGGGTCTTCATGACCAGCCCGAATGGCCGTATGAGCCCGTTTCAGCAAGCCCAGATGTTCAGCCTGCTGGACAAGAACATCTACAACATCGCCATCGATGGCGTGTTCGATGATTGCCAGGACATCGTCAAGGCTGTGTCCAACGACCTGGCTTTCAAGCGTCGCTTCAAGATCGGTACAGTCAATTCAATCAACTGGGCTCGCTTGCTGGCTCAGGTCGTGTACTACTTTGCCGGCTACTTCCAGGCGACACAAAACAACGACCAGAAAGTCAGCTTCACAGTGCCCAGTGGCAACTTTGGCAATGTGTGCGCGGGTCATGTAGCCCGCATGATGGGCTTGCCAATCGACCGTCTGGTGGTTGCCACCAACGAAAACGATGTGCTTGACGAGTTCTTCCACACAGGCATCTACCACGTGCGTGGCGCCACCAATACCCATGAGACTTCCAGTCCCTCGATGGACATCTCCAAAGCCAGTAATTTCGAGCGTTTTGTTTTTGATCTGCTTGAACGTGATGACACCCAAACCAAAGCCATTTTTGGCGAAGCGTTGAGTCGCGAAGGTTTTTTTGATTTATCTGGTGATCCCCGCTTTGCCAAGGCCGCCAACGCTTACGGCTTTGAGAGTGGGCGCAGTAACCATGTCGACCGGCTGAAGACGATTCAGCAGGTATTTTCAAGCTATGGCATGGTGATTGACCCGCACACGGCTGATGGCGTGAAAGTGGCCAAAGAACATCTGAAGGCCCAAGTGCCCATGATCGTTCTCGAGACGGCACTGCCCATCAAGTTCGCATCGACCGTTGTGGAGGCCTTGGGCCGCCAGCCGGAGCGCCCCGCTCAATTTGTTGGCATCGAGTCTTTGCCCAAGCGGGTTCAAGTCATGCAGGCGGATGTCGACCTGATCAAGGCCTTCATCACACAACACTGCCAATGAGCCCAATGAGCCCAATGAGTCCTACCCCACGCGCCCCTTTGATGTCGCTCGATGACGCGTTGAAAACCTTGTTGGCCCATATCAAACCATTGACGACCTTGGAGTCCGTGGCCACCCTCGATGCCGATGGCCGCATCCTGGCGCAAGACGTGGTGTCCGGTTTGCAAGTGCCCGCCTTTGATAACTCGTCCATGGACGGCTATGCCGTTCGCAGTGCCGATGTTTCGCAAGCCGGCGTGGAGTTGACGGTGACGCAACGCATTGCCGCAGGTCACTTGGGGGCGCCACTTTTTCCAGGGCAGGCCGCCCGTATTTTCACGGGTGCACCCGTTCCAGTCGGTGCAGATGCCATCGTGGCTCAAGAGCAAACCGAACTTGTTGTCACAGACCATCCCGGTCGGGTTCGGTTTTTGACCTCTGCTGAGCCCGGGCAGTGGGTACGCCGCAGTGGGGAAGACGTTCTTCTGGGCGACACCGTATTGAAGCGCGGACAAAAACTCGGACCTGCGGAGCTTGGGTTGGCCGCCAGTCTTGGCTTGGCGCATCTCCAAGTCATGTCACGGCCCAAGGTGGCTTTGTTCTCAACGGGCGACGAACTGGTCATGCCCGGTGACGTCGCACCTGAAGATATGCCGCCTGGTGCCATTTACAACTCCAACCGCTTTTTCTTGCGGGCTTTGCTGCACCGCTTGGGCTGCGAGGTCAGTGATCTGGGCATTGTTTCTGATCGCCGCGAAGCCACGGTAGCGGCCTTGAAATCTGCGGCAGAACACCATGATCTGATTCTCACCAGTGGTGGTGTTTCTGTTGGCGAAGAGGACCACGTGAAGCCTGCCGTGCAATCCTTGGGGGCGTTGGCGCTTTGGCAGATTGCCATGAAGCCTGGCAAACCCTTTGCCTACGGGCATGTGCGGCGTGAGACTGCAAGCGGTGTGGCTCACTTTGTGGGCTTGCCGGGCAACCCCGTGTCGAGCTTCATGACGTTTTTACTGTTGGTAAAACCCTTGCTACTGGCTCTGCAGGGTGCCGAGCAAATGGCCCCTGTCTCTTTGAAATTGCCGGCGCATTTTGATTGGGCAAAGGCCGATAAACGGCGTGAATTTTTGCGCGTCCGTCGCAATGCACAAGGCGGTTTGGATCTCTTTCCGAACCAAAGTTCAGGTGTTCTGACATCCTTGGTTTGGGGCGATGGCGTGGTGGATAACCCCGGTGGTCAGACCATTGTCCATAATGACGTGGTCGACTTCTGGCCATTTTCGGAGTGGTTGTCATGAAGATCCAGGTGCGTTACTTTGCGTCTTTGCGCGAAACCATCGGCTTTGCTGCTGAAGCGGTTGACACTGCCTGCGAAGACGTTGCCAGTCTTCGCCTTGAGTTGATAGCCCGTGGTGGCGCCTATTCAGAATGCCTTGCCATCGGACGGCCTGTGCGTGTTGCCGTCAATCAGGTCATGGCCCATGATGCGACGCCTTTGTCAGACCATGGTGAGGTGGCCTTTTTCCCACCTGTCACCGGAGGCTAGCTTCCATGTTTCCCCGCGTTTTCATCCAAACCGAAGACTTTGATGTTTCTCAAGAGCTGACGGCCTTGAGGGCCAATGATTTGCGCGTGGGCGCTGTGTGCAGTTTTGTGGGCACGGTGCGCGATACCCGTGCCTTGACTGGCGTAGCGCAGGATGAAGTTCAGGCCATGGAGCTTGAGCATTACCCAGGCATGACAGAGAAATCCATAGAAGACATGATCGACCAGGCGCACAAGCGATTTGATTTTTATGCCGCTCGGGTGGTACACCGCGTGGGCCGCTTGCTACCAGCTGACCAAATCGTTTTTGTGGCGGTCACTTCAGCGCATCGGGGCGAAAGTTTCAAGGCTTGCGAATTTCTCATGGACTACCTGAAAACCCAAGCACCGTTCTGGAAAAAAGAGCAAACCCCTCAAGGCGCGCAATGGGTCGATGCGCGTGTAGCCGACGATGCGGCTTTGGCAAGATGGGGCATTGTCGCCAACAACGCCTGAGCTTGTCTCAGTGCTTGTAAGTTTGTTGATCCGCAGCTGTGCCACGCGCGTTGTCTGAATGGGGCTCAGTGGTTTGAGCTGAATAAATCCATTCGGCTTTCTCCATGGATTGACGAATTAAATGGATCATGCCGTGAACCAGCTGTGCTTGTAAGTTCAGCTGGCACGACTGAATAGCCTCGCCTATTTTTTTTTGAAAAATGATTTGCAGGCTGCCATTTGGCTGCACGCTAAGCTGCGCGTCGGTCACCAATAAAGGCTCGTCACCCAAAGGCAATTGTTGCGCGTGTGTTTCGTAGGGGGTTGAAAAGTCTGCTGTTTGTAAAAAAGCATCGCGTTTGAGTTCCGTCAACATTTGCTGCGATGTGTGGTCAATGGCGGCTATGCCGGGTTGTGCGGCCTCAAGACGGACAACTGACGCTTGCATTGCAGGCAGCAGTCGGATGGCCATTCGACGTGTCAGCCAGAAACGAAATTCCTGACCATCTTGGGTATTGAGTCGAAGCAACAAGCGATCTTGCCGCTCCTCGTGGCTAACGGAAAGCTGGTGAATGTTCATGTTTTGATTTTAGGCAATGTGACAAGGCCCTCCAAGTCTTGAAAATGGGTAATGATCCCCAAACTGTCGGCTACAGGAGAATATTCATGCGCCTTGATAAATTGACGACCAAATTCCACGAAGCCCTGTCTGATGCCCAGTCGCTGGCCCTTGGCCGTGACCATGCCTACATTGAGCCTGCTCACGTTCTGGTGGCGATGCTCAAGCAAGAAGAAGGACCAAAAGCCTTGTTGTTGCGTGCGGGCGTTCAGGTGCAGGGCTTGGCCATGGCTGCCGAAGCTGCGGTGGGTCGTTTGCCTCAAGTCACGGGGCAAGAGCAGGTGCAGGTGGGGCCTGAACTGGGCAAGGTGTTGCAGGCTTGTGAAAAAGAAGCCATGAAACGGGGCGACGCCTTCATCGCCAGTGAACTGTTTTTGTTGGCCATCGCTGACAACAAGGGTGATATCGGGCGCTTGGCCAAAGAGCACGGGCTCAGTCGCAAAAGCCTGGAGACGGCAATTGATGCAGTGCGTGGTGGGCAAACTGTGGGCAATGCGGAAGCAGAGGGCCAGCGTGAAGCCCTTAAAAAATACTGCATTGACCTCACGGAGAGGGCGCGGATGGGCAAGCTCGACCCTGTCATTGGCCGGGACGATGAAATTCGCCGAGCAATTCAGGTTTTGCAGCGCCGTACCAAAAATAACCCGGTGCTGATTGGCGAGCCTGGGGTGGGCAAGACCGCGATTGTTGAGGGCCTGGCCCAACGCATCGTGGCCGGGGAGGTGCCCGATTCGCTCAAGGGCAAGCGGGTTTTGTCGCTTGATATGGCCGCTTTGCTGGCGGGCGCCAAATTCCGAGGCGAGTTTGAAGAGCGACTGAAAACCGTGCTGAGTGAACTGGCCAAAGACGAAGGCCAAACCATTGTTTTCATTGATGAGTTGCACACCATGGTTGGGGCTGGCAAGGCTGAGGGCGCCATGGATGCGGGCAATATGCTCAAGCCCGCATTGGCAAGAGGTGAACTGCATTGCGTGGGTGCCACGACGCTGGATGAATACCGAAAGTACATCGAAAAAGATGCGGCCTTGGAGCGGCGATTTCAAAAAATACTGGTCAACGAACCTTCCGTTGAGGCGACCATTGCCATCTTGCGTGGTTTACAAGAGAGGTATGAAATTCACCACGGTGTGGACATCACGGATCCAGCGATTGTCGCAGCGGCAGAACTGAGCCACCGCTACATCACCGATCGATTCCTGCCCGACAAGGCCATTGACCTGATCGACGAGGCTGCAGCCAAGATCAAGATTGAAATCGACTCCAAACCCGAAGTGATGGACAAGCTCGATCGCCGACTGATCCAGTTGCAGATTGAGCGTGAAGCGGTGCGCAAAGAGCACGATGAAGCCTCGCAAAAACGGTTTGCCTTGATTGAGGAAGAGATCGTCAAACTCAAAAAAGAAGCGGCCGATCTGGAAGAAATCTGGCGCGCCGAAAAGGCCCAAGCACAAGGCGGACAGCAAGTGAGAGAGCAAATCGACCAGCTGCGCCAGCAAATTGAAGACCTGACACGCAAAGGTGACTTCAACAAAGTGGCTGAACTTCAATACGGCAAGTTGCCCGCGCTTGAAAAAACTTTGAAAGAGGTTCAGGCCAAAGAGGCGCTGCCGGGTGAAAAACCCGTTCACAGATTGCTGCGGACCCAGGTTGGCGCTGAAGAGATTGCTGAAGTCGTGTCACGTGCTACGGGCATTCCTGTTTCCAAAATGATGCAGGGGGAGCGTGAAAAATTGCTTCAGATGGAAGACAAACTTCATCAGCGTGTGGTGGGGCAGGACGAAGCCATTTCGGCTGTGGCCAATGCTATCCGTCGATCACGTTCAGGTTTGTCGGACCCCAACCGTCCAACCGGCTCCTTCCTGTTCTTGGGCCCTACGGGTGTGGGAAAAACCGAGCTTTGCAAAGCCCTTGCTGGGTTTTTGTTTGACAGTGAGGATCACCTGATCCGTGTCGACATGAGTGAGTTCATGGAGAAGCATTCGGTGGCACGCCTTATTGGTGCGCCTCCAGGCTATGTGGGCTACGAAGAGGGGGGCCACCTTACAGAGGCTGTGCGTCGCAAACCCTACAGCGTTCTGTTGCTCGACGAAGTCGAGAAAGCCCATCCAGATGTCTTCAACGTTTTGTTGCAGGTGTTGGACGACGGCCGTTTAACCGACGGCCAGGGCCGCACTGTTGACTTCAAAAATACGGTGATCGTGATGACCTCCAACCTGGGTTCAAGGCTCATTCAATCGATGGTGGGGCAACCGGAAGAAGACATCAAGGATGCCGTTTGGGATGAATTGAAAACCCACTTCCGGCCGGAATTTTTGAACCGCATCGACGAGACAGTCGTGTTCCATGGTCTGGATGCCGATCACATCGCATCGATTGCATCGATCCAGTTGCAGGTGCTCAAAGATCGTTTGCTTCGCATGGACCTGAACCTTGAGGTAACGCCTGGTGCATTGTCCGAGTTGGCCAAAGTGGGCTTTGACCCGATTTTTGGCGCCAGACCCCTTAAAAGGGCGATTCAACAACGCTTGGAAAACCCCTTATCGCGCTTGCTGCTGGAAGGGCGCTTTCCGCCCAAATGCCAAATTCAGGTCTCGGTCGATCCGGTACGTCATCCCGGGCAGTTCGATTTCAAAGTGGTTGAAGCGCACGACTGATCTCTGTCGATGCAATTTGGAAAGTCGGCAAACGCGTGACACACTAACTGCAGAAGGCTTGTGCACAATGCGTCCATGAAGACAAAAATTGCGGGCCACTTGTTGGTTGAATGCCTCCTTGCCCAAGGCGTAACCCATGCATTTGGTGTGCCCGGAGAAAGCTTTCTGGCCGTGCTGGACGGATTTCATGTGCACCGTGACGCCATTCTTTTTGTGACTTGCCGTCAAGAAGGCGGCGCAGCTTTCATGGCCGAAGCCCAAGGCAAGCTCACCGGCCGCCCCGGCATTTGCTTTGTCACGCGAGGCCCGGGTGCCACCAATGCGTCAATTGGGGTTCACACTGCCTTTCAGGATTCGACACCCATGGTCCTTTTTGTGGGTGATGTGGCCAGTGACACGCGCGACCGGGAAGCCTTCCAGGAAATGGACTACACCCATTTTTTCGGGCCTTCGACGAAAGGCATGGCCAAAAGGGTTGAACGTGTAGACGATCCCGAGCGCCTGCCCGAGTACATTGCGCGGGCATTTGCAATCGCCATGAATGGTCGCCCTGGCCCTGTGGTGTTGGTCTTGCCCGAGGACATGTTGACCCAAGCCATCCATACCGCCCAAGCCTTGCCCCGCGTGGAGCCTGTGCAAGCCTGGAGCGATCCAGGGGCTTTGCGTCAATTAAGAGACCTCCTGCTGGCGGCTCAAAAGCCCTTGGTCATTTGCGGTGGTGGGGGGTGGACGGTACAAGCTGCCCAGGCGCTCCAGCGCTTCGCTGAAAACTGGCAGTTGCCTGTTGCCAACGCATTCCGTTTTCAAGACACCTTCGACAACCACCATCCCCAATATGCCGGTGATGTGGGCATTGGCATTAGCCCGGCTTTGGCCAAGTGTGTGCGAGAGTCGGATCTGATTTTGGCCATTGGTCCCCGTCTCGGCGAGATGACGACCGGTGGTTACACCTTGCTGCAAGCGCCCAAAACCTTGCAAAAATTGGTTCATATTCATGGCAGTGCAGAGGAGCTAAACCGTGTTTACCAAGCGGATTTGGCCATTCTCTCCACCATGAACGCAGCGGCACGAAGTCTGGAGGTTTTAACGGCGCCACCCTCACTGCCTTGGTCCGAATGGACTCGTTCGGCACATGAAGGCTACCTTGACAACCTGAAGCCCCAATCCTTACCGGGTGATGTGGACATGCCCGTGATCGTGGGCTTGTTGCAAAAACATTTGCCTGCGGATGCCGTGTTGACGAATGGAGCCGGTAATTTCGCGAGCTGGATGCATCGATTCTTCAAGCACCATGGCTTGGTCAAAGGTCACAAGACCCAGTTGGCCCCGACCGTGGGCGCCATGGGTTACGGTGTACCGGCAGGCATCGCCGCGAATATTTTGACCGGAAGGACGGCCTTCACCATTGCTGGGGATGGTGATTTTTTAATGAATGGTCAAGAACTGGCCACCGCTGTACAGCATGGTGGTAAGAGCATCATTTTGTTATTGAACAATGGCATGTTTGGCACGATTCGAATGCACCAAGAGCGCGAATACCCAACCCATGTGACAGGGTCAAAACTCCAGAATCCTGATTTTGTGGCCTTGGCTCAAGCCTATGGTTATGCAGGTGTTCGAATTCACAAGACGGCTCAATTTGAAGAGCACCTGTTGGCTGCTTTGGCTCGATCTGAGGGAACTTTGATTGAAGTGGTGCTTGATCCAGAAGTCATTACCACTCGAGGAACACTGCAAGCCATTACGCAAGCTGCATTGGCCAGGCAAGCTGAGTGACACTTTGGCTCTTTAATCTTGCCATTGTCAAATGAGAAGGACCCATAAAAAAACCCGCCGAAGCGGGTTTTTTTACATAAGTGCCAGAATTACTTCAGGTGTTTGCCGATCAAGCCGGCCATTTCGAACATGGTGACTTGCGCCTTGCCAAAAACAGCCTTAAGTTTGTCATCGGCATTGATAGCACGACGGTTCACGCTGTCTTGCAGATTGTGCTTTTTGATGTAAACCCACATCTTGCTGACCACTTCTGTGCGTGGCAACGGGGTTGCGCCCACCACAGCTGCCAAAGCGGCACTGGGAGTCAAGGCCTTCATGAAGGCTGGGTTAGGGGTGCGCTTTTTAGCAGGTGCCGCCTTTTTGGCAGGCGCCTTTGCCGCTACTTTTTTCGCGGGTGCTGCAGCTTTTTTTGCTGGAGCAGCTTTTTTGGCCGGTGCTGCTTTTTTAGCGGGAGCAGCTTTTGTTGCCGGGGTTTTTTTCGCAGTTGCCATGATGGAATTCCTTTGATCGGAAGTTGGTACGTCGCTGAGTAACAGTTTGTTTTCAGCCATGTGCATGCTACTGGAGAAACGGTCACTTACCAAGCTCATTTGTCAAATTTCTGTAGGGGTTGTTGCTGATTTGCAGGCTCCCAAGCCACTTTTCTCATCGGCCCGTCTTTTTTAACCATGACTCCCGGCTTTTGGCTTGTAAAGCGTGTCGCCAAATTCAAGTCAACATGCGCTGTCTTCGTCGTCTCATCAGTCGTGGCGTTTCTTGCTGATGTCCATGACCTTGTTGAAGGATCGTAATTCCAGCAACACCATGCTTGTCAAGTTGTCTCAAATTTCAATCCTCTTTGTTGAACGCCCCAATAGAGAGGTGCGCTTTGAATTTGGAAAAATTTGATGCGGATGCTGATCAACGTTGGTTTTTGTCTGGCCTGCTAGTTTGTAGCTGTTTTGCACATCGCATTTCATTCACCGCCAATATATTTCATAATTTGAAAAATACAAATGCTGCATCGCCGCATTTTTCTCAATATGGAAAAATGGATATTGCATTGTGAAAATTATTTCATAACTAGATGATTTCAAACAAATAAAAAAATGTCTTGTATAAGACATAAGAATTTAAATCAGTCTTGTACAAGAGTTAAGATGGTATCAACGACAAAGCAGAATCCTCTGCCAACATCGCTCGATTTCAACTTGACTTCAGGAGCCTTACCATGCCAGCCAACCTCACTCAACAACTGAGCCGTGAACAGCAAATCGCCGTCCTCGAAAAAGATTGGGCGACCAACCCGCGCTGGAAAGGCGTGAAGCGCGGCTACTCCGCAGCTGACGTTGTCCGTCTTCGCGGCAGCATGCCCATTGAGCACACCTTGGCTAAGCACGGTGCTGAGAAACTTTGGGACAAGATCAACGGCGGCGCCAAAAAAGGCTATGTCAATGCATTCGGCGCCATCAGCGCAGGGCAGGCCATGCAGCAAGCCAAAGCAGGTCTGGAAGCTGTGTATCTGTCAGGCTGGCAAGTGGCTGCCGACGGCAACACGTCAGAGACCATGTACCCGGATCAATCGCTTTACGCGTATGACTCGGTGCCGACCATGGTTCGACGCATCAACAATACCTTCAAGCGCGCTGATGAAATCCAGTGGGGTCGTGGCATCGAGCCAGGCAGCAAGGAGTTCATCGACTACTTTTTGCCCATCGTGGCCGATGCTGAAGCCGGTTTCGGTGGCGTTTTGAATGCCTTTGAGTTGATGAAGAACATGATCGCATCTGGCGCTGCCGGCGTTCACTTCGAAGACCAATTGGCCGCAGTGAAGAAATGCGGTCACATGGGTGGCAAAGTTCTGGTGCCTACCCATGAAGCTTGTGAAAAATTGATCTCAGCACGTTTTGCGGCCGACGTTATGGGTGTCTCTACCATCGTACTGGCCCGCACCGATGCTGAAGCTGCCAACTTGATCACGTCTGATCACGATGCGAACGACAAACCATTCCTGACTGGTGAGCGCACTCAAGAAGGTTTTTACCGCGTCAAAAATGGTCTGGAACAAGCCATCAGCCGTGGCGTTGCTTACGCACCTTATGCTGACTTGGTCTGGTGCGAAACAGGCGTTCCGGACATCGGCTTTGCCCGTGAATTCGCACAAGCTGTTCATGCTGCTTGCCCTGGCAAGCTGCTGTCATACAACTGCTCGCCTTCTTTCAACTGGAAAAAGAACCTCAATGACAGCCAGATCGCTTCCTTCCAGGATGATCTGTCGGCTTTGGGTTACAAATACCAGTTCATCACACTGGCCGGTATCCACATCAACTGGTTCAACACTTTCCAATTCGCTCACGCCTATGCACGCGGCGAAGGCATGAAGCATTACACCGAGATGGTGCAAGAGCCCGAATTTGCAGCACGCGAAAAAGGCTACACCTTCGTCTCGCACCAGCAAGAAGTCGGCGCAGGCTACTTCGACGACGTCACAACCGTGATACAGGGTGGTTCATCTTCTGTGAAGGCCCTCACAGGCTCCACCGAAGAAGAGCAGTTCCATTGAACGACTGATGGCTCGTTTTAGTTGAGGCCGGCGTAAAATCCTGCTTCAGCGTTTAAACACATCTTCCAAGCGCGGCTTCTGCCGCGCTTTTTTTACTTGTAGACACCATGGTTCAGATTACTCTTCCCGACGGTTCGTTGCGTGAATTTCCCGGCCCAGTCACGGTAGCTGAGGTGGCTGCATCGATTGGTGCTGGCTTGGCCAAAGCGGCCTTGGGCGGCAAGGTCAATGGCCAATTGGTGGATACCAGCTTCAACATCGCAGCCAATTCGAAATTGGCCATCGTGACGGCCAAGGATGCCGAAGGGCTTGAGCTGATCCGTCACTCGACCGCTCATTTACTGGCTTATGCCGTCAAGGATCTTTTTCCACAGGCACAGGTCACCATTGGCCCCGTCATTGAGAACGGCTTTTATTACGACTTTTCTTACAGCCGTCCCTTCACCCCAGATGACCTTGTGGCCATTGAAAAACGCATGACTGAGTTGGCCAGCAAGGACGAAGCCGTGCTTCGCCGTGTCTTGCCTCGGGATGAGGCCGTGGCTTATTTCAAGAGCCTTGGCGAAAACTACAAGGCCGAGATCATTGGCAGTATTCCTGCAGACCAAGAGGTCAGCCTTTACCGTGAAGGTGATTTCGAGGACCTGTGCCGTGGCCCACACGTGCCCAGCACAGGCAAGCTCAAACACTTCAAATTGATGAAGGTGGCGGGTGCTTACTGGCGTGGCGACAGCAAAAACGAAATGCTGCAACGCGTTTATGGCACGGCTTGGGCCAGCAAGGAAGATTTACAGCTTTACCTGACCCGCCTTGAAGAGGCCGAAAAGCGCGACCATCGCAAACTGGGCCGTGAACTCGATTTATTCCACATTGATGAGCACGCCCCTGGTCTGGTGTTTTGGCACCCCAAAGGTTGGACTGTTTGGCAGACAGTGGAGCAGTACATGCGCCAGGTTTACAGGGAAAGTGGCTACCAAGAGGTCAAAGGCCCTCAGATTCTGGACAAAAGTTTGTGGGAAAAAACGGGTCACTGGGACAAGTACCGGGACAACATGTTCACCACAGAGTCGGAAAAGCGCGACTATGCACTCAAGCCGATGAACTGCCCTGGCCACATTCTTATTTTCAAGCAAGGGATCAAAAGCTACCGTGATCTGCCCTTGCGTTACGGCGAATTTGGCCAGTGCCACCGCAATGAGCCTTCAGGGGGCCTGCACGGCATCATGCGGGTGCGTGGCTTCACCCAAGACGATGGGCATATTTTCTGCACCGAAAACCAGATATTGCCTGAGTGCGACACCTTTACCAAGGTGCTGAAGAAGGTTTATGCCGATTTCGGCTTCAGCAATATCCTCTACAAGGTGTCTACGCGGCCCGCCGCCCGTATAGGGGCCGATGAACTTTGGGACAAGGCTGAAAAAGCCTTGATGGACAGTTTGCGCGACTCCGGGTGTGAGTTCGTTATCTCCGAGGGGGATGGCGCTTTTTACGGGCCAAAGATCGAATACACGCTGAAAGACGCGATTGGCCGTGAATGGCAATGCGGCACGATTCAGGTCGATTTCAATTTATCGGAGCGTCTGGACGCGGAATATGTGGCCGAAGACGGTTCGCGTCAGCGACCTGTGATCTTGCACCGGGCGATTGTGGGCAGCATGGAGCGTTTCATCGGCATTTTGATCGAACAGCACGCCGGCGCCTTGCCTACCTGGCTTGCCCCGGTTCAGGTGTCTGTGCTCAACATCACCGATGCGCAGTCAGATTACTGTCGCGAAATCGCTGCAAAACTGCAAAAATCGGTGTCAAATCAAGGCCTTAGGGTTCTGATGGACCTTCGTAACGAGAAAATCACGTATAAAATACGAGAGCATTCATTGCAAAAGCTGCCTTATATTCTTGTCGCTGGTGACAAGGAAAAGGCAGCAGGTACCGTCGCTGTGCGCGCCCGAGGCAACAAAGACCTCGGCGTGATGTCGATCGATGCGTTCTTTGAACTCATTGCTGCCGACATCGCTTCTAAAGCCTGAAGGTGAATTTCGCCACAAGCTTTGGCCCGTGGGCACAAGGATGGATAGGCTGCATGTCGCAGTTTTGTTCCGTAAAGGATTGAGTCATCGCTACCGAATTTCGTGATCGTCGCCACCGCGAAGAACGTAAACACCGTTTGAACCGTGAAATCATGGCCCTAGAGGTCCGTGTATCCGGCCCTGAAAATGAGCCCATGGGCATTTTGTCTTTGGCAGAGGCCTTGCGCCTGGCTGGTGAAATGGATGTGGACCTGGTGGAAATAGCTGCCACGGCCACGCCACCAGTTTGTCGTTTGATGGATTACGGCAAGTTCAAGTACCAAGAGCAAAAGCGTGCGGCAGAGGCCAAAGCCAAACAAACTGTCATCGACATCAAGGAAGTCAAATTTCGCCCTGGTACCGATGATGGTGACTACAACATCAAGATGCGCAACATCCGTCGCTTTTTGACAGATGGTGACAAGTGCAAGATCACCCTGCGTTTTCGTGGCCGCGAGATCACGCACCAGGAGCTGGGCATGGCCTTGCTCAACCGGATCAGGGATGAGTTGGCAGACTCGATCATCGTTGAGCAGTTTCCAAAGCTCGAAGGTCGTCAGATGATCATGATGATTGCGCCTGGACGCAAAAAGCCCACAGGCAAAGCGGCAGATACTGCCGCGCCTGTTGAATCGGCTTGAACAGAATTTGATCTGCCTTCGGGCAAATCAGATCAAGAGTTGCCTTCGGGTGGTTCTTGTTAAAAGTGGCTCGGGGCCAACAAGGCTGCAAATATTTTGCAGACGCCTCACGAGCACAACCAAAGGAGCATTGATATGCCCAAGATGAAGACCAAAAGCAGTGCAAAAAAGCGCTTCCGTGTTCGTCCAGGTGGAACCGTTAAACGCGGCCAAGCCTTCAAACGTCACATCCTGACCAAGAAGACCACCAAAAACAAGCGTCACCTTCGCGGTTCAGTCGCTGTGCATGAGACCAATATGGGTCACATTGCTCAGATG
Organism: Limnohabitans sp. 2KL-17; assembly: GCF_003063415.1. Taxonomy (GTDB): domain Bacteria; phylum Pseudomonadota; class Gammaproteobacteria; order Burkholderiales; family Burkholderiaceae_C; genus Limnohabitans_A. The sequence goes on from NZ_NESK01000027.1 coordinate 21,617, forward strand.
CTGCCCATGGCTGGCCTGTAATCACTGACGAACAAGGAGAATTAATATGCCTCGCGTAAAACGTGGTGTAACGGCGCGCGCCCGTCACAAGAAAGTTTTGGCCCTTGCAAAAGGTTTCCGCGGTCGCCGCGGCAATGTTTTCAGGATCGCCAAACAGGCGGTGATGAAGGCCGGCCAATATGCCTACCGGGATCGCCGCACCAAAAAGCGTGTGTTCCGTCAGTTGTGGATTGCCCGTATCAACGCCGCTGCGCGTGAATGCGGTCTGACCTACAGCCAGTTCGCCAACGGCCTGAAGAAGGCTGCCATCGAAATCGACCGCAAAATGCTGGCTGATATTGCCGTGCATGACAAGGCCGCTTTCGCTGGAATCGTGAACCAAGTCAAAGCCAAACTGGCAGCAGCTTGATTTCACGGGCATCGTGAACCCGTAGTTTTGCTGCAGGTTCATGCATGGCCAGTCCATCAAAGGGGTTGAGGCTCACAAAAGCTTCAATCCCTTTTTTTACTCTGAAACCCACCGATCCCACACCATGAACGAGCTGGACACACTGGTCGAATCTGCCCGGCAGAGTTTTTCGCAGGCACTGACACCTGCTGACCTTGAAAACGCCAAAGCCCAATTTTTGGGCAAAGCCGGTCGAATCACTGAGCTGATGAAGGGCATGGCCGCGCTGAACGTGGATGATAAAAAAGTTCTAGGCGCTGCCATTAACCTGGCCAAGCAAGCCATCGAATCTGCCCTGAATGATCGTCGCCAAGGTCTGGCCGATGCCGAACTGCAAGCCCAACTCAAAGCAGAAGCGCTGGATGTGACATTGCCAGGACGCAACCTGAGACAGGGTGGGTTGCACCCGGTGTCATTGACCCTGGAACGCATTGAAAATATTTACGGATCTATGGGATTTGAAGTTGCCCAAGGCCCGGAGATCGAGACCGACTGGTTCAACTTCACAGCGTTGAACACGCCTGAGGACCATCCAGCACGCTCTATGCACGACACCTTTTATGTCGAAGGCGGTCATTTGCTTCGAACACACACCAGCCCAATGCAAATCCGCCATGCGGTGCAGCACGTCAAGCGTTATCGCCACCAGCTTGACGCAGGCCAGGGCATGCCCGAGATACGCGTGATCGCGCCGGGTCGCACTTACCGCGTGGACAGCGATGCCACCCATTCGCCCATGTTCCACCAGTGTGAAGGCCTGTGGATTGGCGAAAACGTGAGCTTCAAGGACCTCAAGGTCGTATTCACCGATTTCTGCCGCACCTTTTTCGAAAGCGACGATCTGGTGTTGCGCTTTCGTCCGAGTTTTTTCCCGTTCACCGAGCCAAGTGCAGAAATCGATATCCAGTTCCAGACAGGCCCGCTTGCAGGTCGATGGCTGGAGGTAGCGGGTTCTGGACAGGTTCATCCAAACGTGGTGCGCAACATGGGCCTGGACCCTGAGCGATTCATTGGTTTTGCCTTCGGCATGGGCCCTGACCGGTTGACCATGCTGAGATACGGTGTGAACGATTTGCGCCTGTTCTTTGATGGCGATATCCGTTTTCTGAGCCAGTTCCAGTGAGCATGAAGACCTGCAGATCATTTCTGCAGGCCCTCGACACAACAGAGTTAAGACGATGCAATTTCCCGAATCCTGGTTGCGCGAATTCTGCAACCCGCCCCTGACCACCCAACAACTGGCCGATACCCTGACCATGGCAGGTCTTGAAGTGGAAGAGGCTGTGCCTGTGGCTCCGCCATTTACCAAAATTGTGATCGGTGAAATCAAGGAGGCTGTCCAGCACCCCAATGCCGACCGCTTGCGTGTTTGCCAGGTCGATGTGGGGCAAGGGACGTGGCTCAACATCGTCTGCGGTGCGCCGAATGCACGCGTTGGCATTCGAGTTCCTTGCGCCATGGTGGGGGCCGAGTTGCCCCCTGGCGAAGACGGAAAACCCTTCTTGATCAAGGTTGGCAAATTGCGGGGCGTTGAAAGCCAGGGCATGCTGTGCTCAGCCAAAGAACTGAAGATTGCTGATGACCACGGTGGCTTGCTGGAGTTGCCAAACTATGCACCTCTGGGACAAGATATTCGCCAGTACCTGAACCTGGACGACACGCTCTTCACCCTGAAGCTCACGCCGAATCTGGCGCATTGTCTGAGCGTGTACGGCATCGCCCGCGAAGTGTCTGCATTGACCGGTGCACCGCTCTTGTCACCTGTATTCCCGTCATTGGACACACAGATTGCTGACAAATTAAATGTCCATGTGCACGCCACCGACTTGTGTGGCCGTTTCAGTGGTCGTGTAGTCAAAGGGGTGAACCCCAACGCCCAGACCCCCCAATGGATGGTGGACCGACTGGCCCGTTGCGGCCAGCGCAGCGTAACGCCACTGGTCGATATTTCGAACTATGTGATGTTCGAGTTCGGGCGTCCGTCACATATCTTTGACCTGGACAAGATCCATGGGGGTCTGCAGGTGCGCTGGGGTCGTGATGGCGAACAGCTGAAATTGCTCAATGGCCATACCGTGACAGTAGACAGCAAGGTGGGCGTGATCGCTGACGAGAGTCAGGTCGAGTCCCTCGCGGGCATCATGGGTGGCGATGCCACCGCTGTATCGGACGAGACGAAAAATATCTATATTGAAGCCGCTTTCTGGTGGCCCGCCGCCATCGCAGGCCGTTCGCGTCGCTATAACTTTTCGACCGATGCGGGTCACCGCTTTGAACGAGGTGTTGATCCTCAGTTGACGGCAGAACACATCGAACGCATCACCCAGTTGGTGCTGAACATTTGCGGCACACCAGAGACGCAAATCGGCCCAGTGGATGACCAGATCCTGACCATGCCGGATTCAAATCCGGTCACATTGCGGGTGGCACGCGCGAACAAAGTGATTGGGATGCCGCTCACGCAACAACAGTGTGCAGATGCACTGCGTGGTCTGGGTCTGAAGGTGACCGAAGCCGATGGCACCATCACCGTGACGCCGCCAAGCTTTCGCTTCGACCTGCAGATCGAAGAAGACCTGATCGAAGAAGTGGCACGCATGGTGGGGTACAACAACCTGCCCACAAACCCGCCCCTGGCACCGATAACCGCCAAGATTCGGCCTGAAAATTCTCGAAGTCCCTTCATGGTTCGCCGCAGTCTGGCGGCTTTGGGTTATCAGGAAACCATCAACTTCAGTTTTGTCGAAGAAAGCTGGGAAAAAGACCTGGCGGGTCAAACTGATCCGATCCGCTTGCTCAACCCAATCGCCAGTCAAATGAGTGTCATGCGCTCCAGCTTGATCGGCTCCTTGCTGCAAGTCGTCAAGTTCAATGCCGACCGCAAAGCCGACCGTGTCCGGGTGTTTGAATTGGGCCGAGTGTTCAAGCGCGATGCCAGTGTGCCGGACAGTGACACGACTGTGGAGGGTTTTGACCAGCCCATGAAGGCTTCGGGCATGGCTTGGGGGCCACTGGAGCCGCTCAATTGGACGGGCAAGTCCCGCCTGGTCGATTTTTACGATGTCAAAGCCGATGTCGAACGTCTGCTGTCACCTGCCAAAGCCGAATTTGTGGCTGCCGAACACCCTGCATTGCACCCTGGCCGTTGTGCCCAGGTGCTGCTACAGGGGCGCGTGATAGGTCATGTAGGTGAATTGCACCCCCAATGGCGTCAGGCGTGGGATTTGCCGCATGCCCCTGTTGTGTTCGAGTTGGATCTGGATGCCCTCACGCATCGAACTGTGCCCATGGCGCAGTCGGTGGCAAAGCTTCAGTCTGTGGAGCGAGACATCGCAGTCATCGTGGACGAGCAGGTCACACACGCCCAGTTGATGAAGGCCATCCACAGCGCCCCATCCCAGGGTTTGTTGCGCGATGTCGTGTTGTTCGACATCTATCGCCCCAAAGCGGAAGCTGCTGGTGGCCTGTCCGCCAGCGAAAAAAGCCTGGCGGTGCGCTTGACCTTGCACAGCGACGAAGCGACCCTGACCGAGGCACAAATAGAAACCGCCATGAGCGGTGTGATGTCCCATTTGGCAAAGCAAGTAGCGGCGCGGTTGCGTTCTTGAGGTGGCTATGCAAATCAGTTTTGAATCACTGGAAACTCCGGCACTGACCAAGGCGCAATTGGCCGATTTGCTTTTTGAGCAGATTGGTTTGAATAAGCGCGAGTCCAAAGACATGGTTGATGCCTTCTTTGATCTGGTTGTGGACAACCTGATCGCAGGCGACGATGTGAAGATTTCCGGATTCGGCAACTTTCAGATTCGCACCAAGGCGGCGCGGCCTGGACGTAACCCACGCACGGGAGAATTGATTCCTATTGATGCACGTCGTGTCGCGACCTTTCACGCCAGCCATAAACTCAAGTCCCTGATTCAGGGCGATACTGACGAAGACGAAGGCGTTGAAACGGTGGGTCGTTGAAAACTTCACTCAAGGAGCGCAGCATGCTGTTCAAGTTCAAATCACAAGCCACCAGCGACCTCATCTTGCTGGAAGCCGATGCCCGCAGGTTACTCAAGATCATCCTGGGGGATGATCCTGTCAAGGGGATTGTGCAGGCCAAGGACCTTCCTGGCGCGATTGAGGCCCTGGAATTGGCCGTGACGAAGGATGAGGCAGACAGAAAGCAGCGATCCGACAAATCACTGGCATTGGTCAGCGGCGAAGACGATGACCCCGTGCCTTTGAATTCGGTGAGCCTGGCCCAGCGTGCCGCACCCATGCTGAAAATGCTCAAGCGCTGTCTGGCAGAAAATTCAGACGTGGTCTGGGGCATCTGATCGCGTCAGTCAACGCGGTTTTTAAGGCCATGGCTTTTATGGGGCGTAAGCCAATTGCAGGCAGCGGTCTGGCGCCCTTAGCGCTTGCGGAAACTCAACGCGCGAAGACCGCACCGCCCAACTTGTAGCCCGCCTGCAGTTGCCGTTTGGCAAACCAGCCCACGTTCATTTCGAGCACATAGCGTACGGGTTTTTCGGAGCAATGGGAGTCATCACTTTGAGGCTTCATGTCGGCGATGTTCACGATGGTGCCATCGTCGGCAACAAAAGCCGCTGACAGGGGGATCAAGGTGTTTCTCATCCAGAAACACTGCTTCGTGGGTTGTTCGAAAACAAACAACATCCCCTCGTGCTGAGGCATCTCCTTGCGCCACATCAGGCCGATTTGACGCTGTTCGGGGGTTTGGGCCAGTTGGACGTTCAAAACATGCATGCCAGCCGTAAGCTGAATCCGGGGCAATTGAAGCTGAGGCCCCTGCTGCGCGATGGCTGCAAACGTCAGGGAGACAAAACCCAAGGTCAAGGCTTGGCGAATACGGCGGCAGTTCAACAAGCCAATAAAAGCAGGGAAGTTCATGGTTTGAAGCAATCAGGGGCAGTTGGCAAGCTTGAGAGGATAACTGCAGCCTAGGCCCCCTTCCGACTTTGAAAGTCCAAACCGCGCTTTATTGTCAAGCTGAAGCATTGGACGGTGTTGAAACACTGGCCTGAACAGCCTCAGCGCCGGGAATTTCGGCTTTGATGTTGGCAGCCATCAGCCCTTTTTCGCCTTCTGTCAGATCAAAGCTGACCCGCGCACCCTCTTTCAAACTTTTATAACCCTCAGACTGAATGGCAGAAAAGTGGGCAAAAGCATCAGGACCGCTCCCATCGGGCTGTATGAATCCAAAGCCTTTGGCATCGTTGAACCATTTGACGGAACCACTGGGCATGAGTTGTCTCCATGATGTTGGCGCAGTTTGAATCGACGTTGTCGATTTTGTCAATGTGAGGTTTTCCCCCATACCTCTTTTTATGACCATCTTCATTCAGGACTTTTGTCCTCAAGCGCCTCAAGATGGTCCAAAGCATCGATAGAATGATTTCATGGCAACGAAAAAACCTGCAAATCCGACGCTGCCGCCCGTGTTACCCCGAACGCCCGATGGTGGCGATGCGGTGGTACTCGAACGGCTTGCCCAAAAAATTGAACCGCCCCAGATGTTCCAGGTGGCGATGCTGAACGATGACTACACCCCCATGGAGTTCGTGGTGATGGTCATACAGGAGTTTTTCAGCAAAGACCGCGAGGCGGCCACGCAAATCATGCTCAAGATTCACCTCGATGGCAAAGGCATTTGTGGCGTTTATTCCCGCGATGTGGCTGCGACAAAGGTGGACCAGGTGCTGGACGCCGCCAAGCAGGCAGGCCATCCGCTGCAATGTGTCAGTGAACCTATTGAATAGTGGGCCTTACCCCCCACATCGGTTGTATATCTTTAGCAAGGCAAAAAGGAAATCACATGATTGCCCAGGAATTGGAAGTCAGTTTGCACATGGCCTTTGTGGAGGCCCGTCAGCAACGCCACGAATTCATCACGGTCGAGCACTTGTTGTTGGCACTGTTGGACAACCCCAGCGCCGCTGAAGTGCTGAGGGCTTGCGCCGCCAACATCGATGACTTGCGCAAAGCCTTGAGCAATTTCATCAAGGACAACACCCCACAGGTCGCCGGTACCGAAGAGGTTGACACACAACCCACTTTGGGTTTCCAAAGGGTCATTCAACGCGCCATCATGCATGTGCAATCCACAGGCAGTGGCAAAAAAGAAGTGACCGGTGCGAATGTGCTGGTGGCCATTTTTGGCGAAAAAGATTCGCATGCGGTTTACTACTTGCACCAGCAAGGCATCACCCGTCTGGATGTGGTGAACTTCATTGCCCATGGCATTCGCAAAAGCGATCCGCCAGAGGCTGCCAAATCAGCCGAAAACCCCTCCAGCTCTGAAGGCGAAGAGGGCTCTGGTGGTGAGCGGAGCGAAAAAGCCTCGCCCCTTGAGCAATACACCAACAATCTGAACCAGGCGGCCAAGGAAGGCAAGATCGATCCGCTCATCGGTCGTGAATACGAAGTCGAGCGCACGATCCAGATTTTGTGCCGCCGCCGCAAAAACAACCCCCTGCTGGTGGGCGAAGCGGGTGTTGGCAAAACGGCGATTGCAGAAGGTCTGGCATGGCGCATCACCCAGGGAACAGTCCCCGATATTTTGGCTGAAGCCACGGTTTATTCGCTGGACATGGGCGCGTTGCTGGCCGGCACCAAGTACCGGGGTGATTTTGAGCAACGTCTCAAGGGCGTGCTCAAGTCGCTCAAGGACAAGCCCAACGGCATCCTTTTCATCGATGAAATTCACACGCTGATCGGTGCCGGCGCTGCGTCCGGGGGCACGCTGGATGCATCCAACCTGCTCAAACCTGCGTTGTCCAATGGTCAGCTCAAGTGCATCGGCGCAACCACCTTCACCGAGTACCGTGGCATTTTTGAAAAAGACGCTGCCCTCAGCCGCCGTTTCCAGAAAGTCGACGTGGTCGAGCCATCCGTTGCGGAGACGGTGGACATTCTCAAAGGCCTCAAAAGCCGTTTTGAGGACCACCACAGCGTCAAGTACACGCTTGCAGCTTTGCAAGCAGCTGCCGAGTTGTCGGCCAAGTTCATCAATGACCGCCAATTGCCTGATAAAGCGATTGACGTGATTGATGAGGCTGGTGCCGCCCAAAGGATTCAGGTAGCTTCCAAGCGCAAAAAGACCATCGGCAAGACCGAGATCGAAGACATTGTGGCCAAGATCGCCCGCATACCGCCTGCCAATGTCTCCAATGACGATCGCAGCAAACTGCAGACCATTGAGCGCGATCTCAAGTCGGTGGTGTTCGGCCAAGACAAGGCACTGGAAGTGCTGTCATCGGCGGTCAAGATGGCCCGTTCAGGTTTGGGCAAGACCGACAAGCCGATTGGCTCCTTCCTGTTTTCTGGCCCCACCGGCGTGGGCAAGACCGAGGCGGCCAAACAGCTGGCTTATATTTTGGGCATCGAGTTGCTCCGCTTTGACATGTCCGAGTACATGGAACGCCACGCTGTCAGCCGCTTGATCGGTGCGCCTCCAGGTTACGTGGGTTTTGACCAAGGTGGCTTGCTGACAGAAGCCGTAACCAAGAAGCCACACTGCGTGCTGTTGCTCGACGAGATCGAAAAAGCCCACCCGGACATCTTCAACGTGTTGTTGCAGGTCATGGACCACGGCACCTTGACCGACAACAACGGGCGCAAGGCCGACTTCCGCAATGTGATCATCGTCATGACCACCAACGCGGGCGCCGAGACCATGAACAAGGCCACCATCGGGTTCACCAACCCGCGTGTGGCGGGCGACGAAATGGGCGACATCAAGCGCCTGTTCACACCCGAGTTCCGCAACCGGCTCGATGCGATTGTCAGTTTCCGCCCACTCGACGAGCAGATCATCTTGCGTGTGGTGGACAAGTTTCTGCTGCAACTGGAAACGCAACTGGCCGAAAAGAAAGTCGAAGTCACTTTCACCGACAAGCTGCGAAAGTTTCTGGGCAAGAAGGGCTTCGATCCACTCATGGGTGCGCGGCCAATGCAGCGTCTGATTCAGGACACCATCCGCAAGGCCTTGGCCGACGAGTTGCTGTTCGGTCGCCTGACCGATGGCGGTCGCCTGACTGTGGACATCGATGACAAGGACGAGGTGCTTCTGGACATCACGTCTACCCCCAAGAAGGAAAGCCGTTCTTCGCGCTCTGAACCCACAGAGCCTGAAGAGGCCACCGCCAGCTGAAAGCCAAACGGCCCTGTGCTGAAAAACAAAAAAGGAGGCCTGTTAAGGCCTCCTTTTTCATATCCAAATCACTCAGCAGTTCAAGCTTTTTGTCAGTTGACCATGACCAGTTTGCCTTTGACGCTGCGCGAACCCATCAAGGTGTAGGCCGCCTTCAGATCGTTCATGGGCAGGGTTCGGTCAATGACGGGCTTGATCTTTCCATGGCTGTACCACTGGGCCAACTCGCCCATCATGGCCGTGTTGGCTTGGGGCTCGCGTCTTGCAAAGTCACCCCAAAAAACACCGACCAATGAGGCGCCTTTGAGCAAAGGCAAGTTCAAAGGCAGTGAAGGAATGGGTCCACCTGCGAAGCCCACCACCAGGTAGCGGCCACGCCACGCGATGGAGCGGAAGGAGGGCTCGGCCAGATCGCCTCCCACAGGGTCATAAATCACGTCGGGGCCCCGGCCTTCGGTCAGTGATTTCAGGGCTTCGCGCAGGTTCTCGCGGCTGTAATTGATGGTGGCGTCCGCCCCCAGCGAGGTGCACAGGGCACATTTTTCGTCGGTCGATGCCGCTGCAATCACTTTGGCGCCCATGGCTTTGGCAATCTGTATGGCAGCCGTACCAACGCCCCCTGCAGCACCCAGCACCAACACGGTTTCGCCGGTTTTCAGCGCGGCACGGTCCACCAGCGCGTGGTGCGAGGTGGCATAGGTCATGATGAAAGCCGCGCCGTCGACGGCTGAAAAACCGGCAGGCAAAGGCATGCACAGTTTGGCGGGCGCCAGTGTGTGGGTTCCAAAGCCACCGGTGCCCGACAGGCAGGCCACACTTTGCCCCACTTTAAGGTGGCTAACCCCATCGCCGATGGCTTGCACAACACCCGCGTATTCGGAACCCGGCACAAAGGGCAACTCGGGTTTCATCTGGTACTTGTTCTGGACGATCAGCAAATCCGGAAAGTTCAGGCTGGCTGCCTGAATTTGTATGAGGACCTGACCCGGGCCGGGCGTTGGTGTGGGCAGTTCTTTCCAGGTGAGGGCGTCAACCCCGACAGGGTTCTCGCAAAGCCAAGCGTGCATACAACTTCTCCTTGATGGGTGCTTCATGGGCAGGGCTGCATCTTAGGCAACTGCAGGGGCGAGGTCGTGTCCCCCGAGCGACCAATTTCAGCAAGTCGATGAATGCGCTGGCGAGGGGGCTGCCGCCTACAATGATCGGATTGACAGGACACACCATGAAAATTCTCATTTCCAATGACGATGGTTTCCGCGCCGAGGGGATTGTGGCCTTGTATGAGGCGCTTAAAACCATTGCCGAAGTGGAGGTGGTGGCGCCCGAACAGAACAACAGTGCCAAATCCAATGCATTGACCTTGCACACGCCCTTGTATATGCACCGGGCTGACAACGGGTTTCGATACGTGAATGGCACACCCGCCGACTGTGTCCACATTGCATTGACGGGTTTGCTGGGGTACCGACCTGATCTGGTGATTTCTGGCATCAACAACGGCGCCAACATGGGCGATGACACCCTCTATTCAGGCACTGTTGGCGCCGCCATGGAAGGCTATTTGTTTGGCATTCCAGCCATGGCGGTGTCCCAAATCGACAAAGGCTGGGCACACATTGACTCTGCGGCTTTCAAAGTCAGGCAGCTGGTCCAGCAAATGCAAGCCGGGGACTTGCTCGGCACGCGGCCATGGCTGCTGAATGTGAACATTCCCAATCTTCCGCTGGAACAAATCAAGCCTGCACGGCTGTGTCGCCTCGGTCGACGCCATGCCGCGGAGCCTGTCATCACCCAGCTTGATCCCCGTGGGCAAACGATGTACTGGATTGGCAATGCAGGCGCTGCCATGGACGACAGCGACGGCACTGACTTTCACGCCGCAAATTTGGGCCATGTGGTGGTGACGCCGCTCAAGGTTGACTTGACCGACCACGCCCAGCTGGACCACTGGAGCCAAGCCTTTGGCCGAATCAACACCCAGAACAAAGCATGAACAAGCGTCCTGGTTTTCCGATCCAGTTGTCGCAAACTGGTGCAGCGGGTCCCCCCAGCAAAAGCAAACCTTCAGTGCCCGCACGTTCGGGATTGAATCCGGGCGTTGTGTTGGCGCGTGCTGCTTCCAGCGTGTCAGGCGTGGGGCTGGACTCGGATGCGGTCAGGGCGCGCATGGTCCAAAAGCTGGCAGAGCAAGGCGTCAAGGACCCCCGTGTACTTGAGGCCATGGGATTGGTGGAGCGCCATTGTTTTGTGGAAAGCGCGCTGGTTAATCAGGCCTACGAAGACACGAGTTTGCCCATCGGCTTGGGGCAGACCATCTCCAAGCCGAATGTGGTGGCGCGCATGGTCGAATTGCTGTGCCAAGACGCGACAGGCAAGCTAGGCCGGGTTCTGGAAATTGGCACTGGTTGTGGCTACCAGGCTGCCGTGCTCAGCCATGTGGCTACAGAGGTCTACAGCATTGAGCGATTGCGCGGCTTGCACGAAAAAGCCCGAGCCAATTTGCGTCCATTCAGGCTGCACAACGTCCATCTTATTTTTGGGGATGGCATGCTGGGCTATCCGAAGGGGGCGCCCTATGCTGGCATCATCTCGGCGGCGGGTGGCGACGCAGTCCCCCAGGCCTGGCTGGACCAACTGGCAGTTGGCGGTCGAGTGATCGCGCCGACCATCACTTCAGCAGGTCACCAAGCCTTGGTGGTCATTCTAAAAACGTCTCTGGGTTTCGAGCGCCAGGTTCTCGAGGCCGTGCATTTTGTACCTCTAAAATCAGGCGTTGCCTGAACAAGTAAAGCCCGATGAATTTCAATTCTTCTTTTCGCCCCCTGGTTTTGACGGTGATGGTCTCTGCATTGCTTTCAGGCTGCACGACTACACCCCGAACTCCGGCGCCCGTGGAAGACCGGACCGCCATGGGCCGTTCGCCCGCCCCAACCCCCGCAACGCCTGCCACTGAATTGGTCAAACCTTTGCCGGGCAGTGAAAATGCAGGCAAGCCTGGTTATTACACTGTCCAGCGTGGTGACACCTTGACCCGCATTGGTTTGGACAACGGTCAAGGATGGCGTGATTTGGCCCGATGGAACAATCTGACCAACCCAGATCTGATTGAAGTGGGTCAGGTGCTGCGGGTCGCCCCTCCCGGTGGTGCCGTAGAAACAGCTGGCGTGGTGGTTCGGCCGATCGCACCGACTTCAAATTCATCCCCCGTTGTGACCTCGGCAAAATCTGAGCCTAATTTGGTGAATCAACCGAACAACGCCAACGCCAACGCCAACGCCAACGCCAATGCCAATGACGAAGGCTTGGGGTTTATCTGGCCTGCCAACGGTTCACTGATTGCGGGATTTGACGAAGTCAAAAACAAAGGCCTCGACATCGCAGGCAAAGCGGGTGACACCGTGATGGCGGCCGCTGACGGCCAGGTGGTTTATGCCGGTGCCGGGTTGAGGGGTTATGGGAACCTGATCATCCTCAAGCACAACAGCACGTTCTTGACGGCTTACGCACACAACCAGGCCTTGCTGGTCAAGGAAGACCAAAAAGTTCGCAAAGGGCAAAAAATTGCCGAAATGGGCAAGTCTGACTCGGACCGGGTCAAGCTCCACTTTGAGGTGCGTCGCCAAGGCAAACCGGTGGACCCTGCCCAACTCTTGCCCGCCCGTTAAGGCAAGCGCCATTTGCCCTGGCAAGTCTCTGAGGTTTTTCTAAAGCCGATTGAATGGGACCTGTCTGGTGCATTGAGGTTTTAAGAAATTGCGGTGCCTCACATCCTGAGACAATCAGTCCATGAGCGAACCAGATATTTCCCTTTCTCAAGCCCACGCTGCCGAAGCCAGCCATTCCAGTGCCGACCTGCCTGAGGGCTGGTTGCGCGTTGGCTCTTTGGACATGGAGGCTCAAGGCATCGCCCGCAGGCCCGATGGCAAAGTGGTTTTCATCGAAGGTGCATTGCCTTTTGAGGTGGTTTCGGTTCAAGTCAGTCGCAAAAAAAGCAGCTTTGAGCATGGCACCGTGACCGAGATTCACCACGAATCTTCCCAACGCGTTCGCCCGGGCTGCCCGCATTTCGGGCTGCACACAGGCTCGTGCGGCGGTTGCAAGATGCAGCACCTCGAGGTTTCTGCTCAGGTGGCCATCAAGCAGCGGGTGCTTGAAGACAATTTATGGCACTTGGGCAAAGTCAAAGCCGAAACCATGTTGCGACCCATCGAAGGGCCCGCCTGGGGCTACCGCTACCGTGCCCGCCTGTCGGTGCGTTATGTGATCAAAAAAGGAGACGTGCTGATTGGCTTTCACGAACGCAAAAGCCGCTACATCGCCGACATGAAGGTCTGTCCAGTTTTGCCACCGCATGTCAGCAAGATGCTGCTGCCACTGCGCAAGCTGATCGGCCAGATGGATGCTCGGGAGACCGTGCCTCAGTTGGAACTGGCCTGCGGCGACGAAGTCACCGCCTTGGTATTGCGCCACCTGGAACCCTTGAGCGACGGTGACAAAGCCTTGCTGCGCGAGTTTGCCGCTGCGCAAAATGTGCAATGGTGGTTGCAGCCAAAAGGGCCCGACACGGTGCGCCTGTTGGACGAAGGCGGCCCACAACTCAGTTATGGTCTGCCCGACTTTGCCATCAACATGCCCTTCAGGCCCACAGACTTCACCCAGGTTAACCCGTTCATCAACCGGGTTTTGGTGGCCCGAGCGCTGCGTTTGCTGCAAGTGCAAAAGAACGAGCGCGTCATCGACTGGTTTTGCGGCTTGGGCAATTTCACCTTGCCTCTGGCCACTCAGGCAGCGCAGGTGCTGGGGATAGAAGGTGCCGAGACCCTGGTGGTCAGGTCTCGGGACAATTACGACCGCAACCAGGCATCACGCTCTGAGGGGCAAGCCCTTGCACCCACCCGGTTTGTCGCCCGCAACCTGTTTGACATGACCCCCGACATGCTGGTGGCCGATGGCAGCGCCGAAAAATGGCTGGTGGACCCACCCCGTGAGGGCGCATTTGCATTGTCAAAGGCGCTGGCTGAATTGAATGAAAACCAGGATTTACGCCAGGGCTGGACACCACCTCAACGCATTGTTTACGTGAGTTGCAACCCCGCAACGCTGGCCCGCGATGCGGGAATTTTGGTGCATCGGGCTGGCTACCGCTGCGTCAGCGCAGGTGTGATCAACATGTTCGCGCATACGGCACATGTGGAAAGTATGGCGGTGTTTGAGTTGGCTTGAGCCGAGTGAGGGGCCTTGCAGCCAAAAAAAGGCTCCCTAGGGAGCCTTTTTTGAGCGGTATTGCCACTCTGTGACTTGGTGGCTTAATCGCGTTCGCCACCCATGATGCCCAGCAATGCCAGAAGGCTCTGGAACACGTTGAAGATGTCCAGGTAAAGGGCCAGCGTGGCACTGATGTAGTTGGTTTCACCGCCGTCAATGATTTGCTTGATGTCATACAGCATGTAAGCGCTGAATATGCCAATGGCCATGACAGATATGACCATCATGCCGACAGTGGAGCCAACAAACACGTTGATGATGCCGCCAATCATGATGGCCAACGCGCCTACAAACAACCATTTGGACATGCCCGAAATATCGCGCTTGATCGTGCTGGCCAGGCTGGCCATGACGAAGAACACGCCGGCGCTCCCTGCAAAGGCGGTCATGATCAAGTCAGAGCCGTTCTTGAAACCCAACACCATAGCGATCATGCGCGACAGCATCAAACCCATGAAGAATGTGAAGGCCAACAACACGGGAACGCCTGCTGCAGTGTTTTTGGTCTTTTCGATGGCAAACATGAAGCCAAATGCCCCAGCCAGGAAAACAACCAAACCCATGCCGCCCGACAGCGAGCGGGTGATTCCTGTGGTCACGCCAAGCCATGCGCCCAGGACAGTAGGCAGCAAGCTGAGGGCGAGCAGCCAATAGGTGTTGCGCAGAACGCGGTTGCGTGTGGCCAAGTCGGAGCCATGGCCCCAATCTGTGGTGTTAAGTGTGCGTAGGTCGCTCATGAATCTCTCCTGTTCAAACCCTGAATTCAGGGCCATTGCATTTTAGGGTGTGGTCGGTCCTCTCTGCTTATATCCGCACAGCCATGGGGTTATCGGGTGAATCAGTTTTGCGTGGAGGTGTGCAATGGCGGGTGTAGTGGCCGTGTATCCTTGCGGTTTTCAAACTCAGCGTCCACAAAAACATGAAATCACAAGCCACTCTCGAATCCTCCGATATCAAAGCCATTGCCGCTGCAGCCGAAGCCGAGGCGATCCAGAACAACTGGGCGGTGAGTATCGCCATCGTGGATGCGGGCGGTCATTTGTTGCACTTCACCCGTCTGGATGGTGCTCCGCCGCTTTCCTCGCACATCGCACCTGCCAAAGCGCATACGGCCGCTTTGGGTCGTCGCGAGACCAAGGGCTATGAAGATATCATCAATGGCGGTCGTTTCTCGTTTTTGTCTGCCCCTGCCGTACAGGGGATGCTTGAAGGGGGTGTACCGATCATGAAAGACGGGGCTTGCCTGGGTGCGGTGGGCGTGAGTGGGGTCAAATCCAGCGAAGATGCGCAGATTGCCAAAGCCGGTATTGCTGCCATTGGCCTATAATGGCTTGCTGGCCTTCAGAGGTCATTGAGTTGGCAACATTGCCATAGGTCGACCCCCAGAAAAAAGCCGCTGAAAAGCGGCTTTTTAGCTGAGTACTTTTTGACGGTATCAGTAAAGATCAAGCACGGCACCTTTGCTGGCGCTCGAGGCGTTGAAGGCGAATTTGGCCTGCACGCCTCGTGTGTAACGGGGTGCGGGAGGGGTCCAGCCTTCACGCCGCTTGGCCAGTTCTGCTTCAGCCACGTTAAGTTCCAGCACCAGTTTGTGTGCATCGATGGTGATGCTGTCGCCTTCGTGCACAAAAGCAATGTTGCCGCCAGCGGCTGCTTCAGGGGCGACGTGGCCCACCACCATGCCCCAGGTGCCACCCGAAAAGCGGCCATCGGTGATCAGGCCCACGGTTTCGCCCAAACCTGCGCCGATCAGGGCGCCTGTGGGTGCCAGCATTTCAGGCATGCCAGGACCACCTTTGGGGCCAAGATAGCGCAAAACCATCACGTCTCCCGCCTTGATCTTGCCAGCCAAAATCGCCTCGAGGGCAGATTGTTCGTCGTCGAATACACGGGCAGGACCTGTGATGACCGGATTTTTCAGGCCCGTGATCTTGGCCACGGCACCTTCGGGTGACAAGTTGCCCTTGAGGATGGCCAAGTGGCCTTCGGCATACATGGGCTTGTCGATCGGGCGGATCACATCCTGGTCAGCACGGGGAACGTCCGGAACGTCTTTCAGGTTTTCGGCAACGGTCTTGCCGTTGATGGTCATGCAGTCGCCATGCAGCAAGCCGGCTTTCAGCAGCACCTTCATGACTTGCGGAATCCCACCTGCCTGGTGCAGGTCGACGGCCAGGTATTTGCCACTGGGTTTCAGGTCGCAGATCACAGGGATCTTCTTGCGCATGCGCTCAAAGTCG
The DNA here is from genome assembly GCF_003063415.1 of Limnohabitans sp. 2KL-17. Lineage (GTDB taxonomy): Bacteria > Pseudomonadota > Gammaproteobacteria > Burkholderiales > Burkholderiaceae_C > Limnohabitans_A. Next base: position 37,734 of record NZ_NESK01000027.1, read on the forward strand.
TCGATGGTCCAGGCCACCTCTGCGGTGTGGGCAATGGCCAGGAAGTGCAGTACCGCGTTGGTGGAGCCACCGGTGGCCATGATCACAGCCACGGCGTTTTCAATGGCTTCCTTGGTCACGATGTCGCGCGGCTTCAGGTTTTTCTTGATGGCCTCAATCAGCACTTTGGCCGATTCCTTGGCCGAATTTTCCTTTTCGTCTTGTGGGTTGGCCATGGTCGACGAGTAGGGCAGGGACATGCCCAGGGCTTCAAAAGCCGAGGACATGGTGTTGGCGGTGTACATCCCGCCGCAAGAACCCGTGCCAGGAATCGCACGCTTTTCAATTTCTTTCAGGTCAAAATCACTGAGTTTGCCGGCGGCGTTTTCGCCCACGGCTTCAAACACGCTCACGATGTTCAGGTCTTTGCCCTGGTAGCGGCCGGGCAAGATGGTGCCGCCGTAAACGTAAATGGCAGGCACGTTTGCGCGCAGCATCCCCATCATGCCGCCGGGCATGTTTTTGTCGCAGCCACCCACGACCAGCACGCCGTCCATCCACTGGCCCTGCACGCAAGTTTCGATGCAGTCCGAGATCACTTCGCGGCTGACCAAAGAGTACTTCATGCCTTCGGTGCCCATGGCCATGCCGTCAGAAATAGTGGGTGTGCCAAATACCTGGGCATTGCCGCCAGCCTCTTCGATCCCTTGAATGGCCGCATCGGCCAGCTTTTGCAGGCCACTGTTGCAAGGGGTGATGGTGCTGTGGCCATTCGCCACGCCCACCATGGGTTTGACGAAATCACCCTCTTCATAACCCATGGCGTAGTACATCGAGCGGTTGGGGGCGCGGGATTTGCCCTGCGTGATGTTGGCGCTGCGGCGGTTGATGGGGGTGATCGGAATGATTTTGTCGCTCATGGTGGTGTCTTTATAAAAGCCCAAAAGAAGGTCGAGAGATTCTAACGGGCGACAGCGACAGCCTTTGTCCACTTTGGCGCATGGCCGGTGCACAATCCGGGCATGCTGATTCATCCTCAAATCGACCCCGTCGCCCTGCAATTGGGGCCCTTGGCCATCCACTGGTATGGCCTGACCTATTTGGCCGCGTTTGGCCTGTTTTTTTGGCTGGGCGTGCGGCGTCTGGGCCATGCGCCCTTCAAAAACTTGCCGCAATGGCAAAAACGCGATGTTGAAGATATCCTGTTTCTGGGCGTCTTGGGCGTGATTCTGGGCGGGCGCGTGGGGTACTGCCTGTTTTACAAACCCGCTTATTACCTGTCGAATCCCCTGGAGATTTTTGCCATCTGGCAAGGCGGCATGAGTTTCCATGGTGGCATGCTGGGCGTGATGGCTGCCATGGTCTGGTTTGCCAGCACGCGCCATCGCCCGTTTTTGCAGGTCATGGATTTTGTGGCACCTTGCGTGCCCACAGGTTTGGCCGCTGGGCGCGTTGGCAACTTCATCAACGGCGAATTGTGGGGGCGCTTGGCGGATCCAGCTCTGCCATGGGGCATGGTGTTCAGGGGGGCGGGTGATGCGCCGCGCCATCCATCGCAGGTCTACCAGTTTTTGCTCGAAGGTGTGCTGTTGTTCGTGCTGTTGTGGTTCTATGCGCGCAAGCCTCGGTCACAAGGGCAGGTGGCGTTTGCTTTCTTGTTCGGCTATGGCGTGTTCCGATTTGTGGCCGAGTTCTTCCGTGAGCCTGATTCGCACCTGGGCCTCTTGAGCCTGGGCATGAGCATGGGGCAGTGGCTGTGTGTACCAATGATCGCGGGCGGCGCACTGCTGTGGCTGTGGTGCGGACGCCGGACGCCCTAAGCTCTGATCGTCAGGCGGGTTTCAACGGTCAAGTGGCAGGACCGTGCTCTCCTTGATTTCTTCCATCACCACATAGCTGTTGGACTGTGCAGGCACCGGGATTTTGTTGAGGATGGTGCCCAGCAGTTCGCGGTAATCGCTCATGGCGCGCAGCCGCGCCTTGACCAGGTAATCGAAGCTGCCCGAGACCAGGTGGCACTCGAGCACATCGGGCATCAGACCCACCTCACGGCGCACGGTTTCAAAGACCTGCGGTGATTTTTGTGACAGTGTGATCTCGATGAAGACCAGCAGCGGCTTGCCCAGCTTCGCCGCATTCACCCGGGCGTGGTAACCGGTGATCAAGCCCTGCCGTTCGAGCCGCTTGATGCGCTCCGAACAGGGGGATGTGGACAGGCCCACCTGTTCGCCCACTTCGGTGACTGACATCCGACCGTTGCGTTGCAGCAGATCCAGGATTTTGAGGTCAATGCGGTCAGGTTCGGACATATTGCGGTGAAGGCCTGAAATAAGGCCTTTAAACAGTTGAAATTGCTGCTATTAAACATTAATTCGAGAAATTATTCTGCTTTGAATCCATAACATCACCGGATCTCAAGTCAATAGGGGTCTGTCATGAAAGTTGTCGTGTTGGGTGGAGGCGTGATTGGGGTGAGCACTGCCTGGGCGCTGCTGCGCCAGGGGGCACAGGTCACGCTGGTGGATCGCCAAAATGGTGTGGCACTCGAGACGAGCTTTGCCAATGCGGGTCAGGTGTCGCCCGGTTATTCGACGCCTTGGGCTGCCCCAGGCGTTCCGCTCAAGGCCTTAGGTTGGTTGTTCCAGTCCCATGCCCCGCTGGCCATCCGTCCCGACGGCACCCTTTTCCAGTGGCGCTGGATGGCGGCCATGCTGGCCAATTGCACAGCCAGCCGCTATGCCGTCAACAAGGAGCGCATGATGCGCCTGTCCGAGTACAGCCGGGACTGCTTGCGCGCCTGGCGTGCAGAAACCGGCATTGACTACGAAGCCCGCAGTCAGGGCACTTTGCAGCTGTTTCGCAGCCAGGCCCAACTCGACGCCGCTGCCCGCGATGTGGCCGTGCTGCAGGAGTGTGGTGTGCCGTTTGAGCTGCTGGATGCTGCCGGGGTGGTGGGGGCGGAGCCAGCGTTGGCACACGCCAGTGCACCGATCCGAGGCGGTCTGCGCCTGCCCAACGACGAAACAGGCGATTGCCACCTGTTCACCCGCCAGCTGGCAGATCGCGCCTGCGCTCAAGGGATGAGACTGCGCAGCACTTGCAACGTGCAGGCGCTGGAGGGCGACGGCCAACGCATCACAGGGGTACGGCTGGCCAGTGCGGCTGGTGGCGAGAGCGAGCTGCTGCTAGCGGACGTGGTGGTGCTGGCAGCCGGCAGCTATTCCCGTGACTTGTTGCTGCCGCTCGGACTGGACATTCCGGTTTACCCAGTCAAGGGCTACTCACTCACCATGCCGTTGTGCGATGCCTCGCTCGCACCCCAGTCCACCGTGCTGGACGAGACCTACAAGATTGCACTGACCCGCCTCGGTGATCGTCTGCGTGTCGGGGGCATGGCCGAGCTGGCTGGCTTTGATCTGCGTCTGAACCCACGCCGCCGTGCCACGCTCGAGAAGGTCACGCGTGAACTTTTTCCGGGTGGTGATCTGACGCAGGCCCAGTTCTGGACTGGACTGCGCCCCATGACGCCGGATGGCACGCCACTGGTGGGCGCAACGCCGCTGCGTGGGCTTTACCTCAATACGGGTCACGGCACATTGGGCTGGACCATGGCCTGCGGCAGTGCGCAGCTGCTGGCCGATCTGATCTCGGGTCGCCAGCCGGCCATCCGCAACGAAGGGCTCGACATGGGTCGTTACGGTAAACGTGGCAACCAAAGCCGCCTGAGAGCGTTGGCGCCAGCCTGAGCCATTTGAGTTTTGCTCTGGCCGCTTTTGCAACCAGTTGCCCCACGCACCGCTTCATTGGCCGTAGCCGCCCGCAGTGAAACTGGATCTCCCTTGCGGCTTGCCAATCAGCGCCGGGGCGCTTTTTGCGGGGTTTCCTGTCCAGTTCAGGTGTCACCCTTGTTACTTTTAATGGGACTGGCCAAGGGAGCAAGGCCGAATGTTGATTGTTTTTGCCAGAGATGGTTCGCTGCCAAAGACTTTATGATGCACAAACCCATATAAAAAAAGGAGACACGCCATGACAGACTGCATGCCATCGGGCCAACGCCGGGATTTCATCAAAGCCATGGCCGCCCTGGCCGGGACGATGCCTGTGTGGGCTCATGCCCAAAGCACTTGGCCTTCCAAGCCTGTGACCTTGGTAGTGCCTTTTCCCGCCGGAGGTGGTACCGACGCGTTTGCGCGGCCGATGTCGGCCCAATTTTCCAAATTAACCGGCAAGCAACTGATCATCGACAACCGGGGTGGTGCAGGCGGCACTTTGGGTGCCGGCATCGCGGCCAAGTCAGCGCCTGATGGCTACAACCTCTTCATGGGTGCCGTGCACCACACCATTGCACCGAGCATGTACCCTAAGCTGGATTACGACTTGGAGCGTGACCTGATTCCACTCATCCTGGTAGCTAACGTGCCCCAAGTGGTGGTGGTCAACCCCAAGAAGGTGGATGCCCCTGACTTCAAAGCGTTTCTTGAATTTGTCAAGAAGAACCCAGGGCGTTTGAACTATGGCTCCGCTGGAGGCGGGACGTCCCACCATCTGGCAGGTGAGTTGTTCAAGCTTCAAACCAAAACTTTCATCACGCACATTCCCTACCGTGGGGCTGGCCCTGCTTTGCAAGACCTGATTGCAGGTAACGTGGACATGATGTTTGATGGTTTGGGCTCATCTGCAGCGCACATCAAAGGGGGCCGCATCAAGGCCCTGATGGTCTCAGGTGCCAAGCGCAATGCCGCTTTTCCGGACGTGCCCTGCTCGGCAGAACTGGGCTTGCCTGACTACACCGTGTCCACTTGGTACGGTGTCTGGGCACCCAAAGGTACGCCTGCAGATGCGCAGGCTCGTGCCATTGATGAAATTCGCCGCTCTTGCCTGACCGATGAAGCCAAAGCCGTTTGGGCCTCACAAGGCGCTGAGTTCCCCAATCTGACCACCACCCAATTTGATGCCTTCATCAAAAAAGAACTGGCCAAGTGGTCCCAGGTTGTCAAGTCATCCGGCGCCAAACTGGATTGAGTTTTTTGGGCCATTTCAAGGGCCTGTAAGCGGGCCCTTTCCCACGTTTGTATTTTGAGACCATGACCAACGACAACCTGTTTTCAGCCCTACGGGCTGCTTTTCCTGCCGATCTAAATGCGGTGGCCATCGAGACAGATGATGGTCTCAAATACAGTTGGAGAGACCTCGACCGTGCCACGGCCATGGTGGCCAATTTGTTGCATTCGCTCAATCTGCCCGACGGAAGCAGGGTGGCGGTACAGGTCGAAAAATCGGTGGAGGCCATGGTCCTTTACTTGGCCACTTTGCGAGCTGGCTATGTTTTTCTACCACTCAACACGGCGTACCAAAGTGCCGAAATTGAGTATTTCATCGGCAACGCCGAACCTGCGGTTGTGGTGTGCAGCGGGGCCAACTTCGGCTGGGTCAGCAAGATTGCGTTCAAGGCGGGAACACAACACGTGTTCACTCTGAACGATGACCGAACCGGCAGTTTGCTTGAGCGCGCTGCGCATCAAAGCGACCAGCACCAGGCAGCCATTCGAAAAGCCGATGACCTGGCCGCCATTTTGTACACCAGTGGCACCACGGGCCGCAGCAAGGGCGCCATGCTCACGCACGGCAACATGCTCAGCAACGCCCGCACACTCAAGGATTATTGGGGCTGGACGTCAACCGGAGGGCCTGATGGCCGTGGCGATGTGCTCATCCACGCACTGCCTATATTCCATGTGCACGGCCTGTTTGTGGCCATCCATGGCGCATTGATCAATGGCAGCAAGATGATCTGGATGGCCAAATTTGACCCCAAGCGCGTCATTGCCCACATGGCCAAGGCCACTGTGTTCATGGGCGTGCCTACACTGTATGTGCGCATGCTGTCAGAGCCGTCCTTGACCAAGGCTGCCACCCAGAACATGCGCCTGTTCATCGCAGGCTCAGCGCCTTTGTTGATTGAAACCTTCACTGAATGGCAGCAACGCACGGGGCACACGATATTGGAGCGTTATGGCATGAGCGAAACAGCCATGCTGACCTCCAACCCCTACGCCGCAGACAAGCGTTATGCCAACCAGTCCGAAAGACGTGGAGGCACAGTGGGTTTTCCTTTGCCAGACGTCTCGCTGCAAGTGATTGGAGAAGACGGGCGCAAGCTGCCTGTTGGCGAGATTGGGGGCATTCAGGTCAAAGGGCCCAATGTTTTCAAGGGCTACTGGCGCATGCCTGAGAAAACGGCCGAAGAGTTCACCGTGGATGGTTATTTCAAGACGGGCGACGTGGGCAAGGTTGACGAACGTGGCTACGTGACGATCGTGGGGCGCAGCAAAGACCTCATCATCAGCGGTGGCTACAACGTGTACCCCGCAGAGATTGAGGGCTACATCAACGAGATGAAGGGTGTGTCTGAAAGCGCGGTGGTGGGCGTCCAGCACCCTGACTTTGGCGAGGTCGGCGTAGCTGTGGTCATTGCCAAGCTCGGGACAGCCCTCAAGCCTGAAGCGATCTTGGCCGAGCTAAAGGCAAATCTGGCGAACTTCAAGATCCCCAAGCGTTGCTTTGTCGTGGCCGAGTTGCCGCGCAACACCATGGGCAAGGTGCAAAAGAACCTGCTCCGCGAGCAATACAAGGGGCTGTTTTAGGATCTGAGCGCCCCGCCAAGGTGCACAGATCGTCGGATCAGCGCAATACCAGGACGGGAACCTGCGAATGCGTCAATACTTGCTGGGTTTCGCTGCCCAAGAGCAAGCGTTTGATGCCTTTGCGACCATGCGAGGCCATGACAATCAGGTCGGCCTTCTGTTTTTTTGCAGCTGCAATGATGGCGTCCGAGATGACATCTGATTTCACTGTCATCGCCTTGGCCACTACACCTTTGGCCTTGGCAGCCTTTTCAATAGCACTCAGTTGCACCATGGCCGATTCATTCCATTGCTTTTCAACGCGTGAGATCTCTTCAGCCGACAAGGGAATGCTGCCTTCAAAATAGGCTTGAGGGTAGCGCGGCACCACCTTGAGAGCGACCAATTCTGCTCCGCAAGTCGCAGCAAGCGCGATGGCACTCGTCACCGCTTTTTTGGACAAAGTGGAACCGTCGGTGGCCACGAGAATGCGTTGGTACATGGAGTGCTCCTGATTGATGGAAAGTGACCCAGCATAAAAGAGGGGCGGGCCTCTTCAATTGATGCACGTCAAGCTTTCATTTGTTCACCTGCCGTATGCTTTGAACATGACACACGTCAATGTTTTGCCAACCCTGACACCAACAACTGTTGCCCCCATCGACAGGTTGATGGTTCTGCCAAACCAGGACGCCGAGGGCCTGAAATTGCTGGACACACCCGAAGCATGGGATGAGTTCAGCTTGCCCGATCAAACCGTGCCCGATTGTTTGCGCTCCAGTGTGGTGTTTGAAGGCATGCATTGCGCTGCCTGCGCCATCTCCCTTGAAGACGCATTGCGGGCTGTACCGGGCGTACGCGAAGTCCAGATCAGCTCAGCCAGCCATCGGGGACAGGTGGTCTGGTCACCACAGCAAACGAGGCCCTCTGAATGGATGCAGTCGGTCGAGCGCATTGGCTACAAGGCAGTGCCCGCCAACGATGCGCATGCCCACGAACGACGCCGACAGGAGTCGCGCCGCATGGTCTGGCGTTTGTCCGTGGCGGCCATGTGCATGATGCAGGTGATGATGTACGCCACACCGGCCTACCTCTCTGCGCCAGGTGAGATCTCCGCTGAAGCCATGCATTTGCTCCGCTGGGCATCCTGGGTGTTGTCCTTGCCGGTGATGTTTTTTTCTTGCGCCCCATTTTTGGGCAATGCATGGCGAGATTTACGTGAGCGTCAGATCAGCATGGATTCACCCGTGGCACTGGGCATGGTGGTGACTTTTGCAGTCAGCAGCCTGGCCACTTTTGAGCCGGAGGGGCCCTTTGGCAGAGAAGTCTATTTCGACTCACTCACCATGTTCGTTTTCTTTTTGCTCATGGGCCGATGGCTTGAGTTGCGATTGCGAGACCGCACGGCAGGCGCACTGGAAGCGGTTCTCAATCGCTTGCCCGACAGCGTGCGCAAGCGCCGATCGGATGGCGAATGGGAGCGCATCTCCATACGCGGCCTGACTGTGGGCGATGTGATCAAGGTCTTGCCTGGCGAAGCCTTTGCGGGGGATGGTCTGGTGCTTGCAGGGCAAACCCAGGTGGATGAGGCATTGCTCACCGGAGAGTCGCTGCCCCTGGTTCGTCGAGTGGGTGACCGGGTCATCGCAGGCAGTTACAACCTGAGCGGCACCCTGGAAGTACGCATTGAACAGCTAGGGGCTGCCACCCGTTATGCCCAGATCGTGGCTTTGATGGAAAGCGCCTCGGTGTCCAAGCCTGCCATGGCCTTGCTGGTGGACCGTTGGGCCAAGCCCTTTTTGCTTGCCGTTTTGCTGGCATCTTTGGCAGCCGTCATTTACGGTTGGCGCACCGATCCAGCCCATGCCTTGATGGTGGGCGTGGCTGTTCTGATCGTGACATGTCCATGTGCCTTGTCCTTGGCCACACCCGCTGCGATGCTGGCCACTGCGGGCGCATTGGCGCGTGGAGGCGTGCTGGTGCGTCGACTGGAAGCCTTGCAAAACCTGGCGAGCATCGACACTGTTATTTTTGACAAAACAGGCACCTTGACACGGGACGCCTTTGAGGTGGTTCATGTCCATACCCGTGTGGGCGTGGAGGCTGACAAAGCCCTGGCGTGGGCCTCTGGCTTGGCGCGTCACTCTTTGCACCCGGTGTCCAGAGCCTTGTGGTCGCAGGCGCGGCGTCAGGCCGAAGCTGCGGGTCGCTTGCCTGACCTGGACGCCTTGGTGGCGCAGGGTGTATCTGAACAGGCCGGACAGGGCGTTCGTGGTGTGTTGCAGGCGCCCGGTCAAGTTGCGATGAACTTGCGACTGGGATCCGCTGTTTATTGTGAGTCGCCAATACCCGGTGGACCACATTTACAAGTCAGCCTTGCCGACGACCAAGGCTGGATGGCCACGTTTGAACTGGCAGAAGAGGTTCGCCCCGAGGCATTGGCCGTCGTCAACGCACTGAAAAACATGGGCTTATCCCTGAAAATTTTGTCGGGGGACGGCCAAACCGCTGTGAGCAAGGTGGCCCAATTTGTTGGAATTTCCGACGCCATGGGCCACTGCCAGCCGCAAGATAAATTGCAAGCCCTGAAAAAATACCAGGCGCAAGGCCACCGAGTGGCCATGGTGGGCGACGGCTTGAACGATGGCCCTGTGCTAGCAGGTGCTGATGTGTCTTTTGCTCTGGGTCAGGCTTTGCCCCTGGCGCAGTCAAAAGCCGACTTTGTGTTGATGGGCGGGCAGTTGGGGGTACTGGTGAGCACCGTGTTGCGAAGCCGTCAGACCTTGCGAATTGTCAAACAGAACCTGGTCTGGGCAGCTGTTTACAACGCTGCTTGTGTGCCCTTGGCATTGGTGGGCTGGTTGCCCGCTTGGGCTGCCGGTCTGGGCATGGCACTCAGTTCACTGCTGGTGGTGCTCAATGCCATGCGCTTGGCGCAAGACGACATCGCTGCTTTGAAATAAACCCCAACACTGACGTCCAAACTCAGCAATTCGACATCTGGAGCACGCCATGGACATTCTTTATTTATTGATCCCTTTGTCAGTGGCTTTGGTGTTTTTCATCTTGGCGGGGCTCTGGTGGGCCATTCACCGGGGGCAATTTGAGGACATTGAGGCAGAAGGCGAACGAATATTGCGAAACGATTGATATTGATCAATTGGCCTCGGTGTATATCCCGTCAAACTTCTTCATTGGTTTGAAAACAAGAAGAGGTGAAAATGAAATTTGCCAATATGCAGGCGACCTCGTACAACGATACGGTTGTACGGCAGTTCGCCATCATGACGGTGGTTTGGGGTGTGGTGGGCATGCTGGTTGGCGTGATCATCGCGGCCCAACTTGCGTGGCCCGAGTTGAACCTGGGCATTCCATGGCTCAGTTATGGCCGTTTACGCCCACTGCACACCAATGCGGTAATTTTTGCATTTGGTGGTTGCGGTTTGTTCGCTTCAGCCTATTACGTGGTGCAGCGCACCTGCAACGTCCGTTTGTTCAACGACAAACTGGCTGCTTTCACCTTTTGGGGTTGGCAGCTCGTTATCTTGATGGCAGCCATCACCTTGCCTTTGGGTTACACCAGTGGCAAGGAGTACGCAGAGCTGGAGTGGCCAATTGATATCCTGATCACCTTGGTGTGGGTCTCGTTTGCCATTGTTTTCTTTGGCACCATCGGCACACGCAAGGTTCGGCACATCTATGTGGCCAATTGGTTCTTTGGCGCTTTCATCATTGCCGTGGCCTTGTTGCACCTGGTCAACAGCGCTGCGCTGCCCGTGGGCATGATGAAGTCTTATTCGGCTTACGCCGGTGTGCAAGACGCCATGGTTCAGTGGTGGTACGGCCACAACGCAGTAGGCTTCTTTCTGACCGCAGGCTTCCTGGGCATGATGTATTACTTCATTCCCAAGCAGGCTGAGCGCCCCGTGTACTCGTATCGGCTGTCGATCGTGCACTTCTGGGCGCTGATCTTCACTTACATGTGGGCGGGTCCCCACCACTTGCACTACACCGCCTTGCCAGATTGGACACAGTCGATCGGCATGGTTTTCTCGTTGATTCTGTTGGCGCCCAGCTGGGGCGGCATGATCAACGGCATCATGACCCTCTCAGGCGCATGGCACAAACTGCGAGACGATCCGATCTTGCGTTTCCTGATCGTTTCCCTGTCTTTCTACGGTATGTCGACCTTCGAAGGTCCGATGATGTCCATCAAGACCGTCAACGCCTTGTCCCATTACACCGACTGGACCGTGGGCCACGTGCACTCCGGCGCCTTGGGTTGGGTGGGTCTGGTGACCATGGGCTCGATGTATTACCTGATTCCCCGCTTGTTCGGCCAGAAAAAGATGTACAGCGTCAAAGCCATTGAACTGCACTTCTGGACCGCCACCATCGGCATCGTGATTTACATCGCGGCGATGTGGATTGCCGGTGTGATGCAAGGCCTCATGTGGCGTGCAGTCAATGCGGATGGCACCTTGACTTACACATTTGTCGAGTCGGTGAAAGCCACTTTCCCGTTCTATGTGTTGCGTCTGGTTGGCGGCTTGTTGTACCTGGGCGGCATGTGCGTGATGTTGTGGAACGTGTTCAAGACAGCGACTCAGGGTCGCTCCGTCGAGGTTCAGATTCCCATGCTGGCAGCCCACGCCTGAGGAGAAATAGAAAATGTCTCAAAATCCAAAAACGGGCGGTCTGTCCCATGAAAAAATCGAGACCAACAACTTCCTGATGATCGTGCTGATCCTGGTTGTGTTGCTGGTTGGCGGCATGGTCGAGATCGTGCCCTTGTTCTTCCAGAAGTCCACCACCCAGCCACTGGCAGGCCTCAAGCCTTACAACGCGCTGCAAGTGGCCGGGCGCGATGTTTATGTGCGTGAAGGTTGCTACAACTGTCACTCGCAGATGATCCGCCCCTTCCGAGCCGAAACATTGCGCTATGGCGCTTATTCGGTAGCGGGTGAGTTTGTGTATGACCACCCCTTCCAGTGGGGCTCCAAACGCACCGGTCCAGATTTGGCGCGTGTGGGCGGTCGCTACAGCGATGAATGGCACCGCATCCACCTGAATAACCCGCGTGACCTGGTGCCGGAATCCAACATGCCCGCCTATTCCTGGCTTGAAAAAACCCCTGTGGACGCCGCCAGTTTGCCGACGCACATGAAAGGCTTGCGCACTCTGGGCGCGCCCTACAGCGATGAAGAAATTGCCAAAGCCTCAGAAGACGTCAAGGGCAAGACCGAAATGGACGCGGTCATTGCCTACTTGCAAGGCATGGGCATTCATCGCAAATAAACGGAGCAGAACATGGACATCAATACCTTGCGCTCTATCGTGACTGTTGTGACCTTTGCCATTTTCCTGGCCATCGTGTGGTGGGCTTTGTCTCGGCGCAACCGTGCCGACTTTGACGAAGCCGCACAGCTGCCTTTTCGGCAGGATGACTGAATTGTCCTCAGCACATAAAAAATCAAAGGAATAAAAAATGAGTGGCTTCATCAGCAATTTCTGGCACTTGTATGTGGCCGGCATCACGCTGGTCAGCATCATCGCCTGCCTGATCCTGCTCTGGTTCAGCGGAAAAGCAAAGGCTATGACCGCCAATGACAACACCACTGGCCACGTATGGGACGGCGACCTGCGCGAGATGAACAACCCCTTGCCACGTTGGTGGGTGGGTCTGTTTGTCATCACCATTGTGTTTGCGCTGGTTTATCTGGCCATGTACCCGGGCGTTGGCAATCTTCCTGGAAAGTTTGGCTGGACATCCGCGGGTCAATACGATGCAGAGGTGGCCAAGGCCAATGCCGAAGTGGCCCCTTTGTATGCCAAGTTTTCGGGCATGTCCCCTGAAGATGTGTCCAAAGACCCTCAGGCACAAGCCATCGGCAATCGATTGTTCATGAACAATTGCGCCCAGTGCCATGGTTCGGACGCCCGCGGTAGTAAAGGCTTCCCGAATCTGGCGGACGCTGATTGGCTTTACGGTGGTACCCCCGAGATCATCAAGGCCACACTGGTCCAAGGTCGCAACGGCAACATGCCGGCCTTAGGCGCCGCGGTTGGCTCACCCGAAGACATTCGCAACGTGGCGCACTATGTGCTCAGCCTTTCGGGCAGTCCACACGACTCTTTGCGTGCTTCTTTGGGCAAGCCCAAGTTCGGTGTCTGCGCGGCTTGCCATGGCATGGACGGCAAAGGCAATCACGCGCTGGGTGCCCCCAACCTGACCGACGACATCTGGCTGCATGGCTGGGGAGAGAACGCCATCGTGAACATGATCAACAACGGCAAGGTCAACCAAATGCCGTCCCAGGCAGACAAATTAACCGAAGGCCAGATCCATGTGCTGGCGTCTTATGTTTGGGCCTTGTCGAACAAGGCAGTGCCCACCGGCAAATAAGGCGACAGGTGAACAGAGTCACTGAGTCCGGACGCCCTTGTTGGGCGTCCTGTGCATTGAAAGCAAATCATTTTGGACCCCCAGGAAAAAACGCCTCGCAAGATCGTGCCCATTGTCCCTGTGGTCGGTGCGCCTGGTGTTGCGGATGAGGTGCAGATGAGGTCGCTTTACGAGGCGACCCAAAAAATTTACCCTCGCAGCGTGCATGGCATTTTTGCCAAATGGCGCTGGATCATGGTGGTCATCACACAACTGGTTTTTTACGGCTTGCCTTGGCTTGAATGGGGCCAACGCCAAGCCGTGCTTTTTGACTTGGGCGCTCGGCGTTTTTATATTTTTGGTTTGGTCCTGTACCCGCAGGACTTCATTTACCTGACCGCGATCCTGGTGATCTCGGCATTTTCACTTTTCCTGTTCACGGCCGTTGCCGGTCGCTTGTGGTGCGGGTATGCCTGTCCACAAACGGTGTACAGCGAAATTTTCATGTGGGTTGAGCGCAAGATCGAGGGGGATCGCACAGCCCGCATCAAGCTCGATGACGCCAACATGTCGACCGAAAAACTGTTCAAGAAGTGGTACAAGCACATCGTTTGGCTGACCATTTCCATGTGGACGGGCTTCACCTTTGTGGGCTATTTCACGCCCATCCATGATTTGGGCATGTCGTTTTTTCTGGGCAACATGAGCTCATGGGAAGTGTTTTGGGTGTTCTTTTACGCCTTTGCCACCTACGGCAACGCCGGCTTCATGCGCGAGCAAGTCTGCAAATACATGTGCCCCTATGCGCGATTTCAAAGCGCCATGTTCGACAAGGACACCTTGATCGTCACCTACGATGCAGAGCGTGGTGAACCCCGGGGTGCGCGATCCAAAAAATCCGATCCGGCCGCGCTCGGGCTGGGCTCCTGCGTGGACTGCAGTCTGTGCGTTCAGGTGTGTCCAACCGGCATCGACATTCGCCAAGGCTTGCAATACGAATGCATTGGTTGCGGTGCCTGTGCCGACGTGTGCGATACCGTGATGGACAAAGTGGGCTATCCGCGTGGCCTGGTCAAATATTCCACCGAAAATGCCATGAAGAATCACTGGACGTCAGAACAAACCATGCGCCATGTGTTTCGGCCTCGGGTGCTGCTTTACATTATTATTTTGCTGGTGGTGGTCGCAGCCCTGCTGACCAGTCTTGGTTTGCGCAAACCGTTCAAGGTCGATGTGGAGCGAGACCGTGCGTCCCTTGCCCGAATCGTGAGCGGCGGCAATATCGAAAATGTTTACCGCCTGCAAATCATGAATGCCGCCGAAAGACCGCTTGATTTCCGATTGAATGTTCAAGGGCTGCCCAATTTGTCTCTTGTCACAGCGCGCGACGTGCGGGTTGCATCGACTGAATCGCTGTGGGTTTTGGTGCGTTTGCAGTTGCCTTACGATTCGGCACCCGCTGGTTCACACCCGATTGTGTTCACAATTCATTCGGTGAATGAGGGTGGACAGGTGCTGTCAGAGCTTCAGGAAAAATCGGTCTTTCTGGTGCCTCGTTGATTCTTTTACAAAGGCTTGTGCATGTCAAATTCAACCGATTCAAAATCAACAAAGCAGCCCTGGTGGTCATACGGTCATGTCTGGCTCGTGATCTCGGGTCCGCTGGTCGTGGTGGTGGCTTCTTTCATCACGTTTTACTTGGCTGCTCATGGGCAAGACCCGGTGTTGACCCAGTCCAATGTCGAAGCCGACCTGAAAACTCTCGATGCCCGTACCACTTTGGCGCCCGCCATGCAGGCCAGAAACCATGCAGCAACGGGCACGTTGCCATCACCCGATTCCAATAAAAAACCTTGAGTGGTTTCGAGGAGACCAACATGTTGGCAAAAAGAATGATGTGGGTCGCATGGCCTGCTTTTTTGGTGGCAGGTTTGCTGGAGATGCTGGTCTTCGGACTGGTCGATCCGCAGGACTTGCAGTGGTTTGGCCACCCATTGGCTATGTCTCGCCAAGGCGTTTACACGCTGGCTTTTTTTGCTTTTTGGATTTTGACCATGCTGTCTAGTGGGCTGACAGCGCTGTTATCGGTGTCACCCTTTGAGGTCAACCGTTGCCCTGTGCCCACTGACGAAAGGCCCATCGACTGTGCGCGCCAAGGAGATGGTCGCTGTTGAACTGAAACGCACAGATTCGCGCATGCCATTGGGCCAGTGCAGTGGCAAATGACTGGGCTTCAATGGCAGTGGTTGTGATTAGTCACCAAGCGCTGCAGGGCGTCGGTGTCCAAAATGCGAACATGTCTTTGCTTGACCTCGACGGTACCGTCCTCGACAAATTTGGAGAACGTCCGGCTGACGGTTTCCAGCTTCAATCCCAGGTAGCTGCCAATTTCTTCGCGGGTCATGCGCAGGATCAACTCTGACTGTGAAAAACCACGAGCGTGCAGACGTTGCACCAAATTGAGCAAAAAGGCTGCCAGTCTTTCTTCTGCCCGCATGCTCCCCAGCAGCAGCATGACCCCGTGCTCTCGTACGATTTCGCGGCTCATGATCTTGTGCACGTGGTGCTGTAGCGCTGTCACTTCACGTGAAATTTCTTCAATGCGGTCAAAAGGCATCACGCAGACCTCGGCGTCCTCGAGCGCTACGGCATCACAACTGTGCTGGTCATTCACGATACCGTCCAAGCCAATGATCTCGCCTGCCATCTGGAAACCCGTCACTTGATCGCGCCCATCTTCAGTGGCCAGACAAGTTTTGAAAAAACCAGTACGTATGGCGTAGAGCGAGGAGAATTTTTCTCCGTTCGTGAACAAGGTGGTTCCCCGCTTTATTTTGCGCCGCACAGCGACCAAATCATCGAGACGGTTCAGGTCCTGTTCGCTCAGGCCCATGGGCATGCACAACTCGCGCAGGTTGCAATTGGAGCAGGCGACTTTGATGGCTTGGGGATTCATGGTTTATCTCATGGAGGATTTGCCTTGGATCAAGCCTTGAGCTTAAACCGAAAAAATGCCATAAGTTGGGGGCTTACCCTTTCGATGCGGCAAATCACCAAAAACAAGTATTCCTTTTGACTTGGGTCAACACGCATGCAAAAGCAAACTGTCACAGTGAAACGTTGCTTGCACACATTTGAATCAAGGGGCAGCCACTTGTCCGACATCACACCTGAATTGTTGACCCGCTTCGATGAGCCAGGCCCGAGGTACACCTCTTACCCAACAGCAGACCGTTTTGTTGACGCTTTCGGTGCGGCCGACTACGCGCAGGCCCTGGATCAGCGTCAGTCGGGCAGGGTGGGCAAACAATTGCCGCTGTCCTTGTATGTGCACATCCCGTTTTGTGAGTCGCTCTGCTACTACTGCGCCTGTAACAAAATCATCACCAAACACAAAGAGCGATCGGCCGATTATTTGCGCTACCTGAGCAAGGAAGTGGCACTGCACACGCGGCATCTGGGTCCAGGCCAAACAGTTAGCCAGCTGCATCTAGGCGGTGGCACGCCAACCTTCATGAGCGATGACGAACTGCGCCAACTGATGACGATGTTGCGTCAAAACTTTGATTTTGTGCCCGGTGGTGAATATTCGGTGGAGGTAGACCCCCGCACCGTGGACGAAAACCGTCTGGCCATGTTGGCTGAGTTGGGGTTCAACCGTTTGAGTTTTGGCGTGCAGGACTTTGACCCGGCTGTGCAAAAGGCGGTTCATCGCATCCAGCCAGCCGAGCAGGTCTTTCAATTGGTCGAGGCGGCGCGTCGCCTGGGTTTTGAGTCGGTCAACCTGGATCTGATTTACGGCTTGCCCTTACAAACACCTGAATCCTTTGATCGCACTTTGTCTCTGGTCAACAGCTTGCGACCGGACCGAATAGCTTTGTATGCTTACGCGCATCTGCCTGAACGTTTCAAGCCACAGCGCCGTATTCATGCCGAAGATCTGCCTTCCGGCAGTGACAAGGTGGTCATGCTGTCTCGCTCGCTGGAAAGCTTGACCGTTGCTGGCTACGTTTACATTGGCATGGACCATTTCGCCTTGCCCGAAGACACATTGGCAGTGGCTAAAAGGCAAGGGCGTTTGCACCGTAATTTTCAGGGCTATAGCACCCAAGCCGATTGCGACCTCATCGCTTTGGGGGTTTCCTCGATTGGCCGCATTGGCACCACTTACAGCCAGAATGCCAAAACCATGGAAGAGTACGTCGATCTTCTCGACCTAGGGCTACGCTGAACAAGCCACCGAATTCAGCGATATGTTGCTAGTTGATTGCATGATGCGAGATGTGATGGGCGAAGCGGCCCAATTTCGGCCCGTATTTCTGGCCTTTTCACGCCAGACACGCGCATTGCGCGCTCTGAAGACGCACTCATGCCATGCGGCGTCCACGCGCTAAGTAGATGTTGGCCAGACCCAAGGCCACGAACGAGCGCGTGGCGTTCTTGGCCAGGCCGCGATAGCGCACCTTGGTGAAGCCCCACAGCCGCTTGACCACTGCGAAGACGTGCTCCACCCGGGCGCGTACCTTGGACTTGTTGCGATTCTTCGAGCGCAGGGCCGGGTCAACCTCACCTCCCTTGCGCACCCGCTGGTTGGTGAAGTCGTTCGCATGTGGTGCCTTGGATGCGATCAGTGCCTTC
>NZ_NESK01000028.1 GCF_003063415.1 Limnohabitans sp. 2KL-17
CGCATCGTGAAAAGGCTCTCGGTGAAGGTGTCAGCGCCGCGCATCATGTGTCCGTGTAGTTGCTCAACAATTAACGTTTCTCAGGGGCTCGGCGTGGACCTAAACATGGGAGTATTTCAGCAGC
Source organism: Limnohabitans sp. 2KL-17 (assembly GCF_003063415.1). GTDB lineage: Bacteria > Pseudomonadota > Gammaproteobacteria > Burkholderiales > Burkholderiaceae_C > Limnohabitans_A. Next base: position 125 of record NZ_NESK01000028.1, read on the forward strand.
CTGTTAAAGGCCCAGGCCACCTAGCGTTATCAGCTCAAAGGATGGTGGCCAGTGTCTTTACCAACCCCAGCGTTCCCTGCTCTGAACCCGAGCGCCGCACCGTTTCGGCTTGGGTCTGACTTGCATTGTCAGGACTGGCCTGAAGAAGTGAAGGCATTGATTTTTTGATTAATTTTATTTTTAACATTCAATACATGGGATGAAGGGCTTGAGAAAATAACATTTTGCAAAAAATTCAGTTGACCGGTTTCGGTCGCAATGGTTTTATAAGCGGAATAATCAATGAATTTCCACTCCTCAGACAAGGCCAAACTTAAATCCTCACTGAATTCAGAGATACAGCTGGCCATGATATCGGCTTCATTCAACAAAATTGTTAACCAGTCTTGAGACCATTCAAAAATCTGATTTTCAACTCTCAAATGATTTGCTCTCATCATTGAAAAATCCGATCGCTCTACGGCATATTTAATCCGGTCAATCCAAATTATTGGGATATGGTGTTTTTCCAAAATGGGCATCACGGCTGCCAAGGATTTTTTTTCAATCTCTGCGGGGTTTGTGTTGATACGTCCAGGGTGTTCGAAATCATGCACGGCTGCGGTCAGCAAGCCAGCCGCCATCCATGCTGGTTTTCGTGAATGAAACTGCTCGGTTTCTATGAGCATTTGCAAAGACATGGCCACTGACACATCAGCGGTATGAAGACGATTGTGGTAATTGGGCTCATGGATATGGGCTGCATTCGAATACATTATTTCAAAGGCTTCAGACACTTCCAGGGCCGCTGAAAGCATTTGTTTCACCTCTGACGTCAATTCACTGTCTCGAAAATCCATGAATTCAATGCACTCTTGCATGACTTTCGGCAAGCCCACCCAGTGTTGCGGCCATGAAGCACGCAGCGTCATCCATGCATGATCCAAACAAGAATTCCAACTTGCGGCCTTTTTATCCAGAAAAAGATTCAAGTGACCTCCTTGAAAACTGACAAGTCTTTAATCTCTTTTGATGGCATTGTTCATGGATTGCTGCAACAAAAGCGCCTCCATGACCACCACAAACAATGGGGAAAAGGAGCAAAGCAAATTGACGGCTTCTATATTGTTGATTTTTTTGCAGACCACGTCTCCTTTGGCGCAAACAGTTGCATTTCTTATACCGCCAGACAAAATGGCTGCCTCACCAAAAGATTGCCCCTCTGGAATGGCCCCAAAAACCTGACCCTTTTGATCAAGCAGTTCCACCTGGCCTTTTTTCAGAAAATACAGGTCCGTTGCAGGATCTCCTAACTTGAAAATCGTCTGACCATCACTGAATTCTTCAAGAATAAAATTACTCATGGTGGTTTTTCAGAGTGTTAAATGGTTGTCAAATTTCGCTTGATGATCGTGGCCATGATCAAACGCAATTCTGCTGGAAGAACTTTTACAATTTGATTAACTTTGTGGAATGAAATGATCTTGACTTGCACTGAAGTTAAAGCAACCGCTGTATATCTTGATGCCAAGCCAGCCATGCCCTCTGCTAAACCCAGTACGGAACCAGCCCCCAGCATGTGAATCTTGTTGCCGCGCTGAATTTGCACCTCTCCATGAACCACAAAATAAGCGTCCTCGAACTTTTGGCCAATTTCAATGATTTTTTTGTTTTTCAGAAACAAGTTTTCATTGAGCAAAGGCGTCCGCAAAATACTCAAAAACAGTCGTTCATCACTCGACAGATGCCCTGCTTTCAAGGCCGCAGAACCCTCGCCCGAGTGCAGGTAATGGGCACCGAGTTTGACCAACTTTTCTGAATCAACCGAAAAGCAAAGCGGTTGGGCTGTCATTGATTTTTTTCTCCGTGTGTGACCAACGTGTTGAAGATCCGCGTTCCCTTATACCCCGCATATTCAAGTACGAGGTGCAACACGGTTGAACCGACTGTTTGTTCTTACTGCGCGGGCCTTGGTGGAAAGCACATTTTTCAAAACAATATTTTCAAAACCCGACGCAGCACCCCCATGCCCGCCAGCACCTGAGCACCACCTGTGAGCACCTGATGCTCGAAGGTCAGGCTCGGTGAGCCTTCATCGCCTTGTCCACTTCCAGTGCGCCTTGCGCAGAACCCGACAGCGGCACCAACTCGCCTTGGCGGTCCTTGACCTGCGCCATGGCCGCAGCCAAGCGCTCGGCTGCATCAGGGCCGGTGCCCAGGTGTATGCCCTGAGTCAGGGTGATGTGCGCTACCTCAAAGCTGCCTGCACCGGCGCAGATAATGGTGCGGTTGGGTGCCTCTTCGCTGGCCATCACCAGCATGGCGGGCACCACGGCGCTGGGCTCCAAAGCCTTGAGCACTTGCTCTGGCATCAGGCCTTCGGTCATGCGGGTAGCGGCAGTGGGGGCCAGGCAGTTCACCCGAATGTTGTGCTTTTCACCCTCGATGGACAGGGTCTGCATCAAGCCCGCCACCGCCATCTTGGCCGCACCGTAATTGGCTTGGCCAAAGTTGCCGTACAAACCGCTGGAAGAGGTGGTCATCACCACACGGCCGTAGTTTTGCGCCTGCATGATGGGCCAAACGGCCTTGGTGCAATGCACCGCGCCCATGACGTGCACGTCCATCACCAGCCTGAAGTCAGCCAGTTCCATCTTGGCAAAACTTTTGTCGCGCAAGATGCCGGCGTTGTTCACCAAAATGTCCACCCGGCCCCAAGCGTCCACCGCCTGCTGGACCATGGCTTTCACGGCATCAAAATCGGTGACCGATGCGCCGTTGGCCATGGCCTCACCCCCGGCTGCGCGAATTTCATCGACCACGGCCTGCGCCGCCGAAACCGATCCACCCACCCCGTGCACATCGCCGCCCAAGTCATTCACCAGCACTTTGGCGCCGCGTGCTGCCAGGGCCAGAGCATGCTGTTTGCCCAAGCCCCCCCCTGCGCCCGTGACGATCGCAACGCGGCCTTTGAATTCGATGCTCATTTATTTTTCCTTGGATTGATGGCTTGTGAGTGGGTGACAGGGCCGAACAGCACCATCTGCTAATCTGGTAACTCAGAGAAGCTTTGTTCGACTTTAAAGCAGCCAGCCATTGTGTTGTGTTGCACGATTGACACCCCGCCATGGAACTCAACACCAACATCATCACCACCGCACCTCTGGACTCTGCTTCGGTGGTCTTGCTGCGCGACAGTGCACAAGGCATGCAAGTGCTTTTGCTCCGGCGCCACCAGGCGTCCAACGTGTTGGGTGGCGCCTATGTGTTTCCGGGTGGCAAACTCGACGCGGCTGACCAAAGTCCTGGTTTGCTGGCCCAACTGAGCCAGGATATCGGCACCTTGCACCAGCGACTGGCCGAGCCAGATCTGAGCGCTGAACGGGCTGCGGGCCTTTTTGTGGCGGCTATTCGCGAGGCGTTTGAAGAGTGCCGCATCTTATTGGGCCAAACCAGCGATGACAGCCCGGACCTGCAAGCCTTGCAAGACGCTTTGGCCAGCGGGCAAAGCTGGTCAGAGGCCTTTCAAAACCTTTCGCTTCGCTTGTCCACCGACACCCTGGTGCCCTGGACCCGTTGGATCACACCCCGACAGTCATCCGTCACCCACAAACGCTTTGACACCCGTTTTTTCATCACCCGGGTGCCCGAAGGTCAAACCGCCGAACACGACAACCATGAGACCACTGAAGCGCTGTGGATTACACCGCGCGAGGCGCTGGTCCGCTACTGGGACCACCAAATCGAGCTGGCACCGCCGCAAATCATGGGTCTGGTTCAGCTTGGCAGACACCAGAACACCCAAAGTGCGCTGACAGAAGCCCAAAGCCGCCGCCCCCCCGTGGTGGAGCCAGAACCCTTCGACCAAGACGGCGTCCGAACCATTTGCTACCCCGGTGACCCACGGCATTCGGTGGCGCGATCGGCGTTTCCCGGCCCGACCCGCCTGATGTTCAAAAACAAGCGCTTTGAGCCAGAATTGGGTTTGGCAGCTTTGCTGGGTCAAGATTAACTATTACAATTTGTAACACTAATAGATCATCTCCAGCATTCATGAACGAAACAACTGCCCCCATTTATCTGTCTGTTGAACGGGCGATCGAATTCATTGGCGATGCCAACGGGGTTTTGTCCTTGTTGAACACCTTGCACCAGACTTTGGGCGAAGACCTGCCGCGTATTCAGGCATTGTTGGAAAATGATGACATGCATGGTGTGAACCGCGTGTTGCACCAGCTGAAAGGATTCACGCCTGTGTTCTGCGTTGACAGCCTGGTTGAACTGGTCGTGCGTGTTGAGCAAATGAGCAAGCACGCTGAACCCACTGATGTCCGTGCAGCCTACAACCAATTGGCCCCCCAGCTGGAGACGCTCCGCACTGAAGTCGCCACACACCTGGCGCGCCACCCGCAGGCTTGAACAAGCCTTGATCCGTTTCAGTGGACTGCACAGCCACTGGACGACAAAGCACCAACCTCAGGCGCAAATTTCAGTCTTACCGATCTTTTCTGAAGATTCTGGCAAGTTTTGTGCGTCCAGCCACTGCGCAATGGCGGCGGGGTCATGCATCAGACGCAGTTGGTCAAACGCCTCGTGTGCCTGTGGGTGGACCCGCCGCAAATAATTGAGCCATTGCTTGAGCCGCCCCGCGCGGTGCCGAGGCGCCACCCGCTGGCTGATGCCCTGCCAGAACAGGCGCATCAACACCACGATGTGTGCCCAGGTCACGGGCTCCCCGATCGACGTTCCTGTCTGCACTGAATCGTGGTGCGCAATGGCCAAAGCCAGACCCGGGTCGGCCACCATGCCACGCCCGATCATCAGCCGCTCACACCCGGTCACTTCGCGGCAACGCAATGCATCTGACAAAGTCCAGATTTCGCCATTGGCCACCATGGGCAATCGCACATGCTGGCGCAAATCGGCAATACGGTCCCAGTAAGCGGGCGGCCGGTAGCCATGAGCCTTGGTTCGGGCATGCACGACCAGATCGCTGGCACCGGCAGCCTCAATGGCCTGTGCGCAGTCCTCGGCGCGTCGGTCATCGTTGAAGCCTAGGCGCATCTTCGCCGACACCGGGATGTGCGCCGGCACTGCACGGCGCACAGCAGCCACGATGAGCCCCACCAACTCGGGCTCATCCAGCAAGACCGCGCCACCCCGGTGCTGGTTCACTGTTTTGGCGGGGCAGCCGAAATTCAAATCAATGCCGGCAGGTCCCAGTTCGGCCAATGCGGCCGCATTGTCTGCGAGGCAAATTGGGTCTGAGCCCAGCAACTGCACACGGACCGGCACCCCTGCGGGGGTGCAACTTTTGTTCAGCAATTCAGGCGCCACGCGAATGAAGGCTCGGCGTGGCAGTACGGTGTTGGTGACCCGGATGAACTCCGACACGCACAAGTCCACACCACCCACACGCGTGAGCATGTCACGCAAGGTGTGGTCAAGTAGCCCTTCCATGGGCGCCAACAAAATGCGGCTGCCCAAGCTGCTTGCGGTCATGGGGTCAGGCCATCAACTGAGCTTGCGCTTGAGCCGGACTTCTTCAATCTTCACGCCCCCCAGTGGCACGGTGCGGGCGGTGTTCATTTCGCGCTTGAAACCCGCCAAATCGTGGAAACGCAAGGTTTTCTCATGCAAAAGCGGCAACCAGACGGTGACCTCCGTGCAACCCTCTTCTTCCAGGCCTTCGAGTGCCGCGTCCCACAAGGCCAGGCCAATACCTTGCCCCAAACGGTCGGGGGCCACGTAAATGGCCCAGATTTCGCCTGTTGTATTTTTGGATTTGGGGTCGCGTGAACGGTCAAATCCGACAAAACCGACCACCTCACGGTCATCGATGGCCACCATGACTTGCGGCTCACCGTATTCAATCGCTTCTTTCCAGAAGGACACACGTTTGGGCATGGGGGTGGCGTCCCAATGCGCATCAGGCACCTGGCCAGCGTAGGCAGCGCGGCAGGCGCTCACATGCAGTGCGGCCACTGCGGGGGCGTCTTGAAGGGTGGCAAATCGGACTTGGATATCGGACATGGCTTGAACTTGAAAGGAAAAAAACGTGCTGAAAAACCAGGTCTTTCGGCGCAAAACCAGACATTGTCGCCGCTTCGGTTATCTTCAACACATGAGGACGTCTTTGAGCAGCATGAATTATCCGTTGGCACATCACCTGAACGTCCTTGGCGGTCAAGCTGCCAACACTTTCAAGAAGGGGCGAACCTGGTTTTTTGCAGGGCTTGTCTGGACAGTCGGTGTTCTTGCCACGGGCCTGGCCGGCGCCCAAACCCCTGGCCGGTTTGCCGACGATATGGCCGAACGCACCCGTGCCTGCACCGCCTGCCACGGCGACCAGGGCCGCGCTGGACCCGATGGCTTTTACCCGCGCCTGGCAGGCAAGCCGGCAGGCTACCTGCACAACCAGCTGCGCAATTTTGCGCAAGGCCGACGCCATTACGACCTGATGGCGCGTCTGGTCAACCCCTTGGCCGACGACTATCTGGGCGAAATGGCCCAGTACTTCGCCAACCTGAAACTGCCCTACCCGCCCCCCACGGCCAACAATCCCATCTCGCCCGAACGCCTGGCCAAAGGCCAGCAGCTGGTGACCCAAGGCGACCCCGCACGTGGTCTGCCCGCTTGCACGCAATGCCATGGCGTGCGTCTGACAGGCGTGCAGCCCAACGTGCCGGGCTTGCTTGGCTTGCCACTGGACTACCTGAACGCGCAGTTGGGCGCCTGGCAGACCGGGCAACGCCGCGCCCACGCCCCCGATTGCATGGCCAAAGTGGTCAAACGCATGCCGGCTGCAGACCTGATTGCTGTTTCGAGTTGGCTGGCACGCCAGCCCTTACCACCTCAAACTCAGGCAGCAGATCGCCCCCCTGCAGGCCCCGCGCTGCCAGAAGCGCTGCGCTGTGGCAGCGCGCCCGAACTGTCTGCCCAGGAGCCAGCGAAGCCCAATGCCGGAGGCCGATCATGAACCGCCTCATGCTTTCCGCAAAACCCTTTCGGCGATTGGGCCAAACCATTTTGCTCAGCCTTGGAGTGCTCGCTTTAGGGGTGGTGTGGGACAACTGGGGCGACATGGTTTTGCCCCAAAAAGACGCCCCGGCCCTTTCGGGCATGACGACCGAAGCCCAAATCGAGCAGGGACGTTACCTGGCCCTGGCGGGAAACTGCATGGCTTGTCACACCAGCCTGGGCGGGCCAGCACTGGCAGGCGGACGCCGCATCGACACGCCTTTTGGTGGTGTCTACAGCAGCAATCTCACCCCCGATCCGCAGACAGGCCTGGGTCGATGGGATGCGCAAGATTTTTGGCAAGCCCTGCACTTGGGCCGCTCCAAGGGTGGGCGCTTGCTGACCCCGGCCTTTCCTTACAACCACACCAGTGTCATCGCCCGCGAAGACAGCGATGCGATTTTTGCCTGGCTGAACACCCAAGCCCCTGTCGCCCAGCCACAGCCCGCCCACAGCCTGGTCTGGCCCGTGGGCACTCAGGCGGCCCTGGCCGTCTGGCGCAGCATGTACTTTGAGCCCAGTCCCTTCGTGGTGGACAAGCAGCAAAGTGCCCAATGGAACCGTGGTGCTTACCTGGTGGAGGGTCTGGGCCACTGCGCGGCATGCCACAGCCCGCGCAATGCGCTCGGAGCGAGTGGCGCGGTCAATGATCTGTCAGGCGGCCTGATGCCGGTGGTCAATTGGTACGCCCCCGACCTGACCCGTGACGCCGAAACCGGCTTGGCCAGCACACCCCTGCCCGAGATCGTGCGCCTGTTGCGCACCGGTGCATCGGCCTCGGCTCAAACCAACGGCCCAATGGGCGAAGTGGTGCAACACAGCCTGCAACACCTTAGTCCGAATGATCTGCAAGCCATGGCGGTTTATTTGCAATCGCGTGCACAAAATGCCCCAGAGCAGGCCCTGCAGAGTCCTCGCCAGCCAGCCCGCATCAGCCTGCAAGTCGCCAACCATGGCACCAAGGTGTACGAACGCCATTGCCTGCAATGTCACGGTGAAAAGGGCGAAGGCATCAACACCCCAGATGGCAAGGTGGCCTACCCGTCCCTGGCAGGCAACCGCGCTGTGCTGATGAAGGACCCGACCAATCTGGTGCAAGTGCTGTTGTACGGCGGCTACGGCCCTGTCACCAAAGGCCACCCCCGCCCATTTGGCATGCCCCCTTTTGTGCTGGAGCTGGACGACCGCGACATTTCGGCCGTACTCACCCACCTGCGCACCCAGTGGGGCAACCAGGCTAGCGAAGTCACGCCCCTGCAAGTCAACCGTATACGGGCAGCGCAAGGGCATTGATAAGTCTGATGGGTCTGCCTTGCCCCAAGGCACAGGCGTGTCAACTTCAGCACCGAATTGCCATGGCCTTCCTATTACCATGCTCACCATGAAACACCACCTTTACATCCTCACCGGGGCCTCGCGGGGCATGGGCTTGGCCATCGCCGAGCAATTACTGCAAGAAGGCAACAGCCTGCTGTGCATCTCGCGCCACGCCAACCCCAGCCTGCAAGCGGCGGCACAAAAAAACAACGTGTCCTTGGTGCAATGGACCCAGGATTTGGCCGATGGTGAAGGCGCCAGTCATCGCTTGAAGACTTGGTTGCAAAGCCAAAACGCAGCCGATTTGGCGAGCGTGACCCTGATCAACAACGCCGGCGCCATTCCCCCGATCCTGCCACTTAGCCAATCGAGTCCCGCCGATTTGGCACAGGCGTTGCGCGTGGGTCTGGAAGCGCCCATGGCCTTGTGCGCGGTGTTTTTGGGCGCCACTGAAACATGGACCATGCCAAGAAAGGTGCTCAACATTTCTTCGAGCCTGGGGCGCAATGCCATGGCCTCACAAGCAGGGTATTGCGCTGCCAAAGCAGGCATGGACCACTTCACGCGCTGCATGGCACTGGACGAAGCCCTCAAGCCCAACGGCGCCAAAGTTTGCTCTTTGGCCCCTGGCGTGATCGACACCGACATGCAAATTCAGTTGCGTGGCGCAGCCGGGGAGGCTTTTCCGGACCAGTCAACGTTTTTGCAACTCAAGGAAAGAGGTCTGCTGAGCAGCCCGTCCCATGCGGCAACACTGGTGCTGGGATATCTCGCCCGTCCTGACTTTGGTCAAAAGTCCGTGGCCGACATCCGGGACTGAGCAACTGCGTTAGGGACAGTAACTTGCCGGAGTTTGAAAATTTCTTTGTCAGGTCAACGTAGCCATTGACCCCGACACTTGCAAGGTCAAACTTGTTGATTTTTGTCATTTTTAAAATACTGGAGACATCCCATGAGCCGTGAAGTTGTTGTTGTCAGCGGTGTGCGCACCGCCATTGGTACCTACGGCGGCAGCCTGAAGGACATTGCGCCCACCGAGCTGGCCGCCCAAGTGGTGCGCGAAGCCCTGGCACGGGCCGGCACCGACGGCAAAGACGTTGGCCATGTCGTGTTCGGCCATGTGGTCAACACCGAGCCCAAAGACATGTACCTGTCGCGCGTGGCAGCCATCAATGGCGGCTGCGCCGAGGGCACACCGGCTTTCAACGTCAACCGTCTGTGCGGCTCGGGCCTGCAGGCCATCGTCAGCGCCAGCCAGTCCATCATGCTGGGTGACTGTGACATCGCCATTGGCGGCGGTGCCGAAAACATGAGCCGTGGCCCCTACGCGTCCTTGAGCGCCCGCTGGGGTGCCCGCATGGGAGACACCAAAATGATCGACATGGTGGTCGGCGCCCTGCACGACCCCTTCCATGCCATCCATATGGGTGTGACCGCTGAAAACGTGGCCGCCAAATACGGCATCACCCGCGAAATGCAGGACGCGCTGGCCGTGGAAAGCCACAACCGTGCCGAACGCGCCACCTTGGCCGGCTATTTCAAAGACCAGATCATGCCGGTCATGCTCAAGAGCAAAAAGGGCGAGATCGCTTACGCCACCGACGAGCACTTCCGCCCTGGCTGCAAGCTCGAAGACATGGCCAAGCTCAAGCCGGTGTTCGTGAAAGAAAACGGCACTGTGACCGCTGGCAACGCTTCAGGCATCAACGACGCCGCTTCTGCGGTCGTGCTGATGGAAGCTGGCGCCGCCAAGGCACGTGGTGCCAAGCCGATGGCTCGCCTGGTGGGTTATGCCCACACCGGCCTGGACCCGAAAATCATGGGCTTGGGCCCGATCTCGGCAACGCAGGCCGTGCTCAAGAAAACAGGGCTGAGCGTGAATGACCTGGACGTGATCGAGGCCAACGAAGCCTTTGCCGCCCAAGCCTGCGCCGTGACCCGCGAACTGGGTCTGGACCCGGCCAAGGTCAACCCCAACGGCTCGGGCATCTCGCTGGGCCACCCGATTGGCGCCACCGGCGCGTTGATCACCGTGAAAGCCTTGTACGAACTGCAGCGCGTCAACGGCCGTTACGCACTGGTCACCATGTGCATCGGTGGTGGTCAGGGCATCGCGGCGATTTTTGAACGCATGTGAGCCTTCAGGGCTTGACGGCAGCCGTCACCACCACTTCAATCCGGTAAGCCGGATTGGCCAGCGCCGCCTGCACGGTGGCGCGTGGTGGGGCGGTGCCGCTCATCACCCAGGCGTCCCACACCTCGTTCATGGCGGCGATGTCCGTGATGTCTTTGAGGTAAATCTGGGTGCGCAAAATGCGGGTTTTGTCGCTGCCCGCTTCGGCCAGGCGCAACTCAATCTGGCTCAGCACATCGGCTGTCTGGCTGCGGATGTCGGCAGCCTCGCACTCGGGCACCATGCCCGCCAAATACACCACACCATTGAAGATGGCCGCCTCGCTGTATCGGGCGGCCACATGCAGTCTTTTCAGGTCTTGGCTCATGGTTTTTTCTGGCCCAATTTCGACTCGGTGCCCGCCAGCAGTCGGTTGATGTTTTCGCGGTGGCGCCAAACCAGCAGCAAGGCCATGACCGACAAGCAAAAGACCTCGGCCACTGTGGCTTGCCAGGCAACGCCAGTGCCAAACAGGTAAAAGGCGGGTGCAAACACAGCCGCCACCATCGAGGCCAGCGACACGTAGCGGCTGAAATAAACCACGATGGCAAAGGTCAGCACGGTCGCCAGGGCCAAGAGGCCATTGACCCCGACCACCACGCCCACCGCCGTGGCCACACCTTTGCCGCCCACGAACCCAAAGAACACGGGGTACAAATGCCCCAAAAAAGCGGCAAGGCCAGACAAAGCGGCCACGCCCGCACCCAAGCCGTACTCAGGCCCATAAGTCAGAACCAAGGCCACGGGCAGCCAGCCTTTGGCTGCGTCCAAAAGCAAGGTCAGAATGGCCGCCTTTTTACTGCCCGAGCGCAACACGTTGGTGGCACCAGGATTTTTGCTGCCATAGCTGCGGGGGTCACTCAGACCCATCAAGCGGGTGACGATCACTGCGAAGCTCAGTGAACCCACCAAGTAACTGACCAACACCACGGTCACTGGAATCAATATGTCCATTGAAGGCTCCCTTGTTCTTGTACGGGCGTCATTCTGCCAGCGCGCAATTCACAGGCTGCGCTGCCAACAGCTGCACGCAAACCTGCGGGTCAATGCCCAACAGGTAACCGCGCCTGCCACCGTTGATGCAAATGCGCGGTAAGGCCAGGATGCTCTCTTCAATGAACACCGGCATCGACTTTCGGGTGGCAAAAGGTGAGGTACCGCCCACCAGATAACCGCTGTGGCGATTGGCCACTTCAGGCGCACAGGGCTCGACCGATTTCAGGCCGATCTGCCGCGCCAGATTTTTGGTGGACACCTTGCGGTTGCCGTGCATCAGGACCACCAAGGGCCTGGCGTCCTGGTCTTGCATGATCAAGGTCTTGACCACCACAAACGGGTCCATGCCCAGCACCTGCGCGCTGTGCTGGGCGCCGCCGTGTTCCAGGTAGTCGTAAGGGTGCTCGGTGAAGCTCACCCCCTGCTGGCGCAAGAGCGCAGTGGCAGGAGTTTCACTGACTTTGTCTTTTTTGGCCATCGGCCAATGTCACAAAGCCGGATCGCGCATTTCCCACCGGATGGCGTCGATGGCCTTGACGACCTCTGGTGACAACTCGGTTGTCCAGGCGGCGAGGTTTTCGTTGAATTGGGCCACCGAGGTCACACCGATGATGGTGCTGGTGACGCACCAGCGGTGGTAGCAAAAAGCCAAGGCCATCTGAGTGGGCGTCATGCCGTTGTCGCGTGCCAGCTGGTTGTAGCGGCGTGCAGCCACCAAGGCTTCAGGGCGGCCCCAGCGTTGCTTGCGCATCGAGTCGTACCGGGCAATGCGGCCGCCATCCGGCAGCAGCGGGCCGGTCAGATCAAAGTTGTCGTACTTGCCTGTCAGCAAGCCAAAGCCCAGGGGCGAGTAAGCCAGCAAGGACACGTTCAGGCGATAGCAGGTTTCGTCCAGCGCGTTGTCATAGGTGCGGTTGACCAGGCCATAAGGGTTTTGCACCGTGGCCACGCGCGGCAGACCATGCTGCTCGGCCAGGCGTACAAATTCGTGCACACCATAAGGCGTTTCGTTGGACAAGCCGATGTGACGGACCTTGCCTGCCTTGACCAGTTTGGACAAGGCCTCGAGTTGTTCGTGGATCGGGGTGAGCGGCTTGTCTTTGCTGGGGTCAAAATAAGTGATGCCAAACACCGGCACATGGCGCTCGGGCCAATGGATCTGGTACAAGTCGATCACATCGGTTTGCAGACGGCGCAGGCTGGCGTCACAGGCATTCAGAATGTCTTGCCCGGTCATGCCCGAACCTTCTCGAATCCATGGCATGCCGCGTGAAGGCCCCGCCACCTTGGTGGCCAGCACCAACTTCTGGCGGGCACCGGGGCGCTTGGCCAACCAGTTGCCGATGTAGGTTTCGGTGAACCCGCAGGTAGCAGCCGTGGCGGGCACAGCGTACATCTCTGCGGTATCGATGAAATTGATGCCGGCTTCGAGTGAGCGGTCCAGGATGGCGTGTGAATCCGCTTCGTGGACTTGCTCACCAAAGGTCATGGTGCCCAGGCAGATGGGGGTCACTTGCAAGTCGGATTGTCCGAGCTGAACGAGTTTCATGGTGTTTCCTGTGTTGTTCTGAAGAGGTTACGGCCGTCGACAGAGGGCCCTTGCTGAGAATGCTCGACGGGGCCACATCGGAGTGACAAAAGCCCATTGGCAAACGCTTATTTTGTCACGGCATTCAAGACGGGCTGATGGCTGCGATCCGGGCTTCTTCCTGTAGCCGCAGCACCCGGCGTTGAACTTTGCCCGTGGTGGTCATCGGCAACTGGTCGATGAACTCGATTTCCTTGGGGTATTCGTAGGGCGCGAGCAAGCCCTTCACATGGCTTTGGAGCTGGCGTCTGACCTCGTCGTCAAAGGCAAACTGACCCGCCCCTGCAGGTCTGCGACTTAGCCAGTCGGGCGACATCACCACATAGGCTTTGACCAACGCGCCGCGGTCCGGATCGGGCTTGGGTACCACCGCCGCATTGGCAACTGCAGGGTGTTTGACCAGGCAATTTTCAATCTCGCCAGGGCCGATGCGGTAACCCGCCGCCTTGAACATGTCGTCGGTCCGGCCCTGGTACCAAAGGTAGCCATCCGCATCGGCCACCGCCATGTCACCCGTGCGGCACCAGTGGCCGGTGTATTTGGCCTGGGTGGCTGGGTCGTTGCGCCAATAACCCAAAAAGAAAACAGGGTCGGGCTGACCGTGCACGTCAAAGCGGTTGACGGCCACCTCCCCCGGCGTGCCAGCAGGGCACACGCGGCCCGCTTCATCAATGACCGCGACCTGGTGGCCCGGATATGCTTTGCCCATGCTGCCGGGTTTGGCAGGCCACAGGCGGGCACAGTTGCCCACCACATAGTTGATCTCGGTCTGGCCAAACATTTCATTGACCGTGATGCCCAACTGTTTTTGACAGTAATCAAATACCGCATCACCCACGGCCTCCCCCGCGCTCATCATGGCCTGGAGATGCAGCCGATACCGGGCCTTCACATTGGGCACCGCCTTCATCATGGCTTTCAGGGCCGTCGGAAACAGAAAGGTGTGCGTGACGGCATGGCTTTGCAAAATCTCAAAAGCTGCTTCTGGCGAAAAGCGCCCGTTGAAGGCCACGATGGGACGACCGAAATACAAACTTGGCAGCAAGGCGTCCATCAAGCCACCCGTCCATGCCCAGTCGGCAGGCGACCAAAAAACGGCCTTGGAGGGGCGATCGGCGCGGTCCGGGTCAAAGCCAAACCAGTTTTGGCTGCACACAAAACCCGTGAGGTTGCCGATCAAGGCCCTGTGCGGAATCAGGGCGCCCTTGGGGTTGCCGGTGGTGCCACTGGTGTAGATCAACACGGCCGGATCCTCGGCCAAGGTGGGCACGGCCTTGAAGGTGGGCGCACTGGCTTGAGTGACCTGGGCGTAATCCAGATCGGCCAGCGCAGCCGCCTGCCCAACGCCGATCAGGGTTTGCAAACTGGGGCAGTCGGGGCGGGCCTGTTGCAAAGCCTGCACCGTGGATTCGTCGCACACCGCCACACGGGTCTGGCTGTCGTTGATGCGAAAAGACAAGGCCTCGGGCCCAAACAGCATCGACAAAGGCATGGCCACCGCGCCCATTTGCAAAACGGCCATGTAGGCCACGGCAGTTTCATAGCGCTGGGGCATCACGATCGCCACCCGGTCGCCGCGCTGCACGCCTTGCGCCCGCAGCACCCGGCTCAGGCGGTTGGCATCTTGCTGCAACTGCCCAAAAGTCCAACTGCGCCCCAGGCCCTGCCCCGCCACATGCTCACGCACGGCCTGTCGTTTGGCGGTGGCTGGCTGCGCTGCCCACTGCCCGCAACACGCCTGCGCCATGTTGAATTGGCGGGGCACTTTCCAGCCAAAGCCCTGGTGAATGTGCAGGTATCGGTCAATTTGAGGACGGGCTTGGCGGTCTTGGGTGCGACTGACGCTCATGGAATGTCTCCTTATGATGGAAAGTATGTACCAAGTTTTACGCGAACCACAAAGCCTTTGGGTGCCGCTGCGCGGCTGCCGTTACCACGTTCGTCAATGGGGCACAGCCAAGCCCGGTGTCACGCCCTTGGTGCTGGCCCATGGGTGGATGGATGTGGCCGCTTCCTGGCAGTTCATGGTCGACGCCTTCAGCGAAGCCTTTGCACAGCAGCGCCCCATTTTCGCCATGGACTGGCGGGGCTACGGTCTGACTGAAGCCCCTGCCACCGACTGTTACTGGTTTCCCGACTACCTGGCCGACCTGGACGCCTTGCTTGACAGCCTGTCACCCGGCCAACCTGTGGACTTGGTGGGCCACAGCATGGGTGGCAACGTGGTGATGATGTACGCAGGCACCCGCCCCGAGCGCATCCGCCACCTGGTCAACCTCGAAGGCTTTGGCTTGGCGGCCAGCCAGCCCACTCAAGCCCCTGCACGCATGGGTCAATGGCTGGACGAACTCAAAGCGCAGCGAACGGGCGAAAAAGACCTGAAACCCTATGCCGATGCACTGGGAGTTGCTGCGCGCTTGATGAAAACCAACCGCCGCCTCAGTCAGGACAAGGCCAACTGGTTGGCGCAGCACTGGGCCAGGCCCGGCAGCGATGGGCAGTGGCGCATTCTGGGCGATGCGGCGCACAAGGTCATCAACCCCTATTTGTTCCACGTCGAAGAAGCCCTGGCCATGTACGCTCGGATCAGCGCCCCCGTGCTGGTGGTGGAGGCTTCTGACGATTCACTCGGCCAGTGGTGGAAGGGCAAATACACGCTGACCGAATTTCATGAGCGCTTGAAAGCTGTCCCGGCGCTTGAGCAAGCCATCATCCATGATGCCGGCCACATGCTGCACCACGACCAACCGCAAGCACTGGCGTCAGTGCTTGAGAAGTTCATGGGCTGAGAAGCCCTAAAATCACTTGGTTTTCATTTTGGCGATTGTCGGCGATGCACTTCCTTCATGTTTTACGTTTTTCCCTGGCCGCGGCCTTGACTTTGTTTGTCAACTTGGCGAATGCAGATGCGGCAAGTCGCTATTGCCCCGACTTTTTGGCGGTCAAAGGTGCTGCGGAACCCACACACCGCGGCGAGTTCACTTTTTCCCCTTTCACCCACCACTGGAGTCAAAACCCCGAGCACAAAAAAGTGGTCATGGTGGCCTTTGACGAACAGTTGCCGGGAGACCGTTTGTGTGGCGTCAGCTTTTTCACCAACTCATTCGGCCAGCCTTCGGTTTATGTTTACGCAGGCCAGCAGTTCAACGCGCTTTTGGGCGTGCCTAAGCTGTATGCCAAAGTCACAGGCGGCCTGATGTATGGCTACGTTGCCCCCTATGAAAACAAAGTCCCTCTCAATTACAACGGTTTTTCACCGGCCATTATTCCTTCCCTCGGCTACAGATTGAGCCAACACGACTCGGTTCAACTCCAATTCCTGGGCAATGCTGCCTTGATGTTCTCCTACGGGCGTCAGTTTTAAAACGCAGTCACCACGGCCCCCTGCCAACTCATGAGAAAATGCCCGATTTACCGAATCGGACACATACCCCATGGACGCAGAACACATCAACCAAATCGGCGCAACCCTCACTGACCTGACGGCGCGGACCCAAGCATTACGGGGGTATCTTTGACTACGATGCCAAATCTGAACGGCTGAGAACCGTCAACGCATCGCTCGAAGATCCATCGGTCTGGAACGACCCCAAGAAAGCCCAGGAACTGGGCAAAGAGAAAAAAACCCTCGACAGTGTGGTGATCACCATCACCAACTTGACCAGCGAGCTGGCAGACAACCTTGAACTCTTCGAGATGAGCAAGGAAGACGGCGACGACGATGGCCTGTTGACCATCGAGGCAGAAGCCGCCAAGCTGTCCAAACTGGTCGAGGACCTCGAATTCCGACGCATGTTCCGCCATGAGGCCGATCCACTGAACTGTTTTGTAGACATCCAGGCGGGCGCTGGCGGCACCGAAGCTTGCGACTGGGCCAGCATGCTGCTGCGCCAGTACCTCAAATACGCCGAGCGCAAGGGCTTCAAGGCCACCGTGGAAGAAGAAACGCCAGGCGATACCGCGGGCATCAAGGGGGCCACCATCAAGATCGAAGGCGATTACGCTTTTGGTTTGCTGCGCACCGAAACCGGCGTTCATCGCCTGGTGCGCAAAAGCCCGTTTGATTCATCGGGCGGACGCCACACATCATTCGCCTCTTTGTTTGTCTACCCGGAGATTGACGACTCAATCCAGATCGACATCAATCCCTCTGACGTGCGGACCGATACCTTCCGCGCCAGTGGTGCGGGTGGTCAGCACATCAACAAAACCGACTCGGCCGTGCGGCTGACACACATCCCCACGGGCATCGTGGTGCAGTGCCAGGATGGACGAAGCCAGCACAGCAACCGCGACGTGGCCTGGCAACGGCTACGCTCTCGTTTGTACGACTTTGAAATGCGCAAACGCATGGAAGAGCAGCAAAAGCTGGAAGACACCAAGACCGATGTGGGCTGGGGTCACCAGATACGAAGCTACGTGCTGGACAACAGCCGCATCAAGGATTTGCGCACCAATGTCGAGATTTCGGCCACCCAAAAAGTGCTCGATGGCGACCTCGATGCGTTCATCGAAGCCTCACTGAAACAAGGCCTCTGACCCGGTCAGACCTCAACCAAAACGGAGTTAGTGATGCGTGAAGGACAACCCACCGCGATTAACCGGGCGGCCTATGCCGCCCCGGCCTTCTGGATCGACACGGTCGATCTGACGTTCGACCTCGACCCGACCAAGACCCGCGTCTTGAACAAGATGCGCCTGCGGCGCAACACCGATATGCCAGCGCAGCCCCTGCGTCTGGACGGTGAAGACCTCAACCTGGCGCGCGTGCTGGTCAATGGCGCAGGCACTTCCTTCAAGATGGACGGCAACCAACTGGTGCTGGAAAACCTGCCCGAAGGTGCCGATGCCTTTGATCTGGAAATCTTCATCA
The DNA here is from genome assembly GCF_003063415.1 of Limnohabitans sp. 2KL-17. Classification (GTDB taxonomy): domain Bacteria; phylum Pseudomonadota; class Gammaproteobacteria; order Burkholderiales; family Burkholderiaceae_C; genus Limnohabitans_A. Next base: position 18,071 of record NZ_NESK01000028.1, read on the forward strand.
CCTGCAACCCCGAGAAGAACACCCAGTTAATGGGCCTGTACGTCAGCAACGACTCGTTCTTTACCCAGTGCGAGGCCGAGGGGTTTCGCCGCATCACCTACTTCCTGGACCGGCCTGATGTGATGGCCAGCTATGCCGTCACGCTGCGGGCCGACAAGTCCAAGTACCCGGTGCTGCTGTCCAACGGTAACCTGGTCGAGCAGGGCACACTGGAAGATGGCCGCCACTTTGCCAAATGGGTCGACCCGCACAAAAAGCCCTGCTACTTGTTTGCATTGGTCGCGGGTCAACTGGTCGCGCGCGAACAACGCATCCTGAGCCGCTCCGGCAAAGAACACTTGCTGCAAGTGTTCGTGCGCCCCGGTGACCTGGACAAAACCGAACACGCCATGAACTCGCTGATGGCCAGCGTGGCGTGGGACGAAGCCCGTTTTGGTTTGCCACTCGATCTTGAACGTTTCATGATCGTCGCCACCAGCGACTTCAACATGGGCGCGATGGAGAACAAAGGCCTGAACATCTTCAACACCAAATACGTGTTGGCGAACCCGGCCACAGCCACCGACATGGATTTCGGGAACATTGAAAGCGTGGTGGGTCACGAGTATTTCCACAACTGGACCGGCAACCGCATCACCTGCCGCGACTGGTTCCAGCTCTCCCTCAAAGAGGGTCTCACGGTCTTTCGCGACCAGGAATTCAGCCAAGACATGGCAGGCGACGTCAGCGCTCGCGCCGTCAAGCGCATCGAAGATGTGCGCGTGCTGCGCACCGTGCAGTTCGCGGAAGACGCCGGCCCCATGGCCCACCCGGTGCGGCCTGACAGTTATGTCGAGATCAACAATTTTTACACCGTCACCATTTACGAGAAGGGTTCTGAAGTTGTTCGCATGATGCAGACCCTGGTGGCCACGCCCAGCGACAACCAAGGCCGCGAAGGCTTTGCCAAGGGCATGAAGCTGTACTTTGAACGCCATGATGGCCAAGCCGTGACCTGCGATGACTTTGCACAAGCCATTGCAGATGCCAACCCCGACTCGGCCCTGGCGCGCAACCTGGTCGAGTTCAAGCACTGGTACAGCCAGGCGGGCACCCCCCGCCTGCAAGCGGCCGGCGACTACAACGCCCCTGAGAAAACCTACACACTCACGCTCAGCCAAAGCTGCCCCGCCACGCCCGACCAGGAACGCAAAGCACCCTTCGTGATTCCCGTCACACTGGGCTTGCTCAGCCGCGAAGGCCAGGCGCTGCCGCTGCAACTGGCAGGTTCGGCAAGCAGCAACTTGCAGCAGACGCTGGTCCTGAAGGACAACAGCGCCAGCTACACCTTTGTCAACATTGACAGCGAACCCGTGCCCTCGCTCCTACGGGGTTTCAGTGCCCCTGTGGTGCTGGAAGACGGCTTGTCTGCCATCGACCTGCTGATCTTGCTGGCCCACGACAGTGACCCGTTCAACCAATGGGAAGCCGGTCAGCGCCTGATGCTGCAAAGCGCTCTTGACGCGATCCAACAAAACAAGGACCTGACGGGCATTCCGGTGCTGTCTGATGCGCTGGTGAGTGCCTTGCGCAATGTGTTGCGCCACCCCGAATTGGATGCGGCCTTCAAGGACCTGGCCCTCACGCTGCCGTCTGAAAACTATATCGCCGACCAACTGGATGTGGTCGACCCGCAACGCGTTCACGCCTTGCGCGAAAACATGCGCCTGCAACTGGCCAACGCCTTGCAAGCCGACTGGCAATGGGCTTGGGACACCCACAAAAACAACGGCGCCTACACACCCGATGCCAAGTCGAGTGGACGCCGCGCTCTGGCCGGTCTGGCCATGAGCATGTTGTGCGTTGCCGCGGTTCACAGCGGCGACTCCGTCACGCCGGGCCGTGTTTACCAGCAGTTCAAAGACGCCAGCAACATGACCGATCGCTTCAATGCCTTGTCGGCGCTGGTGGTCAGTGGCCATGCCTTGGCACAAGACGCACTGCCCCTCTTTCACAAACTCTTCCAGCACGAAGCCCTGGTGATCGACAAATGGTTTGCACTGCAAGCAGGCGCGCCTGACCGCACTGGCGATGTGTTGCCCCGTGTGCGCCAGCTCATGCAACATGCCGACTTCAGTTTGCGCAACCCCAACCGTGCCCGCAGCCTGATCTTCAGCTACTGCAGCGCCAACCCGGCAGGTTTTCACCGCGCCGATGCAGCAGGCTATGTGTACTGGAGCGAGCAGGTTCTGGCGCTTGATGCCATCAACCCGCAAGTGGCTGCACGCCTGGCGCGCGCCATGGACCGCTGGAGCCGCTTGGCCGAGCCCTACCGCAGTGCCGCCCACGTCGCGATCGAACGCGTGGCCGCCAAAGCCGATCTCAGCAACGATGTTCGCGAAGTCATTGGCCGCGCCCTGAGCGTGGCCTGATCACGCCGCCATAACGCAAGGAATCTCCATGAGCAGCAAAATTTCCCTTTCCCGCTATCTGGTAGAGCAACAGCGCGACAAAGGCCATATCCCGGCCGAGTTGCGCTTGCTGCTCGAGGTGGTGGCCCGTGCCTGCAAAAGCATCAGCCACGCCGTCAACAAAGGGGCTCTGGGCGGCGTGCTGGGCAGTGCCGAAAGCGAGAATGTGCAAGGCGAAGTCCAAAAAAAGCTGGACATCATCGCCAATGAAGTGCTGATTGAGGCCAACGAATGGGGTGGCCACTTGGCCGCCATGGCGTCTGAAGAGATGGACAGCATTTACCTGGTGCCCAATCGTTATCCACAAGGCGAATACCTGCTGCTGTTTGACCCTTTGGATGGCTCGTCCAATATCGACGTCAACGTCAGCATTGGCACCATCTTCAGCGTCCTGAAAAAGCCCGAGGAAAGTCAGGGTGTCACCGAGAAAGACTTCTTGCAAGCTGGCAAAAACCAGGTGGCAGCAGGTTACTGCGTGTATGGCCCGCAAACCACACTGGTGCTCACCGTGGGCGACGGCGTGGCCATGTTCACACTCGACCGAGAGCAAGGCTCTTTTGTACTCACGCAAGAGAATGTGCGGGTGCCCGCTGACACCCAAGAGTTCGCCATCAACATGAGCAACATGCGCCACTGGGATGAGCCCGTACGCCAATACATTGACGAATGCCTTCAGGGCAAGGATGGTTCACGCGGCAAGGACTTCAACATGCGCTGGATTGCCAGCATGGTGGCGGATGTGCACCGAATCCTGACCCGTGGCGGCGTGTTCATGTACCCCTGGGACAAGCGTGAACCGCACAAACCCGGCAAGTTGCGCTTGCTCTACGAAGCCAACCCCATGAGTTGGCTGATCGAGCAAGCTGGTGGTGCGGCCACCAACGGCAAAGATCGCATTCTGGATCTTCAGCCAAACCAGTTGCATGAGCGCGTGAGCGTGGTGCTGGGCTCCAAAAACGAAGTCGAACGCGTGACGGCCTACCACGCAAACGGATCGTCATCGAAAAGTTAACGGAAACCACTTAAACGGTTGAGCTGCCCATAAGTTGTGACATGGGCAGCAACCGCACTCATTGTTCTTGTGGCAAGTCTTCACTTTGGGTTGTCGCTGCAGTGTCGACCGGAGTTTGCGCAACCACCGCGCGCAAAGTCTCACGCAGCATTTTCTTCTCGGGCAAACTCAGGGCACGCGCCAAGCGCTGGCGCATGCGCAGCAGCAACTGACGGTCCACTTCTTGTGGAATGCCACGGCTAACCTGCAACGCATCCCTCAAATCCTCGCGCAAGTCTTCTGGCTCATCCGCCCACCACGCCGTGATCACCTCGAGCATGGATTGACGCAACTCTTCCACGTCTTCCACGGCGAGGCCCATGCCACTGGTCAACTTGCCCTGCAGCATGTCGGCAAGGGCCTGCGAATTGACCACCACCCGGCGGTCGGCCTGCGAAAGCAATCGCGCCCAGCCTGGATCGGTACGGACCATTTGAGTCATGTTGCGGGCAGACTCATCGGCCAGCAGATGAACACTCAAGCCACTCAACTGGGCTTCGTCGATGGTGGCCAAAAAGCGCTCATCGTCGCTGGCCACCAGCACATGGTCGCAGGCATGGTGATCGGCCAGCTGCTTGAGGTCATGACCCAATGAACGCAACAAGGACGAGCCGCCATCGGCATCGTGCGTTTGAACCAGACGCACAATTTGGTCATCAATGATCAAGCCGTCCGACCGGTCGCTGTACCAGTAAATGCGGCGCAAGTCGACATCGAGCCCCGCCTGCGAAAGGGCTTGCGACAGCAAACCCAGCAAGCCTTGCCGGTTCACCGACTCGCCCGTGGCACCTACGGCCCCTTGCTGCGCCATCCAGATCAGGAATCGGCCATCGATGAGCGCCATGCAGGTACCAGAGCGGGGGTCGCCAAAACGGTGGTCGGATGGGGAGCCTTGAGAAAAATAATCACGCTTCATGGTTTCAACCTAAATAAATAAGAATTAGCGCTGCTAAAAAGTACAGCTTCGGTCATTCTAAAGCTGCCTGACTGACTGCCAGGTCCGTCTGTCGGGTATAAATACCGACTGTGTCCAAACCTTTGTCTTTTGATCCTCGCAATGTTCCTATTTGGCGCATCGATCATGATTTGCCTGCTGTTCCGTCTGCACATTTGTTGCCTGACGCACTGAAAGCCCGCTTTGAACAACCCCCTTCCTGGCAAACAGCAGTCGAGCGGGAGACCTCCTATTCCAGCAGGTCGCCTGCACACGCGGCGGTTTTGGTGCCTATCGTGATGCGTGGGGCGAACTTTTCAGAGTGCACAGTTTTACTGACTCAACGGGCAGACCACATGTCAACTCACTCCGGTCAGATTGCTTTTCCAGGAGGCAAGGTAGACCCGCAAGACGCCGACCGACCTGCCACCGCACTTCGCGAGACCCAAGAAGAAGTGGGCCTGCACCCCAGACATGTTCAGGTCATTGGCGAATTGCCTGTTTACGTGACCGGGTCCGCTTTTTGGGTGACGCCGGTCATTGCACTGGTATCGCCCGACTTTGATCTGACCCTTAATGCGGATGAGGTGCAGGACGTTTTCGAGGTGCCTTTGAATTTCTTGATGAATCCTGCGCACCACCGACGCCACGCTTTTGAGTGGCAAGGGGCCCAACGGCAATGGTTTTCAATGCCCTACCAGGAGCGACAGATTGCGGCTGATGGTCAAGATGTCCTGGTGGAGCGTTTCATTTGGGGCGCAACTGCCGCTATGCTTCGAAACTTCTACCATTTTTTAGTGGTCAACCCGCAGCCATGAGAACACCATGAGTTTTTTTGCAATCCTGTTGGCTTTGGTCCTTGAGCAGGCTCGCCCGCTCAACCCCGTCAATGCGATTTATACCCGGGTCGAGCGCTGGGTCAGTTGGGTTTCCCGCACTTTTGATGCAGGTGTGCGGCACCAGGCCTGGGTCACCTGGGGTATCACGGTATTGGGTCCGGCCATCCTTGCGATGCTCGTCCACTGGGGGCTCGAGTTTGGTTTGGGCTGGCTATTTGCTGTCATCTGGAACGTGGCACTGCTTTATGTGACCTTGGGATTCCGGCAATTCAGCCACCACTTCACCGCCATCCGCGAAGCCCTGGAAGAAGGCAATGAAACCAAGGCCAGGGAACTGCTTGCCCAGTGGCAACAAGTGCAGGTCGGTCAGATACCACGCAGTGAAATCGTTCGGCATGTGATCGAGTACTCCATGATCGCAGCACACAGGCATGTTTTTGGCGTGTTTTTTTGGTATGCAGCCCTGTCCATCATCGGCCTGGGCCCGGTCGGTGCGGTGGTTTACCGCCTCACTGAATTGGCCCAACGCCGCTGGCAAGAGCCGACTTCAGACGGCTCTGTAACGAGTGAAGCCTTGCGCTCAGTGGCCACAAGGGCCTGGGTGGCCATGGATTGGCTGCCTTCACGCATGACCGCTTTGGGGTTCGCCATTGTGGGCAGCTTTGAAGACGCCATGGATGGCTGGCGCAACCATGCTCAAAATTTTCCCGATGACAACGATGGGGTGATCCTGGCCGCCACGGCGGGCGCCATCAACATACGCTTGGGTGGCGCCCCGCTGAAAGCGCCCGGCCAAGACGGAGAAGACGACGAAGCAAACGACACAATGGGCGGGAGCAGCACGCCAGGCCGTGTTCCCGAGGTGGCTCACTTTGCCCAAGTGGTCGGCTTGGTCTGGCGAACCGTGATCATGTGGTTGGTGCTGGTCGCTTTGCTCACCATGGCCAATCTGGTGGGCTGAAACAACCCGCATCAACCCTGCCCTACCAGCGCTGCTGACTCAACTCTTCAAAAAGTTGCGCGTAAATGCGGTGGCGCCGGATGCTGATGGTGCCTTCGTGCTTTTCATTTTCCACCTGAGCCAGTACGGCGCAGCCAGGCTCGTGCAAATGCGTGCAGTTGTAGAACTTGCAGCCCCCCACATGGGCGCGCAAATCGGGCATGCAATCGGCCAGACGGGTTGGCTCGATATGGTGCAGGCCAAACTCCTGGAATCCAGGTGAATCGATCAGCGCTCCTCTGCCCGAACCGGTCTCATTCAAGGCGTCAAGCGCAGGCACCCAATACCAGCGCGTGCTGGTCGTCGTGTGTTTGCCTGAGTTGAGTGCGAGTGAAATCTCCCCCGTCTCCACCTGTGCATCGGGTACCAATCGGTTGATCAGCGTACTTTTGCCGCTGCCCGATGGGCCCAGCACCAGAGTCGTCAGGCCTTGCAATTGCGCACACAAGGCTGCCACGCCATCATCGGCCACGGGGCTGCGCGGACTCAGGCTGATGGGCATCACGCTGTACCCCATGGCCCGGTAGGGCGACAAACGCTCCCAGGCTTGGGCAAAAGCTTGCGTCAGGTCGCTTTTGTTGAGCGCAATGACCGGGTTGATGCGTTCGGCTTCAGCCGCCACCAATGCACGCGACAACTGGCTTTCCGAATATTCAGGGTCTGCCGCAATCAGGATCAGCACGCGGTCCAGATTCGCCGCGAAGGATTTGGTGCGAATTTCGTCTTGGCGGTAAAACAGGTTGCGGCGGTCCTGCAGCTTTTCGATGCTGCCTTCATCACCGGCAATTTGCCAGAGCACCTGGTCACCCACCACGACCTGATTTTTCTTGCCCCGGGGGTGGCATATCAGCCGCCGTCCTTCTGGCGTCTCCACCAGGCAGTGGCGACCGTACGTGGCCACCACCAGACCGGGCGCCAAATCGACAGCCAGTGGGGCGGGTGGGCGTTGTTTGGGTTTACTCATGAGGGCTCATACGGGCAACAAGGCATCGGTTTGTTTGGCCGCATCAAAGTCGAGATGGCTCAGGCCTTTCACATCGTGCGTTTGCCAACGCACGACACAACGGCGGTAGTTCAAAACAAGTTCTGGATGGTGGTTGATTTTTTCAGACAACCAGCCGACGCTGTTGACGAACAGGAGCGCATGGGTGTGCTTGTCAAATTCAAAAGTTTTTTCAATGGTGATGTCTTCACCATCGCCCGACAAGGCCCAGCCGGGGATCTGGCTCAGGGCCATGACCACTTCGGTGCGTTTCAAAGCGCGAATGTCGGGCCGGGTCATGCGGTTCTCATCCTCAGCAAACGCTCACTGGCTGGAGGGTGCGAGTAATAAAACTTCACGTACATCGGGTCGGGCGTCAGGGTAGCGGCATTGTCCTGGTAGAGCTTAAGCAAGGCTGAGGACAAGTCTTTGCCGGGCGTTTGAGATACCGCATAGGCATCGGCTTCAAACTCTTGCTGGCGTGAGCGCCAGGACGACACAGGGGCAACGAACAAAGTGAATACAGGGGTGACCAACATGAACAAGACCAGCGCCAGGGCATCGTTGCCACCCTCCAGGTTGGGCATAACGCCCAAGCCCGTGTAAAACCAGACCTGTTGGGCCAGCCAACCCAGCAAGGCCAACCCGGCAAGCATCAAGGAAAAGCTGGTCGCCATCATTTTAAGAATGTGCTTGTGCTTGAAATGGCCCAGCTCGTGCGCCAGCACAGCCTCCATTTCTGCAGGGCTCAATTGCTTGAGCAACGTGTCAAAAAAGACCACGCGTTTGCTGGCCCCGAAACCGGTAAAAAACGCGTTGGAATGTGCAGAGCGGCGACTGCCATCCATCACGAAAAAGCCCTTGGCCGTAAAGCCCGAACGCTGCATCAGGGCCTGTACCCGGGCTTTGAGCGATTCATCGTCCAGCGGGCTGAACTTGTTGAACAGCGGCATGATCACGTTGGGCGCGATCGCCATCAAGAACAACTGCCACCCCACCAAAACGCCCCATGCCCAAAGCCACCACCACTCACCACCGGTTTGCATGAGCCACAGCAAAACCCACAATATTGGCATGCCCAGGACCAGGCCCAGCGCCAGCCCCTTGGCCATGTCGGCCAGCCACAAGCCTGGCGTGATTTTATTGAAACCAAACCGCTGCTCCACCCCAAAAGTTTGCACCAGCGACAAGGGCAAGCCGATCGCGCCACCGACCAAGCTGAAGACCAGTACCAAGGCGATTTGCTGCGCCATGCCAGACCCCATCCAGCCCAGCAACAACTGGTTCAGTGCATCGAGCCCGCCCAGCAGCGTCCAGCCCATCAGCACCGCTGCATCAAGTGCGATGTCAATTTGAGACAAGCGGGCCTTGGCCAGTGTGTAGTCGGCTGCTTTTTGGTGATCTGCCAAAGAGACTGTTTCGGCGTACGTCACCGGCACGGCAGCACGGTGGCGAGCCACATGCCTGACTTGCCGGGTGTTGAGCCAAAATTTAAGGGTCACATGCGCCATCAAGGCGAGCACCAGGGTCAGGGTCAAAGTTAGGGATGCATTCATTACGCCATTGTAGGAGCCGCACCCTGCACACAATGTCTTGTGGTGATTTCGGGCGCGGATTGTCCGCTTGTGGCATCAGCGACAATCGATACATGTCTGAAGCCCACTCCCCCACTTTTTCCACCGATACAGTTGAACTGCAAAAATCCGACCAGAACCTGGTGTGGATCGACTGTGAGATGACTGGCCTTGACCCCGAAAAAGAGCGTTTGCTGGAAATCGCCGTTATCGTGACCGGCCCGCACCTCACGCCACGCATCGAAGGTCCGGTTTTGGTGATTCACCAAAGCGATGAACTGCTGAACCAGATGGATAAATGGAATAAAGGCACTCACGGTAAAAGTGGGCTCATCGACAAAGTCAAAGCCTCGACCACCAGCGAAGCCGATGCTGAAGATCAGATTCTGGTGTTCCTTAAAAAGTATTTGCCTAAAAACAGTTCCCCCCTTTGCGGCAACACCATCAGCCAGGACCGGCGCTTTTTGGTCAAATTTATGCCCAAGCTGGAGGCTTTCTTTCACTACCGCAACCTGGATGTGAGCACTTTGAAGGAGCTGTCACGCCGCTGGAAGCCCGAGGTGTATTCGAGTTTCAAGAAGCAGCAAAAGCACACCGCACTGGCGGATGTGCACGAGTCGATCGATGAACTGGCCCATTACCGTGAGCATTTCATTCAATTGTGAATGTTCAGGGAAAACCCTAGCGAATTTTTCCGATCTGTGACATAATTCAAGGCTCGCTGCACATGGGTGCAGCGTTTCTCACATCTCCCTTCATGCCTTGACCCAAAGATAGGGTCACTCACAGCGGCCAGGCTCCATGCCAAGCGCCACTCGCGAGCACCGTTTGATGGTTGATGTTTTTTCAACCTTGCGGTGCCTTCGGCCTAAGCATACTTTTGCTGCCGTCTCTCCGTGCGAGTTTTTACACATGACCGACACTTTGAACACAGTGCAGGGCGAATTGACGCCTGCCGAAAACATTTCCATCTCCGCTGAATTGGCTCCCATTGCCACAACAGCACCGGCAGCCAACCTGGCCACCGAAATCATGGTCACAGCCGCAGCGGCTGAAGCCATCACCGAAGAACCTGTCAGCGAAGCGGCGGCTGAGGCTGAAGCCACTGCGGTCTTGCCCAATGGTTTCGTCGAACTGGGCCTGGCCCCCGAACTGGTGCAAGCCGTAGCCGACCTGGGTTACACCCAGCCCACTGCCGTGCAACTGCGCGCCATTCCTTTGGCCCTGCCCACGATCGGTGGCTCCAAAGACGGCAAGTCCAATGGCTACACCGACTTGATGGTCTCCAGCCAGACAGGCAGCGGCAAAACAGCCGCTTTCTTGCTGCCCGTGCTGCACACCCTGATCGCCCAAATGGCTGAACAGGAAGCTGCTGAGCGCGCTGAATTTGACCAAGCCTGTGCCGATGCCACCGCCAAGGGCGAGCCTGCCCCCAAGCGCGCCAAACGCAAAGACCCCACAAACCCACGCAACTTCAAGGCACCAACCCCTGGTGCCCTGATCGTGTGCCCCACCCGTGAACTGGCTCAACAAGTCGCACAAGACGCTATCGAGTTGGTCAAACACACACGCGGCCTGCGCGTGGCCAACGTGGTCGGCGGTATCCCCTACCAGTTGCAAATTGCCAAGCTGCAAAATGCCAATCTGGTTGTAGCCACACCTGGCCGCTTGCTCGACCTGCAGCGCTCCATGCAAATCAAGCTGGACCAGGTCCAGTTCCTGGTCGTCGACGAAGCCGACCGCATGCTTGACCTGGGCTTTTCGGACGACCTGGCCGATATCAACGACATGACCAGCCAGCGCCGCCAGACCATGATGTTCAGTGCCACTTTTGCACCACGCATCCAGCAACTGGCCATGCGCGTCATGCATGACGGTGGTTCATCCGTGCAGAAAATCCAGATCGACAACCCACAAGAAAAGCACAACAACATCAAACAGGTGCTGTTTTGGGCCGACAACGCCCAGCACAAGCGCCAATTGCTTGACCACTGGTTGCGCGATGCCTCGATTGACCAGGCGATCGTGTTTTCCAGCACGCAAATCGAATGTGACGGCTTGGCCGCTGACTTGCAGCAAGACGGCTTCTCAGCCGTGGCACTGCACGGCGCCTTGAGCCAGGGCATGCGCAACCGCCGCTTGATGGCTTTGCGCAACGGCCAAGTCCAGATTTTGGTGGCCACCGATGTCGCAGCGCGCGGCATTGACGTGCCCACAGTCACCCACGTCTTCAACTTTGGCTTGCCGATGAAGGCCGAGGACTACACCCACCGCATTGGCCGCACAGGCCGTGCTGGCCGTGATGGCTTGGCCGTGACCTTTGCAGAAGTTCGTGATCGCCGCAAGATTGGTGACATCGAGTCCTACACACGCCAGCCTTTCAAGGCCGAAGTGATTCCAGGTATGGAACCCAAAGCACGCATGCCCGAGGCGCGCAAACCCATGGGCCGTGGTGGCGACCGTTTTGGCGGTGAGCGCAACTATGCCAACGCAGGTGGCGGCTTCCGTGGTCGTCCAACCGGTGGTGGTGGTGGCCGTGACTTTGGCGGCCCCCGCGACGGTGGCGGTTTTGATAACCGTGCACCCCGTGGCAATTTCCGTGACGAGCAGCCCCGCTTTGAGCAGCGCAGCGAACAACCCCGTTTTGATGCACGCAAAGAAGGCGGCCGTTTCGAAGCCCCTCGAGCCGACAGCCGTGGCGGTGACCGTTTTGAGCAACGCGCAGCGCCAGCACACCCATGGGACCGTGGTGACAACCGCGGCGCTCCACGTCAAGATGCCCGCCCCGAAGGCGCACGTCAAGGCGCTGGCCGCTGGGAAGAGCGCGGCGGTGACAACCGCAATGCCGCACGTCCAGCACCTCGCGGCGCTGCGGGGGACAAGTTTGCACGGGGTCCCAAACCATTCGGCGCGAGCACCTTCAAGCCCCACGCTGCAGGCGAAGGCCCTGCTGGCAAACGCGGCGGTACTCGCGTGCTGAAAATCTCTCGCGGTTGATCCGTCGCATGGGCTAAAGCCCAGGGCCACACCATAAGGCCTTGCCCTCACCGGCGAGGCCTTTTTTCATGGCGCAAACAAAGCGTTTAAACCATAAAAAAACCGCCCTGGGTGCAAACCCGGGCGGTTTTTACGTCTGACAGAAAAGGCTTTACGCTTTGACAGCAGGCGCTGCTTTGCGCTGTGGCAACTTTTCCTTGATACGTGCCGACTTGCCGCTGCGGTCACGCAGGTAGTACAGCTTGGCGCGACGAACATCACCGCGACGCTTGACTTCGATGCTGGCGATCACAGGGCTGTAGGTTTGGAACGTACGCTCCACGCCTTCACCACTGGACATTTTGCGCACAGTGAAGCCGCTGTTCAGACCACGGTTGCGCTTGGCAATCACAACACCTTCGTAGGCCTGGACGCGCTTGCGTGCACCCTCCACCACGTTGACGCTGACGATCACGGTGTCGCCGGGGGAAAATTCAGGAATCACTTTACCCAGACGGGCAATTTCTTCCTGCTCAAGAGTTTGAATCAAATTCATTTTTGAACTCCGTCCGATCATGCCTCGCTACACAAGGGGCGTTTCGTGCTGTAAGGGCCATGCAGTGCATGACTGAGCCAAATCGCGGCGGGTAGAGGATCGAAAAGCCTTTGATTATAGCTTCTTGGAAGCACAACTGTGATTTTATGGGGGCGAGGCGTGCTGATCCTCTTTCAGGAACGTCTCATCTTCGCGACTGAGCTTGCCCGCCAGGCGGGCTTGCACCAGCAATTCGGGGCGGTGCATTGCGGTCAGGTGCAGACTTTGTTCGCGCCGCCAGCGCTCGATGCGCGCGTGATGGCCCGATGTCAAGGCCGTCGGGACGGCATGACCTTGCCATACTTCCGGACGGGTGTAGTGCGGGGTGTCCAGCAAGCCGTCCAGGGCCGGGTTGAAACTGTCAAGTTGGTGGCTGCCCTCATCGTTGAGTACGCCCGGCTGCAAACGAGCCACGGCATCCAGCAACGCCATCGCCGCGATTTCCCCCCCGGAAAGCACGAAGTCGCCCAAACTGATTTGCTGGCCCACGTATTGATCAATGAAGCGTTGATCAACGCCTTCATAGCGCCCACACAACAACACTGCACCAGCGCTGTCCGACCACTGCGCCACAGCCTTGTGGTTCAAGGTCTGCCCAATGGGGGAAAACAACACCAGGGGTGTGGGGGCCAGATCTTGTCGGTCTGCACGAATGGCCGTCAGACAATGGAACAAAGGTTCAGCCAGCATGACCATACCGGGGCCACCGCCAAAAGTCCGGTCGTCTACGCGGCGGTAGTTGCCTTCGGCATGGTCACGGGGGTTCCATAGACGGACATCGACCAGGCCACTTTCATAGGCACGGCGAGTGATGCCACTTGTCAACAAGGGCGCAAACAACTCAGGAAACAGGGTGATGATGTCAAAGCGCATGGCTTGCCCTTCACGGTCGGCAACAATCAGTAGTCAGGCTGCCAGTCAACAGTGATGCGTTTGCCGGCCAAATCCACGCCATCGACAAATGCCGCCACAAAAGGAATCATCCGCTCAACAGGTTTGCCGTCATCCGATGGGGAGGAAGCTTCAATCACCAGCACGGTTTGCGGACCGGTGGACATCAGGTCACGCACTTGGCCAAGGTCCAGACCCTCGCGATTGAACACTTGCAAGCCGATGAGGTCAACCCAGTAATACTCATCATCGCCCGCAGTGGGAAAACTCGAGCGGGGAACAAATATGCGGGCGCCGCGCAAAGACTCAGCGGCAGTGCGGTCATCGATATGGTGAGCGCAGGCCACCACGGTGCCAGAGTGGTCCTTGGCTTCTTTGATGCTCAATAGCAAAGGTTCGGTCCAGCCTACCTGCTGAGCCGCTTCGGCTTCGGTTGGCCGTTTGGGTTTCATTGGCCGATCGGGCGGCAACAAGAACCAGCGCTTTGAAGAAAAAAGCGCCTCTGGTGAGGCGCTGTGGGGCAAAACCTTGAACCAGCCCTTGATGCCCCAGGCATCGGCGATGCGTCCGATCTCGATGGCGTCAGCCGGCAGTGCGGCTGCTTCCAGGGGAAGACGCATGGCCAAGGTCAGCCAATCAGGCTGCGGCAGTGCCAGCTTGACGGATCAGGCGTTCCACAGTGGGGGACGCCTGTGCGCCAACGCTCTTCCAGTAGGTCAGACGGTCTTGCGCAATGCGCAGACCTTCCTCGCCACCTTTGGCAGTGGGGTTGTAAAAGCCGATGCGCTCGAGGAAGCGGCCATCACGGCGCACACGCTTGTCGGCAACAACGATGTTAAAGAAAGGGCGTGCTTTGGAGCCGCCGCGGTTCAAACGAATAACAACCATGATTTATCCTTGGGTGGTTGGGTGTCTTGGGAACAATTGCCCAGATGCCCGATATCCTTCAGCGTTTGAGACACGCAACTGGCCACCCGGCCAGTGACACACTGAAAAGCCTGCCATTATACAACGGGAGCCCAGCCTTGCCTCTGATCAGACCCAGCCGCGACGAAGACATCGCAGCCATCACTGCGATTTATCACCACCACGTGCTCACGGGCACCGGAACTTTCGAGATCGATCCCCCGACCGAAACAGACATGGCCAGTCGAAGAGCAGATGTACTGGCCAAGGGTTTGCCCTATCTGGTCGTCGAAGACGAAGGCCGCGTGATGGGCTTTGCTTATTGCAACTGGTTCAAGCCCCGACCCGCTTACCGCTTTTCGGCAGAGGACTCCATCTACATGGCCCTGGAAGCTCACCACAAGGGCTTGGGCAAGGCACTGCTGGCCGAGTTGTGTGCCCGCGCTGAACGCGCAGGCGTGCGCAAATTTCTAGCGGTCATTGGCGATTCGGCCAATGCAGGGTCGATTGGCCTACATCAGTCCCTGGGCTTCAGCCATGTCGGCGTGCTCAAGTCATGCGGCTGGAAATTCGACCGCTGGCTGGACGTTGTGATGATGGAAAAGCCTTTGGGCGCTGGCGACAGCACCGCTCCGCAATAATCAAGCCCATGAAACACAAAACACTCGCGACCTGGTTGGCTTTTTGGGGTGGGCCCCTGGGCTTGCACCGTTTTTATCTTTACGGCTTTTCTGACACGCTCGCCTGGCTCTTGCCCATGCCGACTGCACTTGGTTTTTATGGCTTGGAAAGGGTTCAGCAATTTGGACTGGACGACAAGCTCAGTTGGTTGTTGATCCCCTTGCTGGGATTCACCATTGCGGGCTGCGCCTTGAACGCCATCGTTTACGGCCTGACACCCACTGAGAAATGGAATGCCAGGTTCAACCCCAACGCGGATGCACAGGCCGTTGCAGGGCAAACCCATTGGGGCACAGTGATCGGACTGGCCATTGCCCTGCTCATGGGGACTGCGGTGTTGATGTCAAGCCTGGCTTTCAGCTTTCAACGGTATTTTGAGTACCAGATTGAAGCGGCCCGTCAGATCAGCCAATAACAACCGGCAAGCTGACCCCATCAGTAACCGCTGCTACAAAATCGGCAAGCGTTCGATGGCCTGCGCCTTAACAAGGGCCAAATCCTCAGCATTCACGCAACCCGGCCACACATCGGCCAGGGGGTACAACACAAACGCCCGCTCGCGCCATCGTGGATGGGGCAAAGTCAGGCGTGGGCTGCTCATGCGGGCATCGCCATACATGAGGACATCCAGATCAAGGGTGCGAGGGGCATTCAGGTGAGAACGCTGACGCCCAGCCTGGCTTTCAAGTGCTTGCAAGGCATCGAGCAAGTCAGGGGCAGACAACCGGGTCTCCAGTTGGGCCACGGCGTTGACGTAGTCCGGCCCCCGGGCTTCGTGGGGTGCGGTGCGGTACAGCCGGGATCGGGCTGTCAACCGAGAGTCTGGCAACAGCGCCAGCGCATCAAAGGCCTGAAGCACCGTTTGCAAGGCATCGCCCAAATTGGCCCCGATTGCCACATAAGCGGTCACGGGGTCTCGCCAGATCGACACCATAGGTTGGCGGCAGCGGGCTTATTCGGAGCTGCCTGAATCGACCGCCCCGTCTGCGACAGAGCCAGGCTTGCGACGGCGGCGACGGCGCTTTTTGACAGCGCCTTCATCACCCGTATCGGATGGAGGAGCTGCGTTACTTGTTTCGCCTTGGTCGGATGTTGCTCGGGGCGCCGCATCGCCTTCAGGCCTGGGCGCACGGCGCACACGGGGCTTGGGCGTTTGCGAGGCCTGCTCGGCCTTGGCTGCCTGCACCAAGTCTTCACGCTCCGAATCGCTGGCCATGCTGAATTCTTGCCACCAATCGGCCAGACGCTCATCCACCTCCGCGATGTCGGCACGCAGTCGCAAAAAGTCAAACCCGGCGCGAAAGCGCGGTTGTTCTACCAAACCGAATGGCGTGCTGCCCACCCGCTTTTCAAAGCGCGGTTGCATCATCCAAATTTCTCGCATGTCGGCTGCCAGCTTGCCCCGCCCTGAAACGTCGCCAATTCGGGCGTCGAAGACTTCATCGATCGCATCTTGCAAGGCCGGGTAAGGGTGGTCTTTGCGGGCCAGGCGTTTGGCCCAACCCTCTCGCACATCGGCCCACAACACGCAGGCCAGCAAAAAACTGGGCGCCACAGGCTTGCCCTCACCAACGCGTCGGTCAGTGTCGGCCAAGGCCACTTGCACAAAAGGGCTGTCGACCCGCTCCACGACAACATCCAGAAGTGGGTAAATGCCGTTGGCCAAGCCCAGGTTTTTCAGCTGAGCAATGGACGCCAAGGCGTGCCCGGTTTGCAACAGCTTGAGCATTTCATCGAACAATCGGCTTTGTGGCACATCGGCCAGCAAGGCGGTCGATGCTGCCAATGGCTTGGCGGTTTTGGCTTCAAGCTTGAACCCCAAGGGGCCCAGCTTGGCGGCAAAACGCACGGCACGAATAATGCGCACCGGGTCTTCTCGGTAGCGCGCAACCGGGTCGCCAATCATGCGCAGTACACGCTTTTTGGAGTCCTGGATGCCGCCGTGATAGTCCACCACCAACTGCGATTCGGGATCGTAATACAAGGCATTGACTGTGAAGTCGCGGCGCGTGGCGTCTTCGTCTTGCGGCCCCCAGACGTTGTCTCGCAGCACGCGACCGGTCGAGTCAACCGCGTGTTTCATGCCCGCCAACTCGCTTTTGCTGGTGCGCTCATTGCCCTTGACCTGTTCGGCCGCAGCATTGTCAAGATGGGCGCGGAAAGTCGAGACCTCAATCACCTCGTTATCTCGACCGCGGCCGTAGACCACATGCACGATGCGAAAGCGACGCCCAATGATGAAGGCCCGACGAAACAGGCCCTTGACCTGCTCGGGCGTGGCATCGGTGGCCACATCAAAGTCTTTGGGACGCAAGCCCAACAGCAAATCGCGCACCGCACCACCCACGATGTAGGCTTCAAACCCGGCCTGCTGCAGGGTTCGCACCACGTTCACGGCACGCTCATCCACCAGATTCGGGTCGATGCCATGAACAGATGCGGTCACTTCAGTGCGGCGACCAAAATGAGGCTTGTTGCTTTTAGGTGATTTACCCATCAGCTTGTCGATGAATTGTTTGATCATTCTTGAAAGAGTTCGAGGATGCGCCAGCCACGTTCAGTGGCTAATTGACGCAACCGAGCGTCAGAGTTCGTTGCCACCGGATGGTGGACTTTTTCCAAAAGAGGCAAGTCGTTTATGGAGTCCGTGTAAAAGGTCATCTCGACATCGCCCCATCCCAAGCCGTTCTGGTCCAGCCACTGCGCGACTCGGGTTACTTTACCCTCCCTGAACGAAGGCGTGCCGCGGATCTCGCCGGTGATCCAGCCGTTGGCATCGCGCTCCAGTTCCACCGCGATCAACTCGCTGACCCCAAAAGCCTGGGCAATCGGTCGGGTCACAAACTCGTTGGTGGCGGTCACGACGATGACCGTATCACCCGCGTGCTGATGTGATCGTACCAGCGCCAGCGCCTCGGGCATGACGCGGGGACGGATGACTTCGTCCATGTAGCGGGCATGGGCATGTGCGGCCTCAGTCGCTCCACGCTCGCGTGCTGCACGTGTGGCAAATCGGACGTAATCATGGATATCGAGCGTTCCCGCCTGGTAATGGGCGTAGAACTCGTCATTGCGCTGGTTGAACACAACAGGGTCATTCCAACCCAGTTCGGTGGTGAACACACCCCATGTGTGGTCAGAGTCCAGCGGCAACAGCGTGTGGTCCAGATCGAACAACGCGAGTTTCATTCGCTCTCCAGCATGGCACGAACCAGCGGAATGGTCAGGGCGCGCTGCGTTTGCAAAGCGTATTGATCCAGGTGATTGAGCAACTGCATCAGACTGCCAAGGTCACGCGAAAAGCGGTTGAGCATGTAGGACATGACTTCATCGCTCAAAAACAGGCCTCGCGCATCGGCCTCTTGCCGCAGAACTGCTCGCCGCTCGGGCTCATTCAGAACTTGCAATGCGTTCACATGACCCCAGCCAAAGCGGGTGCGCAGGTCATCGCGCAGCTTCAAATCAGACGGCGGCAATGCGCCCGCAGCGAGCACCCAGCGCGGTGAGCCTGTGCGGGGCGTGAGCGCATTCACAAACCAGTTGAACGCGGTGTTTTGCTGCGCTGTGTTGTACAGGTGCACATCGTCCATCAGCACCGCCGCCCAGCCGTCGTTGAATTCGGTTGGGTGCAGCGTGTGGGGGTCAAGCCAGCCCACTTGGACACCCTGCTCTTTCAGGGCGTGTTGGACAGCTTGCAACAAATGGGTTTTACCCGACCCGCTTTCGCCCCACAGGTAACTGGGCACAGGCGAACGACTGGTTGATGCAGTCCAAAGGCGCAAGTGGCTCAAAGCCGCCAAATTAGGACCTGCAAAAAAATTATCCAGCGTGGGAGGCGACGCCAGGCCGATGTCCAGAGCCAGTTGCTTCATGCCTTGTCAGGCCCCTGCCCGGCACCGTCCGAACCACTCTTTTGGTACAGATCGCTGTGCAAATACTGCTGACGCAAGCGGCGCAGACCCACCAGCAAAACGGCGCTGGCGGGCAATGCCATCAGCACACCGACAAAACCCAGCAACTGACCAAAGGCCATCAAGGCCAAAATAACCGCCAACGGGTGCAAGCCAATGCGCTCTCCCACCAATCGGGGCGTGAGTACAAAACTTTCGATCAGTTGCCCCAAGCCGAACACCACGGCCACCATCACCACAGCCTGAGCCGATGCAAACTGCAACAAGCCTGCCAGCAAGGCCAACACAAGACCCAAGCCAAAGCCCAAATAAGGCACGAACACAGCCAGGCCGGTGAACACGCCGATGGGCAACGCCAAGTCGAGGCCAAACAGCCCCAAGCCCACCGCATAAAAAACCGACAACGCCAGCATGACCAGCAACTGTCCCCGCAAATATTCGCCCAGCACCGAGTCACTTTCTTGCATGAAGCTGTCAAAAGTGCCGCGCCACGCCGGTGGCACCAACTCGGTCACGCTGTTTACCAGACGCGTCCAATCGTGCAACAGATAAAACAAGGCCACTGGAACCAGCACCGCATAGCCCATCAGAGCAAGGGCAGCACTGCCGCCCAGCTTGAGTGATGACATCAGGGGCGCCCACCAGTCTTCGCGATTGGCACTGAGGTAAGCCACCAGTTGGGTTTTCAAGTCACCCAAGTCGAGGGACACGTTCAAACCCAACTGATTCAACAAGGGGTTGATGGCATCCGCCAAACGGTCCAGCAACAAGGGCAACTGCTGCTGAAGCAGCGGCCACTCCCGAACCAGAATGGGCACCAGAAGAAGCAAAAGCCCCAGCAGCGCCAAAATGGCCAGCGCCTCAACCAGCACCACAGCCAAAAAACGTGGCAAACGGGCTTGGGTCAAAGCCTCTAGGCGCAGCACCAGGGGATGCAGGACATACGCCATGACAGCCGCGATCACGAATGGGGCCAGCACCGGCGCAAGCAGCCAGAAAACCAGGACTGCAGCCAAGGCCACACCCAACCAGGCGGCCAGGCGGGACATCAAAAATGGCAGGGGTGCTTGCAAGTGGATCTCGTGGTTTGCTTTGGATCGACCTGATCGGTCAGGGCTAACCCTTAAAATAAGCAGTCATTTTAGTCTGCCAGTCAATGATTGGCCCCTCGATCCCCATTTTTAACTGCCCCTTGTGGGCCAAAACCCATGAGTCAAGCTCCACTTTCCTACAAAGACGCCGGTGTCGACATCGTTGCAGGCGACGCCCTGGTCGAGCGGATCAAGCCTTTGGCCAAAAAAACCATGCGCGAAGGTGTGCTGGCGGGCATCGGCGGTTTTGGCGCTTTGTTTGAAGTGCCCAAGCGCTACAAGGAACCGGTGCTGGTGAGCGGTACCGACGGCGTGGGCACCAAACTCAAGCTGGCTTTTGAATGGAACATGCACGACACCGTGGGCATCGACCTGGTCGCCATGAGCGTGAACGATGTGCTGGTACAAGGCGCCGAGCCGCTGTTTTTCCTCGACTACTTCGCCTGTGGCAAGCTCGATGTGGACACGGCCGCTGCGGTAGTCGGCGGGATTGCCAAAGGTTGCGAGCTGTCCGGCTGCGCATTGATTGGCGGTGAAACCGCTGAAATGCCTGGCATGTACCCCTCAGGGGAGTACGACCTCGCCGGGTTTGCCGTCGGCGCGGTCGAGAAATCCAAAATCTTGACTGGGCAAAACGTCCAGGCGGGTGACGTGGTGCTGGGCCTGGCTTCTAGCGGCGTGCATTCCAACGGTTTCAGCCTGGTTCGCAAATGCATTGAGCGCGCTGGCGCCAACATTCCGGACGCGCTGGATGGCAAACCCTTCAAACAAGCCCTGATGGAGCCTACCCGCCTGTATGTATTGAACGTGCTGGCCGCGCTGGCGGTGCATCCCATCAAGGCATTGGCCCACATCACCGGGGGCGGTTTGCTCGAAAACATTCCCCGTGTCTTGCCCGATGGTTTGGCCGCACACCTGAACAAAGGCAGTTGGCCTCAAACCGAGTTGTTTGCCTGGCTGCAAAAGACGGCGGGCATTGATGACACCGAAATGAACCGCACCTTCAACAACGGCATCGGCATGGTGGTGGTCATTGATGCCACCCAGGCCGACGCCTGCGCGCAGACCCTGCGTGAAGCCGGTGAGCAGGTCTACATTATTGGCAAGATCGCGGCACAGGGCGCAACGGCACAGGTCGTCGTAGCCTGAAGCTGGAAAACTCAGGTGCTTGCGAGTTCGTCGATGCGGTTTCTCAACGCATCATGGTCGGGCGCCAAGGGCTCAGCCTGCAAATAAATCTGCAGATCTCGCAAGGCTTCAAGTTTTTGGCCCAGCTCTGCAAACACCAAGCCACGGTCACGCCTCTCAGACCAGGCTTCTGGCAAGAGCACAACCAGCCGGTCCAACACGCTCAACATGCGGGGCCAGTCCTCTTGTGAACGGAAAATCTCTTTGAGGTTGCGCAACATGCGGGCCAGCAAATCACGGGGCGGGCAATCTTGCAGATAAAGGCCCAAAGGCGTTTCGCCATCGTCCAGATCAGCACCAGAGGCCGCACCAATGGTTTCCCTGAAAGGACCAAGGCGCTCGGCCAGGTTGTCAACACCCAAAGAATCACCCGTTAAAGGGTCGAGTACCACCAGACCCCCTTGAAGCGACACCTTCACCAAAAAGTGTCCTGGAAACGAAATGCCTTGTGCCTGAAGCCCCAAGCCTTGGGCCAATTCAAGCCAGATCACCGCCAAAGAAATCGGAAGACCCCGTCTTGTGCGCAGCACTTCGTGCAAATAACTGTTTTCAGGTGCGTAGTAATCGTTGGCATTGACACCAAAACCCATTTCTTTGTAGAACACTTGGGTCAACACAGCCAAACGGGTCAAGTCGTCCGAATCAGAGGGCAAACGGGCTTTGATTTTTTTGAGCAATCGCGCCAGATCGTCCAGCACCTGCTGCATGTCCATCGCAGGTTCTTCGTCCTGAGCCAGGCTGGCAGCCGCCTCCAGCAAAGGAAAGTGCTCGTCACTTTCCACCAGGCTGGCAAAGTAAGTCAGCGGCGTCGGAGGTAAAAAACTCAAAGACATGTTCAGTCGGCCATCGGTCAACGTTTGAGAAAAGCCTTGAGCCGCAAACCCGTAGCCCACAAGACACCAAAATAAAGCAAGGCCGAACCCAGCATGATCCCGATCATCCAGCCAATCCGCAGCCAGGGGTCTTGGCGCAGACTCACCCAAGGCAAATTTTGTGCGGCGAACCACAGCATAGCGGTCAACAAGCCCGTGGCCAGCACCACCTGCAATGCAAAGCGCCACCAACCCGGCTGCGGCTTGTAACTGCCTCTGCGCAGCAGGCCCACCAGCAACCACAAGGCATTCACCAAAGCACCCAGGCCGATCGACAAAGCCAGTCCGGCATGGGCCAAATAAGGGACCAGCAGCAGGTTGAACACTTGCGTCAAGACCAACACCGCCACCGCAATGCGCACCGGTGTGCGAATGTCTTGGCTGGCGTAATAACCGGGCGCCAGCACCTTGATGGCGACCAAGCCAAGCAATCCCACTCCGTAGCCGGTCAGGGCCAAGGTGGTTTGCTGCACATCGCGATCAGTGAATGCACCGTAGTGGTAGAGCACCGAAACCAACGGCTTGGAAAACACCAGCAGGGCGGCAGCACAGGGCAGCGCCAAAAGCACCACCAGACGCAAGCCCCAGTCCAGCATGGCGGCATAACGATCGCTGTCGCCAGTGGCTTTTGCAGCGGCCAATTGCGGCATCAACACCACGCCCAATGCCACACCCAGAATGGCAGTTGGAAACTCCATCAGCCGGTCTGCATAGGTCAGCCAACTGACGCTGCCAGGTGCCATGTGCGATGCGATCTGCGTATTGATGAGCAAAGAAATTTGAGCCACCCCCACGCCCAGCAAAGCCGGCGCCATGAGTCGCAAAATGTTTCGTGTGGCCGGGTTGGTCCAGGCTTTGCGGACTGCTGCAGGGCCCATACCCAGACGGGGCAATAAGCCCAAACGGGCCAGCGCCGGAATTTGCACAGCCAATTGCAAAAAGCCCCCCAACATCACGCCTGCCGGCAGGGCATAAATGGCTTCGATGCCCCGATCAGCCAACCAGGGCGACAAAAACCAGGCCGCCGCGATCACGCTGACATTGAGCAGCACGGGGGTGGCGGCAGGCACGGCAAAATGCCGCCAGGTGTTCAAAATACCTGCTGAAAGTGCCACCATGGACATGAAGGCGATGTAGGGGAACATCCAGCGCGTCATATGGACAGCCGAAGCGTAACCACGGGCGTCTTGCTGCAAGCCACTGGCCAAAGCCCAAACCAGCCAAGGGGAAGCCAAGACGCCCAAAATCGACAAAATCAACACAGACCAGGCCAAGGAGGTGGCCACACTGTCGATCACTTGCTTGGTCGCTTCGTCGCCATGCTGGGCGCGGCTGGCTGCCAAAACCGGCACAAAGGCCTGGCTGAAGGCCCCTTCCGCAAAGAGGCGGCGAAACAGGTTGGGTATCCGAAACGCCACATTGAAAGCATCGGTCAATGCGCTGGCACCAAAGGCAGAGGCGATCAGCAACTCGCGCACCAAGCCCGTGATCCTGGAGGCCAGGGTGAAAAAGGACACGACGGAGGCAGAACGAAGGAGGCTCACAGTGGCCGAGTGTAGCGGCCCCGAGCCTCACCAACGGCGCCCTGGGCACATAAACTGTCTGCCGGGGGCGGTCTCATCTGCTAGAATGCCCGGTTCGCTGGACATCATCCTCAGACACTGAAAGAAAACATCCATGGCATCCGCTAAACCCAAAAAGAAAAACCCCCGTCTTGCTTCCGGCCGTAAACGCGTCCGTCAAGACGTCAAAATCAACGCCGCGAACTCCTCGCTGCGCTCCAAATACCGCACGGCCGTGAAAAACGTCGAAAAAGCCGTTGCAGCTGGCGACAAGACCAAAGCCACAGAGTTGTTTGCAAAAATGCAAACCGTGGTGGACATCATTGCCGACAAAGGCATCTTCCACAAAAACAAGGCAGCCCGTGACAAGAGCCGCCTGAGCGCCAAGGTCAAGACCCTGGCCCTCGCCGCAACCGCAGCCTGATCCGCTCCACCAGATCAACAGCCCGGCAGGGCCCAGCCCTCGCCGCCGTTTGAAACGGGTGCGCTGTCCGCGAAAACTAAACCGCCCAGGTGAAAACCTCGGCGGTTTTTTCATGGGCCATTGGAGGCGTGGTGGAGGTTGAGTTGGGGCCATCGCCAGGTTCCTCGTGGCTCGCTTCGCTTGTAAAAACTGTGACCCAGCGATGGCCTTAGCTCAACGGGGTTTATCCGAGTCAAGTGGATGGCATGTGCACACAAAAAAAGACCTCAAGCGGTTGGCCGTGAGGTCTTATTTTTCAGTGGGAGGGTCGGGCAACAAGCAGGCGTCGGCCACTTGCAAGCCATTGTCCCGCGCAAAGTTCATCACAAAATCCCAGGCCATGACGTTGTGTTCACGCAAGTCGAGGTTGACGACCACGCATTTGATGCCCCCAAACGTGTTGGGAATGCACCAAGGGGAATAGCTCAGGTGGCTACCGGGGGTGGCACCACCGGGACGAAAGGGGCTCATGACGCCCGCCAGACGTTCGGCCCAATCGCTGGGCCTGAAAGGTTTGCCATCCGCGGTGATGCCCTGGATGAAAACTTCTTTGGCGGTATTGGAAACCATCGGATAGAGGTGTGGATCAATCGGACCAGCAAAGCGGGATCGCCGCCTGCGGGTTTGCCCAGGTATTCTATCTTATATAAGACCAGACACCCGTTGCCAAGCTGTATCGATGGGCTGGACAGAGCAAGCAATGGCGAAGTTGCTTCTGCCCCTAAAATCTGCTCTCAGCGGCTCTTCATGTTGGGCCGATTTTTATTTCTGGAGTTCACGCATGACCGCTCACATTGAAGCCGCCTCACCGCACACCATGAACACCTATGGCCGACTGCCGATTGCACTCAGCCATGGTCAGGGTTGCCGAGTCTGGGACATCAATGGCAAGTCTTATCTGGATGCGTTGGCAGGCATTGCCGTGAACACCCTGGGACACAACCACCCCGACCTGGTGCCTGCCCTGCAAGACCAGGTCAGCAAGATGATCCACAGCTGCAACTACTTTCATGTGCCCAATGCAGAAGTGTTGGCGGCCAAACTGGTAGAGATGTCGGGCATGACCAACGTGTTTTTTTGCTGCACCGGCTTGGAAGCCAATGAAGCGGCCATCAAACTGGCACGCAAATTTGGCCACGACAAGGGCATCGACAAGCCCGAGATCGTGGTCTACGAAAAAGCTTTCCACGGCCGCAGCATCGCGACCCTGAGCGCCACCGCCAACGAAAAGCTGAAAAAAGGCTTTGGCCCCATGCTCGAAGGTTTTTTGCGCGTGCCGGTTAACGACATCAGTGCCCTGAAAAAAGCCACCGAAGGCAACCCCAATGTGGTGGCGGTCTTCATGGAAACCATTCAGGGCGAAGGCGGCGTCAACCCCATGCGCATCGAATACCTGCAGCAGGTGCGCGCCCTGTGCGACCAAAAAGACTGGCTGTTGATGATCGACGAAGTGCAGTGCGGCATGGGCCGAACCGGAAAGTGGTTTGCGCATCAGTGGGCAGGCATCGTGCCCGATGTGATGCCCCTGGCCAAAGGTCTGGGCTCTGGCGTGCCGATTGGCGCCGTGGTGGCAGGTCCAAAGGCCGCCCACATTTTTCAGCCCGGCAACCACGGCACCACTTTTGGCGGCAACCCACTGGCCATGCGTGCCGGTGTGGAAACCATCCGGATCATGGAAAAAGACGGCCTGATGGCCAACGCGGCCAAGGTCGGCGCACATTTGCGCGGCGCTCTTGACAAAGCACTGGTAGGCTTGCCGGGTGTGACAGAGGTGCGCGGTCAGGGCCTCATGCTTGGCATCGAGCTGGACCGTCCTTGCGGTGCCATCTGGAGCCGCGCCGCTGAAGCCGGTCTGCTCTTAAGCGTCACAGCCGATAGCGTGATCCGCTTGGTGCCTCCGCTGATCATGACCGAAGCTGAAGCCGATGAACTGGTCGACATTTTGGTGCCCCTGATCAAGACCTTTTTGGCAGAAACTCCATGAGCCAGTCACCACCCGTGCCCGTGCGGCACTACCTGCAATTCACCGACCTGAGCGCTGACGAATACGCGCATGTGTTTGCCCGCGCCGCCGAGATCAAGCGCAAATTCAAGGCCTACGAAAAATTCCACCCCCTCGCCGACCGCACCTTGGCCATGATTTTCGAAAAAGCCTCCACGCGCACCCGTGTCAGCTTTGAAGCTGGCATGTACCAACTCGGCGGTTCGGTGGTCCACCTGACCACGGGCGACAGCCAGTTGGGCCGCTCCGAGCCCATCGAAGACAGCGCCCGCGTCATCAGCCGCATGACCGATATCGTCATGATCCGCACCTTCGGCCAGGACAAGATCGAGCGCTTTGCATCCCACTCGCGTGTGCCCGTCATCAACGGCCTGACCAATGAGTTTCACCCCTGCCAAATCCTGGCCGACCTGTTCACCCTGCTGGAGCACCGGGGTCTGGACGCCCAGGGCAAGCCTGACCCGTCTTACCTGAAGGGCAAAGTGGTGGCCTGGGTAGGCGACGGCAACAACATGGCCAACACCTGGCTGCAAGCGGCCGAGTTGCTGGGCTTCACGGTGCACCTGAGCACACCCAGCGGCTACGAAGTCGATCAGGCGGTGGCGGGCCTGCGCAGCAGTGACAGCTACAAAGTGTTCAAAGACCCGCAAGACGCCTGCCGGGGTGCTGACCTGGTGACCACCGATGTCTGGACCAGCATGGGCTTTGAGGCCGAAAACGAAGCGCGCAAGAAAGCCTTTGCCGACTGGTGTGTGGACGAAACCATGATGCAAGCGGCCAAGCCCGATGCGCTGTTCATGCATTGCCTGCCCGCCCACCGGGGCGAAGAGGTCAGTGCCGAAGTCATCGATGGCCCGCAATCGGTCGTCTGGGACGAAGCCGAGAACCGCATGCATGTGCAAAAAGCGCTCATGGAGTTTTTGCTGTTGGGCCGCGTGACCCAATGAAACCGCCCATCCGACCATGACTGCCTGCACCACCTGCGGCGCTTGCTGCGCCAGTTTCAGGGTGGACTTTTCAG
Source organism: Limnohabitans sp. 2KL-17 (assembly GCF_003063415.1). Classification (GTDB taxonomy): domain Bacteria; phylum Pseudomonadota; class Gammaproteobacteria; order Burkholderiales; family Burkholderiaceae_C; genus Limnohabitans_A. The sequence continues at coordinate 45,060 of NZ_NESK01000028.1, forward strand.
CATTCGAAACCGAAGGAGGCGGGGGCTCGGTTCCGGCTGGTTTGGCCGACAACATCACCGAACACACCTGCCGCATGCGTGGCACCGACCACAGCCCACCGCGCTGCGCCGCGCTCTATGGCAAAACCGGTGAACAAGCCATTTGTGGCATTTACGAATGGCGTCCATCGCCCTGCCGGGAATTTGAAGAAGGCAGCCCAGCCTGCGAACACGCTCGGCGTAAACACGGCCTGGCCGCGCTGAACCTCTGAAGTCTTTTTTGCGGGTGTTGGAAATAACCGACACCACGGTTTTTTGGCGGGTGCTACCTTCGCACACCATGAAAAAACTTTGGGACATTTCTCCACCTGTCGATGCGGCCAGCCCGGTCTTTGCGGGTGATACACCCTATCGCCAACAATGGGCGGCCACGCTATCGGCAGACTGCCCGGTCAACGTGAGCGCCATCACCCTGTCGCCGCATGTGGGCGCGCATGCCGATGCGCCGCTGCATTACGACCCGCAAGGCGCTGCCGTGGGGGCTTTGGACCTGCTGCCCTTTCTGGGCCGCTGCCGCGTCGTCCACGTGCTGGACGCTGGCTCCTTGATCACCACCCAGCACCTGCAGCACGCCCTGGGCGATGTGCCCGAGCGGCTGCTGGTGCGCACTTACCGGCAATTTCCTCTGACGCAGTTCGACCAGCAACTGACCGCCTTGCACCCCAATACCGTGCAGCACCTGGCGGACCTGGGCGTGAAACTGATTGGGATTGACAGTGCCAGCATCGACCCGGCGGACAGCAAGGCCTTGCCCAGCCACCAGGCAATCCGCCAGCGCGGCCTGCGCGTGCTGGAAAACCTGCTGCTCGACGATGTCCCCGAGGGCGATTACGAACTGATCGCCCTGCCCCTGAAACTGATGACCGCTGACGCCAGCCCTGTGCGTGCGGTCTTGCGCGAACTTTGAACGCTTCTTGAAAGACAAACCGATGATGAACCTCACCCCCTCTTTGCAAGACTGCGAACTGCTGGACAAACAAGACCCACTGCGCAGCCTGCGCGGTCAATTCGACTTGCCGCAAGGCGTGATTTACCTGGACGGCAATTCGTTGGGCGTCATGCCCAAAACTGCGCCGGCCCGTGTGGCCCATGCCGTCACCCACGAATGGGGGCAAGACCTGATCAAGAGCTGGAACACCGCAGGCTGGTTCACCCTGCCCCAGCGCGTCGGTGACAAGATTGCACAGCTTGTTGGCGCGCAGCCCGGTGAAGTGGTGGCCGCCGACAGCACCTCGATCAACCTCTTCAAAGTGCTGGCTGCAGCACTGCAAATCGCCGCCGCTGACCACCCACACAAAACCAAAATCGTCAGCGAGCGGAGCAACTTTCCAACGGACCTGTACATCGCCGAGGCTTTGTGCAAAGAGCGCGGCTTGACTTTGCAACTGGTCGAAGCCGCTGACATTCCCGCGGCTTTGCAAGACGATGTGGCCGTGCTGATGCTGACGCACGTCAACTACCGGACGGGTGCCATGCACGGCATGCAGGATCTGACCGCTCAGGCTCATGAACACGGCATTTTGACGGTATGGGATCTGGCGCACAGCGCAGGCGCTGTGCCGGTTCATCTTCACGCTTCGGGTGCCGACTTTGCCGTGGGCTGCGGCTACAAGTACCTGAACGGTGGCCCCGGTGCACCGGCTTTTGTGTGGGTACACCCGCAACATACTGACCGGTTCTGGCAACCCTTGGCAGGCTGGTGGGGACATGCCGCACCGTTTGCCTTCACGCCCGACTACCAACCCGCCAAAGGCATCACGCGCTATCAATGTGGCACGCAACCCATTCTGAGCCTCACGGCGCTCGACTGCGGCCTGGACGCTTTTTTGAGCGCAAAGGCACTGGGCGGCATGGCCGCCTTGCGCCAAAAATCGCTGGCCCTGACTGGTCTGTTCATGCAATTGGTGCGCACGCGATTGCACGGTCAGGGCTTTGGCATCGCCACGCCCGAACCCGAAAACTTGCGCGGCTCACAAGTCAGCCTGACCCGAACAACAGGCGCCTACGCCATCGTGCAGGCCCTGATCGCGCGCGGCGTGATTGGCGACTTCCGTGCGGGAGATGGCGGCCAACACGCGGACATCCTGCGCTTTGGTTTTACGCCGCTCTACGTGGGTTACGCCGATGTCTGGCAAGCGGTGGAGCACCTGCACCAAGTCATGGCCAGCGGCGAATGGCAGGACGCCCGATTTGCGCAAAAGAATGCCGTGACCTGAAAGGCCAACCATGAGTTCATGTCCATTTCATACTGCTGCTCCAGGCCAAGGCAAGAGCGGCAACGAATCTCCAGCCACCGCACCCGGCGAACGCATCGTGCAAGAGGAGCATGCCCATCTGGACTTTGACGGTCGTATGAGCTATGGCGATTACCTGCAACTCGATGCCATCCTGAACGCCCAAAAACCGCTATCACCCGATCACAACGAAATGCTGTTCATCGTGCAGCACCAGACCAGCGAGCTGTGGATGAAGCTCATGCTGCATGAGCTGCATGCGGCCATCACCAGCATTGCCCACGACCAATTGCCCGATGCCTTCAAGAAGCTGGCCCGTGTGAGCCGCATCATGGAACAGTTGGTCCATGCATGGGATGTGCTGGCCACCATGACGCCCCCCGAATACAGCGCCATTCGCCCTTATCTGGCCCAGTCCAGCGGCTTTCAGAGCTGGCAATACCGCTGCGTTGAATTTGCCATGGGCAACAAAAATGCCGCCATGCTGCAGCCCCATGCGCACCGCCCCGATCTGTCGGCCATTGTTCAAGCAGCCTACGAAGCCCCATCGCTGTACGACGAGTGCTTGCGCCTGTTGAAAAGACGCGGCCTGGATGTGCCCGACAGCCACACCCAGCGTGATTGGCGCCAGCCTTATCCGGCCAGCGAAGCGGTAGAGAATGCGTGGCTCGTGGTTTACCGCAACCCCCAGCAGCACTGGGACCTGTACCAACTGGGCGAAGAGCTGACCGACCTGGAAGACGCTTTTCGTTTGTGGCGATTCAGGCATGTCACCACGGTGGAGCGCGTGATCGGGTTCAAGCGCGGCACGGGCGGCACCGGCGGGGTGAGTTACCTGCGCAAGATGTTGGATGTGGTGCTTTTCCCCGAAATCTGGACACTGCGCACGCAACTGTGAAGCACCGCACTCTGAGCGGGTCCAAAGACAGCTAAGCCGTGTATTCATTTGCACTAACATGCCCACTTACACCAAAGGGACGACACCGTGCAACTGAACATCAACGGCCAAAGCCGCACCGCCAACGCCGATCCCAGCACACCCTTACTTTGGGTGCTGCGCGACGAGCTCAACCTGACGGGCACCAAATTTGGCTGCGGCGTGGCCGTTTGCGGAGCCTGCACCGTGCATGTGAATGGCCAGCCCGTTCGCTCGTGTGTGATGCCCGTGTCAGCTGTGACCAACCAGAAAATCAGGACCATCGAATCCCTGGGTACGCCCGACCAAATGCACCCCTTGCAAGCGGCCTGGATTGCCGAGCAAGTGCCCCAATGCGGGTACTGCCAAAGCGGCATGCTGATGGCCGCCGCAGCCCTGCTGGACAAAAACCCCCAGCCCAGCGATGCCGATATTGACGCGGCCATGACCAATTTGTGCCGATGTGGCACTTACCAACGCGTGCGTGCTGCAATCCACCGCGCAGCAGCCAGCATGACAAACGGCGTGAAGAACAAGACCCCAAAACAAACGCTCCTGAAGACAGGCGGTGCCAAATGAAGCGCCGCACCTGGCTTCTCAGCGCTCTAGGCGCTACCGGCGCTCTGGTCGTGGGCTGGGGCGTCATGCCTGCCCGTTCACGTCTGGGCACACCCGAGTTGATGCTCAAAACCGAAGGCGATGTCGCCCTCAACGGCTGGATCAAGATCGCCCAAGACGGTTCTGTTGTGCTGGCCATGCCTCGCAGCGAAATGGGCCAGGGCGTGCACACCGCGCTGGCCATGCTGGTGGCCGAAGAACTGGACGTGCCCCTGCAGCGTGTGCGCCTCGAGCAAGCAGGCGCCGACAGCATTTACGGCAACGTCGCCATGCTGGTGGCCAGCTTGCCCTTTCACCCGCTGGACAGTGAAGGCGATCACAAACCCATCAAGATCAAGATGGGGGAGTGGATGGTGGGCAAAATCGCCCGCGAATTGGGCATCAACGCCACCGGTGGCTCGTCCTCCATCGCCGACTTGTGGGACCCTTTGCGGATGGCCGCAGCCACCGCACGGGCCAGCCTGGTGCAAGCGGCAGCCAAGACTTGGCAAGTCCCCGCCAGCAACATCACCGTGGCCAATGGCGTGATGCAACACGCCTCGGGCAAGTCAGCACATTACGGCCAGATGGGTGCTGCGGCGGCAGGCAGCACGCCGTCAGGTGTCGCGCCAAAATCACGCCAGGACTGGAAGCTGATTGGCCAGCCCGCACAGCGTTCCGACATCCCCGCCAAAGTGACCGGTCAGGCGCAGTTCGGGCTGGATGTGCGTCTGCCCGGCATGCTGTTTGCCGCCGTGCGCATGAACCCCCAACTGGGCGGATCGGTTTCTGCCATGGACACGAAAGTCGCCCTGGCCTTACCCGGTGTGAGCCAAGTTGTGAAGCTCGATGCCTGGGGCGGTGGCACTGGCGGACTGGCCGTGGTGGGCAAAAGCACCTGGCAGGCCCGCCAGGGCGCGCAAGCTGTGCAGGCCCAATGGCAAGCCCCCAACTCTGACGCTCTAGACACCCAGCGCATCCAGACGGCGCTGCTGAACAGCTTGAACACCGAAAACGGCTTCACCTTCCATGAGCAGGGTGTGCCCGCTCAGGCTGAAAAAGCCGCCGCCAAGCGCATTGACGCGCTGTACCAAGCGCCCTATTTGGCCCACGCCACGATGGAGCCGATGAACTGCACGGCTCAAGTCAAAAATGGCCAAGTGGACATCTGGGTGCCGACCCAGGTGCCACAAATGGCGCGCGCCATGGCGGCGCAAGTTGCAGGCGTGAAGGAAGACCAGGTCACCGTGCATGTGACTTTGCTGGGCGGCGGTTTTGGCCGCCGGCTGGAGGTGGACTTTGTCGGCCAGGCCGTGCAGGTGGCCATGGCTTGCGCAGGCTTGCCCGTGCAGTTGTTCTGGTCGCGCGAAGAAGACATGGCCCACGATTTTTACCGGCCCATGCACCTGGCCAAGTTTCAGGCCTCTCAGGATGAGAAAGGCGAGATCACCAGTTTGCGCATCAAGTCAGCGGGCGACGCCATCACACCGCGCTGGATGGCGCGTGCGGCACCTCATCTGTCAGGCCCCATCGACATGCCCGACAAAACCACCGCCGAAGGCCTGTTCGATCTGCCCTATGGCTTTCCCAGCCAGCACATGAGCCATGTGGCCACGAAGTCCGGCGTGCCGGTGGGTTTCTGGCGTTCGGTGGGTCATTCGCACAACGCGTTCTTTTCTGAAAGCTTCATGGACGAACTGGCCGCAGCAACGCAGCAAGACCCACTGGCGTTTCGCCTGAGCTGGCTCAAGGAAGCCCCTCGTTACGCGGCGGTGTTGCAACTGGCCGCCAGCAAAGCGGGCTGGGGCAAGCCCTTGCCCGCGGGGCACGCGCAAGGTTTGGCACTGCACGAATCCTTTGGCTCCATCGTGGCGCAGGTGGCCGAAGTGTCTTTGGACCAAGGCCAAATCCGCGTGCACCGCGTGGTTTGCGCCATCGACTGTGGCACTGTGGTCAACCCCGACACGGTGGCCCAGCAAATGGAAAGCAGCGTGATTTATGGGCTGAGTGCGGCCCTGTTTGGCCAGATCGACATCGTGGGCGGCGAGGTACAGCAAAGCAACTTCCCCAGCTACCCCATGGTCACGCTCAGCCAAGCACCTAAGGTTCAAACCTATATCGTGCCCAGCACCCGGCACCCCGCTGGCGTGGGTGAGCCGGCAGTGCCGCCACTGGCACCCGCGGTGGCCAACGCCTTGTTTGCCCTGACCGGCAAGCGGCTGCGGGCTTTGCCGCTGGTGGTTTGAATTGGCAGGTTCAAGCCAGCGGCCCTTGCCCATACAACCAAGGCACATCCATCAAGCGCTCACCCAATAGCCGCATGGACCAATCGCGCCCCATGGCCAAAACGCCCTGGGCATGGAAAATCTGGCCGTTGCGAATCGCCCGGGCTTGCACCCGTGCATTGCGCGCCCAGCGCTGCGCCGCATAGGCCTGCAACTGCGCAGCAACGGGTTGACCCGCCTGGACAAGGCACTCAGCCAGCACCTGCGCATCCTCGATCGCCATGCCTGCGCCTTGGGCCAGATAGGGTCGCATCGGGTGCGCGGCATCGCCCAACAGTGCCACACGGCCTTGTGCCATTTGCCCGGCAGCGGCGATGGGCGCACGGTCGTGCAGCGCCCAAAGCCGCCAGGCCGGAACAGACCCCAGGCGCTCCTGCAGGTCTTTGCCGATCGCGCCGGAATCACCGCCCATGGCCTGCAGCAAGGTTTGGGCGTGTCCGGCCTGGTCCCAGCTCTGGGCTTGCTCGGGCTTGCGGCCATGCACGATGGCCACCAAATTGAGCCACTCCCCGCTGCGCACGGGGTAATGCACCACATGCAGGCGCGGCCCCATCCAGACGGTGACCTGGTCTGTGCGCAAATGAACGGGCAAATCGGCCTGTGCCACCAAGGCCCGGTAAGCCAGATGACCGGTAAAGCGCGCTGGTTCATCCGCCAACAGTTGCTGGCGCACCGCGCTCCACAAGCCATCGGCCCCGATCAGGGCATGGGCTCGCAGGCTAGCGCCTTCGGCAGTGTGCACATCCAGCCCCTGTGCCGTTTCGCACCACCCCTGAACGGACTGTCCCAGTTGCAAATCGGCGCCTGCCGTAAGCGCGGCCTGGTGCAGCAGGCCATGCAAATCGGCGCGGTGCACCGTGGCGTAAGGCCCACCATAAAGCGCCTGTGCCCGTTCACCCAAACGCAAGGTGCCCAGCACTAGGCCGGTTTTCGCATCGCGGGTTTGCAGTTTCTCAGGAAAAGCCGCCACCTGCGCCAGCGCTTCACCCAAGCCCCAAGCCTGCAAGATGCGCGTGACGTTGGGGCCAAGCTGAACACCCGCGCCCACCTCGCTGAATTGCGCGGCACGCTCCAGCAATTGCACGGAGAGGCCCTGGCGCGAACAAGCCAAGGCAGCGGCCAGGCCGCCAATGCCGCCACCAGCCACCAAAATTCTTGAATTAGCCTGATTGACCATGCGCAGATTGTGCCCGGGTCAATGGCTGCCTATAAACTGGGCCAACGAAGGGATCTCGAAGGAATCGCTGGCGCAAGCCAGGCTGGCCCGAACGATCTGATCACCCCCCAATTTGTACACACCATGACACTCCGTTTCTTGTTTGCCATCTTGTCGGGTTTGAGTCCACTCATGGTCGTCAATGCCTGGGCCCAAGCACCCGCCTACCCGGTTAAGACCATCCGACTGATCGTGCCCTTCACGCCAGGCGGCAGCACCGACATTCTGGCCCGCACCATCGGACAAAAACTCACCGAAGCCTGGGGCCAACCGGTGGTCATCGACAACGTGCCCGGCGCAGGTGGCGCCATTGGCGCCGACAAAGTGGCCAAAGCGGCTGCCGATGGCTACACCTTGCTGATGGGACACATCGGCACACTGGCCATCACGCCTTCTGTTTATCCACAGCTGCCCTACGACCCTGTCAAATCTTTCACGCCCGTGGCTTGGGTGGCGCGTGTGCCCAACGTGCTGGCGGTTCACCCTTCGCTCCCTGTGAAATCCGTGCGCGAATTGGTGGCCTATGCAAAAGCGAATCCAGGACGGCTCAATTTCGGCTCAGGCGGCAATGGCAGCGCTGCACATGTGGCCATGGAATACTTCAAATGGCGCAGCCAGACTTTCATGGTGCATGTGCCCTATCGTGGCGCCGCACCGGCAGTGAGTGACACAGTGGCAGGCCAAACCCAATTGATCTTTACCGGAGCACCGGCCCTGATGCCGATGGTCAAAAGCGGCAAGTTAACAGGCTGCTGAAATACTCCCATGTTTAGGTCCACGCCGAGCCCCTGAGAAACGTTAATTGTTGAGCAACTACACGGACACATGATGCGCGGCGCTGACACCTTCACCGAGAGCCTTTTCACGATGCG
>NZ_NESK01000029.1 GCF_003063415.1 Limnohabitans sp. 2KL-17
CCTCGCAAGCCTCGTCGGCCAAGTTGAACCAGTGCTGCACAAAGTACATGCGCAACATACGCTCAAGTCCCACCGGCGGGCGACCATTGCCCGGCTTGGGGTAATGCGGCTCGATCACTTCGCATAGCGCATGCCACGGAACGATCTCATTCATTGTGGAGAGGAACACGTCGCGCCTGGTTGCGCGACGGTATTGTTCGAATCCGGCTCCTGCATCGGCCGCTAGGGCAAGGGTCTGTTGTTTCATCGACCTATAACGAAACAGCACCCAATGCGGTGGACTTATTCCGCGTAGCCTTAGCGCGGCAGGTCGCTTGTACCCATCAAGAACTCGTCCACCGCCCGCGCCGCCTGACGGCCCTCGCGAATCGCCCAGACCACCAGGGATTGGCCCCGGCGCACGTCACCTGCGGCAAATACTTTGCTCACATTGGTAGCGTAACCGCCAATAAAGTCTGTGCTTGCCTTCACATTGCCACGGGCATCCTTGTCCACGCCAAAGGCTTCAAGCACGGAGGCCACCGGGTTCACAAAACCCATGGCCAGCAAGACCAGGTCGGCTTTATATTCTTTTTCGGTGCCGGGCACCTCGACCATCTTGCCGTCCTTGAACTCGACATGCACAGTCTTCAGACCCGTGACCCGGCCTTTTTCGCCGATGAACGCCTTGGTGGAAACTGCGAATTCACGGTGCAAGAGGCCTTTTTCGGCGCTCTCTTCATGGCTGGAGCTGGTGCGCAGCTTCATGGGCCAATAAGGCCAGACCATGAGCTTGTTTTCCTTTTCGGGCGGCTCTGGCATCACCTCGAACTGGGTGACGCTGGCGGCACCGTGCCGGGTGCTGGTGCCGACGCAGTCGCTGCCGGTGTCACCGCCACCAATCACGATCACATGTTTGCCATCGGCACGCAACTGGTCTTTGATCTTGTCCCCCGCATTGACCTTGTTTTGCAGAGGCAGAAACTCCATTGCAAAGTGAATGCCGTCCAGGTCACGGCCTGTCACGGGCAGGTCACGTGACTGCTCGGAGCCACCGGTCATCAACACAGCATCAAAGTCTGACTTGATCTGTTCCGCACTGATGGTTTCCTTGGCCCAATTGATGACCTTCGAATCCTTGGGCCAGGTCCCGATCAGGGTGCTGGTGCGGATGGTCACGCCTTCGGCTTCAAGTTGCTTGACGCGCCGATCGATGTGCGTCTTCTCCATCTTGAAGTCAGGAATGCCATAACGCAACAAACCACCCACACGGTCGTTTTTCTCAAACAGCGTCACATCATGGCCAACACGGGCCAGCTGCTGCGCAGCAGCCAGGCCTGCGGGGCCTGCGCCGATCACAGCAACTTTTTTGCCAGTCTTGACCTTGGCGGGACGCGGGGTGACCCAGCCTTCGGCCCATGCGCGGTCGATGATGGCGTGTTCGATCGATTTGATGCCCACCGCATCGTCGTTGAAGTTGACCACGCAAGCCGCTTCACATGGCGCAGGACAAATACGCCCAGTGAACTCGGGGAAGTTGTTGGTACTGTGCAGCACCTCGATCGCATTTTTCCAATCACCTTGATAGACCAGGTCATTGAAGTCAGGAATGATGTTGTTGACCGGACAGCCACTGTTGCAAAAGGGCGTACCGCAATCCATGCAGCGCGATGCCTGAGTTTTCGCTTGCTCATCGGTCAGCCCGATCACGAACTCACCGTAATTCTTCAGGCGCTCGGCAACCGGCTTGTAGCCTTCCTCGATGCGCTCGTGTTCCATGAAGCCTGTGATTTTTCCCATGATGATGTTCCTTCAATCTTGACGTTGGGCTCAGGCAGCAACAGTTTTGCCAGCCGTCGCTTTGGCAGCCTTGCGGGCATTGATTTCACCCAGGGCACGCTTGTATTCGTTGGGGAAGACCTTGACAAACCTGGCGCGGGCGGTGGCCCAGTTGTCAAGCAACTCGCGGGCGCGCTGGCTGCCTGTCCACTTGTGGTGGTCTTCCAGCAATTTCTTGAGTTGTGCTTCGTCCGTCTGATCGCGGTGCCACACATTGCGGTCGATTTGCGCTTCCTGCTCAGCGGCTGTCAGCACTTTGTCCATGCTGACCATGGCGGTGTTGCAGCGCGATGCAAACTGACCGTCTTCGTCATAAACGTAAGCGACGCCGCCGCTCATGCCCGCGCCGAAGTTGCGGCCGGTTTTACCCAGCACAGCCACGGTACCGCCGGTCATGTATTCACAACCGTGGTCGCCCGTGCCTTCCACCACCGCGGTGGCACCCGACAAACGAACCGCGAAACGCTCACCTGCCACACCGGCAAAGAAAGCTTCACCAGTGGTAGCGCCGTACATGACGGTGTTGCCCACGATGATGTTTTGCGATGCTACGCCACGGAACTCCAGACTGGGGCGCACCACCACACGGCCGCCGGACAAACCCTTGCCGGTGTAATCGTTGGCTTCACCAATCAAGTACAAAGTGATGCCTTTGGCCAGGAACGCGCCAAAAGACTGTCCGCCTGTGCCTTCGAGCTGAATTCGCAGCGTGTCGTCTGGCAGGCCTTCAGGATGCACCTTCGTCACGGCGCCCGACAGCATCGCTCCGACTGAGCGGTTCACGTTGCGGGTCACCTCCATGAACTGAACCTTCTCGCCCTTGTCGATGGCGGCACGGCTCTTGGCGATCAACACGTTGTCCAGCGCCTTCTCGAGGCCATGGTCCTGGGTCGACACATGGCGCACGGCGACATCGGAACCAACTTGAGGCACAGCCAGCAAACGGCTGAAATCGAGGCCCTTGGCTTTCCAGTGCGCCACGCCAGCTTTCATGTCGAGCAAGTCGGCACGGCCCACCAGGTCGTCAAATTTGGCGATGCCCAACTGGGCCATGATCTGACGCGCTTCTTCTGCGATGAAGAAGAAGTAATTCACGACGTGCTCAGGCTTGCCTGTGAATTTCTTACGCAATACCGGATCTTGCGTGGCCACGCCCACCGGGCAGGTGTTCAGGTGGCACTTGCGCATCATGATGCAACCCTCGACCACCAGCGGTGCGGTGGCGAAGCCGAATTCATCCGCACCCAGCAAGGCGCCGATGGCCACGTCGCGGCCGGTCTTCACCTGGCCATCGGCTTGCACACGGATGCGTCCGCGCAAGCCATTCAGCACCAGCGTCTGCTGGGTTTCGGCCAGACCGATTTCCCAAGGCGAGCCCGCGTGCTTAACAGAAGACCAAGGCGATGCGCCCGTTCCGCCGTCGTGACCGGCGATCACCACGTGATCGCTTTTGCATTTGGCCACACCAGCAGCAATGGTTCCGACGCCAATTTCAGACACCAGCTTGACGCTGATGTCGCTGTGCGGGGCCACGTTCTTCAGGTCGTGGATCAGTTGGGCCAAGTCCTCGATCGAGTAGATATCGTGGTGCGGGGGTGGCGAAATCAGGCCCACACCAGGCACCGAGTGCCGCAACTTGCCGATGTAATCAGACACCTTGCCACCGGGCAACTGACCGCCTTCACCGGGCTTGGCGCCCTGGGCCATCTTGATCTGGATCTGATCGGCGCTGGACAGGTATTCGGCAGTGACCCCGAAGCGGCCCGAGGCCACTTGCTTGATGCGCGAACGCAGCGAGTCGCCGGCTTGCAAGGGCAAGTCCACTTCGACGTTTTCTTCGCCGATCACGCTCTTGAGTGAGTCCCCCAGCTTGATCGGGATGCCTTTGAGTTCGTTGCGGTAACGGGCCGCGTCTTCGCCGCCTTCACCGGTATTGCTCTTGCCGCCAATGCGGTTCATGGCCACGGCCAAAGTGGCATGGGCTTCGGTGGAAATTGAGCCCAGTGACATCGCGCCGGTGGCAAAACGCTTGACGATTTCGCTGGCAGGTTCGACCTGGTCCAGCGCAATGGCCTTGGCTGGATCGATCTTGAACTCAAACAGGCCGCGCAGCGTCATGTGCCGCTTGCTCTGGTCGTTGATGATCTGGGCGTATTCCTTGTAGGTGCTGAAGTTGTTGGCACGGGTGGAGTGCTGCAACTTGGCAATCGCGTCCGGCGTCCACATGTGCTCTTCGCCCCGGGCGCGCCAGGCGTATTCGCCCCCTGCATCCAGCATGGTGGCCAGCAACGGGTCATCACCGAATGCCGCGCTGTGCATGCGGATGGCTTCTTCGGCGATTTCGAACACGCCAATGCCCCCCACCCGGCTGGCGGTGCCGGCGAAGTACTTGTCGATGGTGGGGCTGTTGATGCCGATGGCTTCAAACAATTGCGCACCGCAATACGACATGTAAGTGCTCACGCCCATCTTGGACATGATCTTGGACAAGCCCTTGCCGATCGCCTTGACGTAGTTGTAGATGGCCTTTTCTGCAGACAGATCCGCTGACAACTCTTTGTGCAATGCCGCCAGGGTTTCCATGGCGAGGTAGGGGTGAACGGCCTCGGCACCGTAACCGGCCAGCACAGCAAAGTGGTGCACTTCTCGCGCGGTACCGGTTTCCACCACCAGACCCGCCGTGGTGCGCAGGCCTTCGCTGACCAAGTGCTGGTGTATGGCTGACAGGGCCAGCAAGGCGGGGATCGCCACCTGGGTTGCACTGATCTGGCGGTCGCTGATGATCAGGATGTTGTGTCCGCCCTTGATGGCGTCCACAGCCTCTGCGCACAAAGATGCCAGCTTGGCCTCCACCCCCTCATGGCCCCAGGACACGGGGTAGGTGATGTCGAGCGTGGCACTCTTGAACTTGCCTTTGGTGGCTTGTTCGATGTTGCGCAGCTTGGCCATGTCGGCGAAGTCCAGCACAGGCTGGCTGACTTCGAGGCGCATGGGTGGGTTGACCTGGTTGATGTCCAGCAAGTTCGGCTTGGGGCCGATGAAGGACACCAGCGACATCACGATCGCTTCACGAATCGGGTCAATCGGTGGGTTGGTCACTTGCGCGAACAACTGCTTGAAGTAGTTGTACAGCGGCTTGTTTTTGTCCGACAGCACCGCCAGCGGGCTGTCGTTGCCCATGGAGCCCAGCGCTTCTTCACCGGCTTGGGCCATCGGGGCCAGCAAGAACTTGATGTCTTCTTGGGTGGTGCCGAAGGCTTGTTGAAGGTCGAGCAATGCCACAGCAGAAGCGGGCGCCACGGGGGCTGCGGCCACGTCGTCCAGCTTGACGCGCAGGTTTTCAATCCACTGTTTGTAGGGCTTGCTGCTGGCCAGGCTCGACTTCAACTCTTCGTCGTCGATCATGCGACCTTGCTCCAGGTCGATCAGGAACATCTTGCCGGGCTGCAAACGCCACTTGCGCAGGATCTTGCTTTCGGGGATCGGCAACACGCCGGTTTCCGAACCCATGATGACCATGTCGTCGTCGGTGATGATGTAACGCGATGGGCGCAGGCCGTTGCGGTCCAGCGTGGCGCCGATCTGGCGGCCATCGGTGAACACAATCGATGCCGGGCCGTCCCAAGGCTCCAGCATCGCCGCGTGGTATTCGTAAAAAGCTTTGCGGCGCTCGTCCATCGTGGTGTGCTGCTCCCAAGGCTCGGGAATCATCATCATCACAGCCTGGCTGATGGGGTAACCCGCCATCGTCAACAGTTCCAGACAATTGTCAAAAGTGGCGGTGTCGGACTGACCGGCAAAGCTGATGGGGTAGAGCTTTTGCAAGTCATTGCCCAGCACCGGCGAAGACATCACGCCTTCACGGGCCTTCATCCAGTTGTAATTGCCCTTGACCGTATTGATCTCGCCGTTGTGTGCCACATAGCGGTAAGGGTGCGCCAGCGGCCACTCGGGGAAGGTGTTGGTGGAAAAGCGCTGGTGCACCAAGCCAAGGGCCGAAACGCAACGCTCGTCTTGCAGGTCCAGGTAATATGTCCCCACTTGGTCGGCCAGCAGCAAGCCCTTGTACACCGCGGTGCGGCTGGACATGCTCGGGATGTAGTACTCGTTGCTGTGCGTCAGGTTCAGGTTTTGAATGGCGGCACTGGCGGTCTTGCGGATCACATACAGCTTGCGCTCCAGCGCATCCTGCACGATCACATCGGCGCCACGGCCAATGAAGATCTGGCGCATGACCGGCTCTTTTTCGCGCACGGTGGGCGACATAGGCATGTCGCGGTTCACGGGCACATCGCGCCAGCCCAACACCACCTGGCCTTCGGCCTTGACGGCACGCTCCAACTCTTGCTCGCAAGCCATGCGTGAAGCATGCTCTTTGGGCAAGAACACCATGCCCACGCCGTATTCACCAAATGGCGGCAAGGCAATGCCCTGTTTGGCCATTTCGTCGCGGTACAGCGCATCGGGCAGCTGAATCAGGATACCGGCACCGTCGCCCATGAGCGCATCGGCCCCCACAGCACCCCGGTGGTCAAGGTTTTGCAAAATCAGCAGCGCTTGCGTCACGATGGCGTGGGTCTTGTGTCCCTTGATGTGCGCCACAAAGCCAACACCGCATGCATCGTGCTCATTGGCCGGATCGTACAGACCGGTCTTTTGGAAATGTTCTTTTTCAGATGCCTTGGTCATGGCGTACTCCTAAGGGTTTTTACGCAGATCGGGAAGTGTAGTGCACTGCAGCATCCATGCCAAGCGAATTAATTGGGGTCAGATCCCTATTGATTCGATCATTATTTCAATGACTATTTAATTGGGGACAGATTTATTCGGCCGTCTTTTTAGCAGGTCGCCCGGCTTTACCCGGCAACAGACGGCGCAAGGTTGACTGCTGCAAGTCAGCCACAAAAGCCGGGGAGCCCAAGGCCCAGCCCGACAGGGCACTGCGTGTGAGTTGGAGTTGGACTTGGTCGGTATGCGCCGAGCCGGACAGGATGAGGTCGTTATACGCCGCTTCCCGGGCAAACGGGGTGTTGCCCAAGCCCCAAAACAGGGCATGCGGCGTCACCAATTTGTCGCTCAGTTGCCCAATACAGTGCCGGTGGCTGGACCACTTGAAGTCAGCCGCTTGCCCCACCATGCCCGCACGCACCGGGTTCAGGTCGATGTAAACCATGCAGGCCAAAAGATAGCGCTCACTCTCAATCAGATTGCTGCGGTAGCGCCCTTCCCACAAGGTGCCCGTCCGC
Source organism: Limnohabitans sp. 2KL-17 (assembly GCF_003063415.1). GTDB lineage: Bacteria > Pseudomonadota > Gammaproteobacteria > Burkholderiales > Burkholderiaceae_C > Limnohabitans_A. Next base: position 7,065 of record NZ_NESK01000029.1, read on the forward strand.
TGATGCCGCTGGTTGAAATAGCGCACATAGGCCCTGCCGACCGCCTGCATCATCTGCGGCAGACCTTGGTCGGTCGTGGGGGTGACCAGCAAATGAAAGTGGTTGTCCATGATCACATAGGCATGGACCGCTAGCTTGAAGGTCTTCGCATGCTCGTGCCACAGGGACAACAAACGCTCGCGGTCTGCGTCATCGCGCACGATGGCCTGGCGATCATTGCCGCGCTGGATGACATGGTGCGGGTAAGCGGCAACGGTGAGGCGGGGTTGGCGGGCCATGGGGGGCTCCCTCCAAATGAGAAAAGCTCAGTTTAATCGGGATCTGACCCCGATTAATCAAGACCAACGGCCATGTGCGGGTACCGGCCCCCCATCTCTGCCTCCACCCCGAACTCTTTGAGCAACGCCACCAATCGGTCCCCAGAAGCACGCTTTTTCTGGCCGGTGTACTTGGCCAAAATCAGCTCGTTTTTCATGGAGTGCTCCCAGCCGACCAACTCGGTCACGGTCACTTGGTAGCCTTGTGATTCCAGGTACAGGCAGCGCAACACGTTGGTGAGTTGGCTGCCCACTTCGCGGGTGTGCAGGGGGTGACGCCAGAGCTCGGCCAAAGGGGTGCGCTGCAGGTTGAGTGCTTTGTTCTGGTTGAGCGCCCGCGCCAATTCGGCCTGGCAGCAGGGCACCAACACCATGTATTTGGCTTTCTTTTGCAGGCCAAACGCGATGGCGTCGTCGGTGGCGGTGTCGCAGGCGTGCAGAGCGGTGACCACATCGATCTGATCGGGCAATTCATTGCTTTGGGTGGATTCCGCCACGCTCACGTTCAAAAAGCGCATGCGGTCAAAGCCCACTTTCAGGGCCAGTGCTTGGGACGACGCGACGAGTTCACTGCGGGTCTCGATGCCGAAGATCGTGCCGTGGCCCAAGGCCTTGAAAAACAGGTCATAAATGATGAAACCCAAGTACGACTTGCCCGCGCCATGGTCGGCAAGCGTGGGGCCCTTGTCGCTGGCAGGCAATTCAAGCAAGAGCTTTTCGATGAACTGGAAGAGGTGGTAAACCTGCTTGAGTTTGCGGCGTGAGTCTTGGTTGAGCTTGCCCTCACGGGTCAGGATGTGCAGTTGCTTGAGCAATTCAATGGACTGCCCTGGGCGAACTTCAGGAGGAAGTTCAGAAACGGGCACTGCAGGTGAGGGTTTTTTCATGGTGTTGGATGTTGAAACGGTGTCTGACCACGATGCATCGTTGCAGTTTGTTCATTGCCAGTGGGCGCGCGTACATGCTGACGTGGATTGCGGCTCAGGCAGTCGAAGTCTTTCTGGCTTCAGTCATGCGGCCCGACGTCGAGCGCTTTCCAACCCGCAGCCCCCAACTTCTCCATCGTGGCGATGTTAGTTTCGTAGATCATTTCGGCCTCAGGAAAAGCCTCGACAGCCCGGTCGATGCTTTCCTCGCGGATCAAATGCAGTGTGGGGTAAGGCGATCGGTTGGTGAGGTTGCCGACATCGTCGGGTTCGGTGTCCGCAAACTGGAATTGCGGGTGGAAACTCGCCACCTGAAATACGCCCTCCATGTCCAGCTCTTGCAACACCGCATCGGCCTCGTCCAGAAAATCGTTGAAAGCCAAAAAATCCTGCAACATCTGGGGAATGATGAGCAACACGGTTTCGCGTTCATCGGCAGGCGCAGCAGCCAACGCTTGCAACTGTTCAATCAGTTCATCGCGCAAGCCCTCAAGGCCTTTGGCTTCACTCACCATGTAATGAATCTGACCCTTGACGTGCGGGGCTTTGGCAAAAGGACACAGGTTCAGGCCGATCACGGCGCGTTCAAGCCAGCGCACGGTGTCGGCGATTTCATGGGTGTTCATGTCAGTCATGGGCGTCATTTTGCCTGTGTGAGCAAGCGCCCGGCCGCCCAAGCCAACACTGCCCCCACCACACAACACCCCACCGTGACCCAGGGCGTGAACTGCCAGCCACCCGCATGCGCGGCCACAGCGGCCACCCCGGGTGGCCCGACAAACTGGCCCAGGGCCGAGAGCTGCTGCACCCAGCCCACGGTGGTGGCCACTTGCTGCTCCCCCGGGGCCAGGCGCACCGCCAAACTGAACAGCGTGCCCGGCACCAGACCGCCCATGCCCGAAAACAGCAGCACCCCGACAAAGCGCAGCCAAGGCTGGCCTTCGGTGAGCGCAGCAAAGGCCACGGTGCTGCCCAGCGCCATCGCGCCAAAGCCAAGCCACAGCGTGGCGCGGGGTGCCCAGCCGCGCTGCAGCAGGCGGCCTGACACCAGGTTGCCGATGATGTTCACTGCTGCCGCCAAGGCCGTGAGCACGCCCAGCAACGCACCGCTTACGCCAGCAGCGGCATAAATGGAGGGCAAAAACCCGACCACAGCCAGCCACTGGCCCGAATACATGGCAAAAGTCAGCGCCACCAGCCAAGGGCCAGGGGCTCGCAATGTGCGGCTCAGGCGCTGCCATGCACCGTGGTTTGTACTGTTTTCATCAGACATCTGGCCAGTGAATGAGCCCACTCGGGGATCGGAAGGCACGCTGCGCAGCAGCAACATCGCCATGCCCAGCGACACGGCGGCAAACAGCCACCACCAAGCGCCCCAGCCCCAAGCCGGGATGAACAGCGGTCCAACCAACAAAGCCAGCGCCGTGCCGGTGGGCATGTAAGCCCCCCACACGCCCAGCATGCCGGACAGTTGCGCGGGCGGCACCAGGCGACGGATCAGCGCGGGTGCGGGCAAGGCCACCCATAAAAAGCCCAGTCCTTCGATGGTCCGCAGCGCCAGCAAGGCGGTGACCGAGGTCGCGAAGCCGCCCAGGGCGCTTGCCAGCGCCAGCAGGCACAAGCCACTCAGCATGCTGCGCTTAAGGCCCATGCCATCCGCCCACAAGCCCATGAATACCGCCAGACTCAAACCGGCCAATTGCACGATGGACAAGAGGAAACCGGACTGCACCAGCGTCAGGCCCAGATCGGCCTGCAAAGCGGGCAGAGCCGGGGGCAGCTTGCCCACCTGCAAGGCCGCGACCACGCCCGCCAACACCACCAGCCAGGCAGTGTGGTCAGTGCGTGACGGACTCAAAGCAGTTTTCTCCCCGTGAGGCGTTCGTGTTCGCGCATTGCGAAACGGTCTGTCATGCCCGCGATGTAGTCGGACACTGAGCGGTGCAGGTCAGCGCTCAAGGCAAAACCCGTGGGCATTTCTGTGGGTTTGTCCACATAAGCCATGAACAGTTCGCGCACGGCTTGTTGGGCCTGCAAAGTGTTGTGCATCACCTGGGGGTGGCGGTACAAGCTGGCAAACAGAAATTTCTTGAGCGCACCAGAGCTCGTTTTCATGTCGGGACTGAAGGCCACCAGAGGTCCGGCCTTACGGGCTTCGTCGACCGTCTTGACGCCTGCCTTAGCCACGGCCAAACGGGTGGTGTGGATCACGTCGTACACCTGGTCGCTGAGCATGCGGCGAATGGTTTCGTACAAAAGGCGACGGGGCTTTTGCGCCAACTCGGGGTGCTCACCCAGCGCTTGCTGATGGTAGTGGGCAAACAGCTCGACCGCCAGCAACTGCTCCATGCTGATCAGCCCGGAACGCACGCCATCGTCGATGTCGTGCGCGTTATAGGCAATGGCATCGGCCAGATTGCACAGCTGCGCCTCGAGACTCGGCTGGGTGTGGTCAATAAAGCGCCGCCCCACCCCGCCCGGCTCGGTCCGCTCCAGATGCTCGGCGTTGGTGCGAGAGCAATGCTTGAGCACGCCCTCACGGGTTTCAAAACTCAGGTTCAGCCCGTCAAAGGCAGGGTATCGCTCTTCCAGTTTGTCAACCACGCGCAGGCTTTGCAGGTTGTGCTCAAAGCCACCGTGTCCGGCCATGCATTCGTTGAGCGCGTCTTGCCCCGCGTGCCCGAAAGGCGTGTGGCCCAGGTCGTGTGCCAGAGACACAGCCTCGACCAGGTCTTCGTTCAGGCCCAAAGCGCGGGCAATCGAGCGACCCAGTTGCGCCACTTCCAGCGAATGCGTCAAGCGGGTGCGGAACAAATCACCTTCGTGGTTCAGGAACACCTGGGTTTTGTACACCAGCCGACGGAAAGCGGTGGAGTGCACGATGCGGTCACGGTCGCGCTGAAACGCGTTGCGTGTGGGGGCGGCGGGCTCAGCAATGCGGCGTCCTCGGGTCTGCGCAGGATCGCAGGCCAAAGCATCCAGGCTGCCAGCACCCAGCGCGGTCATGCCGGGCCATTGCATCGCATCGGCTTGCATGGGGTTCAGGCGCAGCAGGCGTTGATCACGTCGCGCACCATGTCGTCAGGTGCGCCGCACACGGTGGCTAGACCAGGGCCGTCGATCACCACAAATTTGATGTCACCGGCCTCGGCCTTTTTGTCGAGCCGCATGTGTGCGATGTAATGTCCGGCGTTGTCAGCAGCATCGATCACGGGGCCGCGAACCGGCAAACCCGCGCGCACAAGCAGTATTTTGAGGCGTGCCACAAACGCGGCATCGACCTTGCCCAGCCGGTGTGACAGCTCGGCGGCCATGACCATGCCGCAGCCCACAGCCTCGCCGTGCAGCCAAACCCCAAAGCCCAGACCGGCTTCAATGGCATGGCCAAAGGTGTGGCCAAAATTCAGGATGGCTCGCAGCCCAGCCTCGCGTTCGTCCTGCCCGACGACCCAGGCCTTGATCTCGCAGCTGCGTTTGACCGCATGGGCCAGGGCCTTGGGGTCTTGCGCCATGAGCGCATCGATGTTGGCCTCGATCCACTCCATAAAGGGCATGTCGGCAATCGGACCGTACTTGATGACTTCTGCCAAACCTGCGCTCAGCTCGCGCCGCGGCAAGGTCTTGAGCGTACCCAGATCACAGACCACGCGGCGCGGCTGGTAGAAGGCGCCAATCATGTTTTTACCCAGCGGGTGGTTGATGGCAGTTTTGCCCCCCACCGACGAATCAACCTGAGAAAGCAGTGTGGTGGGCACCTGGATAAAAGGCACGCCACGCATGTAGCTGGCAGCGGCAAAACCGGTCATGTCACCCACCACGCCACCGCCCAGCGCAAACAGCACCGTCTTGCGATCACAGCCTTTGGACAGCAGAGCGTCGAAAATGAGGTTCAGGGTTTGCCAGTCCTTGTGGGCTTCGCCATCGGGCAGCACCACGGTATGAACTTGCTTGTAATGCGGGCTGATGGCATTGCGCAAAACAGCTTCGTAAAGTGGCGCGATCGTGTCATTGGTCACGATCATGGCGGTCTGAGCCTGGGGCAATCCTGACCAGGTTTCAGGGTGACTCAGCAGGCCCTGGCCGATGTGGATGTCGTAACTCCGGTCATCCAGTGAAATGGCGACCTGCTCAATGAAGGTGGTGTGCTCGGGCATAGGCGCCAAGTGTAGGGGCTTTGGCCGGATTTCAGGCGCTGGCGGGCGGCAAAGAGGTGCTGCGCAGTGGCAAGTGTCCTGCCAATTCAAGTTGCATGACGATCATGTTGACCAGGGTGGCCACCGAAGGGCGCCCGGTTTCGATGACAAAATGCGCCGTCTCGCGGTACAAGGGGTCACGCGCTTCAAACAAATCGCGCAAGCGGCCGAGCGGGTCAACCACCTGCAGCAGAGGTCGCACCGTGTCACGGCGCACTCGGCGAAACACGTCTTCGGGGGTCGATCGCAGGTAAAGCACATGACCTCGCTCGCGCAGATGGCGCCGATTGGCTTCTCGCAAGACAGCGCCGCCTCCTGTGGCGATCACGCCCTCATGGGTCCGGGTCAGATCGTCCAGCACCTGTTGCTCCACATCGCGAAAATTGTCTTCTCCTTCGCGGGCAAAAAACTCCCGGATCGAGCAGCCCAAACGCTGTTCGATCACGTGGTCAGAGTCGACAAAGGGCACACCCAACCGGCGCGCCAGTTGCCTGCCGATGGTGGTTTTGCCCGAGCCGGGAAGGCCCACGAAGATGATGCTCAAGGAAGTCTCACACTGAAAATATCTGCCAGGCCACAGACAAAAATGGTCCACAGCTCAATGCTTTCAAGTGTATTCGACCCGCCCGGCAGTTGCAGGCCTCAGGGCGGCAGCGTAGCGGGCCCATCGGCCATCACCCGGGGCGTCAGGAAAATCAACAACTCGCTTTTGCGCCGTGTGTGGTCGCGGTTTTTGAACAACCAGCCCAAACCGGGCACATCCCCCAGTCCTGGAACTTTGGCGTCGTCCTGGCGATTGGTTTCTTCGTAAATGCCACCCAGCACCACCGTGCCACCGTCTTCCACCCGCACCTGGGTCTTCACATGTTTGGTGTTGATGGCGTAGCCAGCGGGTGTGATTTGCCCCACGCTGTCACGGTTCACATCCACATCCAGCACCACCGAGCCATCGGGGGTGATTTGGGGTGTGACCTCCAGCTTCAGGTTGGCTTTTCTGAAGGAAATCACCGTCACGCCATTGCCTGAAGCGGTTAGGTAGGGCAGCTCGGTGCCCTGCTCGATCAAGGCCTTGGTCTGGTCGGCGGTCACCACGCGGGGACGCGACACCACCTTGCCCAACCCCGCAGCTTCCAAGGCCGAAATTTCCAGGTTGATGAATCGGTCTGCGGCCGCATTGAACAGCGACACGGCAAAAGTGGCGGGGGTATTGAGCGTTTGCCCCGCAGAGCCTGCAGGCAGGTTGACCTGATTGCCCGTCACCACACCTGCTGCCGCGGGCTGGTTGCTTGACCCTACAGCCAGGGTGCCAGACTTCCCCTGCGACCTCAAAGGAACCGCCAGACCCGCCCCGAGTTTGACACCCAGCGACTGGCCAAACTGGTCATCGGCCTCGACGATGCGCGCCTCGATCAGGATCTGCCGGACCGGCACATCCAGTTGTACCAACATTTTTTCAAGATTCAGCAAACGCTCGGGCAGGTCTGAAATGAACAGCTGGTTGGTTCTGGGCTCAGCCAGCACACTGCCGCGCGCACTCAACCAACGCCCACCTGCACTGCCCGCTGCACCGCCCTGCAAACGCAGAGCCACTTCGGTGGCGCGGGCATATTGCAATCGCAAAGACAACATGTGCATCGGACTCACCGCATCCAGAGCGGCTTGTGCATCGAGTTTCTTTTTTTCGCGAAGCGCCCATTCACCCTGAGGTGCCACCCACAACACGCCCCCCTCCTGGCGCGAAACAAGGCCCCTGGATTGCAAAACAATGTGCAAGGCTTGCTGCCACGGCACCTCGTTGAGCTTGACGCTCACAAGTCCACTGACACTGTCGGACGGTACCAAGTTCCAACCCGAAAAATCAGCAAACACCTGCAGCAAGGCTTTGATGTCGATGTTCTGAAAACTCAGGCTGATGGGCTTGTCGTCGTGTGCGGGCAAGGGCTTGGTTGTTGCCTGCACCTCAATCGGCATGGACAGAATCGGTGGAGTGGCCATGGTTTGCGCCTGCGCCGACAAGACCGCGCAAAAGTACACCGCCCAAAAGCGCCAGTGAATGCAACATGTTTTGAAGTTCGTCATCACTTTTTTCCTTCCCCTGTTTTGCTGTCACCCGTTTTCGAATCCCATAGGAGTCCAACCAAGGGCTCTTGTGCCCGGCGCAAACTCAGCCCCTCATCGGTGATGGCAACGACCCGGTGCCCCTCCAGCGTGACGCGTTGACCCTTGGACACCTTGGTCCAATGGGGTCCAGCAGACAAGATCGCCTGCCGTTCTGTCCCTTGACGCCAAAGCCCCACCAGGCGCACACGGTCCAGCGGCCAATGATGTGGGTCTTCCGGCAAAGCCTCCAATGCGAAAGCGCCCGCTGTACTTGGCCCTGTACCCGGCGCATTGGACGGTTTGGCGTCAATGTTTGCCGACACGCGCACTGCATCGCCCGCCGCAGGCACAGCGACTGCCTGCTCCATCGCAAACAAGGCGCCACGCCGATGCAGCGCGGGAAGGTTTTCCATCGGCGCAGGTGCCAACCATCCAGCCTGCGCAGGCTCCTCGGGCACGCCAAGCTCAACCGGTCGCATCCAGACGCGCAGCACGGCATCGATCTGAACCTCGGCAGGCTTGGCCGTCGCCACCACGCTGATGCGGTCGATCGCGCACAGCGGGCCGGTCAAGGCGCACGCAGCCCACATGCGCGTCCAATCGTCAAACCGACCGCGCAATTGAATGGTCATGGCGTGGCTGGACAATCCGCCATGGCGGGCATCGGCCCCTGTAGGTGGCAACGGCCGCAAAGACAGCAGTTGCAAACCATGCTGAGTCAAGGCTTGTTGCACATCACCCCAAATGGCTTCTTGCCGAATCGCACTTGGCAGGCTGGCCAGCATTTTTTGTTCGACAAACGACAGCGGCTTGCCAGGTTTGGCCGTCAACACGACGGGCAACGTCGCCATTTGCTGGCGCAAGTCTTCAACCGCTTGCTGCGCCTTGGCATGCCCCTCATTCACCTCGGCGTGAGACAGCCACACGCCCCACAGGCCCAGGACCAAACCAGACAGTGCAAAACCCCAACGGCGTAGCCAGCGTTCGGTCAGCCTTTGCAGGTGTGGCCATCGCAGTGTCCCCATGGGCAAACGCAAGGCAAGTCCCATGGGGCTGGTGTCCTGGGTCATGGCTTGAGTGCAGGTGTGAGTGAGCGTGGGGTCTTCAAGGCGCCGTTTGCTGCAGGCCAGTGGGCTTGCCAGACAAAACTCACCGATTCACCAGGCCCGACCGTGATGCTCGTCAGGCCAAGCGTTTGGTCCAGTTGATCAGACAGGTTTTGCCTGGTTTCGGTCATCGCATCGAAACGGGCCATCGTGCCTTGCATCTCGATTTTTTCGGCCTCTGCTTGCAGGCGTTGCAACCGAAGGCCATGCCCCTCTTTGTGCAATGCCTCATGCAAGGAAACCCAAGCCTGCTGGTGCTGGGCAATTTGCTCAAGCTGGCCAAGTTGCTCTGCTTGCAAGCGCGATCGGGTTTGGAGCTGGACAGATTCTTGGGTCTGCTGCGTGCGCACAGCCAATGCCTCTTTTAAATGGCTTTGCTCTTGCAGCAGCCGTGCGGTCTGAACCGCTTGCCATTGCTGCGATCCCCAAGCCAGGGCGCTGCCCAGTAGCAGCCCGGCCAGACCACTCCACCAGCGGTGGAAAACTCTGTTTTGCCGGGCCAGTCCCGGGTAATGCAGCAGATTGAGGGCGCGCATCACAGCCAAGCCTTCAGGGCCAGGCCAGAGGCCACCAAACGGGAGCCCGTCGGCGTGGCCAGGACTTGGCGAGCGGCCTCTTGGATGACCCCATCTGGCTCCATGGGCATGTATGTCTGCGCTGAATGGTTCCCGTTGCTCAGCCGGAATAGCCAGTCTTGCGGCGGCTGGGTCAATAAACTGGCCACCCCGCCCTGTAAAGCCCGCACGGCGCGTTCAGCCGCCTGGGTTTCAGACTCGACAGTCGCCAGTCGCCACCCCGCAGCGCGTGTGCAACTCTTGAAACGGATCAGGTGGGCTTGTGCACAGCCCATCCAACGCACACGCTGCACGAGGGCCCCTGTATATGGCTCGGGTTCAAAATCAAAATTCACCGCATCGGGCGCCAGCTGCAAGGCCTGAGACGCCTCCAGTTGGACCTCGTACAGCCATTCGGTGGGGGACAGATCCGCTGGGAAATCGATGTGGCCTTCCTGCAATTGGTCAGCGGGCAAGGCCATGTTCAGGCGATGACGAAACCCGCCACGCGTGCGGCCCTTTTGGCGCAAGTGCTGGCTCAACCAACGCATGTCAGCAACATCCATTCCGACCGGGGGCTGCAAGGACAGCGAGGTGTGAACCTTCGCCAAGTCTTGCTTTGGCCGCGTTAACCCGACCAAAGCCCAGGCAGCGCCTTCAGGTGCCAAGCCCCATGCCTGGCGAACAGAACCAAGGGCCAAACGCCGCCACCATTGCGCCAATGCCTGCATGCTGAGACTCCCTGGAAACGGCCTGAATGGTCTTTGCAAAAGGGTTTTGTAACATGAATAAGCATTCTTGACAATTTTTTTGCAAACCAAATAGTTGTTTTTGATTTCCGAAATATCCCTGCACCAGGCCCAGGATTTTTATAATGGCCTGCAGCCTGCGAATTGTTGGCTGCCCCAACAGCCCACTTATGCCATCAAAAGACACCGCCGCCTCAGAAAAGCAACGCCTTGAAGGGCATTACCCTTCCCCCACCCTCCTGTCGTGGGTTGTAAAGCTGGCCGTGTGGGCTGCGGGCCTCGTGGCCGCCGGGCTGTTTTCCATCCTCATGGTGGTGGGTGTGGCCATGGTGATCGCCTACCCGAACCTGCCCGATATTTCCGACTTGGAAGACTACAAGCCCAAACTGCCCCTGCGTGTTTTCACGGAAGATGGCCAACTGATGGGCGAATTCGGCGAAGAGCGCCGCAACCTGACGCCCATCAAGGAAATACCGCAAGTGATGAAAGACGCGGTTTTGTCGATCGAAGACAACCGCTTTTACCAACACGGCGGTGTGGACTATCTGGGCATCTTGCGCGCGGGCATTGCCAATTTGGGGCGTATGAAAAGCCAGGGCGCATCGACCATCACCATGCAGGTGGCACGCAACGTGTACCTGTCGTCCGAGAAAACCTACACCCGCAAAATTTATGAAATTTTGCTGACATACAAACTCGAGCACATGCTGACCAAGGACCAGATCCTTGAGATCTACATGAACCAGATTTTCTTGGGCAATCGGGCTTACGGTTTTGCCTCGGCCGCTGAAACCTACTACGGCAAACCGCTCAAGGACATCAGCATTGCCGAAGCCGCCATGCTGGCGGGGCTGCCCAAAGCACCCTCAGCCTACAACCCGATCAGCAACCCCAAACGTGCGCGCTCGCGCCAGCTCTACATCATCGAGCGGATGGAGGACAACAAGTACATCACCGCAGCTCAGGCCAAAGCTGCCAAGACAGAGCCACTCAAGTTGCGCTCAGCGGCTGATAAAAAAATACTGCATGCCGAATACGTGGCTGAAACCGTCCGGCAAATGGTCTTTGCCCAATACGGCCAAGAAACCTACACACGGGGATTGAACGTCTACACCACCGTTCAATCGACCGAGCAAATGGCTGCCTACAAGGCCTTGCGACAGGGCATCATGGATTTTGAGCGCCGCCAGATTTATCGGGGACCGGAAAAATTCATCGACCTGCCTGCCGATGCCAAAAAAATGGAAGAGACCATCGATGACGCATTGGAAGACCACCCTGACAACGGCGACGTGCTGTCAGCGGTGGTGCTCGAAGCCTCCCCTCGCAAAGTCGTGGTGATTCGCCAGAACAGTGAACAAATCACCATCACCGGCGATGGACTCAAACCGGCGCAATCGGGCCTGTCGGACAAAACACCACCGGCCAAACAGGTTCGCAAAGGCGCTCTGATCCGCATCACGCAAACGGGCAAAGGCGCATGGGAAATCACCCAACTGCCGGAAGTGGAAGGCGCCTTGATCGCACTCACCCCACAAACTGGCGCCATCCGGGCCTTGGTCGGAGGCTTTGACTTTGCCAAAAACAAGTTCAATCATGTCACGCAGGCCTGGCGCCAACCAGGCTCCAGCTTCAAGCCCTTCATTTATTCGGCAGCACTCGAAAAAGGCTTTACCCCAGCCACCATGGTCAACGATGCACCCTTGTTTTTTGACAGCGGCATCACTGGAGGGCAGCCCTGGGAGCCCAAAAACTACGATGGAAAATTTGACGGCCTCATGAGTTTGCGCACTGGCTTGGCCAAGTCCAAAAACATGGTCTCGATACGGGTGTTGCAGGCAGTGGGCGCGCGACCGGCTCAAGAGTGGGTCACCCGCTTTGGTTTTGACGAAGACAAGCACCCGGCCTATTTGACGATGGCGCTGGGTGCGGGCTCTGTGACGCCCATGCAAATGGCGACGGGCTACTCGGTGTTTGCCAACGGAGGACACCGGGTCCAGCCGCACTTGATCACACGCATCTCCGACTACAAGGACCGCGTGCTGGTGGACAGCCCTGCGGTGACACAACAGGGCGAAACCCCGGCCATTCCAGCGCGCAATGCGTTTGTCATGACCAGTTTATTGCAAGAAGTCACGCGCTCAGGGACAGCAGCGCGTGCGCAAGCCACCCTCAGGCGCCCAGATATTTATGGCAAAACCGGCACCACCAACGATGCCATGGATGCCTGGTTCGCAGGCTACCAGCCCAACTTGGCTGCGGTGGTCTGGATCGGTTATGACACCCCGCGCAAGCTGGGCGATCGTGAAACGGGCGGGGGCCTGAGCTTGCCTGTCTGGATCAGTTTCATGGAGACCGCTTTGCGCAGCTTGCCCGTTTCAGAGCCCCAAGTGCCAGAGGGCCTGGTGAACATCGGGGGCGACTGGGTGTATGAAGAGTACGCCAAGGGCGGCTCGGTCACCAGCCTGGGCGCAGGTGGCGATGGCTCGGGCAAAACCCAGAACGCCGTGCCCCCGACAGAAGAACGCAACCGGATTCTGGATTTATTCAGAAACTGAGGGGTCGGTGGCGACAAGCCGCCCTCATAAAAACAGAGCCCTGCTGAAAAGTATCAGGGCTTGAACAACAAGTCTTGACCCGCCTGCTGCGAAGCGTAGCGCGACAGGCTTTCCCAAAATTCGCCCTGCCCCTTGCTGTCCATCCAGTGCACGCCGTCAAACCTGTAATGGAAGCCTCCACAGCGGGCAGCCAACCACACCTCTTGCAGGGGCTTTTGCAGGTTGATCACGATCTGGCTACGGTTTGGAAAGGTCAGTGTGACCATGCCGCCCGTGCGCTGGTTGTCGATATCGGCGTCGGTGTCGTCGTTCAGACGATCGCTGCTGATCTCTACGCCCGCGAGCAGGCGTTCAGCTTGGTCCAAAAATTCAAGGTCGGTCATTACAATCGCAGCATGTTGAAGATCATGAAGATTCTAGTCACCGCACATGCCCTTGTTGGGGGTGCGGCAATGTTGGGGGCTTGCGGCCAAAAAGGTCCCTTGTTTTTACCCAACACACCGGAGTCTGAGGGTCGTGCCACCTTGCCTCAGACTTTGAAGCCCTGGCCCGCCCAACCCGCGACTGGCACGCCCGCTGAGACGCCACGTTCTTCGACCGAAACCACTGCGCCGGTTGCGTCACCACCCGGTGCACCTGCCAAAGCCCCCCTGATCGCACCTGCGGCCCCCAAGGCCACCCCACCATGAACGCACCTGCCACACACCAAGGCCTGCCCGGCCAGCCCCACATCGCCTACGCGGGTGACCAGCTCATGGTCGAGGGCGTTCGCCTGTCTGATTTGGCCCACAAATACGGCACACCCCTGTTTGTCTATTCCAAGGCGGCCATGCTGTCGGCGCTGGGCGCCTACCAGCGCGGCTTTGCCGGGCGCAAGGCCCAAATCTGCTACGCCATGAAGGCCAACTCTGGCCTGGCGGTGTTGCAGGTTTTTGCCGAAGCGGGCTGCGGATTTGACATTGTCTCGGGCGGTGAACTGGCCCGCGTTCTGGCCGCTGGCGGTGACCCGGCCAAAGTCATTTTTTCAGGTGTGGGTAAAACCCGTACCGAGATGAAACAGGCCCTGCAAGTGGGCATCGGCTGCTTCAACGTGGAAAGCGAAGCCGAACTCGACGTGCTGAGCGACGTGGCCTCCGGTCTGGGCATGACAGCGCCGGTCAGCCTGCGTGTCAACCCGAATGTGGACCCGAAAACCCACCCTTACATTTCAACGGGTCTCAAGGGCAATAAATTCGGTATCGCGCACGAAGACACTTTGCGCGCCTACCGCCATGCCACCAGCTTGCCAGGCCTGAAAGTGGTGGGCATCGACTGCCACATCGGCTCACAAATCACCGATGCCACGCCCTATCTGGACGCCATGGACCGCGTGCTGGACCTGGTGGCCGAGATCGAGGCAGCGGGCATTCCCATCCACCACATCGACTTTGGCGGTGGCCTGGGCATCAACTACAACGGCGATACCCCGCCTGAAGCCGATGCCCTTTGGGCGCAGCTGCTGGCCAAGCTGGATGCGCGCGGCTACGGCCAGCGCCAGCTCATGATCGAGCCAGGCCGCTCACTGGTGGGCAACGCCGGGGTGTGCCTGACCGAAGTGCTGTACCTGAAACCTGGTGAACAAAAAAACTTTTGCATCATCGATGCGGCGATGAACGACTTGCCGCGTCCTGCGATGTACCAGGCTTTTCACCACATCGTGCCGGTGACGCCCCGACCGGGCGAAGGCAGCCTGTACGACGTAGTGGGCCCAGTGTGTGAAAGTGGCGACTGGATCGGCCGTGACCGGCAACTGCTGGTTCGGCCAGGCGACACGCTGGCCGTGCTGTCGGCTGGGGCGTATTGCATGAGCATGGCGAGCAACTACAACACCCGGGGCAGGGCCGCTGAAATTCTGGTGGACGGCACAAAAGCCCATTTGATCCGCCAGCGCGAATCGGCTTTTGACACCTTTGCGCTGGAGCAACTGGTCGGCTGATTCGGCTGCGGATGAAAGCCCGCCATGTCGTGTGCCAGACCCTCGCGCTTGTGCCCTTGACACGAAGGATCAAGCGTGATCAAGCACATCACCGACTGCGCCCACGCCGTGCAAGACGCCACCCCAGCAAGCTGATGAGGATGGCCGCGTAAACAAACACCTCGGCAAAATTTTGTTTGCCCGCACGCATCCACCAAAAATGCAGGATGGCCAGCACAGCCACCGCATAAACCGCACGGTGCAAGGCCTGCCAGCGACGGGCCCCCAGTTGACGGATGGCACGGTTAAATGAGGTGGTGGCCAGCGCCAGCAAGATCAAAAAGGCGCTGAAGCCCAACAGAATGAAAGGGCGTTTAGCGATGTCCTGAACCATGTCGACCCAATCAAAACCCATGTCGAACCACGCGTAGCACAGCAGGTGTAAAAAGGCATAGGCAAAAGTCAACAAACCCAGCATGCGCCTGAACCGAACCAGTTCAGGCCAAGCCAGCAGTTGGCGCAAGGGCGTGACCGCCAACACCACACACAGACTGCGCAGCGTCCAGTCACCGGTGGTACGGATCAGGGCTTCGGCGGGGTTGGCACCCAGCTGGTCTTGCCAGATTTGCCCCCCCAACCAGGCCAGGGGCAGCAAGCCGAGCACCAGCAGTGCCCACCAGGCTGCAGGGTGACGCAAGGCCTGCCTCATGCAGACAATCCCAGCATCAGAAAAACTTTTTCAGGTCCATTCCGGCATACAACTGGCCCACTTGCGCCTCGTAACCGTTGAACATCAACGTTTTGCGTTTTTTGGCCAGCAGCCCGTCCTCGCCGATGCGCCGTTCGGTGGCCTGGCTCCAGCGGGGATGGTCCACCAGAGGGTTAACGTTGGAATAAAAGCCGTACTCTTGCGGTGCGGCCTTTTCCCAGGACGACACGGGTTGCTTGTCGGTGAAGCGGATCTTGACCAAACTCTTGCCACTCTTGAAACCGTATTTCCAAGGCACCACCAGCCGCAGCGGCGCGCCGTTTTGCTTGGGCATGACTTCGCCATACATGCCAAAGGCCAGCAGGGTCAGCGGGTGCATGGCTTCGTCCATGCGCAGACCTTCCACATAGGGCCAGTCGATTGCCCCACCCCGAAGGCCCGGCATGGTCTTGGGGTCAGCCTGGGTGATGAACTCGACGAATTTAGCCCCGGGCAAAGGTTCCACCCGCTGGATCAGCTGGGCCATTGAATAGCCGATCCACGGAATCACCATCGACCAGCCCTCCACGCAGCGCATGCGGTAGATGCGTTCTTCCATCGCGCTCATCTTCATGAGGTCTTCCAGGCCGTAGCGCCCGGGTTTTTTCACAAGCCCTTCAATCTCCACCGTCCAGGGCTGCGTGATGAGCGTGTGTGCCCGCTTTGAGGGGTCGGACTTGTCGGTGCCGAATTCGTAAAAATTGTTGTAGGTGGTGGCGTCCTTGTAGGACGTGGGCTTGTCCATGGTCATGGCACCCGGCACAGCTGAAGCACCCGAAGCCAATGCGGCCAATTGGCCAGGCCGTGCTGATTGCGCATGCGCCTCGCGCAGGCCCCATGTCGTCAGGGCCACACCCGCAGAACCTGCTGCCAGGCTGCGAATGAGGTCTCTGCGGGTTTGGTAAACGGGCTCTGGCGTGATGTCGCTGTAAGCCGGTTCTTGGGGGCTGGAACGGTTGATAAAACTGCGCATGTATGTCCTTTATGACCAGAACTGAAGAATGTGTTCACACGGTCTGCCTCGCCTTGCAACATGAACAGCTGCCCGTTGCAGCGACCCCATCACAGCGTGCCGTAGCTGTGCAAACCGCTCAAAAACATGTTGACACCCAGGAAAGCGAAGGTCGTGACAGCCAGGCCCATCAAGGCCCACCACGCCGCCACCGTACCGCGCAGACCTTTCATCAAGCGCATGTGCAACCAAGCCGCGTAATTGAGCCAAACGATCAGGGCCCAGGTTTCTTTCGGGTCCCAGCTCCAATAGCCGCCCCAGGCCTCGGCAGCCCACAAGGCACCCAGCACCGTGGCGATGGTAAAGAAAGCAAAGCCGACCGCGATGGATTTGTACATCACATCGTCCAGCACCTCAAACGAGGGCAATCGCTCTGCAATGCGGCGACGACCGAACAAAATACCCGCCACGATCAGGGCCGAAATGCCGAAATAGACCATCCAGTAACCACTGCCGCCTTCGGTGGGTGACTTGCGGAACACCACAGGCTCAAAACACAAGACTATGCCCAGCAACCACAAAGGTGCCAGCTTGTACCAACGGGTTTCACCCGCAGTTTGCTTGATCAGGTAAGCAAACGCCACCATCGCAGCCAGTGCAAAGGTGCCGTAACCAATGAAGTTGGCAGGCACATGCAGCTTCATCCACCAGCTTTTGAGGGCAGGCACCAGGGGCTGAATGGCATGCGCCTCTCGCACCAACGTGTACCACAGCAAAAAGCCCACCGCTGCACTGACCACCAACATCACAAAAGCGCCCAGGGCACGGGTGCGGTAATGGTCTTCGTAGTACAGGTAAAAGCCTGCCGTCATCCAGCAAAACATGATGAACACTTCGTACAAGTTGCTGACCGGGATGTGCCCGATGTCAGGCCCCAGTTGATGGCTTTCGTACCAACGCACCAAGGTGCCAATCAGGGCCAGCCCAACGGCCACCCAGGCCATGCGCGAGCCCAGTGACTCCAGGGCGTCACCTTGGCCGCGCACAAACATGCCCGCCCAGTAAAAAACGGTGCTGATGAAAAACACCATGCTCATCCACAAGATGGCAGACTGGCTGGACAAGAAATATTTGAGGAAAAACACCTGCTCAGACCGCGCCAGGTCGCCCTGGTACAAAAAGATGGCGAACAATGACAGGCCGGTGACCACCAGCATCAAGGTGCGCAATGGACGCCAAAACCAGGCCAGCCAGGTCACGGCCGGCACTGTGCCCACCAAAATGGCTTGCTCGTAAACATCCATCGCGTGCTGGTAACGGGTAAATGCAAACACCATGCCCACCAGTGCCAGCAATGCAAAGCCCCAATCGAGCGGACTGCGGCGAGAGAAATAGCCGGGATTCAAAGTCAAAGTAGTCATGCTTGGTTTTTCTCGGGACGGCCCAGCAAACGGGCTGTCAATTGGTCAAATTCACGGTCAACGTCCAGCGTTTTGCGGTTGGACGACAGCGCCAGGGTGACATTGGCCCCCTCAGCTTGGGGTGACAACCAGACCCACAAACGGCGTTCGCGCACGTAGAGCATCGCAAAAATCCCCAGAATCAGAAAAAAGCAGCCCAAATAAACCACGTTTTTTCCCGGGGCTCTGGCCACCTGAAAAACACTGGCCTGCACTTGCTTGAAGTCTTTCAGCAAAAACGTCATGGGTGCGGGGTAAAAAGGCGCATCTGACAGCGCCAGCACCGCTTGCGACATGAAACCCTGCACATTGTCTTTGGGCAGCGGCTTGGCTTTGACTTGTTCGCGCGCCAGCCCATCGAGCTCCAGCAGGGTGCCATTCAGGATGCGCACAAACATCTCACCTGCGCGCGCACGCTCAGCCTCTGGCACATTGGCCTCCAGAAAATCAGCTAGCGCCTGCAAGCCCGCCACCTTTTTGCCCTGCACGGATTCCAGACCAGCAAACAAGCCCAGTGCCCGGGCGGCCGAGCCCGCCAACTGCTGCGTCAACTCGGGGCGCAGCGGGTCAACCGCCTTGCGGGCATAGCGTTGCACCGCACGCTCGCGCAAGACGGCATCTGCCAATGCCAAGCGCAAGCGCATGAAACCGTCCAGCTCGCCGTTTTCATCAGCTGGTGGGCGCAGGTATCGGTAGGGCTCGCTGGGGTTTTCGCGCATGCCCAACAAGAACACAGGGACGCCATCGCCCGCGTCCACCGGCAGCATGTAGTTGTTGTATTCACGGGCCTGGCCTGCGGCATCGCGCAATTTATAGCTCACGCTCGGGCCCACGTTGCGCAGCTCTTTCGTCTCAGTGGTTTTGTTGCCCGCACCCATGCGCTGGTCTATAGCGCTGCGCAAGTCGACTTTGCGAACATCCACGCCCTGCCCACCCGTGCCATTGCCTGACATGTTCTCCACATTGATCACACGAAGGCCTGTGAACTCAAGGCTCATTTTTTCAGGTCCGTTGCTCAACTCGGTGCTGCCGCCGATGGTGCCGTCCACCTCAAAAGGCCGGGTGTCCGCGGCCATCGGGATCGCGCGCAGCTTGACGCTGGAGCCGCCATCGTCAAAGCTGGACTGGTAAATCTCAACGCCCTTGTAGCTGGCCGGGTGGTTCACCTCCACACGGGCTTCTTTTTTCTCGCCCGTGGCCTTGTCGTGGATCACGATTTCACTGGCAAACAGTTTGGGCATCCCTGTCGAGTAATACTCGACGATAAATTTTTTGAGCTCAATCGCAAAGGGCAACTCCTGCAGCAAAATGCCATTGGACTGGCTCAGGATTGCGGTGCTCGCTGCCGTGTCTTCGGCCACCATCAGGTTGCCGCGAAAAGCCGGGTTGCGCTCGGACAAGCGGTGCTGCTCCGGCACGTCAGCAATCATGCCCCCACCGCTGTAAATGGCCTTGCCGCCAAACCACATCTGGGCGCGCACCACCAAATCACCGTCCAGCAAACCGCCCACGCAGACCAGCACGATCGCCGAGTGGGCCGCGATGTACCCCAGCTTGTTGGCCGCACCGGCTTTGGCCGCCAGCATCCAGCCCATGCCCTGAGGCGTTTGACGTGACTGCAAACGCACCTTCCAGCCACCTGTAGCCAGCAGCTGGCCCAGCCGTTTCGCGGCCTCTTCAGGCGATTCGTTCAGCTGGCCTTCTGCCTTGTGGTGAAAAGCCTTGAGGCTTTGCTCTCGGATGTTTTCCTTGTAGGTCTTGAGATCGGCCAGGATCTTGGGGGTGTTGCGGGCAATGCACAAACTGGTGCTGAGCACCAGGAAGGCCAATATCAGCAAAAACCACCAAGCGCTGTACACCGCATTCAGTTTCAGGGTGACGAAGAACTCAGCCCAAAACGGTCCGAACTGGTTGATGTAATTGGTGCTGGGCTCGTTTTGCTTGAGCACGGTACCGATGACCGATGCCACGCAAATGATCGTCAGCAGGGAGATCGCAAACCGCATGGACGACAGGAGTTCCAGCACAGCTTCCCGGCGAGGCGAACCACGTTCAGATTCAGGACTGGAGGCAACAGACGTCATGGTGCAAAGGTGTCCACAGGCAAAACCATGCGGGCCTGAGGCCCGCCAAAAATGAAAAAGGCCGGAAATCCGGCCTGGCTTATCGCTTAACAGCGCGTTGCAATCGGAGATCCAATTGTGGCTGAGCCAGCTGATCACCGACTGAAGACCCCATGGACCCAAGGGATTGCCCTTGGGTCAGGGGTCTCGAATGGCCTCTTAACGCAGGCCGGCGATGTAGTCGGACACGGCCTTGATCTCTCGGTCGTTCATCTTGGCAGCCACCTGGGTCATCTGGATGCTGTTCTTGCGAATGCCGTCACGGAACTGCAAGAGCTGAGAGGTGGTGTAGTCGGCGTGCTGACCCGACATGCGGGGGTACTGGGCAGGCATGCCGGCTCCGTTGGGCGAGTGGCAGCTGGCGCAGGCCGCGATCTGGCGGTCTGGAATGCCACCGCGGTAAATGCGCTCACCCAAGGCCACCGTGTCTTTTTCTTTGGCAAAACCAGGCTTGGCAGGCTTGGAAGCCAGCCAATAAGAGATGTTTCGCATGTCGTCATCGCTCAAACCCGCGACCATGCCGCTCATCACGGCATTGGCACGCTTGCCCGATTTGAATTCGTGCAACTGCTTGATGAGGTATTCGGGGTGTTGCTGCGACAGCTTGGGATTGACCGGGGTGGTCGAGTTGCCGTCGGCCGCGTGGCAAGCCACGCACATGGCAAAAGCGGCTTCGCCTTTGGCAAGATCGGGTTTAGCCACCACGGGTGCAGGGCCGGCTGCCATCGCAGTGCTCGCCACCAACACAGTAAGGATGGTGGACATCAGGAGAGAAACTATTGACTTCATGGTCGTCGTCCAAAAGTTGGAAGAATGAGCGCAAAACCTCAAGATTCTACAATGAGGTCTGCGTCAGTTCCCTGACGATCCAAGGTCACCCTGATTTATGAGCTCCAGCCACCGCATTTCAAACTCTTCACCCCAAGCCGCGCCTGCCCCCCCCCCCGTGGTGACACCCATGGGCTGGATGCACACGGCCCGCTTTTTGACCACCGCCGCGCAGTTGCACCACCTGCCTGCGATGGACACCCCCGAGATCGCCTTTGTCGGGCGCTCGAATGCGGGCAAATCCACCTGCATCAACACCCTGACGCAAAAGAAACAGCTGGCGTTTGCTTCCAAAAAACCTGGCCGCACCCAGCACATCAACCTGTTTGCCTTGGGCAAGCAAGGCATCACCGACACCGTGCTGGCCGACTTGCCCGGCTACGGCTATGCCGCTGTGGCCAAAATGGACAAGTTGCGCTGGCAGCAAGTCATGGCCAACTACCTGGTCAGCCGCGAAAACCTGACGGGCATTGTGATGATGTGCGACCCACGCCACGGCCTGACCGAGTTGGACGACATCCTGCTCGAAGTCATCCGTCCCCGCGTGGAGCAAGGCCTGAAGTTTCTGATCATCCTGACCAAGGCCGACAAGCTGACCCGTGCCGACCAAGCCAAGGCCTTGTCGATTGCGCGGCTGCAGTCCGGTGGTGGCGAGGTCAAGCTCTTTTCTGCCCTGAAAAAACAAGGCGTGGACGAAGTGGCACAGCTACTGTGGGACTGGACGCACCCCATTGCGGGCAGTGCACCTGCTGAGCCGGCAGCCCCACCCGAGGACGAGCCTGAGGCGCTGGACGAATAATCCGCAGCTGTTCAGCTTGCGTCTTGCCCGTTCACTTTGGGACATTCAAACAAGCCCTCGTCTACAAGCGACCCATTTTGTGAACACCCCTGTCCAGACCTGGCAACGAGAATTGCCCCACGGCATCACCCTCAGTTGCCGCGCCTGCGGCGAACCCGGTGGCCCCGTGCTGCTTTTCCTGCATGGCTTTCCGGAAGCCGCCTGGGTGTGGGACCCTCTGCTGGTTCATTTTTCGAAACCAGAAAACGGCGGTTACCGCTGCGTGGCGCCCAATTTGCGGGGCTATGAACGCTCCAGTGCCCCCGAAGACGTCAAAGCCTATCGGGCCAAATTTCTGGTGCAAGACATTTTGGCCTTGACCGATATCGAATGCGGCGCCCAACCCTTGGCCGCCCTGATTGCCCACGACTGGGGCGGCGCTGTCGCCTGGAACCTGGCCAACCAACATCCTGAGCGCCTGCGCCAACTGGTCATCGTCAACTCACCCCACCCCGGCCCGCTGCTCAAGGCACTGCAAGACAATCCGGCGCAGCAAGCGGCCAGCGCTTACATGAACTTTTTGGTCCAGCCCGATGCCGCTGCCCAATTGGCCCACAACGACTTTGAACGCCTGTTTGGTTTTTTGACTGGACAAGACAACACGCTGACCTCACTGACAGCGCAGTCAACTGAGCCTGCCGCTCAAGCCGCTCCTTGGCTCACCCCAGAGCTCAAGGCGCAATACCGGCAGGTTTGGCAGCAGGGTCTGCAAGGCGGCCTCAACTATTACCGCGCTTCGCCTTTGCGCCCGACGACTGCAAGCGATGCGGGCGCCTTCGCCGTACAGATACCGCCAGAAGCGCTGCGCATCGACGTGCCCACGCTGGTGCTGTGGGCACAAAACGATGTGGCCCTGCTGCCCTGCCTGACCGAGGGGCTGGACACGCACATTGCCGATTTGAAATTGGTACCGATTGAGGACGCCACACACTGGGTGGTTCACGAGCACCCCGCGCGCGTGATCATCGAAATAGCCGATTTTTTAAAGCCCCAGGCTCAGTAAAACCCGTCTTCGCCCTCGGGCCGGGTCTTCAAGCGCCTGTGCACCCAGTAATACTGCTCCGGCATGGTCCGCACCCAATCGGCCAGCAAGAGGTTCATGCGGGTGGTGTCCAGCACCAGATCTGAACTGGGAAATTCATCCAAAGGCGCATGGACCTCGATGTCGTAGCCCAGAGACGTCATGCGCGTGACGACAGGCACCACGCGCGCGCCCACGGCCTTGGACAAACGCGACAAAGAGGGCACAGTGGCGGCCTTTTCGACCCCCATGAAGGGCACAAAAATCGATTCGGTCCGGCCGAAATCCATGTCGGGCGACAGGTGCAAAGGCTCACCTTTTTTGATGCCCGACAGTATTTGGCGCATGCCCTGGTGCCGAAAATAAGGCCGCACATTGCCTGAGCGCTCCCGCCCCTCGCGCACCCAGGTTTCGACTGCAGGTCGGGACTGCCCGACAAAAATAAAGGCCACAGGCCCGGGCACGTCCAGGGACACGGCCATGCCGCCTGCATCAAGACCGACAAAGTGCGGGGCAAACATGACCAAGGGGCCCGGAGCCCTTAAGGCCTGCACATCCCCCACCCAGCACAAGCGCTTGCGCACCAAGGCCTCGGGGGCATGCCACAGCCAGGACCTGTCCATCACCGACTGGCCGAAAACGATGAAATGCCGATACGCCAAAGCCTTGCGCTCGGGCTCGGACAACTCGGGCATGCACTTTTGCAGATTGACCAACACAATCTTGCGGCGCATGACCGCGAAATGCCACAGCAACCACCCCAAGCCGTAACCCACCGCCCGCACCCATGACAGGGGCAGACGGGCAAAAAGTCGCAACACACCGATCAACAAATTCACCATGGGGGTTTCAGGCTGGGGCCTGCCGCGGGTTTTTGTACCGGGCATAAGCCCAGATGTACTGCGATGGACACTGCAGGATCAGCGACTCCATGGCCTGGTTGATCTGCACCACGGCGGTGTCCAGATCGGCTGGCAGCTCATGCCCCAAGGCTTGCGTGTGCAATCGGTAACCGCGCCCCCAGGGCAAACGCTCGCCCCAGATCAGGACGATCCGGGCACCGGTTTGCAAAGCCAAGCGGGCTGCCAAGGTCATGGTGTAGGCCGGTTTGCCAAAAAAAGGCGCCCACTGCCCCATGCCCTCGGGCGGCACCTGGTCGGGCAGCAAACCCACGGCACGGCCCGAGCGCAAAGCCTTGATCATCTGGCGAACGCCAGCCAAGGTGGTGGGCACGGCCTCCAGACCCGGACGCTGACGCGCCAAGCTCATGACCTCACCCAAACCGTCATGGCGGGCGGGTCGATAAAGCACCGTCAAGGGCCCGTGCTGGGCAGAAAAACGCAGGGCCAGCGCCTGGGCGGTGATTTCAAAACAGCCCATGTGGGGGGTCAAAAACAGCACCCCTTGGCCGCTGGCATAAGCCTCAACCGCTGCGCGGTCCTCGGCCCACTCAAAGTGCGGCGTGACACCCAACCACAAGCGCGGCAACTCGGCCGACATGCGCCCAGCATGTCCCACAGCACCTAAAACGGTGCCCCAGCCCAAGCCTGCCTGGCGCACGTTGTCCATGAACCGGCGCCTGTAACGCGCCGAAAAGCACCAGGCCAACCATCCCCCCAAGGCCCCAAGGGCGTGCAGGGCCCACAAAGGCCAATGGGAAAAAAAACGGAACCAACTCAACATGGGGGTGATTTTGCCTTGAACTGGCCAGCACTCAGCGCACTGTTCGGCAGGGCTTGCTTCGGCCATGCCTGAACAGGCACAGACCGACTGCCGAAGGCTCGGCTACCGGTTTTTTCACTGGCCACTACCGGTTCATGCAAGCCCTGAACCACTTGCAGGGCCATAACATTCAAACAGCCCAAGAACGTCAAACCGCATCTTTTGCAACCCCATTGAGGAATTCACCTTGAAAAACACCCAGATCAACCAAGCCTATTTCAGCACCAGCCAGGCTGCCAAAATGCTCGGCCTGTCGGTAGGAACCATCCAGCGCATGGTCGAAAACGGCGTTTTCAAAGCCTTCGTCACCCAAGGTGGGCACCGGCGAATCCTGTCTTCTTCACTGAACCAGTACTGCAAACAACAAGGTTTTGCGACCCCGCTGGCCGCCTCTGACAAACCGCTGATTTGCATCCTGCATGACTGCGAACACCTGCCGCCCGACTTTGAGCAAATGGGCCAATGGGAGCAGGTCAGGGTGATCGCCAACCCTCTGGATTTGATGGGCATTCATCAAACAGTGGGGTCTTTTTTCATTGACGCCCGGATTCCATGGTTGCACACAGCCCCCCTGCACCTGCAAGACAACTTGATGCAAAACGCCCACATCGTGGTTTACAACAGCGCCCACCTGCCCTCCAACAGCCCATTGCGCCTGGCCAAAAAAATCAATTTGTTTGAAGGCGACGTCAGCACCGGTC
The DNA here is from genome assembly GCF_003063415.1 of Limnohabitans sp. 2KL-17. Lineage (GTDB taxonomy): Bacteria > Pseudomonadota > Gammaproteobacteria > Burkholderiales > Burkholderiaceae_C > Limnohabitans_A. The sequence continues at coordinate 31,915 of NZ_NESK01000029.1, forward strand.
TGGTCTATGGCTACATGCTGGGCAGTGCGCACGCCAGTGAGATCTCCACTTACCGCCCGACTCACCAGTAAAAAAAAGATCCGACCTTGAAATGGGTCCAAATTCCCTTATCATTAGCACTCGATGGAGTTGAGTGCTAACAACACCCTCCTCAGGTTTTAGCAGCACCCTTGCAGGTGCTTTTGTTTTTCAACCCTTGTTTCTTATCTAGGAGATTCCATGAAACTGCGTCCTTTGGGCGATCGCGTGATCGTCAAACGAGTCGAAAGCGAAACCAAAACTGCTTCGGGCATCGTGATCCCCGATTCCGCTGCTGAAAAGCCCGACCAAGGTGAAGTCCTGGCTGTCGGCCCAGGCAAAACAAATGACAAAGGCGAAACCAAAGCCCTGACCGTCAAGGTCGGCGACCGCGTTTTGTTTGGCAAGTACAGCGGCCAAACGGTCAAGATCGACGGCGACGAGCTGTTGGTCATGAAAGAAGAAGACTTGTTTGCAGTCGTCGAGTGATTTGCGGGACAGACCGAATGACGCGCGAAGCGCCCGTTCGCTCTGTCCTCAACTGATTGAAATTAAACCGAATTAGGAGCTTAAAAATGGCAGCAAAAGACGTAATTTTCGGCGGCGAAGCCCGCGCACGCATGGTTGAAGGCGTGAACATTTTGGCCAATGCGGTCAAAGTGACTTTGGGCCCTAAAGGCCGCAACGTGGTTCTGGAGCGTTCTTTCGGCGCCCCTACCGTGACCAAGGACGGTGTGTCCGTGGCCAAGGAAATCGAACTCAAGGACAAGTTGCAAAACATGGGTGCCCAGATGGTCAAGGAAGTCGCTTCCAAGACTTCTGACAACGCTGGCGACGGCACTACGACCGCGACCGTGTTGGCTCAAGCCATCGTGCACGAAGGCATGAAGTACGTGGCCGCCGGCATGAACCCGATGGACCTGAAGCGCGGCATCGACAAGGCTGTGACGGCCCTGATCGAAGAGCTGAAGAAGGCCACCAAGGCCACCACCACGACCAAAGAAATCGCCCAAGTCGGTTCGATCTCTGCCAACAGCGACCACAGCATCGGCGACATCATCGCCAAAGCCATGGACAAAGTGGGCAAAGAAGGCGTGATCACTGTGGAAGACGGCAAGTCTTTGGACAATGAACTCGACATCGTCGAAGGCATGCAGTTTGACCGCGGCTACTTGAGCCCTTACTTCATCAACAACCCCGAAAAGCAAGCCGCTTTGCTGGACAACCCCTTTGTGTTGTTGTTCGACAAGAAGATCAGCAACATCCGCGATCTGCTGCCCACACTGGAAGCCGTGGCCAAAGCCGGTCGTCCTTTGTTGATCATTGCTGAAGAAGTTGAAGGCGAAGCCTTGGCTACTTTGGTGGTCAACACCATCCGTGGCATCCTGAAAGTGGTCGCTGTCAAGGCTCCAGGCTTCGGCGATCGCCGCAAAGCCATGCTGGAAGACATCGCCATCTTGACTGGCGGCAAAGTGATCGCTGAAGAAGTCGGCCTGACCTTGGAAAAAGTGACTTTGGCAGATCTGGGCCAAGCCAAGCGCATCGAAGTGGGCAAGGAAAACACCATCATCATCGACGGTGCCGGTGCTGCCATCGACATCGAAGCCCGCGTCAAGCAAGTGCGCATGCAAATCGAAGAAGCCACTTCTGACTACGACCGCGAAAAGCTGCAAGAGCGCGTGGCCAAGTTGGCTGGCGGTGTGGCCGTGATCAAGGTCGGCGCTGCCACCGAAGTCGAAATGAAAGAAAAGAAAGCCCGCGTGGAAGACGCCCTGCACGCCACCCGCGCTGCAGTGGAAGAAGGCATTGTGGCTGGCGGCGGCGTGGCATTGCTGCGTGCACGTCAAACTGCTGGCACCATCAAAGGCGACAACGCTGACCAAGAAGCCGGCATCAAGCTGGTGATGAAAGCCATCGAAGCACCTTTGCGCGAGATCGTTTACAACGCTGGCGGCGAGCCATCGGTGGTGGTGAACGCTGTGTTGGCCGGCAAAGGCAACTACGGCTTCAACGCTGCCAATGACACCTACGGCGACATGATCGAAATGGGCATTCTGGACCCCACCAAAGTGACCCGCACAGCCTTGCAAAACGCAGCGTCTGTGGCCTCTTTGATGTTGACCACTGAATGCATGATTTCAGAAGCACCGAAAGAAGAGTCGGGCGCTGGCGGCATGCCTGACATGGGCGGCATGGGTGGTATGGGCGGCATGGGCATGTAAATGCCCCGTCTGTCACCTCGGGCTTGACCCGGGGTCCAAGACCTCAAAGCCCCGCAAGGTTTATGCCTTGCGGGGCTTTGTTCATTGGCGCCCAACAGTCGATGGGCAAGGCCTTCATGCGCTCAAACTGTCTGTGCAAACCAAGCCATGCCAGTGGACCCGTTATCAGAGCCGGATCAATGGACCCGTGGGTCACCGCTCATCAGTCCGTGAAATTGGCGGCGATGAAATTGCCTGGCAGCGTGAAGAACATGTAGAGCGTTTCTTTTGTTTTGTCCTTGGCGGCGGCGTCCTTGAAGGTCACTCGCCATTCCTTGCCGTTTTTGCCTTCCACTGCTTCGATTTTTTCTGGCTTCACAGCGCTCCAAGAGGCGTCGAGTTTGCCGCTTTTGACCAAGGCATCTTTACGTTGCACAGCACAGCCGCTCACGGTGGCGTCGGCAGCCGACTTGTTGCCGTGAAAGTGGCAGCTACCGCCCACAGATGCAAAAACAATAGAGGTCCACAAAACAGTGCTCAGAGTCAAGGAAAAAAAGATGATTTTTTTCATGGCGAATCTTTGAGTTTGAAATTTAAAAAAACGGGTTATTTCAGGGTGTTGCGACTGTCGTCGGTGGTGTTTTCAATGGCCATGTCTTCGTGAACATGCTGATGCTCTTGAACAGGAAAGCGAAAGCTGTCAGGTTGACTGTCGTGCTGGTAACCATGCAACTGCGTGAACAACAGGTAAATACCGGCATAGATCAGTGCCAGGTTGGCGATCTGGCTGAAGCGCTTGAACGAGGGGCGATTTCGCCACAGTGCCAGCACCCCGACCATCACGGTCAACGCGGCGATTTGACCCACTTCCACGCCCACATTGAAGCTCAAGATGCGCCACAACATGGCCACAGGATCGTCACCCAAAGGGATTTGTTGCAAGCGGGTAGACAGGCCAAAGCCATGCAAAAGACCAAAGCCAAAAACGGCCATCAACAAGTTGGGCGACTCCATGTCGAAATGTTTTTGAAATCCCCCGTTGTTGTCAAAGCCCTTGTAAATCACACTGATCGCAATGATGGCGTCCACCAAATAAAAGTTCCAGGTGATCTTGAAGTAAGTCGCCAAGATCAGCGTCATGCAATGCCCCAGCGTGAACACTGTGACAAATTTGGCAATCTCCCTGAAGGTGGTTAAAAAGAAGACCACTCCGAACAGGAACAGCAGGTGGTCATAGCCCGTGAGCATGTGGCTGGCACCCAGGCCGACATATTGAAAATAACCACCGTCCAGCATTTGCTGACGGTCTTCTTCCGAAATGCCATGCGCCCAAGCCAAGGGGGTCAGGGCGCACAGCAACAAGGCCATGAGTCGCCCGGAAAAGATGTTCGTCATCGGTCAAATTGAATTGGAACAATGGAGCGTGCTGGCTTGCATGAGGGCCTCACATGGCCACCACTTCGATTTTCACCACCCAGTAGGCACCGTTTTCCTGCACCGCCTGGAAGCGCACCTTCCGGCCTACCTGCAAGGGGTCAAGCTGCTCGGGATTCTTGACCTGAAACACCATGCTCATGGGCGGCATGTCCAGATTTTTGATTTCGCCGTGTTTCAGCGCGACCTTGCGCGCCACCTTGTCGATGCGCCGCACCTCTGCTGTAGCCCAAGGCAACGTGCTTGCCCCATCGCTTGCGCGTTGCAGGCCGCCTTGCTGCGCCATGCGGCGCAGACCGGGGTAGTGTTGAAAGCTTTTGCTGCTGCCATCTTTTTGCACCAGCAGCACGTCATAGGCGTCTTTGCGGCCTTTGTATTCGGGGCCGTCCATGCCGGGGCTCCCAATGGGCATGCCAGGCACCGACAGGCCCAGGGCGAGTGGCCGCTCCTTGATCAGGCGGTGGATGTCGGCGGCGGGCACATGGCCTTCGATGACATAGCCACCCACGGTGGCTGTGTGGCAAGAGCCGAGTTTTTCGGGCATGCCCAGTCGCTTGCGAGCGGCGGTGTTGCCAACGTCGCGCACCTCGACCTTGAAACCGCTGGCCTGCAAGTGCTCCACCCACAGGTGGCAGCAGCCGCAGTTGGGGTCTTTCCAGACCTGCACTGTGGTCGCTTGTGCCAGTGCGTTGCGTTGAAAACCGGTGAGCGCCAACAAGGCGGCAGCTGCAAGCCAATGGCGTCTTTGCATGACGGTGAATGTTGAATGGGGCATGGTCTTTTCCCTCACTTGACGGTGATGAGACCGACCATGCCCGCTTCAAAATGGCCCGGTATCAGGCAGGCAAATTCAAATGTGCCCGCACGGTTAAAGTTCCAGACGATAGCGCCTTTATGGCCTGGTTCCACATGCGCCATGTAAGGCTCGTCGTGTTCCATGCCAGGGTGCTTTTTCATCATCGCGGCGTGGGCTTTGAGCTCTTGCGGCGTGCCGATCACAATCTCGTGCAGCACTTTGCCCGCGTTCACCGCCACCAGACGCACAGTCTCTCCAAGCTTGACCTGAATCTGGTTGGGCGCGAAACGCATGTCATCGGTCATGCGGATTTCAACCGTGCGTTTTACTTTTTTCAGGTCCCCAGCGATGCCCCAATCTTTTTGCTCAGCGGGCGAAAAACTCTGCGCTTTGGCATGGTGCGCCTGGTGGGCATTTGGAGAGTGCGCGTAAGCCACTGGCAGGGCCAGCAGGCCAACGCTCAGCAACAATAAATAGAGTGGTTTTTTCATGAAAATTCCTGGAAGGTCAATGTGATGGTTCAAGTTTTGAATCGACGCAAGCTGTCTTAAGCTCCATCAGTGGTGCTTATGATTTTCAGGCTTGCGTGCACTGCCTGCGGTTGCCGCAGCCGGCGAGGTGGCTGCATCCGGTGCACGCGTTGTGGACGCCATCGGGCCGGCGTATTCGTAGGATTGCGTGCCGGGCGGTTGTGCGTAATCACCGGGGTCGCTGTAGTTGCCCGGCTTTTGATCAGCCCGGACTTTCAGCGTGGTGAACATGCCGCCCATCTCGATGGGGCCATAAGGCCCAGTGCCGGTCATCATCGGAAAAGTGTTGTCTGGCAGCTCCATTTCCATCTCGCCCATGTCGGCCATGCCACGCTCGCCCATGACCATGTAGTCGGGGATGAGCTTCTGGATTTTTTGTACCAGACCCCGGTGATCCACGCCGATCATGGTGGGCACATCGTGCCCCATGGCACCCATGGTGTGATGGCTCTTGTGGCAGTGCATGGCCCAATCACCGGGCTCGTCAGCGATGAACTCCAGCTGCCGCATCTGGCCTACGGCCACATCGGTGGTCACCTCGGGCCAGCGCGCCGTTTTGGGAACAGGGCCACCGTCGGTACCGGTGACTTCGAACTCAATGCCGTGAATGTGCACCGGGTGATTGGTCATGGTCAGGTTGCCCACACGCACCCGAACGCGGTCGTTCAAGCGTGCCACCAGCGGGCTGATGCCCGGAAAAACCCGGCTGTTCCAGCTCCAGATATTTTGGTCCAGCATGGTGTTCACATTGGGGGTTTTGGCACCCGGTGTCACGTCAAAGGCGTTGAGCAGAAAGGCGAAATCGCGGTCGACATCGGCGATCAGCGGATGCTTGCCTTTGGGGTGGGTGATCCACAGACCCATCATGCCCATGGCCATTTGCGTCATCTCATCGGCGTGTGGGTGGTACATGAAGGTTCCTGGCCTGCGCGCCACAAACTCGTACACAAAGGTTTTGCCCACCGGGATCTGTTTTTGGTTCAAACCGCCAACGCCGTCCATGCCATTGGGCAGGCGCTGGCCATGCCAATGCACCGTGGTGTGTTCCGGCAATTTGTTCGTCACGAAAATCCGCACCTTGTCACCTTCGACCACCTCAATGGTCGGGCCGGGGCTTTGGCCGTTGTAACCCCACATGTTGACGACAAAGCCAGGGGCCATTTCGCGCACCACTGGCTCAGCCACCAGGTGGAACTCTTTAACCCCGTCCTTCATGCGAAAAGGCAAGGTCCAGCCGTTCAAGGTGACTACCGGCCTGTAGGGGCGTCCGGCCCCGGTTACACCCGGGGGTGTCCAGGGTGGGGCGGTATTGGCATGGGTCTGAATGACAGGTTCGGGCAAAGTGGCCAGCGCGCTGCGGCTGACGGTGGCGGCGGTGACAACTGACCCCGCAACGGTGCCCGCAGCGGCCATGGCTTTTTGGAAAAAATCTCGGCGTTGCATGGTCAGTGTCCTGCAGTTCGGTTGTTGGAGGGATTGGCGGTGTCCGTCGCATTGGCGCTGTCCGCATAGGGCAAGCCCGCCAGCACGGCCATCAGGTCGGCATGGGCGAGCCAGCGCTGACGCTGCGCCTGCAAGGCGGCGTCCACGCTGTCGATGCGTGTGCGGGCGCTGGCCAGCAGGTCCCAGGTGCTTTTGAGCATGCCGTTGTAACGCAGAAGAGTCTCCTGCGAGAGTTCGGTGTGCAGGCGCAGCACCTGAGCCTGCGTGTACTTAGCCATCTGGCCTGAAACCCGTAATGCGTTCAGGGCAAGCTGTACATCGGCACGCACCTGCCGCGCCAGCCGGTCGGCCTGCAGTCGGGCTTGCAGGGCGTTTTCAAAGGCATGGCCCCACCGCATGGTGCGCGAGTCCCACAGGGGCAGTTCCTGCCCGGCCAAGTCCTCCAGGTTTTTTTGCGCCGCCTGCAGCGCTTGTGCATTCAAACCGAGCCCTGTCATCAGGCGATGGGCGTGCTGGTCAGCCAGTGACCAGCGCAAATGGGCCTGCAGGGCCTGCGCCTGCAGAGCAGCCACAGCCTCCGGACTCAGTTCAGCCTGCCCATCGACAAGCGAATGCGCGGGCAGATCCACCGGCAAGTGCGGGGGCAACTGCTGCGCCAGCGCCTGCGGTGTCATACCCGCACCGATGCGATGCCACAAAGCCTGCAGCGCGCGATCGGCCTGCAACTGCGCCTTGTCTGCACGTGCCCTCGCATCCCACAATGCCAGTTCTTCCCCAATTTGACGGGCCCGGCTCCAGTTGCCCACTTGTGCCATGCGCTGGCCCAGTTCAGCACCAGCTTGTGCCACGGCAAGAATGTCCTGACTGTGCGCCACGGACTGACGTGTCACCACCGCATTGACCCAAAGCCTTTGCGCATCCAGCCGCACAGCCGCCACTTGCTGGCGAACTGCGCCCTCCTCTGTGGCACTCATGCCGGGCTTGAGCCATTTGCCCTCGTCCTTCAGGACCAGACGCATGGCTCGCTCCAGCGTCAGCTGCCCCGCTTCGGGATGAGGGGGTTCGCCCGGCATCGGCGGCATGTTCTTTTGTTCCCAACGCAGCAGGTCCACGTGGCCACGCGGGAACTGCTCGACAGCCCGGTTGGCGTCCTGCCAGGTAAGGTGTGGCTGGCCTGTGGTGGTCGATGGCACTGAAATCGACGGGTTACTGGACTGATGGCCATGCACATGGGCAGAGGATGGTGTTGTTGAACTGTGGGTTTGCGCCCAGGCAGCAGGACTTATGCCGACCAGCAGCACAGCACCCAAGGTCCAGCGACCGAGGGCACATTTCGAAAGTGGATTCATGTCAATTTCCTGAAAAGACGAACACGGCATTTGACCGCCTTGGCAGCGGGCAGACGCAACTGTGGCGTGAGGTTCAGGAAATGGGGGGCTTGATCAGCGGGGGAGACGAGCGGACCACATGCGCCAAAGACGCTCCGACAGGCAGCGGGTGGGCCTGAAAAACTGGCATCACCAATGGCCACTGCGTCAGGCTCAAGCCTTGGTGGCATACGCCGCACAACTGGCAATTGCCATCGTGGCAATCTCCTTGTTGGACGGATGCATCGAGCAGCGCAAGCTGAGCGTGGGCTTCGTGCAAGGGCTCCACCAAGGCCTCATGGCAGTCGTGCGCAGCATGAGCTTCGTTGTGATGCGCCGGGCTGACAGTCGCCAGGACTGGAAGATGGTGCGAACTGCTTGCCGTGATCGGCATCCACGAACCCGCCCACAGCCGCAAGGGGATCAGGCACAGCAGAAAGCAAAGGAAAAGGCTACGCATGGTGAAATCATAAGTCAAGCACCGCCAGGTCCGGGGTTTTCGGTCCGAATGACCGTTCAGAAACCGCCCTCAGACAAAGGCATGCAGGCGCCCACGTTGGTCATAAGTGGTCAAAAAAGGCTGGGCATTTCTGACCGATGCACTGGATGAGGTGCAGTGAATCAAGGGGACCGAATTCCGGGGGCGTGGGGCACGGCAACTGACGTCATAGGCCCGTCGCTCCTCGGGCTGGCTCAACACCTTGTAGGCATGGTTGATGCGCACCATCTTGGCGGCCCACAAAGGAGAAACGACCCCCTGGCGGTCAGGGTGGTACCGTTGAGCCAGGGCTCGGAACGCCGCCCGAATGACATCGGTTTCGGCCTGCGGTGTGACACCGAGTTCTGCGTAAAGGTCCATGAGCTTGTCCATGGACGAATCATAAAATATGAATACATTTAAATTAACAATAATTGAAACTTAAACGTATCAAATTGTTAATTGCAAACTTTAAATCACCCGATGCCTCGCCTTGCCGCAAATGCCTCAAGTGCGCAGGCGCTGCAGCAATGCCGCTGTTGAAGCATCCAGCCCGGCCACATCGCCCGAAACCATGCGCGCATGGACATCCCGGGCCAGCATCTTGCCCAGTTCCACACCCCATTGGTCAAAGCTGTTGATGCCCCACACCGAACCACTGACAAACACACGGTGCTCTTGCAAAGCAATCAAGGCCCCCAGACTGGTGGGCGTCAATTCGTCCAGCAGCAAGAAGGTGCTGGGCCGGTTGCCTGGAAAGTGGCGGTGACCGCCAGCATCTGACTGGCCCAGCATCAGCGCCTGTGCCTGCGCGATCGCGTTGGACAACAACTGCACATGGTGGTCTTTCAGGCTGTGGGCAGGCTTTTTCACGGCAATAAACTCCAGCGGCACCGTGTCGGTACCCTGGTGCAACATCTGAAAATAAGCATGCTGGCCGTTGGTACCCTGCTCGCCCCACAACACTGGCGAGGTGCCATAGGGCAGCGCATTGCCATTGCGGTCCACGCGCTTGCCATTGCTCTCCATTTCCAGCTGCTGCAAATACGCCGGCAGCCTGCGCAAAGCGCTGTGGTACGGGCCAATGCTGCGGCTGTTGTAGTGCATGAAGTTGCGGTACCAGACATCCAGCAAGCCCAGCCGAACGGGCAGGTTTTCTGCCAGATCGGCAGTCTGGAAATGCCGGTCCATGGCGTGCGCCCCAGCCAGAAAATCCCGAAAACCTTGAGCCCCGATGGCCATCGCCAATGGCAGTCCAATGGCCGACCACAGCGAATAACGCCCACCCACCCAGTCCCAAAAGCCGAAGGTGGTGGTGATGCCAAACCCGGCTGCTGCCGCCACGTTGGTGGTCAAAGCTGTGAAGTGGCGCGCCACATCGGTACCGCCCTGCGCCTTGAACCAGGCCAGCGCCGAGCGAGCGTTGGTCATGGTCTCCAGGGTGGTGAAGGTTTTCGAGGCGACCAGGAAAAGCGTGCTTTGTGGCTTCAGGCCTTTGAGCACCGCAGCCAGCTCATGGCCATCCACATTCGAGACAAAGTGAAAGCGTTTGCCTGGCAGCACAAAATCTTGCAGGGCCAGCACCGCCATCTGCGGGCCCAGGTCAGAGCCGCCAATACCGATGTTCACCACATCGGTGATCTGCGCATCAGCGCGAACCTGCTCGGCATAGGCCAGCATGGGCTTGAGGGTGTCGTGCACCTGCTTCAAGGGCGCTGCCAAATCACCAGACAGAGAACCCTCGGGCTGGCGCAGCAGCCAGTGCATCACTGCGCGGTCTTCGGTGTTGTTGATGTGCTCGCCACGGAACATGGCGTCGCGGTGCGCGGCCAATCCGGTCTGACGGGCCAAGGCTTGCAACAGCGCTTCGGTGGCCGCATCCACATGGTTTTTCGACAAGTCGGCAAACACATGGGGCGCTGACTGGCTCAAAGCTTGGGCGCGGCGGGCGTCTTGCGCAAAGGCGGTGCGCAAATCAAAACCTGCAAAGTGGCTGGCATGAGTTTGCAAGGCTTGCCATGCCTCGGTCTGGTCGCAACGCATCTCAGGCTTTCTGCATCAAGGCTTCAAGCTTGACCGCATCAGCGCAGAAAGCGCGAATGCCTTCGGCCAGTTTTTCGGTGCCCATGGCGTCCTCGTTGAGGGCCAGACGAAACGACGCCTCGTCGTAGTGCACAGCTGGCAAATCCAGGCCCTTGGCGGCTTGCGCGTCCAACGCCAAGTTCAAAGGCGCCTCGCTGGCGGCCAGTTGTGCAAGCAATTCAGGGCTGATGGTCAGCAAGTCACACCCGGCCAAAGCCGTGATCTGGCCGATGTTGCGAAACGACGCCCCCATCACTTCAGTCTGGATGCCGTGCTTTTTGTAGTAATTGAAGATGGCCCGCACTGACTGCACGCCGGGGTCGTTCGGACCGGATTTGGCGGCTTCGTCCCAGGAGGCGCTAGCGGTTTTTTTGTACCAGTCGTAAATACGGCCCACAAAAGGCGAAATGAGTTGCACCCTCGCTTGCCCGCAAGCCACCGCCTGGCAAAACGAAAACAACAGCGTCAGGTTGGTGCGAATGCCCTCGCGCTCGAGTTCGGCCGCAGCTTGAATGCCCTCCCAGGTCGAGGCGATCTTGATCAGCACGCGCGCACGGGCAATGCCTTGCGCTTCGTACAGACCCATGATGCGGCGCGCACGAGCCACGCTGGCAGCCGTGTCAAAGCTCAAGCGGGCATCGACTTCGGTAGAGACCCGACCCGGGATGGTTTTCAGAATCTCACAGCCAAATCGCACCAGCAGATGGTCCATCACCACGTCCAGCGGCTGCCCCCGGTGCACGGCCACGGTGTCGGCCAACAAGGGCGCGTATTCGGGTTTTTGCACCGCCTTCAAAATCAGGGAAGGGTTGGTGGTGGCGTCTTGCGGCTGAAACTGGGCCAGCTGCTTGAAGTCACCGGTATCGGCCACCACGGTGGTGAATTTTTTGAGGGCATCAAGTTGGTTCATGGTGTTGGATTCTCATGGATGCCAAGCCATCTTGGCCGTCATCAATTATGAAAGAGGTCTTTGCTGTGGTCGTGGTCAGTGTTGTGGGCGCGGTCGTCGCCCAATAGCTTTCGATTTCACAGGCTGTCTGGGCGTATAAAAATGGAAAGTGCTTGAATTATCAGTGAAACAAAGTTACATTACAAATCAATTTTTCATGTAACTCAAGAACAACATGGCATTTGATTTGGTTTTTTTTGGCGGCACGGGAGATCTGGTTTGGCGCAAACTCATGCCCGCCTTGCTTCAGGCCTTCAGGCACGACACCCTGCCTGAAGAGGGGCGCATCATTGGCGTTGGCCGTGACGACCTGAGCGACGAGCAATACCGCGCTCAAATTCGGTCCCGTTTTGAGCAAGTTGAGGGCGAAAAACGCCCCAAGCCCGAAGAGTTCGCCCGCTTTGCCAGCCTGCTTTGTTATGTGCGCATGGACCTGTCCAAGCCCGAGGCCTACGCCGCCCTGTCGGCCCGTCTGGCTGAGCACGAAACCGACACCGTGGTGATGTATTTGTCCACTGCCCCCAGCCTGTTCACCACCGTGTGCGAACAACTGGCGGCCAACGGCCTGAACACCCCCAAGACGCGCATCGTGCTCGAAAAACCGCTAGGCCACGACCTGGCCTCCAACCGCGCCATCAACGAGGCGGTGGGCCGTTTTTTCACAGAGCAGCAGATATTTCGCATCGACCATTACCTGGGCAAGCCTGCGGTGCAAAACCTGTTTGCCATGCGATTCGGCAACGCCTTGTTTGAGCCACTGTGGCGCCGCGAACACATCGCCAACATCCAGATCACCATGTCCGAAGAGCTGGGTGTCGAAAAACGTGGTGGCTTTTACGAAACCACCGGCGCGCTGCGCGACATGGTGCAAAACCACGCCCTGCAACTGTTGTGCGCCATCGCGATGGAGCCTCCCATCAATGCCCACGCCGACGCCATTCGCGACGAAAAACTCAAGGTGCTGCGCGCCTTGAAGCGCTGGACACCTGAAACACTCAGCCAGCACGTCATCCGTGGCCAGTACAGTGCTGGCAACATTGACGGCAAGGCCGTGCCCGCCTACCGGGACGAACCAGGCGTCAACCCGGCCAGCAGCACAGAAACCTTTGTGGCCCTGCGCACAGAAATTGCCAACTGGCGCTGGGCGGGCGTGCCCTTTTACATCCGCACTGGCAAGCGCATGGCTGCGCGTGAGGCACACATCGAGATCAATTTCCGGCCCACACCGCATGAGATTTTCAAAAGTCCTTCAGGACAGGTCAACAAACTGGTCATCCACCTGCAGCCCAAAGACGGGCTCGAACTGCACCTGTTTGCACAAGGCCAAAGCAAGCGCGGCCAGGGCAGTGGTGGCGTCACCCTGAGCCCGGTGCACCTGGACCTAGACTTTGACAAACGCTTTGGCAGCGAGCGAGTGGGCGCCTACGAACGCCTGTTGCTCGATGTGCTTGAGGGTCGCCTGAACCTGTTTGTGCGCAGTGACGAACAAGAGGAAGCCTGGCGCTGGGTCGAGCCGATCCTGCAACACTGGAAAGACGACACCATCAGCCCGCGCCCCTACGCCGCTGGCACCTGGGGACCGAGCGCATCCAGCGCCATGATTGCGCGCGACAGCTTTTACTGGAGCGAAGAAACTTAAACCGGAGACACCACACCATGCTCGACCGCATCAAGGCTTCTTTGCCCTCCCTGGCCCCGGCCGAGCAACGGGTGGGCAAGCTCGTGCTGGCCGACCCGCGCGCCTTTGCCAACCTGCCTGTCACCGAACTGGCCGATCGCTCGCATGTCAGCAAACCCACCGTGGTGCGTTTTTGCCGCAGCATGGGCTACGACGGCCTGTCCGACTTCAAACTCAAACTGGCGGGCAGCGTGAGCGAGGGCGTGCCCTTCATCCACCGCAGCGTGGATGCAGACGACAAGACCAGCGACATCGCGGTCAAGGTGATCGACAACACCGTGGCGGCATTTTTGAAGTACCGCAACGACGCCAGCTTTTTTGCTTTGGAGCATGCAGCAAAAGCCCTGGCCGCCACCCAGAAGACCAACCGGCGCATCGAGTTTTACGGTGTGGGCAACTCCGGCATCGTGGCCCAGGACGCACAGCACAAATTCTTTCGCCTGGGCGTCAACGCCATCGCCTACAGCGATGGCCACATGCAGGTCATGAGCGCGTCCATGCTTCGGCCGGGCGACTGCGCCGTGATCATCTCCAACTCGGGCCGCACCCGCGACCTGATGGATGCCTGCGACATCGCCAAAAAGCAAGGCGCCACCACCATCGTGATCACCGCCAGTGGCTCACCACTGGCGGGTGCTGGCAACATTCACCTGACCGCCGATCACCCCGAAGGCTATGACAAATACAGCCCCATGGTGTCACGCCTGCTGCACCTGCTGATCATCGATATTTTGGCCACCACGGTGGCGCTGCGCATCGGTGAAGAACTGCAACCCGTGCTGCGCGACATGAAAAACAACCTGCGCAGCAAGCGTTACACCTGAAAGCCTGGCCGCTGCGCGCCTCAGGCGCGCCAGTGCATCCGTATCGCCGTGCCGCGCTCGTTGCTCACCGGGCTGCGCACGCTCACCTCGGCGCAATGCTGGCTGGCGATTTCTTTCACAATGGCCAGGCCCAAACCACTGCCAGGCACGCCCGAAGGGGCTGCACGGTAAAAGCGCTCAAACACATGGACCTGGTGCTCGGGGGCGATGCCCGGGCCGTTGTCTTCGACTTCAAACCAGCGCTCGCCCACACGCACAGTGATGTGCGTGCCGACCGGCCCGTGGTGAATGGCGTTGTCGATCAGGTTGCTCAAGGCCTCGTGGAGCAAAAGGTCAACCGCCTGCACCTCGCAACGCGCCACTTGCGCCTCCAGCCCCAGGTCATCACCCTTTTGATGGGCACGCAGCAAATGCTCTTGCGTGACCCGTCTGGCCAAATCCACCAGATCGACGGTTTGTGGCGTGTGCATTTCGCGGGCATGCTCCACACGCGTCATGGCCAGCAACTGCTCCGTCAAGCGCACCGCATCGTCGGTGGTTTGACGCGCTGCCGACATCAAGGCCTGCGCCTGCTGGGGCTCGGTGTTGCGCTGGGCCAGCGCCAGCTGGGTCTTGAGGGCAGTCAACGGTGTGCGCAACTGGTGCGCGGCATTGTCCAGAAAACGCTTGCGGATCTCGATCAGTCGCCCCAACCGGTCCAGGTAACCGTTGAGCGTCTCCATCAGGGGCCGCAATTCACGCGGCAAGTCGGGCGGCTGAATGGGCAAAAAATCGTCTTCGGCCTTGTTCGCCAGTTGCTGCCGAAACGCCTCCAGCGGCCGAATGCCGCGCTGCACACCCCAAACGACCAAGCCCGCAGCAGCCAGCAACAACAGGCCCTGGCTGCTCAAGGTGTCCCACAAAATGCGTTGTATGAGTTGCTGGCGCGCCTCCATGGTTTCAGCCACCGTGATTTTGATAAGGGGCTCAGTCAGGCCTGCGTCTTCCATGACGTGCGTCAGCTGTGCCAGCCGCACGGGCTGGTTCAGGTATTGCCCATCGTCGAACTGCACCAATGCAAAATATTTCACCGCTGACAAGGTGCGCACAGGGGCATCGGGCAAGGCGGCTACACCCGCCAGCCATTGGCCTGCTGGCGTGGTCACTTTGTAAAACAAACGCGAGCCGGTGTGGTTTTCAAACAGATAGCCTGCAGCCTTCATCACATCCAGCTGAACGCGCCCATCGCGCCATTCCAGTTCTTCGGCCAAGGTGCGGGCGGCCAGGTACAAGGAGCGGTCATAGGCCTCGTTGGCCGCCTGCACCGCGTTGCCATAGCCCACCCAGGCGTTGATGCCGATCAGTCCCACCAGTGGCAGCAAGATCCAGCCAAGCAGTCGTGTGCGCAAAGACGCAGCAGCGTGGGCCTGGCGTGGGTGGAAAAAAGACATGTCAAGCCTGCCCTGAAGGCAAGGTCAGCATGTAACCCATGCCTCGGAACGTGGTGATCATCACGTTCGAGGGCTGCCCGGACTGGGCCGCCCCCGATTCAAGTTTTTTGCGCAAGCGGTAAATCAGAACCTCCACTGCGTCCAGCCCGGTGGCCTCGTCGGCAAACACCTCGGCATGCAATTGCTCTTTGCTGACGGTGCGCTGGGGTGACTCCAGCAACACACGCAATGCAGCGGCTTCGCGCTTGGTCAGCGCCAGCATCTGGTCGTGCAGGTGAACGGCACCGGTCTCGGGCTGCAACGCGAGCGGCCCCCATCGCAGCGCGCTTGTTTTGGCGCGGCCATGGCGCCGCAGCAACACCTGCAAACGCGCCTCCAGTTCGCTCAGGTCAAACGGCTTGGGCAAATAGTCATCGGCCCCCATGTTCAGCCCCAGCACCCGGTCGGGCACGTTGGCCCGGGCCGTCAGGATCAAGACGGGCACCGCATCACCCCTTGCACGCAAAGCTTGTAGAACGCTCAGACCATCCTGGCCAGGCAACTGCAAGTCCAGCAAGACGGCGTCAAACCCGTGCCTGGGCTGCAGGCAGCGATCGGCCGCCAGCCCATCGGTCGCAAAGTGAACATCCATACCGCCTTGGCGCAGGGCAGTGCCCAGCCACAAGGCGATGTCGGGCGTGTCTTCCACCAGCAAAATTTTGGGCGTCATGTGGAATTTGAGGGTTTTTACCGAACGCAATTGACAGGTGTTTGACAGTTTGGCGCCAGCACCGACACCAAAATTCATGCACCTGCCTAAGGCGCGCGCCCGGCTTTGTGTTTTTTCATTTTTACACAGGAGACCCTCATGTCCATTTCAAAACGCGACTTCCTGGCCCTCGGCGCTGCCGCTGGTGCATCGTTGAGCCTGCCCGCCTGGGCTCAGGCCAAGCCACTCATTGCCAGCATCAACATGTTCGTGCCTGCCGCACCCGGCGGCGGCTGGGACGGCACCGCGCGGTCCATCGAGCGCGCCGCCAAGGCCGCAGGCCTGGTCGGCAACATGCAGTTTGAAAACGTGGGCGGCGCAGGCGGCATGGTCGGCCTGCCCCGCTTTGTCAACCAGCGCAAAGGCCAGGGCAACACCCTGATGATTGGCGGCTCGGTCATGATCGGTGCGGGCATTGCCAACAAAAGCCCCGTCACCATCAAAGACGTGACCCCTATTGCCCGCCTGACCGAAGAAGCCGGCGTGATCGTGGTGCCCGCCAACGGCAAGATCAAGACCTGGAAAGAACTCGAAGCCGCCATCAAGGCCAACCCCAAAGCCGTCTCGGTTGCGGGTGGCAGCGCAGGCGGCACCGACCACCTGATTTTGGGCATGCTCATCAAGGCCCTGGGCAAGAACCCGCGTGAAGCAGCCTACGTGGCTTTTGCAGGTGGTGGCCCCGCCAACGCGGCCATTCTGGGCGGCCAGGTGGTGGCTGGCATTTCGGGTTACTCCGAATTTGAAGAGCAAATCAAGGCCGGCCGCATGATCCCGCTGGCCGTGTCGGGCAAGCGCCGCATTCCTGGTGTGAACTTGCCCACCCTGACTGAGCTGGGCATCAACGTCACCGAATCCAACTGGCGCGGCGTGTTTGCGCCACCCGGCATCTCGGCTGCACAACGAGAAGCCATGATCGACTTCGTCACCAAACTCAACGCCTCAGCCCAGTGGCGCCAAGAACTCGAAACCCGCAAGTGGACCGACGCCTTCATGACCGAGCGCCCGTTTGAACGCGAGCTGGCCAAGGACATCGAAGAAAAAATCGTACTCATGAAAGAACTGGGTCTGGCATGACCCCCTTGCGCGTTGCACTGTTGCTGGTCACCCTTTGCGGGGTGGCCGCATGGCAGGTCACGGTCATTCCTGAATCCCTGATGCAGATGACCGTTGGCCCCGTGCTGGCACCCGGTGTGATCGTGGCCGCACTCAGCGTGCTGGCCGTGCTGTACGGCATCAGCGCCTGGCGCGGTCGCCAAACCGACGAAAGCCACGCGCCCGACCAATCGCCTTTGCCAGGCGCCAATCGCCGTGTGATCAGCTTGTTGGGCGGCGGCGCGGCCTTCATCGCCCTAGTGATTCCGCTGGGTTTTGTCATCCCCGGCATGCTGTGCGGCATGGGCGTGGCCCGTGCTTTTGACGCCCCCCTGAACCTCAAGTCGGCTCTGGTCTGCGGCACCGTTGCCAGCACATTCTGGTTTGTCTTTGCCAAACTGTTGGGCGTGGGTCTGGGCCCTGCACTGCCCTGGCTGATTTGACTCAGGTCTAGGCCCGCTTAAAGCTGAGCGCTCAGCCGCGACGTTTTCACGTTTTTTCGATCGGATACCCCATGGAAGCTTTTGACGCCCTGATGGGTGGCTTTGCCATTGCCTTGCAACCCACCACCTTGATGTGGGGCTTTGTAGGCTGCTTCATCGGCACGCTGGTGGGTGTGCTGCCGGGCATTGGCCCGGCGCTCACCATCGCTTTGCTGCTGCCCCTGACCTACCACGTGCCCGCCACCAGCATGTTCGTCATGTTCGCAGGCATTTATTACGGCGCCGCTTACGGCGGCTCCACCACCTCCATCTTGCTCAACACCCCTGGCGAGTCTGCCGCAGTGGTCACCGCGCTCGAGGGCAACAAAATGGCCCGCAACGGCCGCGCAGGCCAAGCACTGGCCACAGCGGCCATTGGCAGCTTTGTGGCGGGGACCATCGGCACCCTGGCCTTGACTTTTGTAGCCCCCTGGGTGGTCGATGCAGCGCTGGCTTTTGGCCCGGCCGAATACTTCAGCCTGATGGTGTTGTCCGTGGTGGCCGTGTCGGCCGTGTTGGGCAACTCGATGCTGCGCGGCCTGGTGGCGTTGGGCTTGGGTCTGCTCTTGGGCATGGTGGGTGTCGACCTGCAAACCGGGCAAGCCCGCTTTACTTTTGGTCGCCCCGAATTGCTGGATGGCATCGAAGTCACCGTGGCCGCTGTGGGCCTTTTTGCAGTGGGTGAAGCGCTGTACCTGGCCTGGCAAGGCCGTGAAGCCAAAGCCGGCGAGGTCATGAAAATGTCGGGCAGTCTGTGGCTCAGCAAGCAAGACTGGGCGCGCTCCTGGAAAGCCTGGTTGCGGGGTGCCTTCTTTGGCTTTCCGATCGGTGCCATGCCCGCAGGTGGGGCCGAGTTGCCCACCTTGCTGTCGTACTACACCGAGAAAAAACTCTCCAAACACCCCGAAGAATTCGGCCATGGCGCCATCGAAGGTGTGGCAGGCCCGGAAGCTGCCAACAATGCCGCGGCTGCGGGGGTGTTGATGCCCTTGCTCACACTGGGCATCCCCACTTCAGCGACGGCGGCCATCATGCTCTCGGCCTTTGAAGGCTACGGTATCCAGACCGGGCCGCAGTTGTTCAGCCAGCAAGGCAGCCTAGTGTGGACGCTGATTGCCAGCCTCTATATCGGCAACGTCATCTTGCTGGTGCTCAACCTGCCGCTGGTCAGCCTCTGGGTCAAACTGCTCAAGATCCCACCGCCTTGGTTGTACGCTGGCATCATCGTCATCTCGACGGCAGGGGTTTATGGCGCGGGCAACTCGGTGTTCAACGTCGGCTTGCTGTTTGTCTTCGGCTTGCTGGGCTATGTCATGCGCCGCTTTGACTTTCCGGCAGCGCCGTTGATCGTGGGCTTGATTCTGGCCCCTCTGGGTGAGCAATCGATGCGCCAGGCCCTGACCATCAGCCAAGGCGAGTGGTCCACCTTCTTCACCCGGCCACTGTCTGGCAGCTTGATGGCGGTGGCTGCGCTGCTGCTGATCGTGCCGCCACTCTGGAAGCGCTACCGCGCCACACGCTGACGGGAACGGTCATACCCACGCCCGTTCTGTCGTGCACGGCAACAAGGCCATCCATGCGCGCCGAAGGCATGGCCCACGATCAATCCTTTTTCTTTTGGGTTCGTCGGCTTTGCAGCATGTCCACGTTCATTTCGCCATCGAGTGCCGAGGCGTAAAAACGCTCAATCATCTGCACCGATGTGCGGGCATTGCGGGCCAGCGTCAGCATGTCGATGCCTTGCCCATACAAGAGCCGGAACATGATGGAGGTGTGGCGCAGGCAATAAAGCGTGCGCAAACGGCCCAGTGAATCCATCGGTGACACACCCGCCTCGCGCATCACCCATTTGAACCAAAAACCCAACACCGCCAAGGCGTAATTTCGGTCTGTTTCTGCGGGTAAAAAAACATAGTCATCAGGCCTGCCAAAACCCAGACTTTGACCATGCGCCAAGGCAGATTCATACACCTGCACAGCAGGGCGCAAAGGCACCATCGGCGTGTCATGGCGTTTGATTTGCGGCAAGTTCATGCGCAGATACACGCTCTTGCCACGAACTACCTGCACGTGCTTGTTCTTGAGTTGACGCAAATCACCAGGCCGCACAAAACTGTTCACCATGAAGCGGATCGCCCAAGCCATGTCGGGGGGCAAATTCAAATGGCGCGGCTGCACCCAAAATCGCTCTCGATGACCCGTCGAAGCCTTGATTTCGGGGGCTTTGCTGCCCCATCTGGACAAACGGTGGGCGGTGCGTACCATCGCCGCATACTCTTTCAAGCTCAGCATCGAACGCGGGCGACTGGCCACCTTGATCGACGGCAGTTCGGGCACCTCACGCAAGAAACCGTGCCGGATGGCCAATTTAAGCAGTTTGCGCACCACCTGAACCTGCCCCTGTTTGACGTACTGCTTAGCCACTTCATTATGCGGCCTTCAATTGCTGTGCCGCGTCCCAGCGTTTTTCAAACTGCATCGGACTGACGTAGCCCAACGTGGAGTGCAACCGCCGGTGGTTGTAGAACGTCAGCCAGTCAATCACCTCATCCATTGCCTGCCTGCGGGTTGCAAACCTCTGTCCGTACAGCCTGCCCACCTTCAAGCGACCCCACAGACTCTCCGTAGGTGCGTTGTCCCAGCAGTTTCCCTTGCGGCTCATGGAACTTCTCATTTTGTAACCCGCCAGCGTGCCCTGGAACTCATGCCCGCAGTATTGGCTGCCTCGGTCCGAATGGAAGATCAGGCCTGGCGCTGGCTGACGCCGGAACCATGCCATCTTTAACGCGTCTGTCACCAGGCTGCTCTGCATGTGAGGCTGCATGCTCCAGCCCACCACCTGTCGGCTGAACAGGTCTATCACTGCTGCCAAGTACAAACCAGCCCTCGTCGGTGGCGATATAGGTGATGTCTCCCGTCCAGACCTGGTTAGGG
>NZ_NESK01000003.1 GCF_003063415.1 Limnohabitans sp. 2KL-17
CCTCGCAAGCCTCGTCGGCCAAGTTGAACCAGTGCTGCACAAAGTACATGCGCAACATACGCTCAAGTCCCACCGGCGGGCGACCATTGCCCGGCTTGGGGTAATGCGGCTCGATCACTTCGCATAGCGCATGCCACGGAACGATCTCATTCATTGTGGAGAGGAACACGTCGCGCCTGGTTGCGCGACGGTATTGTTCGAATCCGGCTCCTGCATCGGCCGCTAGGGCAAGGGTCTGTTGTTTCATCGACCTATAACGAAACAGCACCCAATGCGGTGGACTTATTCAGCGTAGCCTTAACGCGGACTTTGCACGCTTTGATGGCTTTGAGTTTTGTCGGGGCTTACATCACGGCCGAAAGTGAAATATTCAGGCTGGTGCATGTGAGTTTGGGGTACACGCTGGGCGGCTTGTTGGTGGCGCGCCTTGTGTGGGGTTTGCTGGGGCCACGCCATGCGCGCTTGTCAGCCCTGTGGGGCAAGTTGCGTGGACTGGGCGACTGGTGGCGTGGCTTGCGCACAGGCCGGGCATCTTGGCGGCAGATGCAAAATTTGTACATGGCCGTCTCCGTCGTGGCCGTGTTGTTGGCCATCGCCCCAGTGGTGTTGTCGGGTTACGTGACCTACCAAGAGTGGACGGGTGAATGGATGGAAGATGTGCACGAGTTCTTTGGTAACTTCATGCTGATGGCTGTGTTGGCACATGTTTTGGGTGTGGTCGTCTTGAGTTTGCTGCGTCGCCGTAATCTGGCCACCCCCATGCTCACAGGGCGTGTGGAAGGCATTGGCCCTGATTTGATTCATTCCAACCACTGGACTTTGGCAGCATTGTTGCTGGCTGCGGTCTTGTCTTTCTGGTTTTGGCAATGGCAGGCGTCGCCGCAGGTTCCGGCCGAGGGTGGCGCTAGCTGGCTTCACCCTGCACCTGGCAGGGCACAATCTCACAACGATGACGACGATTGATCTTGAGGCAACAGGTACAGGTTTGACCGATGCGAATATTGCTGGCTGAGGACGATGAATTGCTTGGGGCCGGCCTGAAAGCCGGTTTGCAACAGCAAGGCTTCCAGGTGGATTGGGTGCGCGATGGTGTGGCAGCCCAACGCGAGTTGTTGACAGGCGCGTATCAGGCTTCGGTGCTGGATTTGGGCTTGCCTCGCCAGGACGGCATGCAATGCCTGGCGGCTGTGAGGCGCCAGAAAATCACGACACCGGTGTTGATCCTGACCGCTCGAGATGGCGTACCGGACCGCATTGCCGGACTGGATGCGGGTGCTGATGATTAATTGGTCAAGCCTGTTGATTTGATGGAGTTGGCCGCCCGTTTGCGCGCCTTGGTGCGCAGGGCCCATGGTGTGGCTGAACCCATTCTGGAAGCGGGTGCCTTGCGAATGGTCCCGGCATCCCGGGAGGTCTGGTTGGACGAACGCATTGTTGAGTTGTCACTGCGTGAATACGAAATTCTGCAAATTTTCATGCTGCATACAGGCAGGGTCTTGACGAGAACCCAGATTGAGCAGCATTTGTACCAATGGGGCACTGAGGTGAGCAGCAACACAGTAGAGGTTCACATTTACAACTTGCGCAAAAAACTTCGCCCGGATGTGATCGAAACCTTGCGGGGTGTGGGCTACATGTTGCCCCAACAGATCAGGGCAGAAGCTACAGGCAAAAAAAAGGTGCAGCATGAGAGCTTGGCGACACGCCTCTTTGCAATGGCGCCTGATGCTGAGCTTGTTGATGGCCACAGGCTTGGTCTGGGGGGTGGTGTTGGTGATGACATGGCTCAATACCGAACACGAGCTCAATGAGTTGCTGGACGCCCATTTGGCCCAAACCGCTGCTGTGCTGGCAGTGCAAACAAGCGACGAGCACGATGACGACTTCACCACTGCAGATGTTTTGCACAAGTACCAGCCCCGGGTGGCTTTTCAAATCTGGCACGACCAGGAATTGATCGCCCGTTCAGCCGAGGCCCCATTGGTACCCCTGGCGCCTTGGGGTCAAAGGGGTATTTCTGACCAATGGCAAGCTCAAAAAGCATGGCGAGTTTTTGCAACGTCTGGCCGCGAAGACGATGTCTGGGTGGTGGTGACCGAATTGCAATCGGCACGCAACGACATCTTGACCGCGGGATTGCATTCAGCAATCGTGCCCATGATCTTGGCGTTGCCGGCATTGGCCTTGTTGATTTGGGCCATTGTTTTTCAGTCACTCGCACCTTTGCGGCAGTTGAGTCAGGCGGTGTCAAAGCGGCGAGCCGACGACCGACAAGCTTTGAGTGAGGCCGTTCCGGTGGAGGTGCAACCCTTGGTGAAGGCACTGAATCGGTTGTTTGAGAAGATTGCCCAGCAAATGGACGGTGAACGCCGATTCACAGCTGATGCAGCCCATGAATTGCGAACACCCATCGCAGCGATACGCATGCAGGCACAAGTGGCACGAGGCACAGGGCTGGAGAGTGAACGTGATACCGCTCTGGATGCTGTGTTGCAAGGCTGCGACCGAGCCACCCGTCTGGTGGCGCAGTTGTTGCAGCTGGCCAGACTGGATGCCGATGAGACTTCGTCGCAGACTCAAACTTGCGAAGTTGTCGCAGAAACCCGGATGAGCTTGGCTGACCTCGGCCCACAAGCTGTGGCCAAGCGGCAAGCGCTGAGTCTGGACGCGCCGGATGCTTTGTGGGTGCCCATGCCGCCAGGTTTGGTGGGAGTTTTGGTCGGTAATCTGGTGGACAACGCCCAGCGCTACAGCCCCGTGGGGGCCTGCATCCGTGTGCAATGGGAGCCGTCGCCACTGCCGCGTCTGGTGGTGGAGGACAGTGGCCCGGGTTTGAACCCGGCGGACCTGGCACGGTTGGGGGATCGATTTTTCCGCGTGCCTGGCAGCGGTGCGGATGGCAGTGGGCTGGGCTGGTCGATTGTGCGTCGCCTGGCAGAGCGTTATCGCTTCCAAGTACAGCTTGAGCGCAGCGCTGAGTTGGGGGGCTTGCGCGTGGTCTTGACCTGGCCTGTTGCATAGCGGACACAATGTCCCGCCTGATTTGTCGCCATCACCGCAGTGGCTGTGGCTGCAGCGTCCATGCGGCTGCTGTCCAGTGCAACACCGCCACGCTCACACCACTGAGCAAGCCGGATGCCGCTGCGACGAGCATGGGCCAAAGGGGCAATGGCTCAAACTTCAGGGGCACGGCCAGCCAGGGCCAATGGATGGCGAGCATCAAAAATGCCAATGCCATCCCGATGACTCCATAGGCCATGAAGTTGGGCGTGCGCAAGCTGCGCCAAAATTTGCCACCACCTGCCCGGTTGGACAAAATCAGAGCGGCATTGCCCGTGATCAAGGTGATGAAGACCATGGCGCGAATTTGCGCTTCACTCAAAATAGCCATGCGCATGTTCTCTGCACCCAGGTCTGAAAGCCATGGTGCCCAAGTGCCTGACCAAGTCTGCGCAAGGAAATAGGTCAGCGCCACGCTGGCTAGAACGCACAAGCCCTGACCCATGGCCAAACCAATGGCTTGCGCGCCGAACAAGGGCGCATGGGTGTCGCGTGGTGGGCGTTGCATCACATCGCTGTCTTCCGGCTCGCTTTCAAATGCCAGAGAGCAGGCCGGGTCAATCACCAGTTCCAGCAAGGCGACATGCAGTGGCAGCATGACAGCGGGCCAACCCATGACCATGGGGACCAGTGCGATGCCTGCAATGGGAATGTGGATGGCAAAGATGTACTGCATTGACTTTTGCAGGTTACCGAAAATGCGTCTGCCCAAACGTATGCCCCGAACGATGGACGCGAAGTTGTCATCCACAAGCACAAGATCGGCGGATTCGCGCGCCACATCGGTGCCGCGCGCACCCATGGCAATGCCCACATGTGCTGCTTTCAGGGCGGGGGCGTCGTTCACACCATCGCCCGTCATGGCCACCACCTCGCCATTTGCCTGCAGCGCTTGTACGATGCGCAACTTTTGGTGCGGTGAGATGCGCGCGCACACCGTGACATGGTCCAGCCTGGCGCGCAGCTCGACATCCTCGAGGCCGTCCAGTTCTGCTCCCGTCAAAGTGCTCCCTTCGGGAAGACCGGCTTGTCGCGCAATTTCGCAGGCGGTGACCGGGTAGTCACCCGTGATCAGGATGACCTGTATGCCTGCCGATTGGCAGTCGGCGACGGCTTGTGGAATTTCAGGGCGCAGGGGGTCGGTCAAGCCAATCAGACCCAGCCACTCAAAGACAAAGTCGTGTGGGCTTTCCGGGTAGTTGACACCGACAAAGCGGCTGCGTGCCACGGCCAGCACGCGCAGCCCCTGTGCGGCCATGTGCGCTACGCGCTCCAGCCAGTTTGCGCGCTCGGCACTGGTCAGGTGGCACAAGTCCATGATGGCCTCGGGCGCGCCTTTGGCTGAGACGACGAGGTCTTCTTCCTGCTCAAACTGCCAGACGTGTGACATGGCTTTGAGGCTGGGACTGAGGGCATAGCTTTGAACCAGTTGCCCTGCGCCGAATTGACGGTCGGTATCACTCAGCTGGCTTTTACCCAGGGTATGAAAGGCGGTTTCCATGGGGTCAAAAGGGCTAGGGGCACTGGCCAGAATGGCGTGCTCGATCAAGGAATGGAAATCCACAGAAATCGGGTTCGATGCGGTTGCCAATGATGTGTTCCAGCGCAACACCTCGCTGGAATCTGTCGGGTTGCGCGAATTGGGCACCGAGAGTGCGGTCACGGTCATGCGGTTTTGTGTCAGCGTGCCGGTCTTGTCGGTGCACAGCACGCTGGTGGCCCCCAGTGTTTCGATCGCGTTGATGTGGCGGGTAAGCACGCCTTCACGCGCCAGGCGGCGCGCACCCATGGCTGGAAACAGGGTGAGCACTACCGAATATTCTTCCGGCAGGATGGACATGGCCAGGGCGATGCTCGCCAGCACTGCGGGCAGCCATTCCCCGGTGCGCAGGCCGAGTGTCATGATCATGACGGCGCAAAGCACTCCCACCAAGCTGGCGAGCACTTTGACGAGCCGGGCAGTTTGTTGTTGCAAAGGGGTCTCGGCTTGTTGCACTTGTGCCAGTGCCAAGCCAATCTGGCCGATCTGGCTGCGCATGCCCGTGGCGGTGACTTGTGCTTGCCCGCTGCCGCGAACCACGAACGTGCCGCCATGCACGCATGAGGCAGGCGTAAGCTGTTCCGGCTTGTCGGGCGATGAACTGACCGAAGGTCTTTCAAGCGGGCTCTTGTCAGTGGGGACCGACTCACCCGTCAGCAGTGACTCGTCAATTTGCAGGTTGTTGGCTGCCAGCAGCCAACCATCTGCAGCCACCCGGTCACCCTCTGACAGCAGCAGCCAGTCTCCCACGACGACTTCGCGTGCTGGTATCTGAAGCGTCTGACCATCGCGCAGCACCCGGGCCAGCGGTTGAGTGAGTTGGCGCAGGGCCTCGATGGCGGCTTCGGACTGGCCTTCCTGGTAAAAGCTGAGCACCAGAACGGCCAGCACAAACACTGCCAGCGTCAGGCCTTCGGTCAGGTCACCCAGCAGCACATAAAGCAAGGCTGCCAAGACCAGCAGTGCAAACATGGGCTGACGCAGCATGTCGACCAGGCGGCGCCAAACGGAGCGGCGCATGCCTTGTTCAATTTCGTTGGGTCCATCCTGTTTGAGGCGTCTTGACGCCTGGGTTGTTGTCAGGCCTTGTGCGGTGTTAAGGTGGTCAGGTGCCATGGCCCAGTGTGCGAGGCTTGGCGCTTGGGGGCTTTGACACAAGTCAAGCGGCCCAATGGGCTTGTCACCTCGTATGTCCATTTCCGTCCAAGGAGTCAGCATGAACCCGCAGATTCAGGAATTTCTTGACCGCATCCAGCAGTTGGAGGCTTCCATCGAGCAAGAGGCCAAAATTCGCCGTCAGCAGTGGCAGGTCGATTTTGACGAGCACAAGGTGCGCTTTGAAAAAGAAGTGCTGGCGCAACAGAAACGCTTCAAGGCAGGCTTGCTGGGGTATGTGCTTACAGCCGAGTGGCGGCATGTGTTGTGCGTGCCCTTCATTTACCCGGTTCTATTGCCCATGCTGCTGCTCGATGGTTTGGTCACCCTGTACCAGTGGGTGTGTTTTCCGTTGTGCGGTATCCCCCGGGTCAAGCGGTCTGACTATTTTGTGTTTGACCGCACACACTTGGCGTATTTGAATTGGCTCGAAAAGATCAACTGTGCTTATTGCTCATATGCCAACGGCTTGATAGCCTATGCCCGCGAGGTGGTGGGCTTGACCGAGCAATACTGGTGCCCCATCAAGCATGCGCGCCGCGTGTTGCAGGCACACCCTTATTACCACGGCTTTTCCGATTATGGTGACGCTGAACATTTCCGCGAAGAACTGGCCCACTTGCGTGCCGAACTTCTGAAAGTGCGCACTGACGAGACAGTCAAAAAGCCCTGACCTGGCCCTTCTACCTGTCACGTCACCGACACCCTGTGGCTTGCAAGCTGCATACAGTCAAGCGTATGAAAACATTTGAAACCCTGGCCGATCTGGCCGCTTGCGTTGGCCAGCATGTGGCCGCTACCGAGTGGGTGGAGATCACCCAGCAGCAGATCAACCAGTTTGCGCAAGCCACTGGAGATCACCAGTGGATCCACGTGGACGTAGAACGCGCGAAGCAGGGGCCATTCGGCGCGCCGATTGCGCATGGTTTTTTGACTCTGTCATTATTGTCGCAGTTTTTCGACAAAACCATTGCGGTCAATGCCAAGCAGATGGGGGTGAATTACGGTCTGAACAAAGTGCGTTTCATGGCGCCTGTGCCCGTGGGCAGCCGTTTGCGGGCCCATCTGCATTTGCATTCGGCCACGCCGATCGAGGGCAACGGATTGCAGTTGCAGTGGAACGTGACCGTGGAGCGGGAGGGCAGCGAAAAACCGGTGTGCGCAGCCGAGTCTTTGGTGCGTATTTACGCCTGAGCGGGCAGGATGGGGTCAGGGCTGGCCCCGCCAAAATTTTGCTGGCGCCACGCTTCGAAGACCGTGACCGCCACCGCGTTTGACAGGTTAAGGCTGCGCTGACCTTCGCGCATGGGCAGCCGAATGCGCTGTGCAAGGGCAAACTGTTCACGCAGTTCGGTGGATAAACCTTTTGTTTCCGAGCCAAAAACAAGCCAGTCGCCCGGCTTGAAAGCCACGCCGTGCGCGGCGCGGCTGCCACGGGTTGTCAAGGCAAACATGCGGTCCAAAGCAGGTTGTTCGTTGGTCATGAAAGTGGCCCAATCGGCATGGCGTCGCAATTGGGCGTACTCGTGGTAATCGAGGCCCGCCCGGCGCATGTGTTTGTCATCCATCGAAAACCCCAAGGGCTCGATCAGGTGGAGCTTGCAGCCGGTGTTGGCAGCCAGACGGATGACGTTGCCGGTGTTCGGCGGGATTTCGGGCTCAACGAGGACGATATGGAACATGGCTGGTATTGTGCCTTGGGTGCACCGCCCCAACGGGCAAAGGCTAAGGCCAATCCTCAGGCATCGCTGCCCGTTTCGGTGCGCGCCAGCACCAAGGCGCTAACGTTCGCGACACCGGCCTGGCGCAGCACCCGGGCCGCCATGTGCAGCGAGGCGCCGCTGGTCATCACATCGTCGATCAGCACCACCCTTTGACCTCGAAGCTCCTTGGCCCGCAATGGCTCGACTGCAAAAGCGTCCACCAGATTGGCCAGCCGCTCTAGCCGGGGCAAACTGCGCTGTGAGGGTGTATCTCGGGTGCGCAGCAGCAAATGGGCATCGGCTTTCCGTGGACTGAGTTGGCGTGCCAGCAGCCACGACTGGTTGTAACCCCGTTCAGCAAGCCGTTGCGCAGAAAGTGGGATGGGCAGGACCCAATCGGCCGCGTCCAGGGTGTCTTCTGCCCAAGGTGTGCTCATCATCAGGGTGGCCAAAGGCCCGGCCCAACCGGCTTGTTGGTGAAATTTGTAGCGGGCGATCAGGTCGACCCAGGGCCAGGCATAGGCTGTAGCGGTCAGGCACAGGTCAAGTGGTGGTGGCGTTTTCAGGCAAGTGCCGCAGTGCTTGGCTGGGTGGGGCAAGGGCAGGGCGCAGCCCATGCAGCGGTGTTGTGGCTGGGCAAAGCGGCTGATGCAGGCATCGCACAGGGGCGATTGCGGCCAGCTTTGGCAGACCGCGCAACGGCTGGGCAGCCAACCCCAAGCGCGGTCGGGTCGGTGCACCGTGAGCGTGGAAACTATCCCCCTGAACCATTTGGGCCACATGAAATCAATATACTGCCGCCACACCCTCACCACAAGCGCCGAACGTGCTGTTCGTCCGTTGCAGCTTCACATTTTCTTTTGACCTGGCCATGTCTGGACCCGAACGCCCCCCATCACTTGACCCTGTTGCCGCTGCCCGCTGGGCCGGGCATGCCGTGGGCCAGGCTTCGCCCTGGCTGCACGAGGAGGTGGCTTCTCGCATGCAGGACCGGCTTGACTTCATCAAGCTGAAGCCAGCACGGTGGGTTCATTGGGAGCCTTTGCGCGGGGGCTTGCTGGCGCAAAAGGCTTTGCAAAAGCGCTACCCGCAAGCCGAGGCTTGGCTGAGCAGCGAACAAACTGCCCAGGCTTTGGCGGCCCGATCCGCCGTTCAAGGGCCGTGGTGGCAAGTGGCGCGATGGCTGGGGCCCCGAATTCAGGTGGGCATTCCACCAGAGGGGCAAGCCCAGATGCTTTGGGCCAATATGGTTTTGCACACCGCCGTCCAGCCTCAAAACTTGCTGAAAATCTGGCACCGCGCCCTGGCTGCGGATGGTTTTTTGATGTTTTCCTGCTTGGGGCCTGACACCTTGCGGGAATTGCGGGATGTCTACGACCATCAAGGCTGGCCCGCACCTGCGCACGAATTCACCGACATGCACGATTGGGGCGACATGCTCGTTGAAGCGGGGTTTGCCGAGCCCGTCATGGACATGGAGCGCATCACTTTGACCTATGAAACACCGGAGCGCTTACTTGCCGAGTTGCGCGCATGGGGCAGGAACCTTCATGTTCAGCGGTTTGCGGGTTTGCGAGGACGGCGTTGGCGTGAGCAACTTGACAGCGTGCTAATGGCTTTGGCCCGGCCAGAGGAGGGTGGGCGGTTGACACTGACTTTTGAAATTGTCTATGGCCACGCCATGAAACCTCAGCCACGCGCCACAGTCAGTGCCCGAACGGAAATTGGCTTGGATCAGATGCGCCAGATGCTTCGCGGCAAAGCCGGGATATCCGACAAAGTTTGAGTTGAATCAAAACCCCCTCTCAACTCGGGTAAAATCCGGTCGGTTTTAGCCACAATACTTGCCTCGTAGCATGTTAGTTTATTGAAAGCTGACGCGTGTCAAATCCAACTTACCAGTTTGCACAGGAGTCTGGGCCTGCCATTCAATGGCGTCTCAGGCGCAATTGTTCTGTAACACCAGCCCAACTGGGGTGGCTTTACCTGTCCATGTGCGGCTTGTCATTGGGCATCGGGTTATTCTTCTGGTTACAGGGGGCAACTTTGGTGTTGGCGTTCGCCGGTCTGGAAATAGCGGTGGTTGGTTTGGCGTTTTTGGCCTATGCGTGGCACGCGACCGATGGCGAGTGGATCTCGTTGCAGGGCACCCGCCTGGTGGTGGAGTGTGAGTCTGCCGGGCGCTGCGAGCGGGCAGAGTTTGCGCGGCAATGGGTCAGGGTCGAACCAAAGTCGGGTGACCACAGCCTGATCGAATTGTCCGGACAGGGCCGTTCGATTGAGGTGGGGCGCTTTGTGCGCCCAGAGTTGCGCCAAGCCTTGGCGCGAGAAATAAGAAGGGCATTGCGCTCTGCGTGATGTCCGGTGACATACAGGCCTTGGCCTGGGTCGTCATGGGTGTGAGTTCAACAGAGTCTTGGAAGTTAGTGAGAACCATGAAGAATATTTCCAATCAATTGGCTTCGCTGCTGTCCCGCGCGGGCATCTTTGCAGGCGCATGGCTGGCCACTGCGGCCTATGCCGTCAACGATTTGCCAGGCGGCCCTGCCGTCAACCAGCTCAATTTTGCACCGCCAGTGACCAAAATCGCTGAAGAACAGCATTGGCTGCACTGGTTTATGTTGATCCTGTGCACGGTGATATTTGTTGCCGTTTTCGCGGTGATGTTTTATTCCATTTGGAAGCACCGCAAGTCGGTGGGCCACAAGCCAGCGACATTCACCGAATCCATCACGGTAGAAGTGATCTGGACAGCAGTGCCATTCATCATTGTGATCCTGATGGCTCTGCCCGCTACCAAGGTGCTGGTGGCGCAAAAAGACACCACCAACGCTGACCTGACCGTCAAGGCCACTGGTTACCAGTGGAAATGGGGTTACGACTACATCAAGGGTGAAGGCGAAGGCTTGAGCTACATCTCCACACTCGACTCCTCCCAGCGCGCCATGTCGAATGCAGGCAAGCCACAAGGCGACAACTACCTGCTCAAAGTGGACTACCCGCTGGTAGTGCCCGTAGGCCAAAAAGTTCGTGTGATCACCACTGCAAACGATGTGATTCATGCTTTCGCAGTGCCTGCCTTTGGCATCAAGCAAGATGCCATTCCAGGCTTTGTTCGTGACACCTGGTTCCGCGCTGAGAAAACTGGCGATTTTTACGGTCAATGTCAAGAGTTGTGCGGTAAAGAGCACGCCTACATGCCCATCCATGTCAAGGTGTTGTCCACTGCAGACTATTCTGCTTGGGTCGATGCCGAAAAGAAAAAACAAGCAGCCAAGGCCGATGATCCTGCCAAGGTGTGGGCTCTTGATGACCTGTCCAAGCGTGGCGAGAAGGTTTATGCCGCTAACTGTGCAGCTTGTCACCAAGCCAGCGGCAAGGGCGCTGGGTCCATCAAGGCAGTGGATGGTTCGTCGGTGGTGCTGGATGCGGATAAATCCAGGCAAATTTCGGTGATGCTCAACGGACAAAACAATGGTGCCATGCCCGCATGGAAACAGTTGTCCGATACTGAAATCGCTGCTGTGATCACTTACACCAAAAACAACTGGTCCAACAAGACCGGGCAAATCGTGCAACCGGCTGACATCCTGGCCGCTCGCAAATAAGCCGTACCGCATACAAATCAAAGGAAATCAAGATGAGTGCCGTTCTAGACCATCACGATCATGCCCATGACGACCACGGTCACGCGCCTACAGGCTGGCGTCGTTGGGTGTATGCCACGAACCACAAGGACATTGGCACCTTGTATCTCCTGTTCAGCTTTGCCATGCTCATGATTGGGGGCGTGCTGGCTCTGGGCATTCGTGCCGAGTTGTTCCAGCCGGGCTTGCAAATTGTCAACCCTGAGTTGTTCAATCAGTTCACCACCATGCACGGCATCATCATGGTGTTCGGCGCGATCATGCCCGCCTTTGTGGGTTTCGCTAACTGGATGTTGCCGCTGCAGGTTGGCGCTTCCGACATGGCCTTTGCCCGCATGAACAACTTCAGCTTTTGGCTGATGATTCCTGCAGCGCTGACCCTCGTCAGTTCCTTTTTCATGCCAGGTGGCGCACCTGCTGCCGGCTGGACGCTTTATGCCCCCCTGACATTGCAAATGGGTCCTTCGATGGACGCTGGTATTTTTGCGCTGCATATTCTGGGTGCTTCATCGATCATGGGTTCGATCAACATAATCGTGACCATTTTGAACATGCGTGCTCCTGGCATGACCTTGATGAAGATGCCCATGTTCGCTTGGACATGGCTCATCACCGCTTACCTGTTGATTGCTGTGATGCCTGTATTGGCCGGTGCGATCACCATGACCCTGACTGACCGTCACTTCGGCACCAGCTTCTTCAACCCCGCTGGCGGTGGTGACCCGGTCATGTACCAGCACATTTTCTGGTTCTTTGGGCACCCCGAGGTGTACATCATGATCTTGCCGGCCTTCGGCATCATCAGCCAGATCGTGCCAGCGTTTGCACGCAAAAAGCTTTTCGGCTATGCCTCCATGGTTTATGCCACTTCGTCGATTGCCATCCTTTCGTTCATCGTGTGGGCGCACCACATGTTCACGACGGGCATGCCTGTGACTGGTCAGTTGTTCTTCATGTACGCCACGATGCTGATCGCTGTGCCAACTGCCGTGAAGATCTTCAACTGGATCGCAACCATGTGGCGCGGCTCCATGACCTTTGAAACTCCCATGCTTTTTGCTGTGGGTTTTATCTTTGTGTTCACCATGGGTGGTTTTACAGGTCTGATTTTGGCCATGGCCCCGATCGACACCCAATTGCAAGACACCTATTACGTGGTCGCCCATTTCCACTACGTGCTGGTGGCAGGTTCGCTGTTCGCTTTGTTCGCTGGCTTTTACTACTGGGTGCCCAAGTGGACGGGCGTGATGTACAACGAAACTCGGGGCAAGGTCCATTTTTGGTGGACGCTGATTTCTTTCAACGTCACATTCTTTCCGATGCACTTCCTGGGACTTGCCGGCATGCCACGCCGGTATGCTGACTACCCGATGCAATTCACAGACTTCAACATGTTGGCTTCTGTGGGCGCCTTTTTCTTCGGTTTTGCGCAGGTTTATTTCTTCCTGTTCGTGGTCTTGCCCACCATGATGGGCAAGGGTGAAAAAGCGCCTCAAAAGCCTTGGGAAGCTGCCGAAGGTCTCGAGTGGGAAGTCCCTTCCCCAGCGCCATTTCATACCTTTGAAAACCCACCCAAGCTGGACGCCACTGCGACCCGCGTGATTGGTTGAACAGCATGCCCATGACCCCTGAGCAAAGAAAAAACAATGTTCGCCTTGGCCTGATTCTGGCCTCGGTGGCACTGGCAATGTTGGTTGGTTTTGTAGCCAAGTTGCTGTTGTTAAACCGCTGAAAGACCCTCAATGAACTTGCGCGGTGAAAACTTGAAGATGGTGGGCAAGCTCGCAGTTGTGACTTTAGGCATGTTCTGCTTTGGTTACGCGCTGGTTCCCATCTACAAAGCCATTTGCGAGATCACAGGCATCAACATCTTGTCGATTTCCGAAACCCAGATTCCTGGCAATGCCAAGTCGGGTAAGGCGGCCGAAGTGCTGCGGAACAGCCAAGTTGACACCACCCGCACCATCACTGTCGAGTTTGATGCCAACGTGCGAGGACCTTGGGAGTTCAAGCCTGAAAAGCGATCGATGCAGGTTCACCCGGGTGAGCTCAGCACCGTGATGTACGAGTTCCAAAATGTGCAAAACCGTCGCATGGCGGCTCAGGCCATTCCCAGCTACGCACCCAAGCAGGCTGCCAACCATTTCAACAAGCTCGAATGTTTTTGCTTTAACCAGTACACATTAGAGCCCGGTGAAAAGAAGTCCTGGCCCGTAGCTTTTGTGATTGACCCCAAGTTGTCCAAAGACGTTACCACCATCACCTTGTCCTACACTTTTTTTGAAGTGGGCGGTAAGACACCCACCGCACCGACAACGCCCTTGGCCGCTGCTGTGCAGCCCATGGTGGTAAAGACAGGCCTGGGTTCATGAGCACCCCCGAGCTCCAGACCATGCACAAGACATCCTGGTTGCGCACCATTCAGGCAGTGCTTTGGTCCTTTGTGGGTCTTCGTAAGAATTCAGAGTCCCAGCAAGACATTGAAAAGCTCAACCCTTTCCACATCATCGCTGTGGCCATTGGCGCAGTGCTTTTGTTTGTTCTGGGGCTGATCGCCCTAGTCAATTGGGTGGTCGTTCAGCCAATTGGCCTTTAACCAGCAAGATTAGATTTCGCAAGCAGAGAGAGCAGGAGTTTCCATGAGTTCAGCAACACACGGCACCACGCCTTATTACTTCGTCCCAGACGCTTCGCGCCATCCTGTCATGGCAGCCATCGGTTTGTTTTTCGTCATTGTGGGCGCAGGACAATGGATCAATGGTGTCGAATGGGGCATGTACATGCTTTACTTCGGAATGATGTGGTGGTTGACCGTTTTGTACCAATGGTTCAAACAAGCCATCAACGAAAGTGAGGGTGGCCTGTACGGTCGAAAGATCGACCTGTCCTTCCGCTGGAGCATGACATGGTTTATTTTTTCCGAGGTGATGTTCTTCGGTGCTTTTTTTACCGCGTTGTGGTGGGCCCGTTCGCATTCAGTGCCTGAACTGGGCAGCCTTGAAAATGCCTTGCTGTGGCCCGACTTCAAAGCTGCATGGCCCAGTCTGGTGGCTGGAGCCACCACATCGCCAGCGGGAATAGTCGAGCCCTTCCAGACCATGGGCCCTTTCTGGTTGCCCACCATCAACACAGCGCTGCTCTTGACATCGGGGGTGACCTTGACCATTGCCCACCATGCATTGCAAAGCGGTGACCGCAGCAAGACCATCAAATTCATGTGGATGACAGTGCTGCTGGGGGTCACTTTCTTGTTTGTCCAGGGTTATGAGTATGTCCATGCCTGGAATGATTTGAACCTGAAGATGTCTTCTGGCATGTATGGTTCAACGTTTTATTTGCTGACCGGTTTTCACGGTTTCCACGTCCTGGTGGGCATGTTAATGTTGCTGTTCATTACCTTGCGTTTGCAAAAGGGCCATTTCACCAAAGACCGTCATTTTGGTTTTGAAGGTGCGGCTTGGTACTGGCACTTTGTGGATGTGGTGTGGCTGGGCTTGTACATCCTTGTGTACTGGATGTAAAGCTTTTCTGTCCGCACTAAAAAGCGCCTTTGGGCGCTTTTTTGTTAAGTGCACACATGCTGCTGGATTTACCCAATGGGATAAAAATGGGACCGGCTTATGGCCTTGGCGCCACCAGAAAATCCTCAGGAACCCGTAGGGATTCCGGTCGGTTGAATCCAGCCCATCTTCCAGGAAATCAGCACGCAAATGAACAGGACAATGGAAAAGCCGACCCGGAAAGCCAAAGCCTTGACCATGCTGCCTGTTTTGGGCGCTTGGCCTTCCGCAGGTGGCGTGCCGCCCCGCATCATGTAGATCAGGGCTGAGACCAGACTCACCAATATGGCAACAAACGCGATGGCAACCAAAATTTTCATGAGTACATTATCCAATGACTGAGAAAACCCCGGTGTGGCAAAGATGGCTGATGCTACTTGTCGCCTTGCTGGCTGTTGGCCTTACGGGCTCTTTGGGGCTGTGGCAACTGGACCGGGCGGCTCAAAAAACCGACTTGCAAACCAACAAAATGAAGCAAGCGGACATGCCGGCGCTCGATGGCCGCTCGCTGGGCGGCGCCATTGATTCTGAGCAGCAACGCGCCGGACTGATCTACCGTCGCGTCACACTGGTAGGCCGCTGGTTACCCCAGCACACGGTGTACTTGGAAAACCGGCAAATGAATGCCAAGCCCGGCTTTTTTGTGCTGACACCCTTTCAAATTCAGGGCTCGGGCACGGTTTTGTTGGTGCAGCGTGGCTGGGCTCAGCGGTCTTTTACAGACCGCGCGGCCATACCCGGCATTCAGACGCCTGAAGGCTGGGTCGATCTGCAGGGTCATTTGGCCCCATGGCCATCAAGGCTCTACGACTTTGGCGGGGCTGAGCAAGGCCCGATACGGCAAAATCTGGACTTGTTGTTATTCCGAAATGAAACCGGTCTGGATTTGCTTGAAGTCTCGTTGCTGCAGTCAGGCGTAGCCTCTGAAGGTTTGCTGCGCGAATGGCCTGTGGTGACCAGTGGTGTGGATAAGCACTATGGCTACGCTTTTCAATGGTTTGGCCTCAGTGGCCTGATCGCTTTACTTTATGTCTGGTTCCAAATTGTCCAACCCCGCCGAAAAAAACGAACTGTCTGACAGTCCCTTTGCCATGACGGTGCACGACATGCCCCGCCCTGGTGATGTTGTGCAGGCCGATGCACAAAGATCCCGCATGGGCCGCTGGAAAATGCTGGCCATGCTGCTGATATGCGCCTCGCCGGTGATTGCCTCTTATTTCACGTATTACGTCTTGCGCCCGGAGGGACGCCGCAATTACGGCGAGTTGATCGATCCGCAAAAAGACATGCCTCAAGCCTCGGTTAAAAACCTGCAAGGCGAAGTGGTGGCCGTGGAGAGCCTGAAGGGGCAATGGTTGCTGGTCAGTGTGGCCTCGGGCGCATGCGCCGAGCGTTGCCAGCAAAACCTGTATTTCCAGCGCCAGCTTCGTGAAATCCTGGGCCGTGAAAAAGACCGCCTTGACCGTGTTTGGTTGGTCACCGACGATGTACCGGTTGATGCCAGCTTGTTGCCTGCCTTGAACACAGCGCATGTTTTGCGAATGGACCTGACCACCTTGCAAGCCTGGATCAGCCCTGAACAGGGTCAGCAATTGCAGGACCACTTGTACGTGATTGACCCTATGGGCAACTTCATGATGCGTTTTCCGGCCAACATGGATGTGTCCAGTGCTTCAAAGGCCAAGCGCGATCTGGATCGTTTGCTCAAGGCTTCATCGTCATGGGACGAGGCGGGGCGCTGATCATGAGCGAAGTCGACCTTTACAACCTGGCGCCCATTTTTCAGCTGATGGCCGTTGGCTTGGCTGTGGCCGCTTTGCCATTGGGCTGGTGGCTGTGGCAACAGCGCAGCGCCACACCATCTGGGCGTTTGAAAGCCCTCACCTTGATCACTTTGTTTTTAACATTTGACTTGGTGCTTTTTGGGGCATTCACACGGTTGACCGACTCCGGGCTGGGCTGCCCTGACTGGCCGGGTTGTTATGGCAGCGCGACGCCCATCGGCGCAAAAAGCGAAATTTCTGCGGCGCAGACCGCCATGCCCACGGGCCCGGTGACACACGGCAAAGCCTGGATCGAGATGGTTCACCGTTACCTGGCCACCGGGGTGGGGGTATTGATTCTGACTCTCGCCAGCATGACCTGGTGGCTGCGACGAGAAAGCCACCGCGTCAGCCCCTGGTGGCCCACGTTCACACTGGTGTGGGTCTGCCTGCAAGGCGCTTTTGGTGCGCTTACCGTCACCATGAAGCTGTTCCCGGCCATCGTCACTTTGCACCTGATGTTTGGGATAGGCTTGCTGGCCCTGCTCATGGCGCAGGCTGTGCGTTATGACGGCGCTGGCTCTAGACCCTTGCCAGCGGCCTTGTATAGAGGCCTGTGGGCAGGTTTTGCTTTGTTGTGGTTTCAAATTGCCTTGGGCGGTTGGGTCAGCACCAACTACGCTGTGCTGGCCTGTCCTGACTTTCCGACCTGCAATGGCCAATGGGTGCCCGAGATGAGCTGGCAAGGTTTCAGTGTGTGGCGTGAGTTGGGGTATACACCCGATGGTCAGCTCTTGCCCTTTGTAGCCTTGTCGTCCATCCACTTCGTGCACCGTTCAGCCGCTTTGCTGGTTTTGGCTGTGCTGGTGTGGTGCGGTTGGCGTTTGCGCATGCAGCCAGGTCTGCGATCTGCTGGTCAATGGTTGCTGGGTCTGTCGGCTTTGCAGTTCGCCACAGGCCTTAGCAATGTCGTGCTCGGTTGGCCTTTGTTGGCTGCGGTGCTGCACACAGGTGGTGCTGCAGCCATGGTGATCACCCTGACCTGGGCGCTCAGCATCAGTCGGGCTGAAGCATTTTCACGTTCACCCATCTCACCAAGGCCTGCCGCATGACCGCCGCCACTGCCAATTTGCCAAACTCCGCTTGGCGCCAGTATTACGCGCTGACCAAGCCTCGCGTGGTGCAACTGATCGTCTTTTGTGCCTTGATCGGCATGGTGCTGGCCGTGCCGGGAGCACCGAGCATGGTTGAATTAAAGCTAGGGCTTTGGGCCTGCATCGGTATCTGGCTGGTGGCGGGTGCAGCTGCGGCCTTCAATTGCTTGGTCGAAAAAACCATCGATGCGAAGATGAAACGCACGGCCTGGCGCCCCACTGCCAAGGGCGAGTTGAGCGACCGCCAGGCACTGCTGTTTTCAGGCGTGTTGTGCGCCCTGGGCTCTGCGGTGCTTTATGTGATGGTCAATCCGCTGACCATGTGGCTCACATTTGCCACCTTTGTGGGCTACGCCATCGTTTACACCGTGATCCTGAAACCGCTCACGCCTCAAAACATCGTCATTGGCGGGGCCAGCGGCGCCATGCCCCCGGTGCTGGGCTGGGCTGCCATGACGGGCCAAGTCGGGCCCGAGGCGCTGATCTTGTTCCTGATCATCTTCTTGTGGACGCCCCCTCACTTCTGGGCGCTTGCGCTGTACCGTGTAGAGGATTACCGCAAGTCGGGTCTGCCCATGCTGCCTGTGACGCACGGCAACGAATTCACGCGGCTGCAAATCCTGCTGTACACCATTGTTTTGATGGCGTCCTGCCTCATGCCGTTCGTTTACGGTATGAGCTCATGGCTTTACTTGGTCGTCGCCCTCGTTTTGAGCGTCGGCTTTATCGGTTATGCCGTGGCTTTGTTTCGCAGTTACTCGGATGAACTGGCTCGCAAGACCTTCCGCTTTTCGCTGATCCACCTGAGCGTCTTGTTTGCCGCTTTGCTGCTTGACCATTACATTTTTTAAGGTCATGACCATGGCTCAGAGCAGTGTTTTTTCCAGATGGGCCTTGGCGATGGCATGGGTTGTTGCAGCGGGAGGGTTGCTGGGGTGCGCTGACGACAAACCCGCATTTCGCGGCGTGGACATTACCGGTGCTGACTATGCCCAAGGCTGGGTATTGAGCGATCAGGAGGGTCAGGTGCGCACCCTCAAAGACTTTGCAGGCAAGGTGGTGGTGGTATTTTTTGGCTTCACCCAATGTCCTGATGTCTGCCCCACCGCTTTGCAGGAGATTGCCGAAGCCAAACAATTACTGGGTGCAGATGGGGCCAGGTTGCAAGGCATTTTCATCACGGTGGACCCCGAGCGCGACACGCCCGAATTGCTGAAAGCCTATGTGGCCAATTTCGGATCTGACTTTGTGGCCCTGCGCCCCACCCTGGAGCAACTGCCCAAGGTCACCAAGGACTTCAAGATTTATTACAAAAAGGTCGAGGGCAAAACGCCCACCAGTTACACCATGGACCACTCGGCGGGAAGCTTTACTTTCGACCCCCAGGGCAGGGTAAGACTTTATAACCGGCATGCCAGTGGTGCAGCGACTTTGGCTGCCGATGTGAAGATTTTGCTCAAAGGTCAGTGAGTACTGTCTTGGATAGATCAAGACATCTTCAGACCTGAATGCGCTTGAAGAAGGGCTTTTTCAGGTCTCGGTATTCAGTTTATCTCGATTTTTTGGCTTCGAATGATGGCACCCAAGGCCTTCGTGTCGACATTGATCCTGTTGCGCAAACCCTCGGGAGATGAGCCCACCACTTGCCAGCCTTGCTGGAACAAACGCTCGCGCATATCGGGTGAGCGCACGATGTCACTGACCGCAGCAGACAGTTTGCTGGCGATGGCCTCAGGCATGGAGGCCGGTGCAGCCAACGCGTTCCAGATTTCCAACTGGTAATCTTTTACGCCAATTTCAGCCAGGCTGGGCACATCATGTGCGACCGGGCTGCGGCCTGTGCTGGTCGTGCCGACAGCGCGCAATTTACCACCCCGAACTTGGGCCGCCGCCATGGCGGGCGGCAGCAAGGCCAGTTGAACCTGGCCACCGATCATGGCGGTGATGATTTGCGGGTTGCCCGGGTAGGGCACATGCACGGGCGCGATGCCCGCTTTGGTTTTGAGCAGTTCCATGCCCAAATGCGCCACAGTGCCCACACCTGGCGAGGCATAGCTGAGTTTGTCCCCCGCCTTTTGCGCCTGCTCCAGCCATTCTGTTGCAGATTGGCCTGGCGCATTGGCGGGGACGGTTAGCACCAGCGGTGCTTTGCCGATCAGGCTGATCGGGGCCAAGTCTTTCAGGGGGTCGTAGGGCACCTTGGGGTTCAAGATGCGGGCAATGGTCATGTTCCCGTTGATCATCAGGCCCAGGGTGTGGCCATCGGTGGCTTTGGCCACAAAGTCAGCTGCAATATTTCCCCCCGCACCTACCTTGTTCTCGACAACCACGTTTTGACCGAGGGCCTTGGCCAAGGGCTCGGCCAAGGCCCGAGCGGTGAGGTCAGGGCTGGAGCCTGCAGGAAAGCCCACCACCAGTTTGACGGTCTGGCTGGGCCAGTCCGCTGAAAAAGCGGAGGACATGCTCAAGGCCATGAACGCCAATGTTGCATGGCGAAAAACGCGATGCGAATAATCCGAAAATTTGGAAAAGGTCATTCAAAAATCCTGACGTAAATGGTTGTGAGCACTTTATCGCAGATGTGTTCCAGGCTTTTTTAGCCACGACCTCGGCCCTGTAAAAAAATACCCGGTCAAGACCGGGTACAGCGACGGTGTGCAACTGTCAGATCGTCTTAAGCGAATTCGACCAAAGCTTTCTTCATTTTTTTCATGGCCGCGACTTCGATCTGGCGGATGCGTTCAGCGCTCACGCCATACTCGTCAGCCAAGTCGTGCAAGGTCATGCCCCCTGAGCCGTTGTCGTTCACCTTGAGCCAGCGCTCTTCAACGATGCGGCGACTGCGGGCGTCCAGCACATCCAGGGCTGTGGTCAGGCCATCGCTGGCCATCACGTCACGCTGGCGTGCCTCAATCATGGCGGTCGGCTCGTGGTTCACATCGGCAAGGTAAGCAATGGGTCCAAAGGCCTGCTCGCCATCGTCGGACGGTGCCGGGTCCAGCAGCACATCGCCGCCGGACATGCGCATTTCCATCTCCAGCACTTCTTCGCGCTTGACGTTCAGGCTGCGGGCCATCGAATCGACTTGGTCAGGCGTCAGGGTGTCGCGGTGGGTGCCTTCGTCGGCGTCTGCTTTGAAGCCCTGTTTCATGGAGCGCAGGTTGAAGAACAACTTGCGTTGGGCTTTGGTGGTGGCCACCTTGACCATGCGCCAGTTTTTCAAGATGTACTCGTGAATTTCAGCCTTGATCCAGTGCATCGCATAGCTCACCAGGCGCACGCCCTGATCGGGGTCAAATCGCTTGACCGCTTTCATGAGGCCCACGTTGCCTTCCTGGATCAGGTCGCCATGCGGTAAGCCATAGCCCAGGTACTGGCGCGATATGGACACCACCAGGCGCAAGTGTGAGAGCACCAACTTGCGGGCTGCTTCGAGGTCTTCGTTGGCTTTGAGTTGA
The DNA here is from genome assembly GCF_003063415.1 of Limnohabitans sp. 2KL-17. GTDB lineage: Bacteria > Pseudomonadota > Gammaproteobacteria > Burkholderiales > Burkholderiaceae_C > Limnohabitans_A. Next base: position 21,041 of record NZ_NESK01000003.1, read on the forward strand.
CGGGCAGCTTCCTGCTCCTCATCAAGGGTCAGCATGGGCATGCGGTTGACCGCAGAAATATACGCGTCGAGGTGACCGAGCGAGGGCACCACAGCCCAAGGATTGCTCAGCATGATTGCCGTGGTGGGCGAACCAGTTTGAATGTTCATACCAGAACTCCTTTCAGAATGTGTAAATTTTAGCACTCTCTGCTGGAGAGTGCTAAAGGTGCACCCCCTCTGCCGAATCGGCCTAGGGTTTTCCATGATTTTGCTTTAATCTAAGGGCGGGGTCGGTGTCCTGGCTGACACTTAAACGGGATGCTCAACTCAGCAGGGCTTGTGCAAACTCTCGTGCGTTGAAGGTTTCAAGGTCCTCAAGCTTCTCGCCCACGCCAATAAAATACACCGGGATGGGCTTTTCGCGCGCAATGGCGCACAAAACGCCCCCTTTGGCCGTGCCGTCCAGTTTCGTCACGATCAGGCCCGTCAGGCCCAGCGTGTCGTCAAAGGCGCGCACCTGGGCCAGCGCGTTCTGGCCGGTGTTGCCGTCAAGGACCAGTAGCACCTCATGCGGGGCCGTGCTGTCGGCCTTTTGCACCACACGTTTGATCTTTTTCAGCTCTTCCATCAGGTGCAGTTGCGTGGGCAGGCGACCTGCGGTGTCCACCAGCACCACATCGCGCCCCCGGGCACGCCCTGCGCTGACCGCATCAAAGCTCACGGCAGCCGGATCGCCACCTTGCTGGCTGACGATTTCGACGGTGTTGCGGTCAGCCCAGACGGCCAGTTGTTCCTTGGCCGCAGCGCGGAAGGTGTCGGCAGCGGCCAGCAGCACGCTCAGGCCTTCATCGGCCAAGTGCTTGGTCAGTTTGCCGATCGAGGTGGTTTTGCCCGCCCCATTGACCCCCGCCACCATGATCACGGTGGGGTGGTGATCACCAATGGCCAGGGGTTTTTGCAGGGGCAGCAGCAAGTCGGTGATGGCATCGGCCAGCAGGGTTTTGACCTGCGAGGGTTCCGTGGCCTTGGCCTCTTTGACGCGTCGTTTGAGGTCTTGCAGCAAATGCTCGGTGGCTTTCACCCCGGTATCGGCCATCAACAAGGCGGTTTCCAGTTCTTCGTACAGATCGTCGTCGATTCGGGTGCCCGTGAACACGGTGGTGATGCTGGCGCCGGTTTTGCGCAAACCCGTTTTCAGGCGGTCCAGCCAGCCTTGACGGGCAGAGGGGGCCACCTGTTCCTTGTCCTCAAATGGCTGCCCATTTGCGGCTGGAGCAGCCGCAGAAGTCTGCTGACCAGGCGGCGCCGAAGCTGCAACAGGGGTCACATCGGTCTTGGGGGTCGATATGACCTCGGTGGAAGGGGATTTTTTTTTGAAGAAACTGAACATGGCGTGGATTTAAAGGATCATGCATTCTATGAAACCGAATATTTTCTTGGGCATCTCTCTGGCGATCGCCCTGTCGACCGCAGCCTGGAGTGCATCGGCACAGGCGCCGCAAGCCTCCCAGGCACCGATCGCTCCGTACCGTAAAGCAGGCACTGTCCCCTTGGCCCAGGTACACACGTTCACCCTGGCCAACGGCATGACGCTCTGGGTCAAACCCGACCGCCGCTCCCCCACGGCCGTGCACATGGTCTGGCTGCGGGTGGGTTCGATGGACGAGGTGGACGGCACCAGTGGCGTGGCGCATGTGCTAGAACATATGCTTTTCAAAGGCACGCCCAGCTTGGCGGTGGGCGAGTTTTCGCGCCGCGTGGCCGCACTTGGGGGCCGAGAAAACGCCTTCACATCCAAGGATTACACCGGCTACTACCAGCAAATTCCGTCCAACCAGCTGGAAGCCGTGATGCGCCTGGAGTCCGACCGATTTGCCAATAACCAGTGGCCCGACGCCGAATTTGTCAAAGAGCTGGAGGTGGTCAAAGAAGAACGCCGTCTGCGCACCGACGATAACCCACGCGCCCAATTGCACGAAATGCTGTCTGCCACTGCCTTGTCGGCTTCGCCCTATCGCCGTCCCATCGTCGGTTGGATGAGCGACCTGGAGGCCATGACGGCGCAAGATGCCCGAGATTTTTACCGCAAGTGGTACTCGCCCTGCAATGCCATCGTGGTGGTAGCCGGTGATGTTGACCCGCTGCAGGTGAAGGCCCTGGCAGAAAAATATTACGGTGCCATTGCGGCAAGGCCTCTGGCAGAGCGCAAGCCCCAGCAAGAGCCACTGCAGCAGGGCTTGCGCCGATTCGAGTTCAAAGCGCCCGCCGAGCAGTCTTATGTGGCTTTGGCCTTCAAGGTGCCACGTCTGGCCAGCCTGGAAGTGACCCCCGAGCACGACGATGCCCTGGCCTTGACGGTGCTGGCGGCGGTGCTGGACGGTTACAGCGGTGCGCGTCTGGACCGAGCACTGACCCAGGGTGACAAGCGCTTGGCCGACAGTGTCGGGGCGCACAACGGCCTGATGGGCCGTGGACCGCAATTCTTCTACCTGGAGGGTGTGCCCGCCCAAGGACAAAGTGCTGAAACCCTGGAAGCCGCATTGCGCGCCCAGATCCAGCGGGTGGCCACCGATGGCGTGAGCGAAGCCGAGTTACAACGCGTCAAGACCCAGTGGGTCGCCAGCGAGATCTACAAGCTCGATTCGGTTTTCAACCAGGCCCGAGAACTGGGCGTGGCCTGGACGCTGGGCCTGCCGCCAGACCATGGCGCGCAACTGATGTCGCGGCTCCGTCAAGTGACGCCTGCGCAGGTGCAAGCAGTTGCTCAAAAGTATTTCGGTGACGACAGTCTCACGGTGGCGATTCTGCGGCCCCAGCCGCCGTCGGGGCAGCCCCGTGCCCGGCGTGCTGTATCGGGTGCCAGGCATTGAGCCGCCGTCTCGTCATGAAAGTCCAAAGCAAAATGTCCCTGATCTGTTGCCTGTCGATGGCCCCAAACGCACTGCTGCGATCCGCCCTGCTGCTGGCGTGTTGTGCTGCCTCAAGTTGGGTGCATGCGGCCTTGCCCATTCAGCACTGGACGCAGCCCAGTGGGGCGCGGGTCTACCTGGTCGAGAGCCACGCCATCCCCATGGTCGATGTGCAGATTGACCTCGACGCAGGCAGCCGCCGCGACCCGGCAAATCAGGCCGGCCTGGCCTCGGTCATGGCGGGGCAAATCGCCAACGGCATGCGGGCCCACCCGAAAGCTCAGGGGCCTTATGCACCAGCCATGGACGAAAACCAGATCGGTGAAGCTTGGGCTGACCTGGGGGCCAGTTTTGGCGTCAGCGCTGGCGCAGACCGCCTGAGTTTTTCGCTGCGCAGCTTGAGTTACCCCGACCTGCTTGACAAAGCGGTGGCCTTGGCAGCCCGGCAAATGGCCCATCCGGCGTTTACTGAAGCGATTTGGCTGCGTGACCGTGAGCGCCTGAGCGCCTCCATCCGTGAATCGCTCACCAAGCCCGGCACCCAGGTGCAGCACCGCTTCGCCTCTGCGGTGTACGGCACGCACCCTTACGGGTACCGCAGCACACCCGAATCTTTGTTGCGCATCAGTGCGCAAGATCTTCAAAACCTGCATGCCAAGGCCTTGCAGACCTGTCGTGCAACGGTCAGCGTGGTGGGTGCGCTCAGCCGGGCACAGACCGATGCCCTGGTGCAGGGTTTGCTGTCGCAATGGCCGCGCGAGTCTGGCTGCAAGCCATTGCCCCCCGTGGTCGAGGTGTCGCCCTTGGTCGAGGCTAAAAACCTGAATATCCCGCTTGATTCGGCCCAGGCGCATGTGCTGATTGGCCAGCCTGGTTACAAGCGCAGCGACCCCGACTTTTTTGCTTTGCTGGTGGGCAACCACATTCTGGGTGGTGGCGGTTTTGTCTCGCGCCTGACCGAGCAGGTGCGCGAGAAGCGGGGCCTGAGCTACAGCGTTTACAGCTACTTCTCGCCGGGCCTGCACGCGGGGGCCTTCACCGTGGGCTTGCAAACCCGACCTGACCAGGCGGCACAAGCCGTGACTGTGGCCAAGGACGTCATACAAGCCTTTGTGCGCGAGGGGCCGACCGGGGCCGAGTTGCAGGCTGCCAAATCCAACCTGATGGGTGGTTTCGCGCTGCGCATCGACAGCAACAGAAAGCTGCTGGACAACGTGGCCAACATCGCCTGGAACCGCTTGCCGCTCGATTACCTGGACACCTGGACTCAACAAGTCGAACGGGTCAGTGTTGAGGATATTCGCCGGGCCATGGCACGTGTCCTGCAGCCCGATCGGATGGTCACAGTGGTGGTGGGCACACAGCCCTGAACGCTCAAATGTGTGCCACAAAGTGGGGTAAGTGCCGCATGTGCAGGGTCAGGCCCAAGGCTGCCATGTGGTTGTTGTTGCGCCCAAGAATGGTCTGGGCCAAGGGCAAAAATTCTTGCTCCTCGACCTGGGCGTGTGCCTGGTAGCGTTTCACCAGTGACTGCAGTGCCAGCACATCAAGCGTGGTGTCTTGACCTTTGGCTACTTTGCGCAAACCAGGCTCCAGCGATTCCCACAACTTTTCCAGGGCCCGATGGTCTTGCGTCAATCGCTCGACCAATTCATTGACCCGAAGGCGCTCTTCGCCTGCGTTGGCGCTTTGGCGAACTGCCGGGAATAAATCTTCTTCTTCCTCGCTGTGGTGGCTGTAGAGGCCTTGACTGAAAAAGGCCCGCGATTCCTCGGCAATCTTTCTGGCCTGTGCAGCCGGTCCCAGCAAGGCCGGCAAATCCCCCATGTGCGCGAGTTGGGCAAAGATGCCAAGGTGGCAATTGGAAAAATGTGAAATCGGGGCTTTTGTGTCTGTGCGGGTCATGTTTTTTGCATCGAGCTGATAACAAATAACACTCTAGATTGCCTGCGCCATCCGGCAAAGCGCTAACTGCGGCTTGTTTGATGCGCGTCATGTCTGTGCCGTCAAAAGCACAATGGACGGCTTGCAGGACTTTGGCTTCGATCATTTCACAGCTCAGTGGTGTGCGCCATGGCCTATACACTTGCAGCCTATGCGCTCATCGAAAACTTTACGGCCACCTGCCAGCGGAAAAGCCCGTCAACCCACCGCCAAGAAACCCGTTCACCGGTCACCCAAAGGGGAGTCCTCGCACGAGGTCCGCATCATTGGGGGGCAATGGCGACGCACCCGGCTGAAGGTCATTGACAAACCCGGTCTGCGGCCCACCCCTGACCGTGTGCGAGAAACCTTGTTCAACTGGCTCGGGCAAGACCTGAGCGGCTGGCGCTGCGTGGATGCATTCGCTGGCACCGGTGTGCTGGGACTGGAAGCTGCATCTCGCGGCGCCGCCCATGTACTGATGATCGAGCAAGATGCGGTGCTGGTGCGCGACTTGCAAGACAACGCCATGCGCTTGAAAGCCAGCATGGTCAACGTGCAGCGCGGTGACGCAGTGACCCTTTTGGGGCATTTGACGGCAGGCAGTGTGGACCTGGTGTTCATCGACCCGCCCTTTGATGGCCCCTGGTTTGAACCCGCTCTGAAAGCAGCCACCAAGGCCGTGCCCGCCGGCGGCTGGATTTACCTGGAAGCGCCCGTGCGATGGACCACCGAGGCGCTGGACGCGCTGGGTCTGCAATGCGTGCGCCACCTCAAGGCGGGCGCCGTGCATGCCCATTTGTTGCAACGCGCCGCATAATCCCGATCTGGACAGTCAAGCCCATCCAAGCCCCTCAAGGACATCGCCATGAGCCGATCCGACACTGCCGCAGTCATCGCTGTTTATTCCGGCACCTTCGACCCGCTCACGCTGGGGCATGAAGACGCCATTCGACGTGCTGCGCAGATGTTTGACGAGGTCATCATTGCCGTGGCCAGGGCGCATCACAAAAATACCCTGTTTTCGCTGGATGAGCGGCTGGCGCTTGTGCAGGCCGCGCTGGCCGATTGCTCCAATGTAAAGGCGCTGCCTTTTGATGGCCTGATTGTGGAGTTTGTGCGCGCTCAAAACGCGCAGGTCATTGTGCGTGGCCTGCGCTCTATGACCGACTACGACTACGAAACCCAGATGTCCGGCATGAACCGCCATCTGGCCCCTGAAGTGGACACGGTGTTTTTGCACGCCAGCGCGGGTGTGCAGCACATCAGCAGCACGCTGGTCCGGGAAATCACCAAATTGGGCGGCGACGTGGCTGGCCTCGTTTCAGCGCCGGTGCTCAACGCCCTGCAAGCCAAGGTGGCCACCAAGCACTGATGCCCGGCATTTCTTAGAGTTCGGCGCCTTCCACTAAAAAGCGCACCCGCTTTTGCCCTTGCCACTCGTCGGCGTCCAGCCGGTAGGCCAGTTTCACCTTGGCGGGTAAAGGCTCGGTGCGGCCGAACCAGATGCCATCCACTGGCTGGCCTTGGTGCTTCATCTTGAGCGAGAGGTGTTTTTCGCCCACCAAGCGCTGCGAGACCACCTCGATCTCTTCGCAAAATACGGGCGGTGCAAAACCCTGGCCCCAGACCTCGTGGTGCAGCATTTCGACCAGGTCCACCCTGCGGTATTCAGCGGGCAGCGGGCCGTCGGTTTCGAGCCGCCGTTGCAAGGTGGCTGCGTCCAGCCACTCCAGGGCCACCTGGTTGAGTGTTTCTTCAAACACATCGAGGTGTTCTTCGGCAATCGTGCAGCCCGCAGCCATGGCGTGGCCACCAAAGCGCAGCAGCACGCCCGGCGCACGCTTGGCCACCAAGTCGAGTGCGTCGCGCAAATGAAAACCCGCAATGGAGCGGCCTGAACCCTTGAGTTCGTGTTCTTTGCCTGGAGCACTGCTCGCGGCAAAAACAAACGTGGGGCGGTGCAGTTTGTCCTTGATGCGCGAGGCCACGATACCCACAACCCCTTCGTGAAAATCCGGGTCGAACACGCAAATGGCGGGGGGTGGCTCGTCGCCTTCGTCAAACAGTGACTCGGCCATCTCCATGGCCATTTCCCGCATGTCGCCCTCAATCACACGGCGTTCGCGGTTGATGGCATCCAGTTGTTTGGCCAGTTCGTCGGCGCGGCCTGCATCGTCTGTCAGCAGACATTCAATGCCCAGTGTCATATCGGCCAAACGGCCCGCGGCGTTGATGCGCGGCCCGAGGGCAAAGCCAAAGTCAAACGTCGTGGCCTTGGCGGTTTCGCGGCTGGCCGCACGCATCAACGCCGCCATGCCCGGGGGCAGGGCACCGGCGCGTATGCGGCGCAGGCCTTGCGCCACCAGGCGGCGGTTATTCGGGTCCAGCCGCACCACGTCTGCCACGGTGCCTAAAGCGACCAGCGGCAGCAGGGCGTCCAGTCTCGGCTGAGGCCATGCATCAAACATGCCGCGTTGGCGCAACTCGGCCCGCAGGGCCAGCAGCACGTAGAACATCACACCCACGCCCGCGATCGATTTGCTGGCAAAGCCGCAGCCCGGCTGGTTGGGGTTGACGATGACTTCGGCCGTGGGCAATTCGCTGCCCGGCAAATGGTGGTCGGTCACCAGCACTTGCAGGCCAAGTGCCTGCGCGGCCTGGACGCCAGCCACGCTGGCAATGCCGTTGTCCACGGTGATCAAGACGCCGGCGCCTTGGGCGTGCACGCGTTCAGCAATGGTGGGCGTGAGGCCGTAACCATCGATCACCCGGTCGGGCACCAGATAGGACACGTTGAGCGCTCCGAGCATGCGCAGGCCGCGCACGGCCACTGCGCAGGCGGTCGCGCCATCGCAGTCGTAATCGGCCACGATGCACAAGCGCTTGTTGGCAGCCATGGCGTCGGCCAGCAGTCGGGCTGCTTCGGTGGTGCCCAGCATGTCTGTCGGGGGCAGCAGCAGGTTCAGCGCGTCGTCCAGTTCGGCTTTGGACTGCACGCCACGTGCCGCGTAAAGGCGCGCCAGCAGGGGGTGGATGCCGGCTTGTTCCAGCGCCCAGGCGCTTCGGGGCGGTACATCTCGGGTCAGTAAATTCATGGGGTGATCAGGGCTGCCAGTGCCGTTGCAGGTGTGGTGTTTTGAAACAGGCGAGTGATTCGTTGGTGCCAAGTGGCAGGCACCGCCTCGTAGGTGTGCGCGGTGTGCTCGCTGCACAGGCTCAGCGTGGCCTGACCTGTGGCTTGGCAGTGCTCGAGCAAGTCGGACACGGCGGTCGCGTCAAGCTGTTGCCAGGCTTGCTGCCAGGCTTGCAGGTCACCGCGCAAGGCGCCTGCGCGCAAGCCATCGGGCATGGCCACAGGCTGAACCAAAGCGCCAGACCCGGCGGTCAGTGTGCCTGCACCGTGCAGCCAGAATGTATTGACGGTGTGTTGTCTGCGCGCTTCACGGGCGTCGTTCACCGGGTGGTTGTAAAGCAGCATCTGCATCTCGCTTTGCAGGCGTTGCAGCGGTTTGGCCGCGTGATGGGCGGTGGGGCTGTTAGGCATCCAGGGTTTCACGTTCTGGCCGATGACCCGGTCGAGCGAGGCTGTGGGCACTTCGGCCAGCATGTCGCCTTGCGCGTGCCAGGCCAGGGCGCTGTGCCAGGTCACTTGCAAGCCGTCTTCTTGCAAAAACGGTTGCATGGCCTGCAGCAATTGCTGCGACTCATCGTCGGACAAAAACAGACTGGCCGGGTCGAGCATCACCACCTGGTCCATGCCGATCTGCCAATGGCAGGGGGTCATCCAGGCCTGTGTCGTGCCGCTGGCTTGCCCTTGTTGTGCGCTGTGCCATGCGGCCCAGGGCAGTGCTGCGCTGTCTTGCGCCCAGCCCAGCGCCTCGGCCAGAAGGCGTTCGTGTGGCATGTGAAGGGTCAAATCTTCGCTGTCTTGCAGCGCTTTTTGGCGCTGCAACAGGCTCAGCAATGTTTGCAAGTGGGGGAGTTTCAAACCAAGCCAGGCGGCTGGGTCCATGAAAGCTTGGCTGGCCGCGTACGGAATGATCAGGTGCATGGGGATTGATTGTCGCAGGCCCGGTCAAACCCACGCGTGCCGGGTGTTCCCTTGCAGCGCAGGCTGACGGGTCCACCAAGCAAACCTGACTTTGCGCTGCTTTAGCCAGGTTTTGCAAACCCGATGGGGGCTTGCGCCAAAGAACACTGAAGCTACAAGCTTCAGCGCGAGTTCACGCCATAAATCACCGCCAGGGCGATGGCAAAAATAACGGCCCAGATGGCCCGGTTGTTTCTCTCGATGAACTTGAGCACCACATCTTCCAGACTTTTGGACTTGTGCTCTGGTTGGGGTTTGTTCATACATCAGGCCCAGTCTTCGCCCTGGTCCCAGGACACATCGCCCGCATCTGCCACATCGGCAGGCTCTGCCGAGGGTGACACCAGTCCCTGCAGGGGTTCTTCCTGAGCGCTGCTCAGGGGGGATGCCTCATGCGGTGCCGGCGTATTGCGACCCATGAGGCTTTGAACACCCTGAAACAGGAGGCCGCCAGCCACCACACCCGCTGCAGTGGTGGCCATTTGGGCCATCAAACCACCCCCCCAAGAGCTCGCGCCGGGCTGGGGTGCCAAGGCAGGCGAACTCGCGGCAGGAGAGGGCATGGGCTTGCTTGCCGTTTCAATGGGTGGCGCGGCAGGTGCCTCTGCGCCTCTGCCCCAGGCCTGTGACCCGGACATCAAAAAGCCGCTGGGCGCAGGTGCGGGCGCTTGCGTTGCCTGCAACAGGGCCTGCTGCTGCGCGCATTGCGCCTCCAGTTGCTGAATGCGGATTTGCGTTGCATCCAGGGCCATGCCCAAACCCATGGCACGTTGCACCAGCAAGTAAGGCGCATCGGTCTGGTTTGCGACCGCTTGGCGGATGAGGTCGTCGGCCATCGGGTCTTTGGGGTCTGCGCGGGTTTGTCGCAGAGCGGTCAAAAATTGCTGAAGTTGGTCACGTTCTGTGGCGTTCATGGCCGGGCCTTTGAAGCGGTTTGGAAAATCATTATGGGCGTGCTGAGAATTTACCCGAATCAAAAAGGCTGATCTTGTCAGTCACTTTCCGGTGGAAGGCTTGTCGCATTTTCAAAGGCACAATGATCCACAATTCAAGAACACCGGAGACCGCATGAAAGAGACCCCCTACGCCTGGGTGGTGGTTTGGGCCACCTTTGTTTGCCTGGCGCTGATCTTTGGGGTGTCTTATTCGTTCGCGGCTTTTTTTGAACCGTTTGCTGCGGAATTTTCGGCGCAACGGGCCGAGGTGTCCTGGATTTTTGGTCTGTCCGGCTTTGTTTACTTTGTCTTGGGCGCCGGTGGCGGCATGCTGGCCGACCGATTCGGCCCCCGCGTGGTGTGCTCGGCCGGCATGGCCCTGATTGCACTGGGTCTGCTGGCCACCAGTTGGGCAACTTCCTTGCTTGCGGTGTACCTCAGTTACGGCCTGCTGGTGGGCTTGGGCATTGCCCTGGTCTACACGCCCTCGATTGCCAGTGTTCAGCCCTGGTTCACCACCCGCCGAGGCCTGGCCGGGGGCATTGCCAGTTCGGGTGTGGGTGCGGGCACCTTGCTGGTGCCGGTGCTGGTGGCCATGGCCATTGGCCCCATGCCCTGGCGCGAGGCGATGCGCGCCCTGGCCTTGGGGGTTTTGGTGCTGGGCCTGCTGGCGGCGGCCTTGCTGCGACGAGCGCCTGCCACCAACGGGCCGGGCATGAGCGCCGGTGCAGGGGGTTTGGCCAGTGGCTTGACATTGCGCGAGACTCTGTGCACGCCCACATTCCGTTGGCTTTACCTGGCCACCGTACTGGCCTCGCCCGTCATGTTCATCCCCTTTGCCCATGTGTCGGCATCGGCGCGAGATCTGGGCCTGACGGAGGCGCTGGCTGTCGGGCTGGTGGGTCTGATCGGTGTGGGCAGTCTGGTGGGGCGCTTTGCGATTGGTCTGGTGGCCGACCGGCTGGGTCGGGCGCAAACCCTGGTGCTGATGCAACTGTCCATGGGGGCGTCTTACTTGTTGTGGGGGGCAGCCAGCGGGCATGCCTTGCTGGCCTTGTTTGCTCTTTGGTTTGGTTTGAGTTATGGCAGCATCGTGTCGCTTTTGCCGGCTTTGTGCATGGATTACTTTGGCGGAAAATCGGTGGCCAGCGTGGTCGGCACGCTTTACAGTGGTGCGGCTTTGGGCAATCTGCTGGGGCCTGTGCTGGCGGGGGCGGTCTTTGACTTCAGTGGCCATTACCTGGGGGTGATGGCGGTGTGCCTGGTCCTTTCCCTTTGCGCCACCTGGGCTTCCCGTCAGATGAAAGCCAGCGGGCAGACGCGCTACTGATGGGCTTGAACAGGTTGAATTTTTGGAACAAGGTGCCATGAACAATGACTTGCAGGCGCTGCGGCGCATTTTCACCACCTGCCGCACCATCGCTGTGGTGGGTTTGTCTGCCGAATGGCATCGGCCCAGTTATTTCGCGGCCAAGTACATGCAGTCGCACGGCTTTCGCGTAGTGCCTGTCAACCCGCGCTACGCGGGTGGCCAGGTGCTGGGGGAAACCTGCTATGCCAGCCTGAGCGATATCCCGTTCAAGGTGGCCATGGTCGATGTTTTTCGGCGTGCTGAAGATGTGTTGCCGATTGCGCAGCAAGCGGTTCAGATCGGCGCGCTTTGTTTATGGCAACAACTGGGCGTGGCCAACCCCGAGGCCGATGCCCTGGCACGCCAGGCCGGTCTTGATTCGGTCACGAACCGTTGCGTCAAGATCGAACATGCCCGCCTGTTTGGAGGCTTGAACTGGGTCGGTGTCAACACGGGCATCATCTCGGCGCGCCGAATGTTGTGAACTTTTCCCAAAGGCATCGCCACGGCACTGCCCTTGCTTGAACGACCCCATCACGCGGCATCCAGCCACATTTTTTTCCCACCATGACCGACCGAAAATTCCACCCCGAAACCCTGGCCATTCACGCCGGGCAAATCCCCGACGCGGTCACAGGTGCTCGTGCTTTGCCCATTTACCAGACCACCAGCTTTGTGTTTGACAGCGCCGAGCATGCGGCCTCGCTTTTCAATCTGCAGACCTTTGGCAATGTGTATTCGCGCCTGAGCAACCCCACGGTGGCGGTACTCGAAGAGCGGGTGGCCGCGCTGGAAGGCGGGCGTGCCGCCGTGGCGAGTGCGTCAGGCATGGCGGCTGAAACCATGGCCTTGATGACCATCTTGCAATCGGGCGATCATGTGGTGGCTGCAGGTGCCTTGTACGGTGGCTCGGTCACCATGCTGGCCGTGAGCCTGGCCAAGTTCGGCATCAAGACCAGCTTTGTCGATGCCACCCAGCCCGAGGCTTTTGCAGCCGCCATGCGGCCCAATACCCGGGCCGTTTACGCTGAAAGCCTGGGCAACCCGAGCATGGTGGTGCTGGACATTACCGCTGTGGCCGAGGTGGCCCATGCGTACGGCGTGCCCCTGATCATTGACAACACGGTGCCCAGCCCCATGCTGTGCAACCCGCTGGCGCTGGGCGCTGACATCGTGGTGCATTCGGCCACCAAATACCTGGCGGGGCACGGCACCACACTGGGTGGGGTGGTGGTCGAAGGGGGTAAATTTCCGTGGGACAACGGCCGATTTCCGGGGATGACCGAGCCCTCGCAGGGCTACCACGGCGTGAAGTTTTACGAGACCTTTGGCGACTTCGGCTTCACCATGCGCTGCCGCATGGAAAGCCTGCGCGTTTTTGGCGCTGCGCTCAGCCCCATGAGCGCCTGGCAAATATTGCAAGGCGTCGAGACCCTGCCCTTGCGCATGCAAAAGCACTGCGACAACGCGCTGGGCGTGGCCCGATACCTGCAAGCCGATCCGCGAGTCGCCTGGGTCAATTACCCTGGCCTTTCTGATCACCCGCAACACGCCTTGCTGATGCGCCAGATGCGCGGCGCCTCGGGCCTGTTGTCATTTGGTGTGAAAGGCGGTTTGGCCCAAGGGGTCAAGTTCATCGAATCGGCGCAGTTCATGAGCCATCTGGTCAACATTGGTGACACCCGCACACTGATCAGTCACCCGGCCAGCACCACCCACCGCCAGCTCGACGAAGCCCAGCAAATGGCCGCAGGCGTGCCGCCCGACATGGTGCGCATTTCGGTCGGCCTGGAAAACCTGGACGACATCCTGTGGGACATTGATCAGGCGCTGGCTGTGGCTTGTCGCTAGCGTGCAAAGCCAGCAGTTATGGCCGGGCGGAGTTCACTCCATGGCCAGCAAGGCCTGCTTGCGCAGGCGCTCGGCCTGCAGCAAACTCAAACCCGCTGCCACCACCAGCGTAATGCCGCACCAAGCCAGCCCGTTGGGCACGTCGCCCCACATCAAATAACCGAGCAGCAACGCCATCAGCAAGCCGCTGTAGCGAAAAGGCCCGATCACGCTCATATCGCCCCAACGCATGCTGAGCGTGAGCAGGTGATAAGCCGCTGCCAGGCACATGGCCGCAGCGAACAACTGCCCGATGTGCGCCATGCTCATGGCGCGCCAAGGCTCGAACATGCTCCACACGCCCGCCAGCAACGTCACCATCATGGCGGTGGACAAGGTGATCAGCAAAGAGGGCACTTGGGCGGGCACCAGGCGTGTCAAAAAATCGCGCCCGGCGTGCAGCATGGCGGCCAACAGGCACAGCCAAGCGTAGGCGTTGAATTCGCCCGCGCGCGGTTGCACCACCAGCAGCACGCCTGCAAAGCCCAACAAGATCAAAGCCCAGCGGCCCAAGCTCACCCGTTCGTTTAAAAAGAAAACTGCCAGCATCGTCAAAAACAAGGGACCGGCCAGGTTGATCGCCGTGGCATTGCCCAGCGGCATGTGGAACACCGCCGTGAGGTAGGTGAAGGAGGCCAGGCTGTCGACGAGGGCCCGGGTGGGCACTGAGCGGGTGAGCGCGCTGCGCCACAAGCTCAACTGGCCCATCCAAGCCGCTAGGGCCAACAGCAAGGCGGTGGTCATGACGCCGCGCACAAAAATCAATTGCGGCGTGGGCAGATCGGTGCTGACCCACTTGACCAGCGCATCGTTGACGACAAAAAAAACCATGGCCCCGGTCATGGTGAGGATGCCGCGCCGGTTGTGCTGGCTCATGCGGGCGTCCGGTTCAAAAACGGCAGCACCTGCGCCAGCAAAGCTTCAGGTGCTTCTTCGGCGATGTAGTGGCCGCAGGGAAGGGCCTGGCCGCTGACTTGGTTGGCCACTTTTTGCCATTCCTTGAGCGGGTCAAAACAGCGCTGCACAACGCCTTGCTCGCCCCACAGCACTTGAATGGGCATCTCCAGTCGCCGCTCCATGGCGATGTCTTTCCGGTCGTGCACCAGGTCGATGCTGGCCGCAGCACGGTAGTCTTCGCACAACCCGTGGGCTGCGCCCGGCAGGGCCAAGCAGCGCTGGTATTCGGCCAGCGCCCGCGCATCGAAGGGGGCCAGCCCGGCGCTGCGATTGCCCAGGACATCGGTCACGTAGGCGGCCGGGTTGGCTTGAATCAAACGTTCAGGCATCGGTTGCGCTTGGATCAAAAAAAACCAATGCCAGTAAGCCCGTGCAAAGGCCTCGCTGGTTTGGGCGTACATGGCCAGCGTGGGCGCGATGTCGAGCAAGACCATTTGGCGCACAGCCTGCGGGTGGTCCATGCCCATCCGGTGGGCCACACGGGCCCCTCGGTCATGCGCCAGCACATGAAATTGGTCAAAGCCCAAGCGCTGCATCAAAACCACTTGGTCTTGCGCCATGCTGCGCTTGGCGTAAGCGGCATGGTTCGGCCCGCCCTCGGGTTTGGACGAGTCGCCATAACCCCGCAGGTCGGCCGCCACCACGCTGAAATGCTGGGCCAAAGTGGGGGCCACCTTGTGCCAGATCGCCAAAGTCTGCGGGTGCCCGTGTAACAACAACAAGGCAGGGCCTTGGCCACCCAGCATGGCCGAGATCTGCAGGTCCGGGGCGACTTCGACTTTCTGGTGCGCAAAACCGGGAAACAAAGGCAGGGCAGGGTGGTTCATGGGCTGGGTAATGGGTGCAAAAGGCTGGAACGCCGCGCAAGGCGCTGCCAAAACTGAGAGCTTAAACGCATGGTGTTCAGGGCTTTTAAAATACGAAAGCCCCTTGCAAAACCATGGGCTCAATAAAGCTGACGGTCCCTCGCGCAGAAAACCGCCATGGCTCACCAGTCGCAGGCTTTGCTGCGGAGGGCGGAAACGGCCCCGGTCGATTGGTCACAATAGCGGCTTATGTCTTTTTTCAAAAACATCCCCTACGAACTGGTTCTTGGTTGGCGTTACACGCGCGCAGGCCGCGCCACCCGGCGCAATGGCTTCATTTCTTTCATTTCCGGCGTGTCCATGATGGGCATTGGCCTGGGGGTGGCGGCACTGATCATCGTGCTGAGCGTGATGAACGGCTTTCAAAAAGAGGTGCGCGACCGCATGCTGGGCGTGGTCTCGCACATTGAGGTGTATGCCGCAGACGGCGCTGCAGTGGCCGACTTGCCGGCGTTGCTTGCCCGCCTGAAGTCGCACCCTCAGGTGGTGGGTGCGGCCCCTTTCATCACGGCGCAGGCTTTGCTGGCGCGGGGCGAAGACATGAAGGGCGTGCTGGTGCGGGGCATCGACCCGGCGCTGGAGCCCGAAGTCAGCGACCTGTCGTCGGACACTCAGGCGGCCGTGTTGTCGCGCTTGAAATCGGGCGCCTTCAGCCTGGTGCTGGGCCGCGACCTGGCCAGCAACCTGGGTCTGCAGACCGGTGACCCGGTGACTTTGGTGTCGCCTTCGGGCCAAGTCACGCCCGCAGGCGTGGTGCCCCGTATGAAGCAAATGGGCGTGGCGGGTACATTTTCTTCAGGCCATTACGAATACGACTCGGCGCTGGCCTTGATGCATGTGGACGATGCAGCTCGCATGTTCCGCCTCGAAGGGCCCAGCGGGGTGCGCTTGAAGCTCAAGGACTTGCACCTGGCCCGTGAGGTCTCCCGCGACTTGCAACTGGATTTGGGGCCATCCTTTTTCGTGCGCGACTGGACGCAGCAAAACAAAACCTGGTTTGCCGCTGTTCAGGTCGAAAAACGCATGATGTTCATCATCCTCACGCTGATCGTTGCAGTGGCCGCCTTCAACCTGGTCAGCACGCTGGTGATGACCGTCACCGACAAGCGGGCCGACATCGCGATCCTGCGCACCCTGGGGGCCAGTCCGCGCAGCGTCATGGGTATTTTTGTGGTGCAGGGCGCCACAGTGGGTGTGATCGGCACCATGAGCGGCTTGTTGCTGGGCCTGCTGGTGGCCTTCAACATCGACGTGATCGTGCCCGCGCTGGAAACACTGTTCAATGCCAGTTTTTTGCCGCGTGACATTTACCTGATCAGTCGCATGCCCAGCGAGCCGCTCGCCAGTGACATCTGGCCCGTGGCGCTGACTTCTTTGGTGCTGGCCTTTGTGGCCACGCTCTACCCCAGCTGGCGCGCCAGCCAGGTCAATCCTGCAGAGGCGCTGCGTTATGAGTGATGCCGTTTTGAAAGCCCAAGGCCTGACCAAGCGGTTCACCGAAGGCCGACTGGATGTGACTGTGCTGCAAGGGGTGGACTTGGAGGTGCATGCCGGCGAAACGCTGGCCATCGTGGGCGCTTCGGGTTCGGGCAAAAGCACGTTGCTGCATTTGCTGGGCGGGTTGGATGCCCCCACCCAAGGCTCGGTGCAACTCAAGGGCCAGTTGCTGTCCGCCTTGAGCGCTTCAGAGCAAGGCCTGTGGCGCAACCGCTATCTGGGTTTCGTGTACCAGTTTCACCATTTGTTGCCCGAGTTCAGCGCGCTGGACAACGTGGCCATGCCTTTGTGGATTCGCAGGCAAGACCGCGCCGAAGCGGCTGCGGTGGCCACGCAATGGTTGCAGCTTGTGGGCTTGGGCGAACGCTTGCACCACCGCCCCTCGGAATTGTCGGGTGGCGAACGCCAGCGTGTAGCGCTGGCCCGCGCCTTGGTCAATGACCCGGCGTGTGTGTTGGCTGACGAGCCCACAGGCAACCTGGACCGCGAGACCGCCGATGGCGTGTTTGAGCAGATGCTGCAACTGGCGCGTGAGCGCGGCACAGCCTTTGTGGTGGTGACCCACGACACGCAGCTGGCAGCGCGCTGTGACCGGCAATTGCACCTGGTCAAGGGCGTGCTGCAAGCGCCCACTTGAGACGGGTTTGAGGGATGTGGATCGACACCCATTGCCACCTTGACGCACCCGAGTTTGACGCCGACCGCGACGCAGTGCGAGAGGCGGCTCGCCAAGTCGGTGTCACGCATTGCGTGTTGCCGGCGGTCCAGCGTGCGGATTGGGCCCAAGTGGCCCAGCTGGCCTTGCGCCACGGCGATGCTTACGCTCTGGGCATTCACCCGCTTCATGTGCCACTGGCCCAGCCCGAAGACTTGCAAGCGCTGGACGAGGCACTGGCGGAGCGCCGTGACGACCCCCGGCTGGTGGCGGTGGGCGAGATCGGGCTGGATTTTTTTGTGCCTGAGCTGTGTACCCCCAACATGCGCGAGCGCCAATGGGCTTTTTACCTGGCCCAGTTGAAGCTGGCGCACAAACACCGTTTGCCCGTCATCTTGCATGTGCGACGGTCTGCGGACCTCTTGCTCAAAGGCTTGCGCCAGTGTCCAGTGCCCTCGGGCATTGCCCACGCCTTCAATGGCAGCGTGCAGCAAGCACAAGCGTTTGTGGGCATGGGTTTTGCATTGGGCTTTGGCGGCACGCTGACTTATGACCGTTCCTTGCAGTTGCGGCGTCTGGCTGGTGATTTGCCCCTGAACGCCATCGTGCTGGAAACCGACGCGCCCGATATGCCGCCGCACTGGCTCTACCAAACGGCTGACCAACGGGCGGAGGGCGCGGCCCAAGGCCGCAACAGCCCGGCACAGTTGCCAAGAATCGCAGAGGTGTTGGCCGATTTGCGTGGCTTGCCACTGGCCGAGCTGGCTGCTGCCACTTGCCGAAACGCACAAAGGGTGTTGCCCAAATTGGCCGCTTTGTGACGGTGCCGGTTCTGGCGGCAAATGCGCGCTTGACCCATCGCCTGAGGTTGCCCGCTTGTATCGCCTACCATCGAGCGGTTCAGCGAATGCATCCTGGACCTTTGAACAAAAACCCATCGCCTGTTGGGCGATCTTGAACCCATGAGCCGAAAAAAACCCATCGAACTGCCTGAAGTCAATTTTTCCGAGGATGGGGAAATCCGTTACCTGCACTTGGGGACTGAGTGGATTCAGGGCTCGATGTTCCTGGACAGGCCTTATGACATCGAGCTGGAGTATGTGCAGCGCATGTTTGCCTGGCTGCTTTTTTTTCCGCCTGAAGAAGTCAAGGGCGCGCATGCCATGCAACTGGGTTTGGGTGCGGCCACCATCACCAAGTTTTGCTATAAAAAACTGAAGATGACTTGCACGGCGATCGAGTTGAACCCGGCGGTGTTGCACGCCTGTCGGGGCTGGTTTCGTTTGCCGCCTGACGACGAGCGCCTGCGTGTCGTGCTGGCCGATGCGGCATTGGAAATTCAGTCGGATGAATGGCGTGGCACAGTCGATGCATTGCAGGTTGATTTGTACGACGAAGAGGCCGCTGCCCCGGTGCTCGATACACCCGATTTTTACCGCCATTGCCGTGAACTGCTGAGCCAACAAGGCTGCATGACGGTGAACCTGTTTGGCCGTTCGGCGAGCTATGCCGAGAGCGTGGAAAAAATTTGTGCAGCATTTGGCGGAGACGCCGTCTGGGCATTCAAGCCGACCCGCGAAGGCAATGCCATTGTGCTGGCGCAGCGCACCGCCAGCAGACCCTCGCGCGAAGCCTTGATGTCGGCAGCCACTGCCATTGAAGACAAATGGGGCCTGCCCGCACAGAAATGGTTCAAGGTGTTCAAGCCGCTCACCAAATGATCGCGCTGGCTTTGGGAGTTGACCCGATTGCCGATTTGAGCATAGGGTAAACCATAGCTCCGAAAGACCTGGCTTGTAGGTGTAACCCACATCCCCCCGGCGGACTTGTTCACGCAGAATCATTCCAACTCAATCAGAGGAGATTTCTCGTGAACATCAAGAGTCAAAAAGACTTTTTTTCCGGACTGTTCTACACGGTCGCAGGTGCTGCTTTTGCCATTGGCGCCACCAACTACAACGTGGGCACAGGCGCACGCATGGGACCTGGGTACTTCCCCCTGCTTCTGGGCATTTTGTTGGCCTTGATCGGGGCGTTCGTCATGTTCAAGTCCTTGACGGTCGAGACCCAGGACGGTGACAAAATCGGTGCCTGGGCATGGAAGCCCTTGTTCTACATCATCGCCGGCAACGTGCTGTTCGGCATCTTGCTGGGTGGCTTGCCCAACCTGGGCGTGCCCGCCATGGGATTGATCGCAGCGATCTTCGGCACCACCTTGGTGGTCAGTTTGGCCGGTGAGACCTTCAAACTCAAAGAAGTTCTGATTCTGGCCACCGTCCTGTCGATCGGCTGCTACGGTGCTTTTGTGATGCTGCTCAAATTGCAGTTCCCAGTCTGGCCCACCTTCATTACCGGTTGAGGAGAAATAATTCATGGAACTGTTTGACAACCTCGCCCTTGGTTTTGGAGTGGCGTTCACTTTTCAAAACCTGATTTACGCTTTCATCGGCTGTTTGCTGGGTACTTTGATCGGTGTCTTGCCGGGCGTGGGGCCTGTGGCCACCATCGCCATGCTGCTGCCCGCCACTTACGCATTGCCCCCTGTGGCTGCACTGATCATGCTGGCCGGCATCTATTACGGCGCCCAGTACGGTGGTTCAACCACGGCCATTCTGGTCAACCTGCCCGGTGAGGCCTCATCCGTTGTGACCATGATTGACGGCTACCAAATGGCCCGCAAAGGCCGCGCAGGGCCGGCACTGGCTGCTGCAGGGCTGGGTTCATTCTTTGCCGGTTGTGTGGGCACCTTGATCCTCGCGGCCTTTGCAGGTCCGCTGACCGAGGTGGCCTTCAAGTTCGGTCCCGCTGAATACTTCTCTCTGATGGTCTTGGGTCTGATCGGTGCTGTGGTGCTGGCTTCCGGCTCCTTGATCAAGGCTGTGGGCATGATCGTGTTGGGCTTGTTGATGGGCCTGATCGGTACCGATGTGAATTCGGGTGTGGCCCGTTTCAGCTTCGACATCCCCGAGTTGACCGATGGTGTGGGCTTCATCGTGATCGCCATGGGTGTGTTCGGTTACGGTGAGATCATTTCCAACTTGGCCAAGCCCGAAGAAGACCGTGAGGTTTTCACCGCAAAAGTGACGGGTTTGATGCCCACTGCCGAGGACTTCAAAAACATGGTACCTGCCATTTTGCGTGGCACAGCGCTGGGTTCTGCTTTGGGCATCTTGCCCGGTGGCGGTGCCTTGCTGGCGGCCTTTGCGGCTTACACCATCGAAAAGAAAACCAAGCTCAAGCCGGGCGAGGTGCCATTCGGGCAGGGCAACATCCGTGGTGTGGCTTCCCCTGAGTCGGCCAACAACTCGGCATCGCAAACCTCTTTCATCCCCTTGTTGACGCTGGGCATCCCGCCCAATGCCGTGATGGCCTTGATGGTGGGTGCGATGACCATTCACAACATCCAGCCTGGCCCTCAGGTGATGACCAGCAACCCTGAGTTGTTCTGGGGGCTGATCGCTTCCATGTGGATCGGCAACGCCATGCTGATCATTTTGAACCTGCCATTGATCGGCATCTGGATCAAGCTCTTGACAGTCCCCTACCGCTGGTTGTTCCCTGCCATTGTGCTGTTCTGCGCCATTGGGGTGTACTCCACGAATAACAACACCTGGGACATCTGGATGGTGGCCATGTTCGGTGTGATCGGATACACCTTCATCAAACTCGGCATGGAGCCAGCCCCCCTGTTGCTCGGCTTTATTCTGGGCCCCATGATGGAAGAAAACCTGCGTCGCGCCATGCTGCTGTCGCGGGGTGACTGGAGTGTCTTTGTCACGCGTCCTTTGTCGGCCAGTTTGTTGGCTGTTGCGCTGCTTTTGCTGATCATTGTGGCTTTGCCATCGATCAAATCAAAGCGCCAAGAGGCTTTCGTCGAAGAGTGATCGGTTGACGGTTCAAGCTCACCAACGGCCTCCTCGGAGGCCGTTTTTGTTGTGCGTCCTTCATGTGCATGTCACTTGTGGGCGCGAGCCAGTGGCACAGGTCTGCCAAAATAACTTTGCTTGGGTCGTCCGACCCGTCATTTGCCAGAGCACATTTCATGAAAAGACAAGATTTGATCCCGACCCTGTTGGCCATGTTCATGGCTTTTGTGTGTCTGAATCCAGCGCACGCACAGTCTTACCCAAGCAAACCCGTGCGCCTGATCGTGCCTTTCCCAGCTGGGGGCGCCACCGATTTGTTTG
This sequence comes from Limnohabitans sp. 2KL-17, assembly GCF_003063415.1. GTDB lineage: Bacteria > Pseudomonadota > Gammaproteobacteria > Burkholderiales > Burkholderiaceae_C > Limnohabitans_A. The sequence goes on from NZ_NESK01000003.1 coordinate 42,285, forward strand.
CCCGCACGCTGTCGCAAAAACTTGGCGAAAAAATGGGGGCCGCCTTGGTGGTCGAAAATCGCCCTGGCGCAGGCGGCACCCTGGGCTCCGACCTGGCCGCCAAGGCCGTGCCCGACGGCTACACCTTGCTGCTCTCCACATCCAGCACGCACTCGATTGGTCCCAACCTGAACCCGCGCATGCCCTACGACGCTGTGCGCGACTTCACACCCATCAGCCAGGTCGGCAATGCCCCCAGCATCATGCTGGTGCCCAACAGTTCACCCGCCAAAACCGTCAAGGAATGGATCGACTACGCCAAAAAGAACCCAGGCCGCCTGAACTATGCCTCGAGCGGCAACGGCACCATCGTCCAGTTGACGGCCGAGCTGTTCAAGGCGCAGGCCGAGTTGTTTGTGGTTCACATTCCCTACAAAGGCACGGCCCTGGCCACTCCTGACCTGGTCAGCGGCAAGGTCGATGTGCTGTTTGACAGTTTGCCCACCGGCTTGCCGCACGTGCGGGATGGCCGTTTGCGTGCCCTGGGCGTAACATCGCTCAAAGCCACGCCTTTGGCACCGGGCGTGCCGCCCATCGCCGATGTGCTGCCCGGTTACGAGTCCACCACCTGGTTTGGCCTGTTTGGTCCCAAGGGCTTGCCGCCTGAAGTGGTCAGCCGAGTGAACACCGCTGCCAACCAGGTGCTGCAAGACCCTGAAGTCATCGACAAACTGCAACGCTTTGGCATTGAGCCCGTGGGCGGCACACCCGCCCAATTCACCGCCATGCTGGCCAAAGAATCGGCCAAATGGAAAAAGACCATCACCGAGCGCAAGATCACGCTGGACTGACATGCATTTTCAAAACCAATACCCTTACACCAGCACCCGCTTGCCGCTTTTTGCACGCAATGTGGTGTCCACATCGCACCCCCTGGCCGCTCAAGCGGGCTTGCGCATGATGCTCAAGGGTGGCAACGCTGTGGATGCCGCCATCGCTGCCGCTGCGGTCATCACCCTCACCGAGCCGGTGAGCTGCGGCCTGGGTTCGGATGCATTTGCCATTTTGTGGGACGGCAAGGCGCTGCACGGGCTCAATGCCTCAGGCCCGGCACCCGCCACCTGGACACCCGATTACTTTCACCGCAAATACGGCGCTGACGTGCAAACCCCACCCAAGCGTGGTTTTGATTCTGTGACGGTGCCCGGCGCCGTCGCCGGTTGGGTCAGCATGAGCGAGCGCTTTTGCAAGTTGCCTTTTGCCGACTTGTTGGAGCCAGCGATTGAGGTGGCCGAGCGCGGCTATCTGATCCCTGTGGTGGTGCAGCAAAAGTGGGCAGCAGCCACCCCCGAGTTGCAGTCGCAGCCCGGTTTTGCGCAAAGTTTTTTGCCCTGGGGCCGTGCACCCGAGGTGGGTGAGTTGTTCCAGTTCAAAAATGCGGCCAAGGGCCTCAAGGCCATCGCGGCGACCAAGGGCCAGGCCCTTTATGGCGGCGAAATCGCAGAGGCCATTGAACGCTTTGCGAAAGAGCACGGCGGCAGCATCACCGCCAAAGACCTGGCCGATTTCAAGCCGGAGTGGGTTAAGCCGGTGGCGCAAAACTACCGGGGCTACACCCTGCACGAAATTCCGCCCAACGGGCAAGGCATCGCTGCCTTGATCGCCTTGGGTATCCTCTCCCACTTTGACTTGGCCAGCCACCCGGTGGACGGGGTGGATTCACAGCACCTGCAAATCGAAGCCATGAAGCTTGCTTTTGCCGACGTGTACCGCTACGTGGCCGATCAGCGCTACATGGAGGTCACGCCAGAACAGATGCTCGACCCGGCCTATCTGGCCAGCCGGGCCAAGCTGATCGACATGCGCAAGGCGCAAAACTTTCAGGCGGGCAACCCGGTCAAAGGTGGCACCATTTACCTCACGGCGGCTGATGAAAACGGCATGATGGTCAGTTTCATCCAAAGCAATTTCATGGGCTTCGGCTCGGGCGTTGTGGAGCCGACTTACGGCATCAGCCTGCAAAACCGGGGCCATGGTTTCAGTACCAACCCCAAGGGCCCAAACACGGCCAATCTGGTCGCGCCGGGCAAGCGGCCATTCCAGACCATCATCCCGGCTTTCCTCACCAAAGACGGCCAGCCGGTCATGAGCTACGGCGTGATGGGCGGCAACATGCAGCCCCAGGGGCATATGCAAACCTTGGTGCGCATGCTCGACTACCAGCAAAACCCGCAAGCGGCCTGTGATGCGCCGCGCTGGCGCTACAACACGGGGTTGAACATCAACGTGGAAGCTGCCATGAACGGCCAAACCGTGCAGGACCTGATCGCACGCGGTCACCAACTGGACATCATCAACGACTCTTACCAAGATTTTGGTGCCGGCCAGTTCATCTGGCGCATGGGTGATCCTGGCGTGGAAGGCTACATGGCCGCCAGCGATCCGCGCCGTGATGGCCAGGCTGTGGGTTTTTGATGCATTGCGGGTGGCGCGGTCTTTTTCTCGCGTGTGTGGGGGCCTTGGCCAGTGCAGCCGCAACGGCGCAGCCCTTGTCATGCGGTGTGGTGATGATGCATGGCAAGTGGGGCATGCCGCAATCGCCTTACCTCAAGCCGGTGGTGCAAAAACTGACACCCCACTGCCAAGTCAAGTTGCTGGAAATGCCGTGGTCGCGCAACCGCTTGTACGACCGGCCCTATGCCGATGCGCTGGCACAAATTCGCCAGGCGGTGGCTGAGTTAAGGCAGTCGGGTGTGCAATGGGTGGCGGTGGGCGGGCAAAGCTTTGGCGCCAACGCGACCTTGGCCTACATGGCCCAGGTGGGTGATGCGGATGCCTTGCTGCCCATGGCGCCCGGCCATGTCCCCGAGATTTTTTACCAGGTTTCAGATGTGCAACGCAGTGTCGATGCCGCACGCCAGTTGGTCGATGCGGGGCAGGGTGACACTGTGGTTGAGATGACCGACATCAACCAGGGGCAGCGCCGCCCTGTCAAGACATCGGCGGCGGCTTTGTGGAGTTATTTCAACCCCCGGGGTTGGGGCAATATGGCGCTGAGCGCACAGAACGCCAAAAAGCCCGTGCCCGTGTTTTGGGCCATTGGCACGTTGGATTCTCTGCACGGGGCTGCATCGACCGACATCTATCAAAAATTGCCCGCTCATCCTGACAGCCGTTATCTGGTGGTGCGTGCCAACCACGCGAACACACCGGAGTTGGCAGCCGAAGACTTGCTCGTTTGGGTGTTGGCCCGAACCGGGCGTTGAACCATGACTTCTCAAAAATCTTCCCATGTCACCACCGGTTTGCTTTTGGCCGTTGCGGGTTCCATCGCTTTCAGTGGCAAAGCCATCATCGTCAAGCTGGCTTACCGCCATGGTGTGGATGCGGTCACCCTGATCATGTACCGCATGTTGTTTGCCCTGCCCTTGTTCGTGCTCATGGCCTGGTGGGCCGGGCGCGGCAAAGCGCCTTTGACGCAGCGTGACTGGCTGGGTGTGGTGGGGCTGGGCTTTTGTGGTTATTACCTGTCGAGTTTCCTGGATTTTTGGGGGCTGGAATACATCAGCGCCTCATTGGAGCGGCTGATCCTTTACCTCAACCCCACGCTGGTCCTGGTGCTGGGCTGGTTCCTGTTTAAAAAGCGCATCAGTCACCGTCAGGGTGTGGCCATGGCCATCAGTTATTCCGGCGTCCTGCTGGTGTTTGGCCATGAGGTCAGCTTGGCCGGAACGCATGCGGCGCTGGGGGCTTTGCTGGTTTTGCTCAGCGCCGTCACTTATGCCGCTTACCTGACTTACAGCGGCCAATTGGTTCAGCGACTGGGCGCATTGCGCCTGGCGGGTCTGGCAACCACTGTGGCGTGTTTTTTCTGCATCTTGCAGTTTGTGCTGCTCAGGCCCATGGCCAGCGCGCAGGTGCCCGAGCCGGTGCTGTGGCTGTCCTTGCTCAATGCCACCGCGTGTACTGTGCTGCCTGTGCTGCTGGTCATGATGGCGATTGAACGCATCGGGCCAGGGCTGACCGCACAAACCGGCATGATCGGTCCCATGGCTACATTGCTGATGGGGGTGTGGTTGCTGGACGAGCCTTTCAACATATGGATCATTGCCGGCACCGCATTGGTTCTGAGTGGCGTATTTTGGGTAACGCGGCCTCAGGGCCGCATCGGTTAACGCGGCCTTGTGTCGCACAACATGAACTTCAGGAGATCAACATGGATTTAGGCATTGCAGGCAAGTGGGCTTTGGTGGGTGGCGCAAGCAAAGGCCTGGGCTGGGGTTGCGCCCGCGCGCTGGCGCTGGAAGGCGTGAACGTGGTCATGGTGGCGCGAGGCGCTGAGCTGCTGAACCAGTCCGTGGCCGATTTGCGCGTGGAAACAGGCGGCAAAGTGCAGCTGATTGGCGTGGCGGTGGATATCACCACCGAAGCTGGACGCGAAGCCATCTGGAACGTGCCCGGTGGCCCCGGCAAAGACTACGACATCGTGGTGACCAATGCGGGTGGCCCGCCACCCGGTGACTTTCGCGACTGGGACCGTGATGCCTGGCTCAAGGCCATCGACGGCAACATGCTCACGCCCATTGAGTTCATCAAGGCCACGGTTGACCGCATGGCTGCACGCGGTTTTGGCCGCATCGTCAACATCACCTCCAGCGCCGTCAAGGCCCCCATTGATGTGCTCGGCTTGTCCAATGGTGCACGCAGTGGTCTGACGGGTTTTGTGGCCGGTGCCTCGCGCAGCAAAATTGCTGCGCAAGGCGTGACCATCAACAATCTGTTGCCTGGCAAGTTTGACACCGACCGCATACGCGCCACACTGCCCGCCATGGCTGAAAAAGCAGGCAAGACTGTGGAAGAGTTGCGCATGATTCAGCAAGCCCAAATCCCGGCAGGCCGCTACGGCAACCCTCAAGAGTTCGGCGCCATCTGTGCTTTTTTATGCAGCCAGCAGGCCGCGTACATGACGGGGCAAAACGTGCTGGCCGATGGTGGGGCTTACGCGGGGACTTATTGATGACCTTCACGCCGATTCAACGGTGACCCATCACCTTTTTATCGCCGAGATGACACCCAGATCCCGCCGACGATGAGCGCAAACGCCAGCCCGTGATACAGGTGTGGCAACTCGCCTAAAAATGCGGCTGAAAAGATGGCGGCAAACAGCGGCGTGAGGTTGGCAAAGAAGCCAGCCACCGCAGGGCCTGCCTGCTGAATGCCCAAGCCCCAGCAGCGGTAGGCCAGCACGGCAGGACCTATAGCCACAAAGGCCAGCGCGCTGATCAGTGGCCAGCCCCAGGTGATGCGGGCATCGGTCAGGCCCCATTCCATGCCGGCAAACAGGCCCGACCAGGCCAAGCCAAAAACCACTTGGCCGAGCAAGAACGCTGCCCAGTCTTGCCGGATGGCCTCCGGCTCGTCCTTGCGGCTGAGCAGCCAGCTGTACCAAGACCAGCAGGCGGTGGCCAGCAAGATGAACAGATCACCGGCCACCAAGCGCACCGCCATGAGCTGCACCCAATCGCCCCGTGACAGCACCACCAGCACGCCCAGGATGGACAACACGGCGCCATGGATTTGTGCGCGCCGCACAGGCGCCTGAAAAAACAGCGCCCCGATGGCCAGCATCCACACCGGGCCGCTGGCCGCCACCAGAGTCACGTTGAGCGGGGTCGAGGTTTGCAAGGCCAGGTATTGCAGGGCGTTGTAACAGCCCACACCCAGCAGACTGAGCAGGGCAAAGCGCTTCCAGTGTTGCCACAGGCCGCTGCCGGGGCGAAGGACCCAGGAGGCCAGTGGCAGCAAGATGACCAAGGCCACAGCCCAACGCAGCAAGTTGAGTGTGATGGGAGGCACCAGGTCGCTGACCAGGCGACCCACCACGGCATTGCCTGCCCACAGCACGGGGGGCACCGTCAGCAACAAGGCCGTCATGGGCGATAGTTTTTGAGACATGGGGCACTGTATCGGCATCCGGGTTTTCCCGCTGTCGCCGACCTGTCCGTCCAAAGGCTTGTCCTTTGCACGGGAGGATGCGTTTCATGGCAAAGTCAGGCCTTGCTTGCATTTACCCTACAGGAGAACTCGATGAGCCTTGCAGTCCAGATTGACCAAAACGGTGGCCCTGAAGTCATGAAATTCGTTGACGTGAACGTGGGCGAACCCGGCCCCGGCGAGATTCGCATTCGCCACAAAGCCATTGGCCTGAATTTCATCGACGTCTACCAGCGCAGTGGCCTGTACACCTTGCCCATGCCACTCAAGCTCGGCATGGAAGCCTCGGGCGTGGTCGAAGCCGTGGGCGAGGGCGTGACGCACCTGAAAATGGGCGATCGCGCTGCCTACGCCAGCCAGCCACCGGGCAGTTATTGCGAAGTGCGTGTGATGCCCGCCAAGTGCGTGTGCAAGCTGCCCGATGCGATTTCTTTCGAGACCGGCGCGGCCATGATGCTCAAGGGTCTGACGGCGCAATACCTGCTCAGGCGCACTTGGCCACAAGGTGGCTTGAAAGCCGGTGACTTTGTGTTGTTCCATGCCGCTGCAGGGGGCGTGGGCTTGATCGCCTGCCAGTGGGCCAAGGCTTTGGGCTTGCGCCTGATCGGCACCGCAGGCAGCGATGCCAAGTGCGCACTGGCCAAGGCCAATGGTGCGGAGTTTTGCATCAATTATTCGACCGAAGACTTCTTGGCCAAAGTGAAAGAGATCACCGGCGGCAAGGGGGTCAAGGTGGTGTACGACTCGGTGGGCAAGGACACCTGGGACAAGTCCATGGATTGCCTGGCCCCGTTCGGTCTGCTGGCCAGTTTTGGCAACGCATCGGGCCCAGTGCCCCCATTTGCACCGGGCATTCTGGGCGCCAAAGGATCAATTTATGTGACGCGCCAGACCCTGTTCAACCACATCACCACACGCGAAAACACCCAGGAGATGGCCGATGAGCTGTTTGATGCGGTGGTCAGTGGCAAGGTGAAAATTCACATCGATCAGACATTCCCACTGGCGCAGATTCAGGAAGCGCACAAGGCGCTGGAAGCCCGCAAGACAACGGGCTGCACGATCATCACGCTGTGACAGCCAGCTTGAATTGAAAAAGCCCGCTTTGGCGGGCTTTTTCTTTGGGGGGGGCGGGTCAACGTCCGCGCCGCACCCGCAGGATTTCGTCGAGGATCAGCAGCGCAGCGCCCACGCTGATGGCGCTGTCGGCCACGTTGAAGGCCGGGAAGTGCCAGGCGCCCCAGTAAAAGTCGAGAAAGTCGACCACGTAGCCACGCAACAGACGGTCGACCACGTTGCCAATCGCGCCACCCAGGATGAGCGAGATGGCCAGACCGAACAGCGTTTGACCTGGGTGCGAGTGCAGCATCCAGACCATGAAAACGGCCGCGAATATGCCAATCCCGGTGAAGAACCAACGTTGCCATCCGCCTGCCCCGGCTAAAAACGAGAAAGCCGCACCGTGGTTGTGCACCCGAACCAAATTGAAAAACGAGGTGATCGGGGTGCTGTCGCCCAATTGGAACGCGCCCAGGACCAACACTTTGGTGAACTGGTCGAGCACCAGTATCAAGAGGGCAATACCGAGCCAGAGCATCAAGCCTTGGCTTTTGCTGCTGCCGTTTTTACCGAATTTTTTGGAGCTGGCCATATGTTTTGAGGGGTTTTCGGGTCAGGCGATCTGGCGGGTTTCGCCAGAGCCATGCAAGTTGCTCACGCATCGGCCGCAGACCGTGGGATGAGCGGAGTCCTGGCCCACGTCGTCGGTGTAGTGCCAGCAGCGTTCGCATTTGACGGACTGGCTGGCGCTGACTTGGACCGCCAGTTGTTCACCCGCGTGCAAAGTCACTTTGGAGGTGATGAACACGAACTTGATGTCAGAGCCCAGGCTGGCCAGCAAGGCATGGTCGGCGGCAGGCGCATGCAGCGTGATGTCGGCCTGCAGTGACGCACCCACTTGGCCTGCTGCACGCAGGTTCTCGATGTCCTTGTTGACCAGATCGCGGATTTCCCGAATGCGCGCCCATTTGGCCAACAGCGCGGCATCGGCTGTGCCGAGGTCACTGAAGGTTTCCATGAAGATGGATTCGGATGTGCCGAATGTGCTCCAGGCTTCTTCGGCTGTGAAGGACAGGAAAGGTGCCATCCAGCGCAGCATCCCGTGGGTGATGCGGTAGAGCGCGGTTTCCGCGCTGCGCCGGGCGAGGCTTTTGGGCGCAGTGGTGTACAGACGGTCTTTCAGCACGTCCAGGTAAAACGCCCCCAGGTCTTCCGAGCAGTAGATTTGCAACTTGGAGACCACCGGGTGAAATTCATAGACTTGAAAGTGGGCCAGGATGTCGGCTTGTAACTCGGCCGCGCGGTTGAGGGCAAAGCGGTCGATCTCGAGCAATTGGTCGTCGGGCACCGTGTCGGTGGCCGGATCAAAGTCGCTCACGTTGGCCATCAAAAAGCGCAGGGTGTTACGGATGCGGCGATAGGCGTCCACCACGCGCGCCAGGATCTTGTCGTCGATGTTGAGGTCACCCGAATAATCGGTGCTGGCCACCCAAAGGCGCACGATTTCAGCGCCCAGCTTGCTGGTCACGGTTTGCGGGTCGACCGTGTTGCCCAGCGACTTGCTCATCTTGCGGCCCTGGCCGTCGGTGGCAAAGCCATGGGTCAGCAAGCCACGGTAAGGGGCGCGGTCATACAGGGCGCAGCCCAGCAAGAGCGAGCTGTGGAACCAACCTCGGTGCTGGTCGTGCCCTTCCAGGTACAGGTCTGCCTCGGGGCCGTCGGTGTGGAAAGGTGGCACACCATAAGCATCCTTGTGGCTGCCGCGCAGCACATGCTGGAAGGTCGACCCTGAGTCGAACCACACTTCAAGGATGTCGGTGCTCTTGGTGTACTGAGGGGCATCGGCTGCGCCCAGAATCTCTTCCACCGTCACGCGGCTCCAGGCTTCAATGCCGCCTTTTTCCACAATGTCAGCGGCCTGGTCCAGGATGGCCATGGTGCGCGGGTGCAACTCGCCGCTGTCCTTGTGCAGAAAAAACGGCACGGGCACGCCCCAAGAGCGTTGGCGCGAGATGCACCAGTCCGGGCGGTTGGCGATCATGTCGCGCAGGCGTGATTTGCCGTTTTCTGGGTAGAACCGGGTTTGCTCGATGGCGTCCAGCGCCAGTTGGCGCAGGGTCTTGGGGGCTTTGTCCTTTGTGAACACGCCAATGCCTTCGTCCATGCGCACAAACCACTGGGCTGCGGCGCGGTAGATGACGGGGGTTTTGTGGCGCCAGCAGTGCGGGTAGCTGTGGGTGATGGTCACGGTGGACAGCAGGCGGCCGGCGTTGCGCAGCGCATCCAGCACCACTGGAATGGCTTTCCAGATATGCAGCCCGCCAAACAACGGAAAGTCGGCTGCGTAGGTGCCGTTGCCTTGCACCGGGTTCAAAATGTCGTCGTACTTCATGCCATTGGCGATGCATGAGTTGAAGTCATCCACGCCGTAAGCGGGCGAAGAGTGGACGAGTCCGGTGCCATCGCTGTCGCTGACGTACTCGGCCAGATACACCGGCGACAGGCGCTTGTAGCCTGCGTCCACATCGTGCAAAGGGTGTCGGAAGTTCAGGCCGCCGAGTTGGCTGCCCTTGGCGGTGGCCAGCACCTGCCCGCCCTGCAAGCCAAAGCGTTCCAGGCATTTTTCCACCAGCGACTCGGCCAGCACCAAGCACCCTTTCTCGGTTTGCACCAGGGCATAGCTCAGCTCGGGGTGAGCGTTCAGGGCTTGGTTGGCGGGGATGGTCCAGGCAGTGGTGGTCCAGATGACCGCAAACGCGCTTTGGCCAGCGGGCAAAGTGCCGAGGCCAAAGGCGGCTGCCAGTTGCGCCGAATCATCGGTCTCAAAGGCCACGTCCAGGGTTTCGCTCTTTTTGTCTTGGTATTCGATCTCGAATTCGGCCAAGGATGAACCGCAGTCAAAGCACCAGTAAACAGGCTTGAGGCCCCGGTACACAAAGCCGCGCTCGACCACGCGTTTGAAGGCGCGGATTTCACCGGCTTCGTTGGCCGGGTCCATGGTGCGGTAAGGGCGCTCCCAGTCGCCCAGCACGCCCAGGCGCTTGAAGTCTTCGCGTTGCTGGCCGATTTGCTCGGTGGCAAAGGCGCGGCTTTTCGCCTGCATGTCGTCGCGGCTCAGGTTGCGGCCATGCAGTTTTTCAATCGCGTTTTCGATCGGCAGGCCGTGGCAGTCCCAGCCAGGGATGTATTGCGCGTCAAAGCCCGACAACAGGCGGCTTTTGACGATCATGTCTTTGAGGACTTTGTTCAGGGCGTGACCGATGTGCAGCTTGCCGTTGGCATAGGGTGGGCCATCGTGCAGCACAAACAGGGGGGCACCTTGGCGCGCAGTGCGCAGTTTTTTGTACAGGCCGCCTTCGTTCCAGTCCTTGACCCAGTTGGGTTCGCGCTTGGGCAGGTCGCCGCGCATAGGGAACGGCGTGTCCGGCAGGTTCAAGGTGGCGCGGTAGTCAGTGCTTTGTTCGGTCATAAGGTACTTGGGGCCTGAAGTGCTTCGACAAGCTCAGCCCGAACGCTGGGGTGTTCGGAGAGATCAAAAAAGGAGGGGCCGTTGGGGTCGTTCGCTCTGAGCCTGTCGAAAGGCAGCAAACGAGGGCCGGAGCGTCAAATTCGGTCGCGGGTGGTCTGGCGGCTCAAAGACTGGGCATTGTGGCCTTGGCGCGAAGCAAACCATGCCTGTGCTTCTTCGCAGTCTTTGGCAATGCCCTTTGTCAGAGCGTCCATACCGTCGTATTTGAGTTCATCGTGTAGTTTGTGCAGCAGATCCACGCGAACGATTTTACCGTAGCCCCCTTCGGCCCCCAGTTCTGCAGGCCAGTCAAAGGCGTGGGTCTCCAGCAGCACCCGGCCACCATTGATGTCGTTCGGGTCCAGAGAGGGTCGAATGCCGAGGTTGGCCACACCTTTTAGCGGGCGGTCCGACAGACCGTGAACTTCAACCACGAAGATGCCGCTGGCGGCGGGTTTCCAGTGTGAAAACCGCAGGTTCAGGGTGCGAAAGCCATCGCCCGCGCCCTGCGCGGTGGCGGCCAGTTCGCGTCCAAGCTTGCGCCCGTGCACCACATGGCCGCTGATGCTGTAGGGCCGCCCCAGCAGGGCTTGAACGGTTTGCAGCTGCCCCTCGGCCAAGGCTTTGCGCACGGCAGAGCTGGACACGCGCAGCCCATGGACTTCATAGCTGTTCATGCGTGCCACATCGAAACCCAGCCGCTGCCCAGCGGCATCCAGCATGGCGTAGTCGCCCAAGCGCCGGGCGCCAAATCTAAAATCATCCCCCACCTGCACGTAGCGCACGCCCAGGCCCTGAATCAGAACTTGCTGGATGAAGTCTTCGGGCGACTGGTTGGCCAGTCGGGCGTCAAATGGCAAAACGACCACTTGGTCAACGCAGCAGCGTTCGAGCTCGCGGAGTTTGTCGCGCAAGGTGGCGATGCGGGCGGGGGCCAGCTCAGGTTTTTTGAGCAGCTTGGCAAAGTAGTCGCGGGGGTGGGGCTCAAAAGTCATCACGCAACTGGGCACGCCCCGGTGCGCGGCTTCGCTGCGCAGCAGGGCCAGCATGGCCTGATGGCCCCGGTGCACGCCGTCAAAGTTGCCGATGGTCAGTGCGCAGGCAGCAGCCAGATCAGGGTGATGGAATCCGCGGAAGACCTTCATGTCGTTTGGGTATTGGCCCGTCTTGCTGGCACGGCGCCAACTGCAACGGTTTTGTCAAAGTAAGAGGGTATATTGTGACTGAGCCCGATCCTCCAGGCCGGGGCCTTTTGCGGCTTGCTATGGCGAGCATTTTCAGGCCATGCTTGAGACAGGATCGAGACAGAACTTTTCGTGTCAGTGGTCCTTGTACTGTTGGATGGAGGCTTTTGTGAAGGTTTTGAAACTCTCGGCCCAAGGGCTGCCGCAATCGTGGATCTCACTGGAGCAGGCAGTCACCCATTACGCAGCTGACGAAGTGCGTTGGGAAGCGGGGCAGCAAGTGGCCGTTTTTCATGGTGGGCACAACGCGCTCACTGGCCACCAGTCCATCATCACGGTCAACAGCATCATCGGGACCCAGGGAGTGCCCCGCATCAACCCTTTTGGCATGCGCCCAGGCCTGACCAATACCAAACTTTTTGTGCGCGACCGCAACCTTTGCGCTTATTGCGGCGGGCATTTTGACGAGGCGGTGCTCACCCGTGAACACATTGTTCCTTTGTGCCAGAACGGTCCTGATCACTGGATGAACGTGGTCACGGCCTGCCGCTCCTGCAACCACCGCAAAAGCAGTCGAACCCCCGAGCAGGCCCGTATGCCATTGCTGTACGCACCTTACGTTCCCAGCCTGTGGGAAGACTTCATCCTTCGCAACCGCCGCATCCTGTCTGATCAGATGGCTTTTTTGATGGCCCATGTGCCTAAAAATTCCCGCTTGATGGGTTGATCCCAAGGGTTTTGCATTTTCGCTTGCGCTGGCGTACAAACAGCCGCATCATGGATTTTTTGAAAACAAAAGGCCAAGCTTAAGTCGCCTGGCGCTTTCAGGGAGACCCATCATGCCGACCCGTGAGTTTGACAATGCGCAAAGCCCCCAACATGTAGATTCAAGCGATGCAGACCAGGGGCTCAGCCGGCGCCGAGCTTTGGGCGCCTTGCTCATCGGTCCCTGGCTGCCGAGCTTGGCCTTGGCCAAAGAGGCAGACAAACTGACCCCGTCCCAGTCGCCTGTTCAATTGGCCACACCCTGGCTGCCCACCCGATCACCCCAAGGTTTTTTAGTCAGCGAAAAATTCGATGGTGTGCGCGCCGTCTGGGATGGTCAGGTATTGCGTTTTCGCAGCGGGCGCGTCTTGTCGGCCCCGCCCTGGTTTATCGCGGCTTTGCCACAGGTGGCGCTGGATGGTGAACTCTGGATCGGACGCGGGCAGTTTGACCTCTTGTCGGGCGTGGTGCGCAAAGAGGTGCTCGATGACGCGGCGTGGCGCGCAGTGAAGTATTTGGTGTTTGATGCCCCAGGCCGTGCAGCCCCCTTTGCTGAGAGGGTGTCTTTTTTGCAATCAACTCTGAAGGCCGCAGGTGTGAATTGGTTGATGCCAGTGCATCAGGAGACCGTCAAAGACAATTCGGATGTGCAAGTGCGTTTGCAAGAAACTGTGCGTCAAGGAGGTGAGGGCCTTGTGCTGCACCGGGCCGATGCCCTGTGGCGACCAGGGCGCACAGATGCCTTGTACAAGCTCAAGCCTGAACCCGACGAAGAAGGCCAAGTGGTGGGGCACCAACCGGGCAAGGGCCGGTTAAAGGGCCAGACCGGTGCTTTGCTGTTGCAGATGCCCTCAGGCCAGCGATTTGCCTTGGGATCGGGCCTGAGCGATGCGCTGCGCCGCGAGCCACCACCCATCGGCGCTTGGGTCACTTACCGTTACCGAGACCGCACGCCTTCGGGCTTGCCGCGTTTTGCCAGCTTTTTGCGTGTGCGTGAAGCGGAATGACGGCCTTGGAATGACCGCGCTGAAATGAACAAGGGCTCCTGGTGGAGCCCTTGTTTTTGCCAAGTGCCGAAGAGCCCGTCAGGCGAACACGCCAGCAGTGTCTTGCATGCGTGCTGATACTTCACCCAGTTGGTGCAAGGTGTCGCCAAATGTCATGTCCAGCTGCGTCAGTTTCTTGAAGTAATGGCTGACGATGTACTCGTCTGTCACGGCAATGCCACCGTGCAGTTGCACCGCTTGCTGGCCGATGAAGCGCATGGACACGCCCAATTGGTATTTGGCACGTGCCATGGCGCGGCGGCGTTCTTCTTTGGGCGCGTTCAGCTTCAAGCTGGCGTAGTAGCTCATTGAGCGGCCCAGCTCCAGTTGCATTTTCATGTCGGCCACGCGGTGGCGCAGGGCCTGAAAGCTGGCGATGGCCACGCCGAATTGCTTGCGCGTGTTCATGTAGTCCACGGTGATGGCCAAAGTCTTGTCCATCACACCCACGGCTTCAGCGCAGGCGCAGGCCATGCCGATGTCCACGGCTTCTTCGAGGGCGGTCAGACCGTTCAGCGTGACCAGTTGCGCCGATGCCTGGTGGAGCACCACTTCGGCGGCGCATGAGCCGTCTTGTGTGACATAGGCTTGTGTGCTCACGCCACTGGCTTTGCGTTCAACCAAAAACAGCGCGATCTGGTTGTTCACAGTGGCAGGCACCAGATAAGCATCGGCCTGGTCGCCCACGGCCACCACGCTCTTGGTACCGCTGACGGTCCAGGTACCGTTCGACTCGCTGGCCTGTGCGGTGCAGCGGTTCAGTTGGTAGCGGGCAGCACGCTCCTGGTAGGCCAGCACCACGATCGCGTCACCCGAAGCCATGCGGGGCAGCCAGGCGGTTTGCAAGGCCGCAGGGGCGTGGGTTTGCAGTGTCGCACTGGCGATCAGGGTCTGGGTCAGAGGTTCGAGCACGATGCCGCGTCCGAGCTCTTCCATGGTGACCATGGCTTCGGTCGGGCCCATGCCCATGCCGCCATTTTCTTCACTCACATACAGGCCTGTCAGGCCCAGCTCGGCCATCTCGCCGTAGGCTGCGCGGTCAAAACCACCGGCAGCCACGATGGCGCGCCGACGATCGAAGTTGTAGGCCTTGTCCACCCATTTGCGCACCGCATCACGCAATTGTTCTTGGTCTTCTGAAAAATCGAAATCCATTTTGAAATCCTTTCGGGTCAGCCGAGCACGGTTTGCGCGACGATGTTGCGTTGCACTTCATTGCTGCCGCCATAAATGGAGGTCTTGCGCATGTTGAAGTAGTTGGCAGCCAGCGGCGCATTGGCCAGCACGCCACCTGGGAATTGGCCCTGCCAGCCAGCCTCCATGGCTTCGAAAATGCAGGGCAGGCTGAAGGGGCCAGCGGCCAGCATCATGAGCTCGCTGTAGCGCTGCTGGATTTCGCTGCCCTTGATCTTCAGCAGGCCCGCAATGTCCAGTGAGTTTTTGCCTGATTTCTCGGCTGACAGCACACGCAGCACCAGCATTTCGAGGGCCACGATGTCGACTTCGAGCTTGGCAATCTCGTCCCTGAATCGAAGGTCGTCGTACACGCCCTCGGCTTTGGCGATGCGCTTGAGGCGCTCGAGCTCACGCTTGGCCCGGTTCACATCGGCAATGTTGGTGCGCTCGTGGGCCAGCAAGTGCTTGGCGTAGTTCCAGCCTTTGTTTTCTTCGCCGACCAGGTTTTCGGCAGGCACTTCGACGTTGTCAAACCAGACTTCATTGACTTCGCACTCGCCGTCCAGCAGCTTGATGGGGCGCACGGTGATACCGGGCGACTTCATGTCGATCAGCAAAAAGGAGATGCCGGTTTGTGGCTTGCCTTCGGTGCTGGTGCGCACCAGGCAGAAGATCCATTCACCGTATTGGCCCAGGGTGGTCCATGTTTTTTGGCCGTTCACGATGTATTTGTCGCCCACGCGTTCAGCGCGGGTTTTCAGCGACGCGAGGTCCGAGCCTGAGCCCGGTTCGCTGTAGCCCTGGCTCCACCAGACTTCGCCGCTGGCGATGCCGGGCAAAAAGCGTTTTTGTTGCTCGGCATTGCCAAAAGCCATGATCACGGGGGCCACCATCACAGGACCAAATGGAACAACGCGGGGGGCGCCGGCCAAGGCACATTCTTCTTCAAACAGGTGTTTTTGAATGGCCGTCCAGCCCGGTCCGCCAAATTGGCTGGGCCAACCCCAGCCCAACCAGCCTTTTTTGCCCAAAATTTTCGCCCAGCGCTGCATGTCTTCGCGCGTAAGGCGCATGGCGCTGTGCACTTTACGGGCCAGGTCTGCAGGCAAGTTGTCCTTGACCCAGGTGCGAATCTCGTCACGAAATGCGAGTTCTTCGGGGGTGAATGCCAAATCCATGGGGAACTTTCTCCGGTGGGGTGGTGGGGCGTCGGTTGAAGGCTGCGCCATCAAAAACAAACGGTCGTACTTTTTATCATGCGCAACGTGTTAAGGCCTGTCCTTGGTGCGACAAAAGCCGGTTTGTCAAAAGTGTGCGGGGATAATTCAGTCCTGCATGAAAAACATTGTCATTCTGATTTCTGGCTCGGGCTCGAACATGGCCGCCATTGTCGATGCTGCCGAGCAAGGCCGTTGGGCTGAGCGATTGAACGCCCGCGTGGCCGCCGTTTTGAGCAATCGGGCCGATGCCCAAGGCTTGCGTGTGGCCCAAGCGCATGGCATTGTCACGGGGGTGCTGGACCACAAGGCTTTCGACAGCCGCGAAGCATTTGATGCTGCCTTGATGGCCGAAATTGACCGATCTTCCCCAGACCTTGTCGTGTTGGCTGGCTTCATGCGCATCCTCACACCAGGTTTTGTGGCGCATTACGAGGGGCGACTGCTCAATATTCACCCGTCTTTGCTGCCCGCTTTCCCGGGGCTTGACACGCACCAGCGGGCCATCGATGCAGGCTGCCAGTTTGCCGGGGCCACGGTGCACCAGGTCACCTCCGAGCTGGACCACGGCGCCATCCTGGCCCAGGCGGTGGTGCCGATCTTGCCCGGTGACACCGCCGATGCGCTGGGGGCTCGGGTGCTCTCGCAAGAACACCTCATTTATCCGCGTGCTGTGGCCAACTTTTTGCGGTCCACAGATTCAAGCCGGGCCTGAACGTGCCTGCCAGTTGGCAGTTTCAGTCGCCGATCCGTTCAAAGCGCGCCTGCACCTTGCCGTTGAACTCGGCCACATCCGCAAACATGGCCGCTGGCCTGACCCACTGGCCTTGTTCCCCATAAAGGGCCTGGTAAAGCGTCATGGGCTGCAGGTCTTCACTGTGGCGCACGGTGCCAAGCACGCGGTACAGACCGCCTTTGTAATGCCTGTACAGGCCTTTGGGCGTTTCGATCAGTGGTGGAAGTAGCTCGGACATGGGCGCTTTCTGGGGTGGGGTTCATTCTGCAAGGGCTGGGATGGGACAATAGACTCCATGCATCCAAAAGCCCTTTTAGACGCCTGTGCCGATCTGGTCAGGCTGTGCCTCCAATTTGAACACCCTGCTGATGCAGTTGTGTCGCGCTATTTCCGCGAGCACCGTGCTCTTGGTCCCCGTGAGCGCGCCACACTGGCAGAAACGGCTTTTGCTGTGTTGCGCAAAAAATTGCTGTTTGAGCAGTTGGCCCGCTCGGGCTCAGGCCCCAAAGAACGCAAGCTCGCGATTTTGGGGTTCTTCGGCCCGCGCGACTTTCTGGCTGCCGCACTCAACGATGCCGAAAAACAATGGCTGGCCACCTGTGACGCCATTCCTGCCAGTGCCCTGATGGCCCCGCACCGTCACAACCTGCCCGAATGGATGGCACAGGCCCTGCAAGCCCAGCTGGGTGAGGATTTCTGGACGCTGGCCCAGAACCTGCAAGAACCGGCACCACTGGATTTGCGCGTCAACATGCTGCAGTCCAAACGCAGCGAGATTCAAAAAGAGTTGGCGCAAGCCGGCATCGCGTCCAAACCCACGCCTTACTCGCCTTGGGGTTTGCGGCTGGAGACCAAGCCCGCTTTGCAGCGTACCGATGCCTTCACCCGTGGCGCCATTGAAGTGCAGGACGAGGGTTCGCAGTTGCTGGCCTTGCTGGTGGACGCGCACCGGGGTGAGATGGTGGTGGATTTTTGTGCAGGCGCAGGCGGCAAAACGCTGGCGCTGGGCGCTTCCATGCGCAGCACCGGTCGCCTGTACGCGTTTGATGTGTCCGGCCACCGGCTGGATGCGATGAAGCCCCGCATGGCACGCAGCGGCCTGTCCAACGTGCACCCGGCAGCCATCGCACACGAGCGTGATGACCGCGTCAAGCGCTTGGCGGGCAAGATCGACCGTGTGCTGGTCGATGCCCCTTGCTCGGGCTTGGGCACCTTGCGCCGCAACCCCGACTTGAAGTGGCGCCAAAAGCCCCAAGCTGTCCAGGAGTTGACCGAGAAGCAGCAAGCCATCTTGCAAAGTGCTTCACGCTTGGTCAAGTCTGGCGGACGGCTGGTGTATGCAACCTGCAGTGTTTTGCCGGAAGAAAACGAGCTGATCGCCCAAGCCTTTGGTGCCGCCAACCCCGACTTCGTTCCCTTGAATGTGGCCGAGGAACTGGAACGGCTGAAGGTGCCGGACGCCGCCAATTTGTGTTCACCTGCGCCATCGGGCGATGCCAACCCCGATGCCCCGCCTGGCGGCACATTCCTGAGGTTATGGCCCCACCGCCATGCCACAGATGGTTTTTTTGCCGCAGCATGGGTCAGAAAGTAAATTTTCTGATTCATTCAGTTCGGATTCGGCGGAAATAGCTGTCTTTTTGACGGCGGAAAACTTAAAATCGACAAATTGCCTGAAATCAGGCGTCAGTAGAAAGACAAACTCATGTTGTTGCCTGATTGGGCCTTTTTGGATTCCGTGATTCAGTGGATGGGCCATGGCCTGTTTGACTTCTCTTGGTGGCAAATGCTGTTGATCACCTTGGGCCTGACCCACATCACCATCGCCAGCGTGACCATTTTTCTGCACCGTCACCAGGCGCACCGTGCTTTGGACTTGCACGCGATCCCTTCACACTTTTTCCGTTTTTGGCTCTGGCTGACCACGGGCCAGGTCACCAAGGAATGGGCAGCCATTCACCGCAAGCACCATGCCAAATGTGAACAAGCTGAAGACCCTCACAGCCCGCATGTGCACGGCATCAAAACTGTGTTGTTGACCGGTGCCGAGCTTTACCGCAAGGAATCCAAGAACCTGGAGACCCTGAAGCGGTTTGGGCATGGCACGCCAGATGACTGGCTTGAGCGCAACCTGTACACCCGTTTTTCGTGGCAAGGCGTTGCCTTGATGCTGATCATCGATGTGGCGCTGTTTGGCTTTCTGGGCCTGACGGTCTGGGCTGTTCAGATGGCATGGATCCCGATCACGGCCGCAGGCCTCATCAACGGGGCTGCGCATTACTGGGGTTACCGTAATTTTGAGGCGCATGACGCCAGCACCAACATTTCGCCTTGGGGCATTCTGATTGGTGGCGAAGAGTTGCACAACAACCACCACACTTACCCCACATCGGCCAAGTTGTCTGTCAAACCCTACGAGTTCGACATCGGCTGGTTGTACATCCGAATTCTTGAAACCATGGGTCTGGCCACCGTCAAGAAGACGCCGCCGCGTCTTGCATACGGCGACATCCGCCCCGTGGCCGATGAGAAGACGCTGGAAGCCTTGATTGCCAACCGTTACGAAGTGATGGCCGGTTATGCACGCAATGTGCGCACCGTGATGCAGCAAGAAGCCAGCAAACTCAAGCTCGACGCCCACGCCTTGCAAGCCGCTCAGCGCTGGTTGCATCGTGACAGCGCCAAGGTTCCTGCTTCTGCGCAAGCGCAGCTCAGGCAAGCCCGGGCAGCCAGCCCTGTGCTCGACAAAATGGTGCAAATGCGAGAAGAGCTCAGCCAAATCTGGCTGAACACCTCACATTCGCGTGAACAACTGGCGGCTGATTTGCAAGCCTGGTGCCGCCGTGCCGAAGAAAGTGGAATCGCTGCGTTGCGAGACTTCTCTGTGAAGTTGAGGGCTGTTCGCCAGGCCGCCTGATCCTTTTCGCGTTCATGCAGACAGGGCCTTCGGGCCATGTCTGTTTTTGGGCGGCGGTTCTTGGGGTAATTCCACGCAACATTGCCGTCAGGGGTCAAGCCCTAAGGCGCTATTGAATGTCAGGCGGCAAGTGCCGGCGCCTCTTGGTGAAGTCCCTGCTTTTAACTATGTGTCTAAGTGCATGCCCAGCGATTGCGCTCAGGCATAAAAAAACCCGCTGTCGGAACAGCGGGTTTTTGGGGATACAAAGCTCAGGCTGAATTACTTCAGCTTGATTTCCTTGTACTCAACATGCTTGCGAGCTTTTGGGTCGAACTTCATGATCGACATTTTCTCGGGCATTGTTTTCTTGTTTTTGCTGGTCGTGTAGAAATGACCAGTGCCAGCTGTGGATTCCAGCTTGATTTTTTCGCGTCCGCCTTTGGTTGCCATGGTGTATGACTCCTAATGTTCTGGGTTTAGGCTTGGCCACGTTCGCGCAGGTCTGCGAGAACGGCATCAATGCCATTTTTGTCGATCAGGCGCAGAGCGGCGCTGGAAACGCGCAGACGCACCCAACGGTTTTCTGTTTCAACCCAGAAACGACGGTATTGCAGGTTCGGCAAGAACCGGCGCTTGGTTTTGTTGTTGGCGTGGGAAACATTGTTTCCCGTCATTGGGCCTTTGCCCGTTACTTCGCAAACGCGTGCCATGTGGACACTCCGATACTTTTAAAACAGCCGGTGCCGAATGGTCTCATGCAGACTTGCATGGGGCCTGGCGCTCCAGCCTCACCTCGCCATTATGGGTGGCGGTATCCCAGATCGCTGCGTTCAAGGTCCCCGATGAAACGTCGGGACAGAAGCAGCAAAGCTTAGGATTATAGCCAGAAAGCGGCTCTTTTCCCATTTGGGCAAGGCACGGCAGGCTCAGGGAAGTTTCCTTAGCCGTTGTTTTGTTCCAGAAAACGCTGCGCGTCCAGGGCAGCCATGCAGCCAGTGCCCGCGCTGGTAATGGCCTGGCGGTAGACGTGGTCCTGCACATCGCCAGCGGCAAACACACCGGGTACGGAAGTTTGAGTTGCGAAGCCCTTCAAGCCGCTTTGGGTCACGATGTAGTTGTTTTCCAAGGTCAGTTGCCCCTGGAAGATGTCGGTGTTGGGGGAGTGGCCAATGGCAATGAAACAACCCTTGAGTTCGATGTCTTCCAGGCCACCATTCACGGTGCTTTTGAGGCGCACACCCGTGACGCCCGATGCGTCACCCAGCACTTCTTCCAGGGTCTGGAAGGTCTTGAGCACGATCTTGCCTGCAGCCACCTTTTCCATCAGCTTGTCCACCAAGATGGGCTCGGCCTTGAATTTGTCACGGCGGTGGATCAAGTAGACCTTGCTGGCGATGTTTGACAGATACAAGGCCTCTTCAACAGCGGTGTTGCCGCCACCGACCACACAGCAGAGCTGGTCTCGGTAAAAGAAGCCGTCGCACGTGGCGCAGCCGCTCACGCCCCGGCCCATGAAGGCTGTTTCAGAGGGCAGTCCTAGGTATTTGGCCGAAGCGCCCGTGGCTATGATCAGTGAGTCACAGGTGTAAGTGCCGCTGTCACCGATCAAGGTGAAGGGCCGCTGTTCGAGCTTGACAGTGTGGATGTGGTCAAACACGATTTCGGTGTTGAATCGCTCTGCATGCTCTTGAAAACGTTGCATCAACTCCGGGCCTTGCACGCCATGAACGTCGGCGGGCCAGTTGTCCACTTCGGTGGTGGTCATGAGTTGACCCCCCTGGGCCATGCCTGTGATCAGCAGTGGTTTCAAGTTGGCGCGGGCCGCGTACACAGCGGCGGTGTAGCCAGCAGGGCCAGAACCGAGGATCAGGACTTGGGCGTGTTTGGTAGTGGCAGACATGTTGGCAATCGGGTTGAGCAGTTGGTTGAAAGACAAAGGGCTTGTGGTGCATTGAACTGCACGATTGTAAGAAACCCCCAAATACAAGATGTTGTCAGGGTCTCAGCTCGGGGCGAGCAATGCCGCAACGGCCGCTTGATGGGGTAAGCTTGAGGCCTAATTTATGACCTATTCACTGCACACATTGACCAACCCTGCGGTCCAGGCCAAGGCGCTGGATGCACCGCAGTCTTTCTGGGCGCGATTTGCACAAGAAATCGGCTTGTTGATGGGGGGTGCCTTGCTCTTGCTTTGCCTTTTGGCCTTGCTCAGCTATCAAGCTGCCGATCCCGCCTGGTCCACCTCTGGCAGCGGCCAAGGCGTACGCAACTGGATTGGCCCTGCAGGAGCCTGGCTGGCAGATCTGGTGTATTTTGCTTTTGGCTATTCCGCATGGTGGTGCCTCGCAGCGGCGGCCCGCGCCTGGTTGGTGGTTTTGGCCCGCTGGATGCGCGGCCCATCGGATGAAGACGAGTTTCCTCAATCTGCCGACTGGCGGCACAGCCGCTGGATTTTTTGGCTTGGCCTGGTGGTCTTGGTGGCGGCGAGCGCGAGCATTGAATGGGCCCGTTTGTACCGCCTGGAGCCTCATCTGCCGGGGCACAGTGGTGGTGTGTTGGGGTATTGGGTTGGCGCAGTCAGTGTGCAATGGTTTGGTTTTACCGGCGCGGCATTGATCGGCATCGCGCTGGTGGTGGCGGGTGCAGCCATGGTCTTTCGCTTTTCATGGGGCCAGTTGGCCGAGTCTGTTGGGGCCCGCATTGATGGCCTGATTCAGTCCCGCCATGTCAAGCGTGAAATTCAAGAAGATCTGGCATTGGGACAAAAAGCTTTGCGTGAACGTGAAAAATCCATGCCCATGCAGGCCATCGAACCTCAATGGGACATAGACCATTTGCCCTTGGCGCCCGAGGGTGAGCTCGATCTGGAGCCTGTGCCTTTGCCCATGCCTTCAGCGACCCCGATGGTGATTGAGCCTGCGGTCATGAACGTCCCGCGCAGTGATCGGGTGGTCAAGGAGCGCCAAAAACCACTGTTCACTGAATTGCCGGACAGCAAACTTCCTCAGGTGGATTTGCTGGACAGTTTGTCGAGTCGTCAAGAGACGGTGTCCCCTGAAACGCTGGAGATGACCAGCAGGTTGATCGAGAAGAAACTGAAAGATTTTGGCGTCGAGGTGCGTGTAGTGGCCGCTGCCCCGGGCCCAGTGATCACACGCTACGAAATTGAACCTGCCACAGGCGTCAAAGGATCCCAGGTGGTCAATCTGGCAAAAGACTTGGCGCGTTCGCTCAGTCTGGTGTCAATTCGGGTGATCGAGACGATTCCCGGAAAGAATTTCATGGCACTGGAACTGCCCAACGCCAAACGCCAGTCGATCAAGCTGAGCGAGATTCTGGGCTCGCAGGTTTATCACGAAGCCAAGTCGATGCTGACCATGGGGCTGGGCAAGGACATCATTGGCAACCCGGTGGTGGCCGATCTGGCCAAGATGCCGCATGTGCTGGTAGCCGGTACCACCGGCTCGGGCAAGTCGGTGGGTATCAACGCCATGATTTTGTCGCTGCTCTACAAGGCCGAGGCACGCGATGTGAGATTGCTGATGATCGACCCCAAGATGCTGGAGATGTCGGTCTATGAAGGCATTCCGCACTTGTTGGCCCCGGTGGTCACCGACATGCGTCAGGCTGCAAACGGTCTGAACTGGTGTGTGGCCGAGATGGAAAAGCGCTACAAGCTGATGAGCAAAATGGGTGTGCGGAATCTTGCGGGCTACAACGTCAAGATCGACGAAGCCACGGCACGCGAAGAGTTCATCTACAACCCCTTCAGCCTGACCCCGGACGATCCCGAGCCACTCAAGCGTTTGCCGCACATCGTGGTGGTGATCGACGAGCTGGCCGATTTGATGATGGTGGTGGGCAAGAAAATCGAAGAGCTGATTGCCCGGCTGGCTCAAAAAGCCCGTGCCGCCGGCATCCACTTGATTTTGGCCACCCAGCGTCCCAGCGTGGACGTGATCACCGGCCTGATCAAGGCCAACATCCCGACCCGGATCGCGTTCCAGGTGTCCAGCAAGATCGACAGCCGCACCATCCTCGATCAGATGGGGGCTGAGGCCTTGCTGGGTATGGGTGACATGCTGTACATGCCTTCGGGGACAGGTTTCCCGATCCGTGTGCATGGTGCTTTTGTGAGCGACGAAGAAGTGCACCGCGTGGTGAACTATCTCAAGAGTCAGGGCGAGCCTGATTACATTGAGGGCGTGTTGCAAGGCGGCACAGCGGACGATGATGGTGGCATGCTCGGTGAGGGCGACAACAGCGAAAAAGACCCGATGTATGACCAAGCGGTCGAGGTGGTTTTGAAAAACCGCAAAGCCAGCATTTCACTGGTCCAGCGTCACCTCAAGATTGGCTACAACCGCGCAGCCCGATTGGTTGAAGACATGGAAAAAGCCGGCTTGGTCAGCAGCATGAGCGGCAGCGGCCAGCGCGAAATTCTGGTGCCTGCAAGGGCCGAGTAACAGCTATGCATTCAATTTTCTGGTTGTGTCGCACCGCGTTGGCATTTCTGGGCAAGTGCTTTTTGGCTTGTGGGGCTTTGGCCTTGATGGTTCCGGTGCAAGCCGATGGCCTGGACCTGTTGGCTCAGTTCATGAAGCAGGCGCGCAGTGGGCGTGCCCAGTTCGTCCAGGTCGTCACTTCACCCAGCCGTGCCGGGCAGGCGCCTCGGGCTAAAACATCGAGTGGCAGTTTTGAGTTCCATCGGCCTGGCAAATTCCGTTTTGATTACCGCAAGCCTTTTGTGCAAACTCTGGTCGCCGATGGTCAGACCCTTTGGCTGCACGATGTGGAACTGAACCAGGTCACGGCACGCAAGCAATCTCTGGTGCTGGGTTCAACCCCGGCTGCCTTGTTGACGGCTGCCGCTGACTTACAGGCCCTGAAAGCCGATTTCCAATTCGCGCCAGAGCCTGAGCGGAATGGGTTGCAATGGGTACGTGCCACACCGCAATCGCCAGACGGGCAAATTCGCTCGGTGTTGGTGGGCTTGCGAGCTACCCCCGCAGGACCCGAACTGGCCGTGCTGGACGTGCAGGACAGCCTTGGCCAGCGTTCGGTGTTGACTTTCTCGGCTTTTGAGATCAACCCGGTTTTACCCGCCAGCACATTTGTATTCAAAGCCCCTGCTGGCGCTGACGTCATCAAGCCATGATGTGCGGGAGGGGTCAATGAAAGCGGCCAACTTGTCCCCCCACGCCCCACTTGCCGAGCGCTTGCGCCCTCGAAATCTGGGCGAGGTGATGGGCCAGCAGCATCTGCTGGGCGAGGGCATGGCCTTGCGTCTTGCATTCGAGTCCGGTCAGCCTCACAGCTGCATTTTGTGGGGCCCGCCAGGCGTAGGAAAAACCACCATCGCCCGCTTGATGGCCGATGCCTTTGATGCCCAATTTCTGTGCATCAGCGCGGTGCTGGGTGGCGTCAAGGACATCCGCGAGGCCGTGGAAAAAGCCGAGGCCGTTCGCACCGGCTTGCACCCCCAGCGCACGATCATGTTTGTGGATGAAGTGCACCGCTTCAACAAAGCTGTCAAGTCCCTTATAAATCAACGACTTAGGAAGCTGCTTGTGCAATTCCTTGTGCTTCCGCATTGTTCAATGGGGGTGAAGCATGGCTGATTTGTTCGCACAAGAGCCCTCCGCACCACTGGCTGAAGCACTTCGTCCAAAGACCTTGGACGAGGTGGTCGGACAGTCGCACTTGCTGGGTGAAGGTAAGCCTTTAAGACTTGCCTTCCAGTCAGGCAAACCACACTCCATGATCTTCTGGGGGCCGCCGGGTGTTGGTAAAACCACTTTGGCACGCCTCACAGCTACAGCCTTCAAGTGCGAGTTCATTGCCTTGTCTGCGGTGTTCTCTGGTGTCAAAGACATTCGCGCTGCAATGGAGCAAGCACAGCAGAACCTCTCTATGGGCAAGCACACGATCTTGTTCGTAGATGAAATTCACAGGTTCAATAAGTCCCAACAAGACGCACTTCTTCCCTATGCTGAAAGTGGGTTAGTCACCTTCATTGGTGCTACCACTGAGAACCCTTCTTTTGAAGTGAATTCGGCTTTGTTGTCGCGGGCTCAGGTCTATGTTTTGAAGTCCTTGACAGACGAAGAACTGAAGCTGTTGCTTGTCCGTGCTCAAGAGCTTGCCATTGGCCATCTTCAGTTTGATGACCTGGCTAGGGACACCATCATTGGCTACGCAGATGGGGACGCCAGAAGGTTCTTGAACCTGTTGGAGCAGACCAGTACAGCAGCTAAGGCTTCTGGGATCACAGCAATCAATGCTGACTTCTTGCAGAATGCTTTGACCTTGAACAGTCGTCGTTTTGACAAGGGTGGCGATAACTTCTATGACCAGATTTCAGCCTTGCACAAGTCAGTGCGTGGGTCCCATCCTGATGCTGCCCTTTATTGGCTGACAAGAATGTTGGACGGTGGTGCTGATGCAAGGTATCTGGCCCGGCGAATTGTTCGCATGGCATGGGAAGACATAGGCTTGGCTGATCCAAGGGCCATGCAGATAGCTAACGATGCTGCACTGACCTATGAGCGGTTGGGTAGTCCTGAAGGTGAATTGGCACTGGGGCAAGCTGTCATCTATCTGGCCATAGCTGCGAAAAGCAATGCTGGTTACAACGCCTACAACCAAGCTAAAGCCTTCGTGAAGCAGGACAAGAGCCGTGAGGTTCCTGTTCACCTTCGCAATGCTCCAACAAAGCTCATGAAGGAACTGGGATATGGGCATGAGTACAGATATGCTCATGATGAACCCAATGCCTATGCTGCTGGTGAAACCTATCTTCCTGAAGGCATAGAAGAAGCGGGTTGGTATAAGCCAGTGCCAAGAGGACTTGAAGTCAAGATTGCTGAAAAGCTTGCGCTGCTAAAAAAATGGGATGAAGAGGCTGGAAAAGAATGATTACAAGAGGCTATTTCATTGGTCAGATCATCGATGAACTGACGGCGGTTTCACAACAGGTTAAGAGCCGAAGTGGACTTCAGCTTTTTGATTTGAATCGCTATCTAGAGGATTTTTTCAAAGACATCCTCAACATTGTTTATGGTTACAAGCTGATAAATCTCAATGAAGAGCGATCAAACAACCCCGGCTTGGACTTGGGCGACGAAGTTGCAAAAGTTGCCTTTCAGGTGACGTCCACGAAGAGTTCAAGCAAGGTCAACGAGACACTGAAGAAAGCGGCCAAGCAAGTTGGAAAGTTTCCGAAAATGTTTGTGTTGATCTTGCAGGACAAGCAAGGCAGCTACACACTAGATGCTGCCCTTTCCAAGCCGTTCGGCTTCATTGCTGAAGAACACATTCTTGATATTGGGGACGTGTTGAAGAAGGTTCTATCCCTTCAAATTGAACAACTTCAAAGACTGCATGACTTGGTCAGTAAGGAAGTGGCCCGTGTCAAGATTGAACTAGAAGTTCCAGACAAACATGGTAAGTTTCAAACAAACATTGACTCATTCATTGAGCAGGTACCACGTGAGCGATTTGAAGGTATCGACACCTACTACGGACATCTAGTCTCTGAGGCAGCAAAGGAGAAGGCAACCTACGATGTTAGCCAAGAAGATGTCGAAAAGGACTTCAAAAAACTCATCAAGAAGTTGAGGGGACTACCAAGGATTTCGCGCCAGTTCTACGCGTTCCTTCTTGATCGTGGAGCTTGGGATGAGACAAACAAATTTATCAATGCTGACTATTTGCAGCGAGTCTGTAGCTTCCCAGATATGGACGGTGAGTTGAGATTGTTAACTGCGGCGGATCTATGCTGGTGGCAAGAACCAGATGAGCAAGGGCAAAGTGCTTCGTGGCGAATTGCTACGGTGACACCATCAAAGAGCTATGAATTCACTTGGGAATTGATGGACTTTTTGAAGCAAAAGAAAATCGGACTTGAGAAGGTCATTGTTAGTCTCGATTTTTCAGACTTTAAATAATGAAGTTGTCCGACTTCTCTGCTCAAAGAATTGGCGAATTCATTGCAGGCGATCCTGAAGGGTGGCCGTATAGAAGCGGTCCGAAACTTGTAGCCTTCTTCAATAAGATGGGCTTTAGGGAAGTCTATGGACAGGGATTCCCCAGTCGTGCAACCTTTGCGAAAGAGAAGGTTGCAGAACTGAATGGAAAGCCAAAGCTGAAAGATGCCTTTCGGGAAATGCTTGACCTAAGGCTTTGGCTTGAAGTTACCACTGGAACAGTGGAGGCTTGCGCTGTTCAGATCAACGAAATTTTGAAGTATGACGGTTATGAAGTTGTCAGAGATGGCAACTTTTACAAAGTTCGTGAACTGGCTGGTGCAGTCATTGAGGTTGAAAACCGCTTTGCAGAATCGGAAGAACTTAGTGAACTTCTGATTGAAGAGCAAATTCAAAAGTGCAGAGACAAGGTTGAAGTGGGCGACTATTCAGGTGCCATTACCAATGCAAGAAGTCTGGTTGAGGCGGTCTGCGTAAAGATCGAAGCCGATCTAGATGCAAATGCCCTAGGCAATGATGGGGACCTAGTGAAGCTTTTCAATCGGGTGAGAAAGTTGCTTAATCTCGATCCCAGCAGGCAGGACATATCCGAGTCACTTAAGCAGGTTCTTTCAGGGTTGTCCAGCATTATCAATGGCCTTGCTGCCATGCGAAACAGGATGTCCGATGCTCATGGTGTTGCCTACAAGCCAAGTCGGCACCATGCAAAACTTGCCGTGAATTCAGCTAAAACACTTGCTGATTTTCTATTCGATACGGTGAGTTATCAAATAGAAAAAGGTGGGCTGAAGAAAAAGTAGTAAGTTAAATTCATATGAATTTAACTGAAAGAACAAAAGCCACTCTTCGATACTGATTTTTGTTGACTTTGGCATTGTGTTTTGTATGTTGTTCTCAAGAAGGAGAATAACAAATGAAGACGAAGATTATTAAAGAAATTATCAGAAATAGGAAAAGATCAATGAGCTTTGAGATCGTTCTTTCAAGAGAATATTTCTACCCTCTTGATGAAGATGGTAAAGAAAAAAATGTAAGCACCTTAAATTATCGAGTTAGATATTGTGTAAAACACGAAGGATCTGACAAGATTTTGAAGTGCTTCTTAACTCATGAAAAGGCCAAGAAATTTGTCCACGAAATGAAATATGAAGAGGAAAAGGCAAACGCGAAGAAGAATAAAAAGATAGCTAAGTGATCCACATTCAATTTTAAAGCACCCAATCGGGTGCTTTTTCATTTGGAAAGCTTTGCCTGTTCACGCTTAATTCTCTCAATAAACTTCTTGAGAATAAAGGTCGCATCTTCAATCATTTCTTCGAGATCGTCTGAGTCTGCATCGTTTCTGATGATGATCATTCTTGTGTCCCCGATTGAGTAGTTCAGATCGATGCTGACTTTGTTTGGCTTGTTGTCGACTGACGGATTGTTCACTATCAAATATCGCGCACCCAAAGCTTTTTCCTTTTCGACTTCACTTGAGAGTATGGAACTTACGATCTCCGATTTATCACGTCGTTGCTTTTTGTCTCTAATTTCCATCAGATTCTTATGCTTTGATGTGTAAATCTGATAGAGCCTTAACTTTGTTTCAGAAATATTCTGAATGTTGATGGCGGTAACTTTTATGCTATTTTGTTTCAAAACTTCAATGGCATGTAATATTTCTTTATCTAGCTCCCTTCTGTTCATTGTTTCTCCTTGGGTTATATTTTTACTAGCTTGGTTTTGATTTGAATTGACTTTGGAGCCAACTTCTCTTCAAGGTATAGATTGCTGGAAAGCTTCATGATTTCCAAGTCAAGACTCTTGTCATCCATAAGGTTGTGCAGAAATATCTCTGCCATCTGTATTTCATTATTGACATTCACTTGCATGAAGTTTGGGGCCTGGTGAAAGAATTGATAATTTCCAATGTCACCAATCCAGTTCCTCACTGATATTTTTCCCATCCTCTGATTCCTTCTGGCTACCTCTGCCTTGGTCATTTCGGGCGTAATAGGAAATAGAGCTTTGTAGCCATCAAGTACGAAATCCCTAAGCGTGCTCTCCGCTTCTTTGTATTCTTTGATAATCTCATAGTAATCTGAACCGAAGTATTTCTTTGTAAGGTAATGTTCTTTTACTGATTCAAAAATTGTTTGATAGGCTTTGCTGGCTTGGTTTTCTTTTAAATACTTACAAGATTCCTTGATGAAGTATTTATAGAAGCTCTTTGTGCTGAGTTTTCCTACATCCATTATTTCTAAAAGATCAGTGCAATACACAAGGTGTAAGTGGACGAGCTTTTGAGGGGAGAATTCTGTAGCTTGCTGAATGATTGTCAGCTTTGCTATGTTGCCTTTTATTTGCTTATATGCATTTGACTCTCTCTTGATCATTCGATTTCTCCTGTTATGTACAAATAGCAGAAGCAAGTGCAATGTCAAGTGAAAATCATATGATTTTTACTGTCATATTAAAATTACTTTAATGGTGCTTACTTGATCTTTAAATCTTTTTCACCTTTGTGTTGTGCCTTTTTCTTTTCAAGTTCAAGATTTAAAGCGATCAGTTTTTGCTCCAATGCCATAAGCTGGCTTTTGATTTGTGAAGCTCTTTGGCCATTAGCACTGGCAAGTTGAAGAAGCAGGCTGTGATACTGCATAGATAGACTGCCAATCTGTGTTTCGAGTCCACCAAGTGCGGCACCAGCAGCCATGACACCAGACAACGGGCCTTCACGCTCCTGTTCATCTTGGCGTCGTGCAACGTGGTGAGGGAGGCTTGCCGTTGGTAGTTTGGTAGCAGGATCAGACTGCTCTTTCAACTGGGTAAGCTGTTCCTCCAATGCATTGCGGATTTCTTTGGTTGGCACTGGCCTTTCTTCATGAACCTTGGTTACACCAGAAGCCTTCTTGAACGGTTTGTGAGTGCGTTTGGCACCTGCTCTAGGTGTTAGGTATCGGCGCTGATTGAAGGCTGTTCTTGCCTCGATATGGTGGATAAGCTTGACCCTTTGTGACTGTGCTTCGTCAGGTGTTAGGAACTTCGGGATCTTGGACTGGTGGTGTTCATTCACCAGTTGGCCATAGTCTGAATCCCTCTTGAAAAGTGGCCCCTTCAAGCGGGTGTTCTTCTTTGTACCAGGCAGGCGAACGGTGATGAAGTCGTCACCAATTTTCGGAATGTCCATGCCGTTCTTCTTCATGTATCCGATAAGCTGGTTTCGATTCGTTATGAAGCCACCCACGATTTCAGAGTGAAGAACTTTTGCAAAGTCGGTCTTAGTCTTCTTGTTCTTCTTCCCATTGGGTGACTTGGCCTCAAAGGGTTTCAAACTGATTTTGAGTGGATCTGGCACCACTTGTGCGAATCCGAAGTTGTCATTCATGACACTGACAAAGGTGTTGAAAAACTGAATGTTTTTTTCACCGGGTGGATGAATGTTTAATTGAGAATTACTGGTTAACTCTGTATTGGCATAAAGAAAATGAAGTTCAATATTTTCTTTATCTTTGTGCATGACCCAGAAGTCAGCAAAGTTTTCATCAACCTGCAAACATGGTAGGAATGTTGAACGGAATGTCTCAATCAGCGTTGTGATCTGTTCTTGGGTTACAGAATCGTTATCACGAAAGGCGATGACACCAGAGGTGTACTTGTGCAGCCTTTTCGTGGCATTAGCAATTTCGGTGAAAGTGTTGGGATCACCGAATAGAATTTCTGGTTGAACAGGGCGCTTCTTGCCTTCATGATCGGTATCACTGAGTAAGTATTTAACCGCTGATTCGGCGCCACATTTGCCAGTTGGGAAAATGGTTATGTTCATTTTTTCCCTTTGAATAGTTCTGCAATAGTGCACACTCCTTCCTGAATCTTGGTGAGTTCTTTGAACATTCCTTCGGTTGATTCATTCCAAACTTTCAAACGATTTAGAGATCTAGCAATCTGATTTATATTGCTACCAATTTTTCCAAGAGAGGCCAAAAGCTGAACACGCAATTTGTGCTCTGCTTTGGTTTCCTGGTTGGATTGATCGTGTGCTGAAAGAAGCACAGCACGGGCCCAGATCGCAGTAGAAGAAGCGCCAGCTTCAGCGGCTCTATCTTGAAGAGCGATCCACTCTTCAGGTGTGAATCTGATTTCAAAACGCTTGGTACGAATTTCTTTGTTGGCTTCTACGCCTGCTTGGCCCGCTCTTTTTTTGAGAGTCGGGTCTTTTTCTTTTTTTATGGGTTCCATTGGAAGCCTCCCTTTTTGTTATTTTTATCGAGCTTCGCGCAGCAGGGGGTGTGGGTGAAACCCACGATATTCAACCTAAAGTTAGCCCGAAAGGGATAACGTAGGATTGATTGACCTTGCTTAATCTCTTGAAACCCTGTTTTTTTGAATTTGTAGGGGGTTAGAGTAACGGTGCTTTATTTAATGCTAGCGCTTTAAATATGGATGTCAATAATTCAATATCACTAAGTAGTCATTTGATAGTCAAAAGGACATTCATATCAAAACGATTTTTTGATTATTGAACTTCATAGCAATTCATGTTTTTGCAAACAACACTCCATAGCAAGCTGTACACCATTTGCTATGGACAGTGGCACTCCATTTTGCGCGGCAGTCTATAGAAACTACTACGCAAGAAGATACAGCCGTTGGCACTCCAATTTGAACGAGTATTCGTACGCACAGTACACGTGTGTGTATGAATATTTGGTTGACAATCGTTTTTGGCTTGGTATTCATATACGAATGGCCCAAAAGGAGAATAACAAATGGCAACAAAAAAAAGAGCGTTAAAGAAGGTTGGTGTGATGAATGCAGAAGAGGAATCCAAAAGAAAGATTGTTCGTATTGGAGCAAGAATAGATCATGACCTATATATTCTTTGCAGAATGGCATATAACCGTCAAGGTATATCTATGGAATCAAGGATTGAGGACTTATTAAAAAGAGATGTTGATGTGATGTCAAAGAACCAGTGGTTTAAGGACATGATGAAAAGCGATTTGCTTACTAAATATGTGATGCAGGCCAACTTAGCTTCCAACGCTCAAAAAGCTTCGCATGACGATGATGAGCATAATGATGATAACCAGTTTGGTGGCAAATATGATATCGGAGGTGAAGATGACATTGCCTAAAAATGGAAAGGTTAGAATAAACCTAACAATTTCAAGAGTTACTTATTTGCTTGCAAAAGATATTTATAGAATTATGGGAGTAACTTTCGAAGATAGAGTTGAATTTCTTATAAGAAGAGACTTGAAAAAAGAAATTATTAAGCCCTGGTTCAAGAATGGAATGAATAAGTTGGGTAAAGAGATGGATTTAACAGAAGGAATGAATTTGGAAGAATCTTGGATGAAATGGTTTCTATCAGAAGACCCTTCTGAATTTATAAAAATTGACCGTAGTGAATAAGCTTGTTGCAACGCACTTGCCTTGTGGCGGCCCCGGCCTCACATAATTAGGGAACGGCGAAGCGTTCTCCCTCGCGTGACCTAGTTGCCGAGCGAAAATATAGCACTCGAATTGCATAGCGAGCGTATATCAATATCTAAAGGTGTCGATTCGGACGGCCAGGCATG
Organism: Limnohabitans sp. 2KL-17; assembly: GCF_003063415.1. Lineage (GTDB taxonomy): Bacteria > Pseudomonadota > Gammaproteobacteria > Burkholderiales > Burkholderiaceae_C > Limnohabitans_A. Next base: position 75,403 of record NZ_NESK01000003.1, read on the forward strand.
GTGGGTTTGTAATGTTTTCCATGTTGCATATTTCTAATGAAGAGCGAAAAAGACCAGCGTATGCCAGTCTTTTTCTAACAATAACCAAAGGTAGGAATGTCCGACGTTCGATCATTTTTAATCTAGCAGTTTAGTTTTATTTGTCAACAACCGTTGACTTTTTATTTTCTTGATCTAGCTTAAATAAATAACAATAAAAAAGGGGAAATAATGAGAATGCTTAAAAATAAAAAGAACGGTTTTACTCTTGTAGAGATCTTGTTGGTGGTTGGATTCATTGCCTTGGCTGGTATTGGTATCTATACCGTTTACAGCAAAGTTCAAAACTCAAATGCAGCACTAACCGAAGGCAAAAACTTAGACACTTTAAGAGGTGGAATCAAGAGTTTATATGGCGGAACACAGAATTATGCAGGGATAACCAATACCATTCTCAATGATGGTCGTATAACACCTGACTCAATGCGTCCTATGCCATATCAAGCAGGAAATGGAACCATCACCAATAGTTTCGGCGGGCCCGTGATAGTTACACCAGTTAGTCTTGGTGGCACAAACAACGCGTTCAGAGTTGAATACAACAATGTTCCAGGTTCAGTTTGTGCGAAGTTGATTTCAGGAGCGGGTGCAGGATGGGATCAGATCGAAGTGGGCACTGGTACTGTTCAGGTTAAACCATTTGGAACTGGATCGTTGAATATTGGTGCGCTAACAACTTCTTGCGCTAGCGATACAGGTACTGGCATTCCAGTTGTGTTCGTTTCGTTGTAATCATGGAGAACAAAAGAAAGAGCACCAAATGGTGCTCTTTTTTTCTGTCCAGGGCGGCGATTAATCTTCTATGCGATTTTTTTGTACTTCTTATGGGCGATGGCACACACACCTTCAACGATCTTCAGCAATTCATCTCTATCGCCGCTGCCTAGACCATCCATGAGGTTGGCAATGTGCTGGGCCTGCGCATTCAAGGCGGTGCTGGTTTCAGTCACCAGTTCAGCTACTGAGCATCCAAAAGTCTTGGCAAGCATGCCTAGCAACTCCACATCTGGTGAGCTATCGCCGCGTTCATACCTGGCATAGCCCTCAGTGGACATGTTTAGCTCTTCGGCCACCATCCGTTGAACGAGCTTTGCCTCCATGCGCTTCTGCTTGATCCGCTGTCCTACGATGTGTCTAAGTTGAAGCTGTCTGCTCACGTTGCGCCTTATCTAGTTAAATTCATATGATTTTGACTGACAAAGGGGGCGTAGATCAAGCTTGGAAGAGCACGCTAGACTGAAGCTGTCCTTGTCTTGGAGTCGTGGGATGAAGCCAGAATTGAAGTGGGTAGTCGATAACACTGTGAAGATCTGGAAGAAGAATGGTCTGCTTCACCGTGAGGATGGGCCTGCTGTCATCAAGGGCAGTGGTGAGAATCGAATTGAAGACTACTGGTTTGAAGGCTGTTTAGTGAGTGCCGCTATGTTGGAGTTTCACCAGACCCTTGCGGCTGAGATGGATGAAATTGTTAGGAACAGGAAGGTGGTCAGACTTGACTCAATGAGGTTTTAATTGAAAATGTATCCATCGATTTTGGTTGACTATTTATTTTGATTTTGTATGTTGTTTCCAAATAGGAGAACAGCATATGATCATAGTAAGCCAAATTATTTCCCCCATATTTTTTGTCATTAAGGATATTTTTGTGACTCAGACAATTCAGCTTGAAGGGCAAAAACCGTCGAAACCGATAAGCTGCAATCAGCTTATGGGCTTTGGATTCGCAGAAATTAAGACACTTCCCAATGGAGTTAAATTCATTTTCTTTACTGTCGGAGGAATTCCGTTTACTGCGCCAGCCACATCTGCCAATATTAGCGCACTATCAAAATTTATTCCTGTATATGAACTTGAATTTGATGATGACTGTAACATGAAAAAAACAGAAGTTTCTGAAAGTATAGAAAACACAATAGCTCGAAAAATTGCAAGAACTAGAGCGGCACATGAGATCGAAGAAGCCTACAAAAATCCAAAGCCCGAATAATTTTAAAAGCATCTAATTGGGTGCTTTTTTATGGCTTGAACTTGATTTGTATGACTTCTCCGAAGTCTGGAATCGCTTCAACCTGTTTCTTCTTTTCATTGATGATTTTTTGCAAAGCCTCAAAACCATCTAAAAGATATGTCCTGTCTTCTGGTCTGATAGTGCCATTGAACACACTGTTTCCCTTGATTGCTAGATCAAGAAGATCGCTAAATGTGGATTCTTGCTCAAAGAATGGATCGTCTGTTGCTGAATCAGATAAAGATTGTTGGATTGATGGTGTGGCAATTCCTGACTTTACATTAAAGTAGATTCGTTGGAATGATTCAAATTCTATTGCTACTTTTCCTTTCATTTTTTCTCCTGTTTCTATTATTTATAGCAAAATCACATTGATAGTCAACAAAAAGCACCCAGTGGGTGCTTTTGTTTTATACGAATAGCACTTCTAGTTTTCGCTTCTGTTTCCGATTTAAGTAGGACATTAGTATCGGGTAATTGTCCTGAACTGTTTTTGTAAGTTCATCATGCAATGCAGAGAAGTCTTCAGACCCCATGAATTCAATCACTGATAGTGGATGCTTAGGCATGCCTTTAAGTTGCATTCCTGCTTGAACCATGAAATAGCTGTTGTAGCCAATCAAAAGTTCTTTAATCCGATCTTCGGTAGTCGCTCCCAGTTTCTTGAAAACCGGAATCAATTTTCTGCCATCTTGAGTCTTGACAAAGTTGAAAAGCTTGTCATACATTCCATTGATGCAGTATTGGAGGCAAGTAGTGTTTTTCATGGCTGCTCTCCTTATGCTGCAACCAAGTCTGCCAACTCGGTATCCATGAGCCTGTCCAACTCGCGCACGATGGCAGGTTCGTCATCTGGTGCGTAGAAGTCAAAGGCAAGTTGCTCTGCCTCGATCCTGGCCTTGGCCATCTCATACATGGCAGGACTCTTCTCAAAGCCAATCGCATGTCGGTTGTGTTTCTTTGCAAGGACCAGAGTTGTGGCTGAACCTGCAAAAGCATCTAAGACAACATCCCCCTCTTTGCTATGGATTTTGATAAGTGGCTCAATCATCCAAGAGTATTTTTCTGTTGGGTGTTTAGTCTTTTTCCTGCCAATTGGCCCCTCAAAAACTTGGGTCATGTCCTTTTGTTCACCAAAGTTAAAGGTGTATTGCTTGCCTTTAGTAAGAAATACACATTCTTCGATGGAGCTTCGATAATTAACCTTACGGATGCTAGGGACAGCGTTCAGTTTTTTGAAGTAAATCTTGTTCTTGAAATTCAAGTGAAAATCTCGTTCAAGGTAATGAACAATCAAACCGGTGTATTTGCGGTCAAGAAACAAAATCATTGAGCCGTTGTCTTTGAGCACACGGACAAACTGGGCAATGAATGGCTTAAGCCATTGGTAGTAGTCGTCAATGTTGGCCCAGCTATCTTGGAAGTCTGAACCCCATGCCTGGCGGGTGGTGACAATCTTGCTGCCTTTCTTGGTGAGCTTGGAACTGTCTGCAATGCCGTAGGGAGGGTCAGTCAATACCAAGTCAACGAAGTTGCTTGGAACGGTGGCAAGACCAGCTTGGCCATCAAGGTTGTGAAGTGCATTAATTCCGAAGTATTTTTGTTCTGCGTGGTTCATGGTGGAACCCTTTCTTTAAGTTGGTTTTGTTTAAGTCACATTTAGAACCCTCCTTTCCATTTGAATGAATTCAAGTGGTAGGTATGAAGTGGGTAATCGCTGTAAAAACACCAGTGTGGTGTCTGTTTTTGCTTAGTTCGCTATGGTTTTCCTAAACAACTCACGAATTGTTTTTCGTTCGTGATTGCTAAAAGTCTTCATGATCATTTCATAACCAAGTTCAATAGTCACCTTGATGGATTCCTTCAAGTTATTCATGTTTACCTGTGACTTGTCAAAACCTTGCAATTTCATTTGAGCCAAAGTATCAGAGATTTGATACGCAACAAGAAAGACTTTAATTTTGTTTGTCTCTGCGTCCTCCACGGATTTAATCTCTTCAACGAATTTCTTCATTGGTCCGGTTTTAAGAATTTCGTCAAGACCAAAAACACCGTTAGGCACTGCGACAAGATTTAATTGATTCATAAATTTCCTTTCAGTTGAGTCAGTTTTTAACCCTTCTAATTTAGCACCCCATGCGCCAATCTAGATTTATTGGGTTAGTTGTTGTTGATTAATTTCTTTGTTTGTTTAATCAACAAAACGAACTGTACTCTTGTCAAGAAAATAGATCTATGAACTGGTTCTTGGTTACACCAAGAGAAACGTAGGGTTGTAAAAAAAGCATCCGAAGATGCTTAATACTCGATAACGGGTTTTAATGTAAATTTGACTTTTGTGATCTTTTTTTGTAATGGAAAAAGCTTTAAAGGAAAAATGAAATGAAAAATGGACAATATATAGATGAAGGCGTTGAATACTGGTATTTCAATGACCAGCTTCACCGTGAGGATGGTCCTGCCTGCACTGAATCTGATGGTTCAGTGTCTTGGTATCTCAATGGGGAATTACACCGTGAGGATGGGCCTGCTGTCGAATGGGGCGACGGTGGAAAAGAATGGTGGATACGTGGCAGAAGGCACCGTAAAGCTGGTCCTGCTGTGATCTTTTCAGACGGAAGCCATTCCTGGTATCTGAATGGTCAGAGACACCGAATTGGTGGACCAGCCATTGAGTTCATGAACGGTGCTCAAGCTTGGTACGTGAATGGCTTAGTTCACCGTGAGGACGGTCCAGCTTTGGTTGGAATTGATGGCACCTTAGTCTGGTACCTCAACGGAAGAGAAGTGCCGCAAGAAGCCTTGCTGGTCGGAATCAGCGCCCAAAAGCCTGTAGTCACTATGTTGGCAATGAGGCAGAAGTATTTGGGCGTAGGTGGTCAAAGAACTGTGGCTGATCAGGGCCGTGAGGCCAACTGAAAGTTGGCTTGCTTACAGGTGGTGCTTCAGCCTTTCCGCAATCTTTTGCACCACTTCAACGATCATGGCCCTGTCTGCTTCAGGCAGGGTCTGAAGAACTTGTGAGATCAGCTCTGCCTGGTCACTTGTCCTGCTGCTGCTCTCTATCAGTAGTTCGTCAATGCCGCACCTGTAGAGGTCGGCAAGTTCAGCGAGTCTTTGCACTGTTGGCATGGTGATGGCTCGCTCCATGCGGCTCACAGCTTCAGGGCCGATTTGAAGTGCTTGAGAGACTTCCTCTTGAGTCAGGCCGCACGACTCCCTCCGAAGCGCTAAGGCCTTACCAATGCTTTTGAAAAGCTCCTTGTGCGGTGTGATCTGTGTGGGCATTGAGTAACTTTAAGTGTGACAACTTGTATGGTTGCTAGTCAACCTAATGCGTTGAACATGCGCTAAAGTTGAGTCACGACCTTAAAGGTCGTGTTCTCGCACTCAAGTGATGATTTTTCAACTTTTAGGGAAAAAACGATGATGAAGAAATTCTGCCTCGCGCTGGTTGGGTTGGTGCTTTCCTCCTTGGTTCATGCCCAGGACCAAAAGAGCGACTGGTACGTGGGTGCTGGTGTGGGTCAGTCAAACATGACCTTCGACTCTCAAGACTTCCGGGTGAATCCAAGCATCGCTGCTGCTGGCTTCAATGCCTCCACCTACGAAACACGCGACAGCACGTCCTTCAATCTCTATGGTGGGTATCGTTTTTCGCAAAACTGGTCTGTCAAGGCTGAGTACACCGACTTTGGAAAGCAAAAGTGGGGCTACAACATCACAGGTGGAAACGCTAACTCTGACCTGAACGTCAAGGGCTACTCACTGTCAGCGGTGGGAACGTTTCCAGTGGTTGAGAAGGTGTCCTTTCTTGTTGAGGCAGGGGCGTTTGTCTACGATGCCAAACGTTCTCCTACACACAGCGGTACCGTGGTGCCTTTGACGGGAACGCCTGAAATCTCCAGCAAGATGGGGTTGTCTCCTTATGCTGCCATTGGTGCTCAATACGAATTAACAACAAATGTGGCGGTCGTCGGCAAGTATGCCTATTACGGAAAGGTTGGCTCAGAAGAGGAATTCGGTCGGGTCAATCTGAACAACTTCAACATTAGCCTTCAATACAGTTTCTAAGGGTGTTCTCATGATTAATACCCTAACTAAAGTTTTTGCTGTATTCCTGATCGTTGCCGGTTTTACCGCATGTGGCAAGAAATCAGAGGATGTGCAATCGCAAAATAATCCGCCAGCAGCCCTAGACAATACACCAATCTACAGGCAAACAGAAAAATTTGGCACAGTTAGCAATCAAACATTGGTGCCTGTTTTTGAAATTCCTTCGCTGTATACAAACTACACGCGTCAAGAGCTTTCTGAAGCCAGCAAAGATGAGTATCAGAAATTCCCAGAATCTACTTTTGAAGCCTATGTGAAAACATGGATTCAGCAAGCAGCTTCAGTTGAGCAACCTGATTGGATCGTATTGGCAGGTATCCTTAGTCCCCAGTTGGCTACGGAAACGAACGAATTTAAAAAACAAGAAGCTGCGGAAAAAGTTAAAAATGAAGTGGCTTCCGATAAAAGCAAGCTCAATGTCGTGTACGGCTGGCAAGGTGAAATGCTCTTTGTTGCTGGCCCTGATGTGAGCAATGGCGAGTACTACCTCACCATTCGGCCAAACGCCATCTATCAAGTTGTCTCCTATCAGAACTCAAAAAACTACCGCTACAACCTCTTCTATCGTCCAGATTTTAAGGCGCTAGGCATGCTCGGTGACAATCGCGGGGATATGCAATTGACGGTCAAAGTGCCTATTGAAAAAGCCAAGGAGATTGAATCGCTGAGAGATGGCCAGAAAACTATGATTCGTGTCTACGGCATTGTGAAGGGGCTAACTGATGAACGTAGGCCTCAGATCCGAAAAGATTCCTCTGAAGCGAGTTTGAGTGTCGAAGTTAAAGCCTTAGAATTCGGTATCAGAACGAATGGCCAGTTCAAGACATTTTTCTTCCTTGATTCTGACCAGTTGAAAAAATCAAAAACCTAGTAATGGCGCTCCATCAATGGGGCGTCTCCCAAAGTAATAACATGAAAAAATTCATACTCCACTTTGATGAGCGAATACGTCTTCGCAACTCATATGGACATCATGAACCCTCATTTCCGTTTTTTTGAAGAGTGTATTAAGCCCGTTTTCCGCAAGGATACGAACACTACCATTGACGACACACTGATTGCACTGGCTTACCCCAGTATCATTCTCATCGGTCCGGCTCCCTATTTCAAGGATGCTGTGGTTGATGTCGCAAAGACTGGCATTAATATTGAGCCTGACAAGTACTCGCTCTATTATTTTTTGTTTGAGAATCCTGAATTCTGCCAAAAAGTCGTAGAGGCTCATGAATCACTTCATGAGTTCTTCAAGGCTTGGCAGGCTAAATAAGATAGAGCACCCTAGAGGCGCTTTATTTTTGTCTGTTAATTAGCATTGAATTAAGACTTTCCCATCCTTGCTGTCAGTAGTCTGCTTGCACTGATTCTGACAGGTGATTGCAATAGAACCATTGTCGGCTCTATGTTGTGTGCAAGAAGAAGGATTTCTAATTTCAATTCTACCTTGGCTGCTTTGAATGACTAAAGGATCTTCAGGGGGAGTCTTGTTCATCTCTTGAGCAAAAGAATTTAAGGCCATAAATGTTAGCAAGGCGACTGTTATTTTTAATTTCATAGTGTTTTTTTGTTAAATGTATTTGTAATGGTGCAAGAAAATGTAGATGATGCACGTAAGGCCAATTGAAAGAAGTACGCATATAAACCAAAAAAGCCTCTCGATGTTTCTTGAGTCCTTAGCGATATCAATATTCAATTGAATGGCGTTCAAGTCAATGCCTTTAAGTAAATATTCCAGATTTTTCTTTTTGTTTTTTGGTTTATCTGTGTGATCCATCTCTTTCAATTCCTTTTGGCTGAGTTTAAAGAAATAAATGAGAAAGTCAAGCGTAAATGAGAAAATCCCATTTCTGGGATTTCTCTTGCTTAATAATAATAAAAATTCGCACTGGCTAAACAGGGATTGGAAACCGATGCTGATATTAAGTTAGCGCAAGAAAATTAGAAGTCAAAAATTGCGTGCGGCGCGATTTTTCTTACTTCTATTGAAGTTTGTCCTTCGGATATATCGTATGCAATTGAAACCCTGGCGGGATCTTGATTTTTGATTTAAGTCCTTCGGAATTTTCTTTGCTCAATGACCCCGGTAGATGGGGGTAACTATCTGATATACACCATAGTGAACCCATATGACTAGTTATGTAGTTAGGATTCTTGTCCAGTTTTGAACAGCTTCTTTATGTTTGGAAAAGGTACTTCTGGCTAGACCACACTTTTCCAAATTGCCAGATGTCAGAGTTAAACCACGTTGCTTGCAGGTGTAGATAGCTGCTTTGATGGTGTCATCCACTTTCTCTGTTCTCACAACATGTGAGTAATCAGCACCAAGTGCCTGCTTTTCTTTGATTGGCATGTCTTCTGGAAGCTCAAGAACACCTCTGTTCTTCTGGTTGCCAATGCTGTTTCTATGCTTCCAAGTCCACTTGCCTACAGACTTTGCTGTTGAAAGGGCTTCTTTCGCTGGTAGAACACCATTTAAATGGTCTAGGAAGTGACCGTTGATAGTCAATGCCTTGGAGTCCACGGAAGCTTGAAAAGCAGCAAGGGAAGGGTGTTTTTTGACCTCTACATAGGCCCAGTGTCTGAGGGTGTCAAACAAGGTAGTGTTTCGCCCAATTCCTGAGTCGTGCAAGGCCAGCTTGCGCTTGTATGCTCTGAGATCAACACCATGCTCCTGGAAGTCCTCAAGATCGACCTTGTTGCCATGACAGAGCGTGCGCCAGTATGGGTGAATGGGGTTCTTGACAAGGTGGCCAGTGAATCCTTGATCGGCACCTAGCATGTGGGTCAAAGCAATGTCTGTTGCCTCATAGAACTTCTGTGGTGCTCTGCGTGCTTCCTCTGTGTAGTAGACAGGGACCCTAAGTTCATACAGATAGTGGCAATGAGCGTTCTCTGGGTTGATGATTACAAAGGTTGGTGGGGGGAGTCCTTTGTCCTCCCAGAAAAATGCTGCACCTGGCTTGTCAATGTCGAGTGCAATGAACTTCTTATAGAGCTGATTTAACTCTATGTAGCGATAGCTCAAGGCCTTTTCTTTTCTTCTGAATCTTGTGCCTTCATCCTTGTATTCAGCACTTCTTACTTTTTCTGGCAATGCCTCAATAAAACTTGTTAACATGGAAATTCCTTTATTTCTATTGAAATTCAGGAAAAGGTTCTATTTGGTTATTGACAAGTGATTTTAAATACGTTTTAATATTTACATCAGGTCATAGCCTCCACAGCTTTTGTTATTCCTGAATTTCTAAAATGCTCAAGTTAACCGCTTGGGCATTTTCATTTCTGCTATTGTTTTACGAAATTTATTGTAGAAAGTCAAATTGTTATGTTGACTGTCTATTTCAATTTACTAAAATTAAGAATAAATGGAGTCAGATACGCAGTTAGAAGAAGGCAACTATTTTGTTCAGAAGAATAGATACAAGAATAGGGCAATGAAGTTCTTGATGGTCAGTGGTGGTGCAATGATTGCTACATTGGGTGTGGCCGTTGCTAGTCCAGCATTAGGAGCTTTAGCAATACCAGTAGCAGCAGGCGCAGCACTTGCAAGTGCAAGTTCAATCATGGGATTTACAGCAAATAAAGTTGCTGAAAACCTTACGGATGTCTATGAAGACAAAACAATGAGGCAACGATTCTCATCTGGCTTGAAGGCTATGAGAGAAAAGACCCTTGGTGCTAGCTCTGAGAATAAATTAAAAATGAAGGCATGAAAAAAAAGCACCCGTTGGGTGCTTTCCTTTTTATGTGCGCCTAGAAGAGTTCAGGGCTTTTTGCTTTTTGCTTTTTGCTCTTCTTGCTCTTTTTTTTTACCCTTGCTCTTGGTTGCAGGCTTGGGGGTTGGAATAAATGGATCTGGCATGTTCTCTGGGTGTAGCACCCAGTCTATGCACTCCAACAGGTCAGGAGTCCAGTTGTACACCTTGGTCTTCGGTGGTGGGACTGGCTGGAAAGTAGCAACTAGATCCTTGTTCTTTGCAGAGGGTAGAAGTGACCTGGCAGGCATGAACATGAAGTCTGTCCACTCTGTGGTAGATGGCTGCATGCAGACTGATAGAATGTCAAATTCCCCAAACCTATAGGGGCGGGTGTCTACTTCTTCAACTTCAACCACGCCTTCATCATTGGTGGTTGACTTCTTCTTCTTTCCTGTTCTGGTCTTTTGCGTTTCAGCAATGAACCAATCAGCTAGATGAGAATCTTGCTTGATAGCGGTTTGTGTTGGGCGAAGTGGATTGCCTTTTACAACCCGTTGATTTTTGGTTTGAATAAGAACATTAATCTTTTTGCCATCTATCGTTTTAGATATGTGTGCATCATAGGGTTGATCGCCGGTAATTATTTCTTCTTTCCACTCGTCTTCAATCGGTTTAAGGATGTAAGTGGAGAAAGCTAGTTCGGCAATGATTCCACGGACTCCACGCTTGGTGATGTCCTGGCTGCGACTGATCGCTTCTAGAACGAATTCAGCAGAGATGTTCCACTGCTTTTCCAGTGGGTGTATGGGGTGATCTTCGCGCAGGGACAGCCATAGTGCGTCCTTCTGTGCAGGTGTCAGTTTTGCGATAAACGCGTCTAGTTCTAGCGGTGTGGTCACTTCGACTTGCTCCCCTCTGGTACGTACGCCACAATGCCGGTCATCAATCCAAATTTATGAGACTTCTTCACTGTGACTACTCAACAAAAAATTGACTTCTCAAAGGAGGGCGGTAGCGCTCCTGTTGAGTTGGTCAACGGCTTTAAGCCGTTTTTCGAATCGAAAAGCGGCGCTATCTTCCATGCGGATTCGCTGGAAGTTCTGAAGTCGGTTCCTGATAATTCAGTAAATCTTGTTTTTACTTCTCCCCCTTACGCACTCCATTTCAAGAAGGAGTACGGGAATGTCAGTCAAAAAGACTATGTTGAATGGTTTGTTGATTTTGCTCGTGAGATCAAAAGAATCTTGACTGAAGACGGTAGCTTTGTTCTCAACATCGGTGGTTCATGGAATCCCGGTGAACCTACAAGATCGATCTACCATTTTAAGCTTGTGATTGCGCTGGTAGAAGAGCTAGGCTTCAGGTTAGCTCAAGAGACGTTTTGGTACAACCCCGCCAAGATGCCAGTCCCTGCTCAGTGGGTGACGGTGAAGCGTGTCCGGGTCAAGGACTCCATCGAGTACGTCTTTTGGTTCAGCAAGGGCCCCAACCCGAAAGCTGACAATCGGCAGGTTTTGCGCCCATATGGTAAGGACATGCTCCGGCTTGCTGCCAAAGGTGTGAAAACTACGGTTCGTCCTTCTGGTCACAACATCAATGAATCCTTTGACAAGATTCACAATGGTGGCTCTATACCTCCGAACTTCATTGACGACGACACTCCAACTGACTTGCTCAAGATGGGGAACAATTCTGCCAATGACGTTTACACCAAGAAGTGCAAAGAGCTAGGGGTGAAAATTCATCCTGCTCGGTTTCCTGCTCAGTTGCCAGAGTTCTTTATCAAGATGCTGACTCAAGAAGGGGACATTGTTCTTGATCCCTTTGGTGGTTCCATGACAACTGGCTATGTTGCAGAGAATTTGAATCGGCGTTGGATTGGAATTGACAACGTGGAAGAGTATCTTGACGGTGCGAAGTTTCGATTTGAATAACTAAACTTGCAGAAGTAAAAAAGCACCCAATTGGGTGCTTTGTTTTTTTGGGTTGAGGAAGCTTATGCAGCTTTGAACTCGGCTTCTGTGATTTCACCCAACTGTTCTTTGGTGGGGACTTTGCTTTGATGACTGGAAAGCTTCTTCAAGAAGTTCAGCTTTGCTTTCTTTTCTGAGGGAGTGACCAACCATGCATCAACTGGCTTGCCTGCCTTGTAGGTTGTGAAAGCGCCTTCTGCTTCCAAGAACTTAGGAGGGTGGGCCAGCCACACACCAGTTTCAGCACCCTTGGTGGACTTCAGTGGCTTGCTCATAGTGCGCGTGCCAGCAACCTTAGCAGCAGCAGTCTTGCCAGAGGAACCAGTCTTAAGTTCCAGTTCTTCAGCAGTGAAGTTGAACATCTTGATTTGTTCCAACACAGCAGCGAGAGCAGTAGGGCGTTCTGACTCCAACTGTGCGGCCACCATGTCTTCAAATTCTTTGCGCTTGGCGAGGATGTCAGCGAGTGTCAGTTTCTTGGCTTCTGCCATGTAAATTCTCCAATAGTGAATGTCAAACTGTAGTTGCTTGAGGTCTTCAACAAGCTACTACAGTGCTTTTGCTTGTTGATAAATGTACTTTATATTCAAGAACATAGATCGTCAACTAGATTGCGCCTTGTTTTAATGAAATGAGACATAAAGTTTAGCGGGCCTAGTTTCTGTCTCCATAGTACGCATTGGTCATTGAAGAAGAACTATGACCAGCAAGAAGCATGATTTCATCCTCATTCAATGATTGACCTGAACGAAGCTTGGCAAAAACTTCTGACAAACGATCAGGCATGTTCTGAATGGTGTGTTCCACGGTTTGAGGTGAAACACCCATCTCTTTTGCGATCTGGAAGTTGTTGGACTTCTTTTGACGAATCAACTTTGTTAGTGCGGTGCGGCGGGTATCGTGAAAGTGAAGGCGCGTATCTGGGTCTTCATAGAGGCCAAGTGCCTTCAATGCATCAACCCAATATTGCCTAAAGTTCCATCCTGTCAGTTTGAAGATTGGGCCTTTTACTAAACGGTTTGCTTTCAGCCATTCCCGAAAATCTTCATCTTCAGGGATCATGATGTCCCTTGGCTTTCCATTCTTGGTTTTTGGAATGTGAATGGACCAAAGCTGAAGATTCACGTTCTCCCATTGAGCACCTAGCACTTCACTTTTTCGCGCTCCAGATTCAAGGCAGGTGACAAACAAATAGTAGGGTTCTTGATTGGTTTTTAGCTTCATCCATTCTGCAATCTGTACGGCTTCATCCTCAGAAAGAACCCGCTTACGTCCGAGATATGCTTTTGGCTTTTCTCCACGTGGAAGCATCTTCACTGGATTCATGATGCCTTTAGGGAACTTGTCAGGATAGAGCTTGTAGACTTTTTCAAAAGCTGAACTGATAGTTGAAATTTCACGAAGAATTGTGTTGTCTTTGATGCCTGTTCTTCTTCTGGAATCCATGTATGCAATCAGGAGCCAGAAATCTACTGTGTCTATCTTGAACTGGCCAAATTCAATATAGTCCTTGGCGTAGCTCCTACCCAACATGGCATCAACCACTGTGCTTTGATAGCGGTAGTTGTCAATCTTAGATCCCAAGTCTTTGAGGTAGATGGGGATTGAGGGGATGGCACTCAGGCAACGATTCTGGTTAGTCTTAAGTGAACTAGCAGCTTGTTTGCTCATGAACTGGTTGAAGTATTCCCGGAGAAGTGCCGTCATGTTGGGCATCTCAAGTTGGTACTTCATGTCAAAAATGAGGTTCTGGGGAACCCCGGTGTTGATCCTATGAAGCTCTTGTTTTTCCCATGACCTGGCAATAGCCTCATCATCAAAGACTTTGTTAAGGTTCTCCCCGCCTTTGCGGATTTGGACGCGCCAACGGGTGACGGATACCTTGCGGCCTGTTTCCTTGTTCAGAACCTTGTACTTAAATGCGTAGACCGACACTGTGAATCCTTTCTTTTCTTTGATTCCAAGAGGGGGCAAGCAGGACGTTTTTTCATCCGTTTTTGAGCCCCTTTGTGCTGCGGTGCAATCTGGGTCACTCCCCAGTTTGCACAATCAAAATCCGTGGTGCGAAAAATTGTGCATCAAAAGTGGTTGTTTGTGCAAAAACACCACTCGTATGCACTCCAAGTCGTTGAGTTATAACAAATGCAAAGGATCGTACCTGTCTTCAACAAAAGCCAGCAGGACGCGTTCCTGCCGCATGTGGAAAGTGGCTTGCTCACTTTCATTGGTGCGACCACGGAAAATCCGTCTTTCGAGGTCAACTCGGCCTTGCTCTCACGGGCTGCCGTGTATGTACTGCAGCCATTGTCTGAAGAAGACCTGCAAAACATCGTGGTCCGTGTGAGGGGCATCAACGCGATTCCCGACATTGAGCCAGAGGCCCTTGCGCGCTTGCTGGCTTATGCCGATGGCGACGCAAGGCGCTTGCTCAACACGCTGGAAACTTTGTCGATGGCGGCCAAGCAAGAAGGCGTCGACCCTGTGACCGATGCTTGGCTGATGCGTGTGTTGGGCGAGCGCATGCGTCGCTACGACAAAGGTGGGGAGCAGTTCTACGACACCATCAGCGCCTTGCACAAGTCCGTACGGGGTTCTGACCCGGATGCTGCACTGTATTGGTTCGTCCGCATGCTCGATGGCGGTGCGGATCCGCGTTACCTCGCACGCAGGTTGATCCGAATGGCGAGTGAAGACGTGGGTCTGGCCGATCCGCGGGCTTTGCGCATGGCCCTTGATGCCGCTGATGTGTACGAGCGCCTGGGCAGCCCCGAGGGCGAGCTGACTTTGGCGCAGTGCGTCATCTACCTGGCCATGGCGCCCAAATCAAATGCGGCCTACAAGGCTTTCAACGAGGCCAAGGCCTTTGTCAAAAAAGACGGCACCCGCCCGGTGCCCATGCATTTGCGCAATGCCCCAACCCGGTTGATGAAAGACCTGGACTATGGCAAAGGTTACCGCTATGCCCACGATGAAGAGGGAGGCTTTGCGGCGGGGGAGAGCTACTTGCCCGATGGCATGGCGGAACCCGGCTTTTACAGGCCGGTTCCACGGGGTCTGGAAATCAAAATCGCGGACAAACTGCAAGAACTGAGAAAACGAAATTCGGCCACAGGGTAAGTCCTGATCCTGTTCAAGGCTGACGATGTAATTTCTTTCACTACAATTCGGCCACCTCGCGGATGCTGCTCAGATCTGGCGAGATTTTTTGAAAGTTATTCGGACTGACTCATAAGGTCATTCCTGATTTGAAAACAATAACCGACGCCAATACCCGCTAAGAGCAGGTCAAAACACGGAGAAATATATGGACGTCTTCTTCCAGCAGGTCATCAACGGCCTGGTCATGGGCAGCATGTACGCCTTGGTGGCCCTGGGCTACACCATGGTCTACGGCATCATCAACCTGATCAACTTTGCGCACGGAGAAGTGCTGATGGTGGGGGCTCTGACGAGCTGGACAGCCATCGGCATGATGCGAGACGCCATGCCTGGCGCGCCGGGCTGGATCATCCTGATCCTGGCCACACTGATCGCTTGCGTGGTGGCCGTCATTCTGAATTTTTCGATCGAGAAAATTGCCTACAGGCCATTACGCAACAGTCCCAAGCTGGCCCCCTTGATCACGGCCATCGGTGTGAGTATCTTGCTGCAGACCCTGGCCATGATCATCTGGAAGCCTAACTACAAGGCTTATCCCACATTGTTGTCGAGCACGCCCATCAACATGGGCGGCGTGGTCATCACCCCGACCCAAATCATGATATTGGGTGTGACCGCCGTGTCCCTGGCGGTCTTGATGTGGTTGGTCAACTACACACGTTTGGGCCGTGCCATGCGCGCCACCGCTGAAAACCCGCGCGTAGCAGGTTTGATGGGCGTGAAGCCCGACATGGTGATTTCTGCCACCTTTGTAATTGGCGCCATCCTGGCGGCCATTGCGGGCGTGATGTACGCCTCCAACTACGGCACTGCACAACATGCCATGGGCTTTTTGCCTGGCCTGAAAGCCTTTACTGCGGCGGTGTTTGGTGGCATCGGCAATTTGTCAGGCGCGGTCATTGGCGGCATTTTGCTGGGTCTGATTGAAGCCATTGGTTCGGGCTATATCGGGCAACTGACGGGCGGTGTACTGGGCAGCCATTACACCGACATCTTTGCGTTCATTGTGTTGATCATCGTGTTGACCCTGCGCCCTTCGGGCCTCATGGGTGAACGTGTGGCCGATCGCGCTTGATAGAGGTAAAACAGCCATGAAACACAACAAAACACTTCAATACATTCTGATCGGTGCCGCCCTCATTGCCTTGCCTCTGGTCTTGCAGATTTTTGGCAACGCCTGGGTGCGTATCGCCGATATGGCCTTGCTTTACATCTTGTTGGCCATTGGTCTGAACATCGTGGTGGGCTACGCAGGCTTGCTCGACTTGGGCTACGTCGCCTTCTTTGCGGTGGGCGCATACATGTATGGCCTGCTGTCGTCACCACACCTGACCAATACGTTCGCGTGGATCGCTGCTGCGTTTCCTGCTGGCATGCACATGCCCATCTGGCTGATCGTGCCTGTGGGGGCCGCGCTGGCGGGTTTGTTCGGCATGTTGTTGGGAGCGCCCACGCTCAAGTTGCGCGGTGACTATTTGGCCATCGTGACTTTGGGTTTTGGTGAAATCATCCGCGTGTTCATGAACAACCTGGACCACCCGGTGAACATCACGAACGGTCCCAAGGGCCTCGATCAGATCGATCCGATCTCTATTTTCGGCCTGAATCTGGGCAAGAAACTGATGATCGGTGATTTTGAGATTGCCTCAGTCTCGCTGTATTACTACCTGTTCCTCAGCTTGGTGCTGGTCACCATTTTGATTTCGCATCGACTTGAAGTTTCCCGCATCGGTCGTGCTTGGATGGCGATCCGTGAAGACGAAATCGCTGCCAAGGCCATGGGCCTCAACACCCGAAACCTCAAGCTCTTGGCTTTTGGTATGGGGGCCACTTTCGGTGGGGTGTCTGGCGCCATGTTTGCCGGTTTCCAGGGCTTTATATCGCCCGAGTCCTTCAGCCTCATGGAGTCGGTGATGATCATCGCCATGGTGGTGCTGGGTGGTCTGGGCTATTTGCCCGGCGTCATTTTGGGCGCCATTCTGTTGTCCGCCTTGCCTGAGGTGCTTCGGTATGTGGCCGGACCTTTGCAAGAGATCACGGGAGGACGCCTGGATGCCTCCATCATGCGTCAGCTTTTGGTGGCTTTGGCCATGATTGTGATCATGTTGATGCGCCCTCGCGGCTTGTGGCCTTCGCCTGAGCATGGCAAATCGCTCTCGACGAAATGAAGGGGCACAGTATGAATCCGTCATCCAACAAAGACACTGTTCTTCACGTCGCGGGCATCTCCAAAAGATTTGGGGGTTTGCAAGCCCTCTCTGATGTGGGCATCACCATCCAGCGCGGTCAGGTTTATGGCCTGATCGGTCCCAACGGCGCTGGCAAAACCACCTTTTTCAACGTGATCACCGGGCTGTACACACCCGATAGCGGCAGCTTTGAGTTGGCAGGCAAGCCTTACCAGCCCACGGCCGTGCACGAAGTGGCCAAAGCGGGCATTGCCCGCACTTTCCAGAACATCCGGCTTTTCGCCGAAATGACGGCTCTCGAAAACGTGATGGTGGGCCGACATGTGCGCACCCACTCGGGTTTGCTGGGCGCGATTTTTCGCACACCGAGTTTCAAGGCCGAAGAAGCCGCGATCGCCCAGCGTGCGCAAGAGCTGCTCGACTATGTAGGCATTGGCAAGTACGCCGACTACAAAGCCCGCACCTTGTCTTATGGTGATCAGCGCCGTTTGGAAATAGCCCGCGCACTGGCCACTGACCCGCAACTGATCGCCCTGGACGAGCCTGCTGCCGGCATGAATGCGACCGAGAAGGTGCAATTGCGCGAACTGATCGACCAGATTCGCAAGGACAACCGGACCATCTTGCTGATCGAGCACGATGTGAAGCTGGTCATGGGTTTGTGTGACCGTGTGACTGTGCTCGACTACGGCAAGCAAATTGCCGAAGGCACGCCTGCCGATGTGCAGAAGAACGAAAAAGTCATTGAAGCCTATCTGGGCACGGGAGGACACTGAGATGGCCAACATTCTTCTGAAAGTCAAAGACCTGCAAGTTGGTTACGGCGGCATCCAGGCAGTCAAGGGCGTGAGCCTTGAAGTGCGCGAAGGCGAACTGGTGTCGCTGATCGGCTCCAACGGTGCTGGCAAAACCACCACCATGAAAGCCATCACCGGCACTTTGCCACTGCAAGCGGGTGATATCGAGTACATGGGCAAAAGCATCAAAGGCCAAGGCCCCTGGGACTTGGTCAAACAAGGACTGGCCATGGTGCCGGAAGGCCGTGGTGTGTTCACGCGTATGACCATCACCGAAAACCTGCAGATGGGTGCTTACATCCGTTCAGACACCGCAGAGATTGCCGACGACATCGAGAAGATGTTCACCATCTTTCCGCGTTTGCGTGAACGCAAGGACCAGTTGGCAGGCACCATGTCCGGTGGTGAGCAGCAAATGCTGGCCATGGGCCGCGCCCTGATGAGCCGCCCCAAGGTGCTGCTGTTGGATGAACCCTCCATGGGCTTGTCGCCCATCATGGTCGACAAAATATTCGAGGTGGTGCGTGATGTCTACGCACAAGGCGTGACGGTGCTATTGGTGGAGCAAAACGCCAGCCGTGCTCTGGCCATTGCCGACCGTGGCTATGTGATGGATTCTGGGCTGATCACCATGACCGGCGTGGGCAAGGACATGCTCGAAGACCCCAAGGTGCGAGCGGCTTATCTGGGTGAGTAAGCACCCTTTGCAAGCCCCAAAAAAAGCCCGGCATGCCGGGCTTTTTTGTGCAACAAGATGGGCGCAGAAAAATCTTGTTTCTTAGTCCACCCTTGCGCCACTGGCTTTCACCACCGCCTCGTAGCGCGCCAGCTCTTTTTTCATGAAACCGCCAAACTGCTCTGGCGTGTTGCCCACGGGTTCAGCCAACAGCATGGCAAATCGGGCCTGCGTTTCTGGCGCTTGCAGTGCTGTAACAAAGGCCTTGTTCAGTCGATCCACCACGTCGCGTGGTGTGGCAGCGGGCGCCACCAAACCCCACCAAGTGTCGATTTCGAAATCTTTCAGTGTCTCGCTCATGCTCGGGATGTCGGGCAGGGCATTGCTTCGTTTGGCGGTGGTGACCGCCAGCGCCTTGAGGCGGCCTGCCTTGATGTTGGCTGCGGCAGTGGCCAAGTTGTCGAAGTTGAAGTCGACCTGACCCGACAGCAAGGCCAGTTGCGCAGGGTTGCCCCCGTTGTAGGGGATGTGCACCGCAAAAATGCCCGCTGCGCGTTTGAACATTTCGCCGGCCAGATGGCCCGCGCTTCCGTTGCCGCCTGAGCCAAAGTTCAGCTTGGCCGGGTTGGCTTTGGCATATGCCACCAGATCGGCCAGGGTGTTGATCTTCAGGCCCTGTGCGGTTTCGGCGTTCATCACCAGCACATTGGGTACGCGCAGCATTTGGGTGATGGGGGCAAAGTCACGGCTGGCGTCGTAGGGCATTTTGGCGAAAAGCCAAGGGTTGATCGCGTGCGTGGCCGTGGCCGCAATGCCCAGGGTCAACCCGTCAGGGATTGATTTGGCCACCAAGTCGGCGCCCAGATTGCCGCCAGCGCCAGGACGGTTTTCAATGATCACGGTTCCCAGGCTGTCCTTCACACGCTCTGCCAGAGCCCTTGCTGTGACGTCGATGGGCCCGCCTGGCGCATAGGGCACGATGATGCGGATCGGCTTGCCCTGCGCTCAGGCCGGGGCGCTGAGTGCCAGCGATGCAGCGCCAAACTGGCGGCGGGTGAATAAATTCATGGATGTACTCCGTGCAAAAGGGGGAGAGCGGTCACTTCAGTGAAGGCCAAGGGCGTCACGATCAGACTTGGGCTTTGTCGGCCTCGGAGGTGAACGAGTCGGCATAAAACTCTTCCTCGGGCAGACCGCCTTGCGCCACATAGTCGCGCTTGGCCGAGTCCACTACGATGGGCGCACCGCAGGCATACACCTGGTAGCCTGACAGATCAGGGGTGTCTTGCAAAACGGCCTGGTGAACAAAGCCGGTGCGGCCCGTCCAGTGGTCTTCAACTTCGGCGTTCGAGATCACGGGCACGTAGCGCAGGTTGGGCATTTCGGCCAACCGGGCTTGCACCCATTCGGCCATGTAGAGGTCATCAGGGCGACGCCCCCCCCAATACAGCGTGGCGGATCGGGTGATACCACGGTGCTGCATGTGCTCGATGAGTGCCTTGATGGGCGCAAAACCTGTGCCCGAGGCCAGCAAGACGATCGGCTTGTCGCTGTCTTCTCGCAGGTAAAAACTGCCGTAAGGGCCTTCGGCACGCAGGATGTCCTTTTTCTTCATGGTGGTGAAGACCGGGTCGGTGAACTTGCCGCCGGGCATGTGACGGATGTGCAGTTCCACGGTGGGTGGCGCCACTTCCAGGGTATGGGGCGCATTGGCCATGCTGTAACTGCGGCGCGAGCCGTCACGCAGCAAGAACTCGATGTACTGACCGGCGTGGAACTTCATCACGTCGTTGGCGGGCAGTTGCAGTGTCATCACGACCACATCGTGTGATTTTTTCTCGAGGCTGACCACGCGCACCGGCATTTTCTTGACGGGCAGACCACCTTCTGCAGTGACCTGGCGCGATTCCAGAACCACATCGCTCTGGGCCTTGGCGCAGCAGGTCAGCACCAGACCTTGGGCTTCCTCTTCGTCACTTAATGCTTTGGCCTGGTGCGGGCCATGCACCACGGTGCCTGATATTTTTTTGCATTTGCACGAACCGCAGGCGCCATCCTTGCAGCCATAAGGCAGACCAATGCCCTGGCGAATGCCTGCCGCCAGCAAGGTTTCGTTGTCATCGGCTGTGAAGTTGCGGCCACTGGGCAGCACGGAAATTTGAAAGCTCATCTTTTGGGTATCCTTGAGGGTGTGAATTCGACCCGGAACCTCTGATTTTGCCTTCAAACCAAAACCCCTTGGGCGCCTTGCCCGCCCGCTTTCGCCGCCAGCGTGTCCTGATCGTGGGCTGTGGCGATGTGGGCTTGCGCACAGCCGGTCAGTTGGGCGCGCCAAAAAGGCAGAGGGTGCGCCTGCTGGCGCTGACATCTTCCCCCGAACGCGTGCGTTTGTTGCGGGCTTGCGGTATCACCCCTTTGCAAGGCAATCTGGACGATGCGGCCAGTTTGAAGCGCCTAGCGGGCATCGCCCACCGGGTCATCCACTTGGCCCCACCCCCGAGCGAGAGGCGTGGACAGTCCGACAGGGATCCGCGCAGTTTGGCCTTGGTGCGTGTTTTGCGTTTGCGCACACCACCGCAAGTGGTGGTGTACGGATCCACTACGGGTGTCTATGGCGATTGCGCTGGCCAGCGTGTCGATGAAACGTGGCCCGTGAAACCGCACACGCCCCGCGCGCAACGCCGGGTCGATGCTGAAAAGCTGATGCGATTTTTGGGGCGCAGTGGCGTGCGGGTCAGTGTGCTGCGCATCCCCGGCATCTATGCACCCGATCGGGAAGGCGGCACCCCTCGTGAACGCTTGCTCAAAGGCACGCCAGTGCTGGTCTCTAAAGAAGATGTGTACACCAACCACATCCACGCGAACGATCTGGCGCGGGCTTGTGCTGCCGCCTTGTGGCGTGGCAAGCCGCAGCGCGTGGTGAACGTGACAGACGACACCGACCTGAAAATGGGTGATTACTTTGATTTGGCAGCCGGCTTGTACGGCTTGCCCAAGCCGCCCCGCATGGCGCGCAGCGATGCCAATGTGGCGTTGCCCTTGATGCTGCTGAGCTTCATGAACGAGTCTCGACGGCTGGACAACACCCGCATGAAGCAAGAGTTGAAGATACGGCTGCGCTACCCGCATGTGCGAGACGGCTTGAGCCTGCAAGGCCAGTTGCTTTGATGCGGCTGATGGAGAAACCAGGATGAATGCCCAACGTATCGACAAATGGCTATGGGCTGCACGTTTCTTCAAGACCCGCAGCATTGCCAGCGATGAAATTGACAAAAATCGCGTGCAGGTCAACGGCTTGGATGCCAAAGCCTCGCGTGAGGTCAAAGAGGGCGATACGGTGCGCTTAAGGCAAGGCGCGGTCGAGCGCACGGTGCTGGTGCAGGGCCTGAGCGGGGTGCGGGGTCCGGCAACGGCCGCTCAGTTGCTTTACGAAGAAACCCCTGAAAGTATCCAGGCGCGCCAAAAAGCCGCCGAGATGCACCGCTTGGCGCGGGAGCCCGCCCTCAGCATTGAGCAGGGCCGGCCCACCAAGCGCGATCGGAGGCTCATTGCGCGTGCATGGGATGACCGATGGGGTGCCGGGATCGATTGAGGCGCCCCCAAAGCAGCCAAAGGATCAGACGTCCACAGGCTGTGTCTCAAACCACCTTGATCTTGCCCGCCGCATCCCTGGCACGTTGCAATGCGTTGGGCCCTTTGGCCAAAGCCACGGCCATGCGGCGGTAAGGCCGCGTGCTGGGTTTGCCAAAGATGCGAACGTCCACACCCGGCTCCGACAAAGCCGCTGGTACACCCGTGAATTGCGGATTGGTGCCTTCCTTGTCAGCCAGCACCACGGCGCTGGCGCCTTCCACGCAGTCGATCTGCGGAATGGGCAGACCCAAAATGGCGCGGGCGTGCAAATCAAACTCACTCAGACTCTGGCTGACCAGAGTGACCATGCCGGTGTCGTGTGGGCGAGGGCTCAATTCGCTGAAAATAACCTCGTCTTTTGTGACGAAAAACTCCACCCCAAACAGGCCCGCGCCACCCAAATCGGTGGTGACTTTTTCGGCCATGTCTTGCGCCGCCTGCAGATAGTTAGGCGCCATGGCTTGCGGCTGCCAGCTGTATTGGTAGTCACCACGTTCCTGAACGTGGCCGATGGGCTCGCAAAACAGTGTGGGGCCTTTGCGCTGGCGCACGGTGAGCAGGGTGATCTCAAACTCGAAGTGGATGAACTCTTCGACAATGACTTTCTGCCGGTCGCCGCGCATGCCCGCACAGGCGAATTCCCAGCAGTGCTGGATGTCGGCAGGTGTTTTGGCCACGCTTTGGCCTTTGCCCGATGAACTCATCACCGGCTTGATAACAACCGGAAAGCCGATTTCTGTGGCTTTGGCCAACAAATCAGCGGCTGAGTCGGCGTAGCTGAATTTGGCGGTGCGAACACCCAGCCCCACGGCCACATCGCGGATGCGGTCACGGTTCATGGTCAGGTTGGCGGCGCGGGCGCTGGGGATCACTTCAAAGCCTTCTTTTTCCACCTCCAGCAACACTTCGGTACGGATGGCTTCGATCTCGGGGACGATCAAGTCTGGCTGGTATTTGGCAATGGCGGCTCTTAGGGACGTTTCGTCGAGCATGCTGAAGACGCAGTATTCGTCTGCCACCTGCATGGCGGGTGCGCCTGCATAGCTGTCGCAGGCGATCACGTGACATCCCAGACGCTTGACACTGATGACGAATTCTTTCCCCAGTTCACCGGATCCCAAAAGGAGAATTTTTTTCATATCGTTGGATGGAATGTCGAGTTTTTGTGAGGTGTCTGCAGGGTTTGATCGTGCGCCTCTGGCATGGCCATGTTCTTCAAGCGTTTTTAAATTCGGTGTGAAGCTTGTCCATTTGAGCGGCCGTCAAGCGGTTGCCGTGCTGGCTCACCACTGCTGCGGCTGTTCGGTTGGCCAGCGCGGCTGCTTCGATTGGCGTGCGGTCGTGGGTGATGGCGTACAAGAAGGTGCCTGCAAACATGTCGCCGGCGCCGTTGGTGTCAACGGCTTTGGTGGGTACGGCAGGCACATCGGTTCGGCTTTGGCCTTGAATGACGATGCAGCCTTTGGGGCCGCGGGTCAGGCACACGGTTTTGGCCAAGACAGACAGTTGGCCGATGATGGTGTCCAGGTCGGTGGTGCCGCACCAGGTTTGAGCTTCCTCCTCGTTGGCAAACAAATAGTCGAGGCCATCACCCACCATGGCATCGAGACCCGCCTTGCAGAAATTGATCATGCTGACATCGCTGAGAGTCAGGGCGGTGGCCACCTGATGCTCTTGAGCGATCCGGCGGCCCTGAACTGCGGCTTCCAGCCCACTTGGCGATGCGGCCAGATAGCCTTCCATGTAATAAATCTTGGATTTGGCGATGTCTTGCGGGTGCAGGGCCTTGCTGTCGAGTTGCGAGGTGGCGCCCAGAAAGGTGCACATGCTTCGTTCGGCATCTGGCGTGACCAGCACCATGCAGCTGCCAGTCTGGCCTTCGGTGGGTCGGGTGTGGGTCAGGTTGGTGGCGACATCGTTGGCCTGCAGGTCTTGCGTATAGAACGCACCCAGTTCGTCATCGGCCACTCGGCAAGAGTAAAACGCTTTACCACCCAACTGGGCCAGGGCCACCACGGTGTTGCCGGCAGAGCCGCCGCCGGTTCGGCGGGCATGCAGGCCTTGCACATGGGTGAGCAGTTCTGCGCGTTGCGGGGTGTCGATCAGCGTCATGTGCCGCTTGCTCACACCCATGGTGTTCAGCAGGGCATCAGAAACTTCGTATTCGGTATCGACCAGGGCGTTGCCGATGGCGTAGAGGTGGTAATGAGACATGGCCGTTATGGATGATCAAAGGTCAGGAGTTTAGCGGTTGCGCTTCTGCGGTCGGGCGCAAATTGGCTGCGGTTAGGGGCCAATGTGGCCATGAAGGCCGCTGTGCGCCAATGCGCACCCTTACATCAAGCCCTGCTCAGCCATGGAAAAAGCCTGCCCTTGCCCCACGATGATGTGGTCCAGCACGCGCACATCGACCAGTGCCAGCGAGGCTTTCAAGGTCTGGGTCAGGTGCTCATCGGCGCGGCTCGGTTGTACCGATCCGCTGGGGTGGTTGTGCGAGAGCACCACAGCCGCAGCTTGGTGGTGCAGGGCGCGCATGACAACTTCCCGGGGGTAGACGCTGGTTTGGCTGAGAGTGCCCCTGAAGAGCTCTTCCATGGCCAACATCCGGTTTTGGTTGTCTAAAAACAGCACGGCAAAGACCTCATGGTTTTTGTGGGCCAGTTGCAATTGCAGGTAATGCTTGACGGCGTCAGGCGTGTGGAAGGCCTCGCGTTCTTTCAGGCGTTGGCTCAGAGCCCTGCGGGCCACTTCGAACACGGCCAGCAGTTCGGCTTGCTTGGCGGGTCCCAGGCCTTTGACCAATCGCAGCGATGCAACGGTAGCTTGCAAAAGCCCTGCGATGCCCCCTGGAGCCAGTAATTCCTCAGACAACTGGAAGACGTTTTTGCCCGCCATGCCCGTGCGCAGCAAGATGGCCAGCAACTCGATATCGCTCAGTGCTTGGGGGCCTCTAGCTAGTAATTTTTCGCGCGGGCGCGCGTCGGCAGGCAAGTCCTTCATGCTCATTTGATGCCCCTCCCCGGAGCAGCCTTCGGTCCTGTTTGCCCCTTTTGCGGAGCGGGTTGGCCGGGCTTTTTACAATAGTGCCTTCTTTATGCCTGTTTGGCCGCATTTGCGGCATTCCAGTAAACCCTTATGTCCATTGTTGAACCTGGCTCTTTTTTGACACTCCACTACCGTCTGGCGGGCCCGCAAGGCGACATCATCAACACGTTCAACGATAAACCGGCCACCCTGTCGCTGGGCTCTGGCACCTTGACCCCTGCCCTGGAGCAGCGTTTGCTGGGCATGGCTGAGGGCGCAAGTCTGGTCATGGAGATTCCTGCAGGCGAGGCCTTTGGCGACCACAATCCGGACATGCAGCAATGGGTGGCGCGCAAGCTCCTCAATGAGTTGGGTGATCCGATGGAAAAATATGCTGCGGGTGATGTGGTGCAATTCCCCACGCCCGATGGCCTAGGTGCTTACGCAGGCACGGTGTTGCAAGTGAACAGCGAGGGCGCAGTGTTGTTTGACTTCAACCACCCGCTGGCCGGCCAACCTGTGACTTTTGAAATTGAATTGATTGGAGTGCTGTGATGACGTCTGAAGTGCTATTGGCCGAACCCCGAGGCTTTTGCGCCGGCGTGGACCGCGCGATTGAAATCGTGGAACACGCGCTGGCCAAGTATGGCAAACCTATTTATGTGCGCCATGAAATCGTGCACAACACCTATGTCGTCAATGACCTCAAGGAAAAGGGTGCGATTTTCATCGAAGAATTGTCAGACGTCCCACCGGGGGCGACACTGATTTTCAGTGCCCATGGCGTCAGCCGGGCAACGCATGACGAAGCCAAGGCGCGCGGTTTTCGCATATTTGATGCAACCTGCCCCTTGGTCTCCAAGGTGCATGTCGAATTGGCCAAGTTGCACAAAGAGGGCTATGAGTTCATCATGATCGGCCACAAGGGCCACCCCGAGGTGGAGGGCACCATGGGCCAACTCGACAGCGGCATCCATCTGGTGGAAGACATTCACGACGTGGCCAAAGTGCAGCCCGCCCAGACAGTGCTGCTGGGTGTGGTGACGCAGACTACTTTGAGCGTGGACGATGCAGCTGGCATCATGGCTGCGATCAAAGAGCGCTTTCCGCAGGTGCGAGAACCCAAGCAGCAAGACATTTGTTATGCCACCCAAAATCGGCAAGATGCTGTCAAGTTGATGAGTCCGCAGGTGGATGTGGTGATTGTGGTGGGTAGCCCGACGAGCTCCAACAGCACCCGTTTGCGCGAGTTGGCCGATCGCATGGGAAAGCCGGCTTACATGGTGGACAGTGCAGATGACCTGAACCCTGCTTGGTTTGAAGGTGCTCAAAAAGTGGGCCTCACTGCAGGGGCCTCTGCTCCGGATGTACTGGTTCAGGATGTGATCCAGCGTCTGCGTGGCTTGGGGGTTGTGTCAGTGCGTACATTGGACGGTATTCAGGAAACCATCAAGTTCCCTCTGCCCAAAGGTTTAAGGCGCTGATTTTTTTGGGTGGCATTGGGACCTTTGTCAACGGCCAGGCCCATGGCCTTCTGGCTGCCCAGCTTCAGCTTGCATCTTGGCTGTTCGGGGTCACTACAATACTGACATGCTTGATATTGTTCTTCTCCGCAAAGATCTGGACGCCGCCGTGGCGCGTTTGCAGACCCGTAAATCCCCCCAGGCGTTCCTGAATGTTGAGGCTTTCCGAGGTTTGGAGGGTGAGCGAAAAACCCTGCAAACCCGCACCGAAGAACTGCAGAGTCAGCGGAATAATTTGTCCAAGCAAATTGGCATGCTCAAGGGCAAAGGCCAACACGCCGATGCCGACGCGGTCATGGCGCAAGTAGGGGTCATCAAGGCCGAGCTGGATACTTCGGCCCAGCGTCTGGAGGTCATCCAGTCTGAATTACAAAACTTGCTGCTGGCAGTGCCGAATTTGCCGCATGAGTCAGTGCCGCTAGGGTCTGACGAAAGCGGCAACGTCGAAGTGCGTCGCTGGGGCACCGTCCCAAGCTTTGACTTCGACATCAAGGACCATGTGGACATCGGTCAAAAGCTGGGTTTGGATTTTGAAACCGGCACCAAGCTGACCGGTTCACGTTTCACGTTCATGCGGGGTCCGATGGCCCGTTTGCACCGTGCTTTGGCCCAGTTCATGCTGGATGTGCAGACCCATGAGCATGGGTACACCGAGTGCTACACGCCTTACATTGTGAACGCCGATACCCTCCGTGGTACGGGCCAGTTGCCCAAGTTCGAAGCCGATCTTTTTGCGGTCAACAAGGGCGGGCAGGAAGGTGAAGAAAACCAAGCCCTTTACCTGATCCCCACCTCTGAAGTTACTCTGACCAATTTGGTGCGCGACGAGGTGCTTGCTGAAAATGATTTGCCGATCAAGCTGACGGCGCACACACCTTGTTTCCGGTCTGAAGCAGGCAGCGGCGGGCGCGATGTGCGTGGCCTGATACGCCAGCACCAGTTCGACAAGGTGGAGATGGTGCAGATCGTGCACCCTGATCAAAGTTACGAAGCGCTGGAGGCCATGACCGGCCATGCCGAGGCCATCTTGCAAAAGCTGGGCTTGCCCTACCGTGTCATGAGCCTGTGCACCGGTGACATGGGTTTTGGTGCAAGCAAGACCTATGACCTGGAGGTTTGGGTGCCCGCACAAAACACGTACCGAGAGATCAGTTCGGTCTCCAACTGCGAGGCTTTTCAGGCCCGTCGCCTGCAAGCGCGCTTCAAGAACGCGCAAGGTAAAAACGAGCTGGTGCATACGCTCAATGGCTCGGGATTGGCTGTGGGCCGTGCGCTGGTGGCGGTGCTCGAAAATTATCAGAATGCGGACGGCTCGGTCACCATACCGGACGTGTTGCGTCCTTATATGGGCGGTTTGAAACTGTTGAGCGTGTGAATTCCGATCGAAGCTGAACAGGGTATTTTGAACTTCATGCGCGCTGAGTTTTGGCATTGCTGTTGAGCACCAGATTGGCCTGCTGCGCTGCAGTGCTCAGTGACCATGTCGCCGTGCAATGCGGAGAATGACGGGTCAAGAAACCTTGAGGGGGCTCTGTTAGAATCCATTCTTCGACGAAACCCAGGAGGGGTGGCAGAGTGGTCGAATGTACCTGACTCGAAATCAGGCGTAGTGGCAACACTACCGAGGGTTCGAATCCCTCCTCCTCCGCCAAATAAAAACCCTAAGTGATTGATTTACTTAGGGTTTTTTCTTTTTTCCTTGAAGATACATTCCAAGTCAAACTAAAAAGTTGGACTTCACTCATCAAACCACGACATTCCTTGACAATGTCGCCCCAATTCATGCTTGGGAGCTTTTCGCAAGTTGATGCGGGATTTTTTTGTCACCAGTGGTTCTTGCTCCAAGCTGGATGATTTTCAACAGAGTCAAAGGGCGGCCATGAAGTTTCTGTTGTGTTCCTGTTCTGTCGTTGTGCTGGTGGCCTGCTTGCCTGGCTGCACGGTCCTTGCCATTGCCGATGCTGCGGGCTCGGCGGTGGTCTATGGGGTCAAGACCACAGTGAACGTGCTGGATGCGGTCACGCCCGATCTGGTCAACAAAAAAAAGGATTGAGCCGCATCGCTTCAAGCTGGCTTGAGGGTGACCAAGGGGCGATCAATTTGTGCCTTTGGCACAAAGAAAAACCGGCACGTGAGCGCCGGTTTTTCAAAACGTGACAGGCACTTGGCGTGCCGTTGACTCAAATACCCAGCCAGCCGTTGGTGCGTGCAAAGTGCAGAGCTTGTGTTCGGCTGTTGACGCCCAGACGGCGGAACAGGCGCCAGAAGTGAACCTTGACGGTGTGCTCGCTGATGTCCAGTTTTTCGGCGATTTCACGGTTGGACAAACCCTGGTCCAGCATCAAAATCAATTGCTTTTGGCGCTTGGACAATTTGGTCGGGCCTGCAGTGCTGGCGGCGTCTTCGGCCGCAGCATCTTCTTCGGAAACCAACAGAGTACGCAGCGCTGCAATGATTTCAGTCGGACTGTTTGATTTTTCGATGAATGCATTGGCCCCAGCTTCGAGACAGCGTGCCTCAAATTCACTGGCGCTGGCGCTGGTCACTACGGCCAGCGGCACATCCGGGTATTTGGCTTTCAACACCTGAACACCCGACATGCCCAGGGTGTCCGGCAATTGCAAATCAAGGCAGAAAAGCTCAGGCGTACCGTTCTTTTCAACGGTGGATTCCACCACATTCAGTTTGTGAATCGGGATGATTTTGAGTCCCGGGCGCACACGGTGAACGAGCATGGTCAGCGCATCGCGCATCAAGGGGTGGTCATCGATGACATACACAGTCATATTGGTCTCGGTAGTAAGCTAAAGGATTAAGGATACACTTATTTGTTGGTTTCAGCAATATTAAACGCCAAAACCAAAAAAATTATTGAGTTGTTTTTTGTGAGTGTGCAATTTCCGACAGGGCTTGGGCCAAGCGCAATTTTTTCTCAGGCGACAGTGCTTGCAATGATGCACCCATATCGGACAGGCTGTCGATGCCTTCGGTCTGTAGACGGGCAATGGTTTGGCCTGCTTCTTTGGGTGAGGCAAAGCCCGTGCTTTGCAGTATCAACTGGCCT
Source organism: Limnohabitans sp. 2KL-17 (assembly GCF_003063415.1). Lineage (GTDB taxonomy): Bacteria > Pseudomonadota > Gammaproteobacteria > Burkholderiales > Burkholderiaceae_C > Limnohabitans_A. Next base: position 105,299 of record NZ_NESK01000003.1, read on the forward strand.
TGTGCATCGACCAGCTTGAAGTAAAACTGACCATCTTTTTCCCGGTATTGCTTGAAGCTTGGCGCAGCCGTTTTGAGCGCTTTGGGTGCTTCGGTGGTGGCGCCAAATGACAGCGAGCGCAAACCTACGGCATGGCGCAATTCGCGCATGAAAGGGGTGGCCAGTTGGCGTGCTTTATCGGCACCAGACAACAATATCTTGTCCAACTTTGCTGGATTGTTGATCAAGGCCTCGTATGGCTCGCGCATTGGGCCGACTTCGCGATCAATGCGCTCAAACAGCATTTGCTTGGCATCTCCCCAACCGATGCCTTCAGCGTAGGCCCGAGCGAAATCGGCTGTTTCCTGGTCGTTGGCAAATGCTTGGTAGATCTGAAAAAGCGCGGAGCCTTCTGTGGCCTTGGGCTCGCCTGGAAGTTTGGAGTCGGTCACGATGCCTGCAATCTGCTTTTTAAGCGTTGCAGAGGGGGCAAACAGCGGGATGGTGTTGTCGTAGCTTTTGCTCATCTTGCGCCCATCCAGGCCTGGCAAAAGGGCCACGGATTCTTCGATCACGGCCTCGGGCAGTACAAAATGCGCACCATACAAATGGTTGAAGCTGGACGCCATGTCGCGTGCCATTTCGATGTGTTGGATCTGGTCGCGACCGACGGGCACTTTGTGCGCCTTGAACATCAAAATGTCTGCTCCCATGAGCACCGGGTACATGAAAAGACCGGCCGTCACGTCGCTGTCGGGGTCATGGCCTGCTGCATTGTTTTTGTCGACGGTGGCTTTGTAGGCGTGGGCGCGGTTGAGCAAGCCTTTTCCAGTCACGCAGGTCAAAAGCCAGGTGAGTTCAGGAATCTCCGGGATGTCGGATTGGCGATAAAAGGTGACTTTTTCCGGATCAAGGCCTGAGGCGATCCAGCTTGCCGCGATCTCCAGCGTGGAGCGTTGAATCCGGGCGGGTTCATCGCATTTGATCAGGGCGTGGTAGTCAGCCAAGAAGTAAAAGCCATCGGTCTGGCTGTCGCGGCTGGCTTGTACCGTGGGGCGGATAGCCCCCACATAGTTGCCCAGGTGGGGTGTGCCAGTGGTGGTGATGCCGGTGAGGACGCGGGTGCGAGGCTTGGAGGTCATGAGTTCGGAAGGATTCAACGAAGCAAAAAAGACAAAGGGCTGAGGGCCAGTTTGATCAGGTCAAAGGTCACGCTCATGAGGGGTTGCATCCAAAGGCTGCTGATGACACCTGTGATGACCAGGGCCATGACGATATAAAACCCGAAAGGCTCTATGCGTGAGACCAACACCGCCTGCCGCCATGGCAAAAGGCCCACCAGAATGCGACCGCCATCGAGCGGCGGCAGCGGGAATAAATTGAATGCAAACATGACCACGTTGGTCAGCATGCCAGCTTTGCACATTTCGACAAAAAAGCGCTGTGTGACGCCGCTGCCCGCCAGCAGATACAGCAGCACGCCCCACAGCAATGCTTGAAGCAGATTGGCGCCTGGCCCGGCCAGCGCTACCCACACCATGTCTCGCTTGGGGTGTCGAAGCTGGTCAAAGCGCACTGGCACGGGTTTGGCATAACCAAACAAAAAGGCCCCGCTGGTACTGAAGTACAACAGCAAGGGCAGCAAAATGGTTCCTACCGGATCAATGTGCGTCAGGGGGTTTAGCGTTACTCGCCCCAGCATGGCAGCCGTGGGGTCTCCAAGCCGCTGTGCGGCATAAGCGTGGGCGGCCTCGTGCAAAGTGATTGCAAAGATCACAGGCAGGGCATAAATCAGAACGGTTTGAATGAGATCAGAGATGTTCACCCCTCGATTGTCTCAGACAGCGTGGCAGGTCATCAGAGTCCCAGCAGGGCAGGCTTGCCTTGGCCGTAACGCAGTACCTGCGGTGACTCTCCACTCATGTCAACCACGGTCGTTGGCGCCAGCGAGCAGGCGCCTGCATCGATCACGGCACCAAGTTGGTGCTCCAGGCGTTCGCGAATTTCCTCGGGGTCGTTGAGCGGAAGTGATTCGCCGGGCATGATGAGTGTGGATGCGAGCAAAGGGGCGCCGTGCAAGGCCAGCAACTCTTGCAGCACTTTGTGATCAGGCACACGCAAGCCAATGGTTTTGCGCTGCGGGTGGCTCACTCGGCGGGGGACTTCTTTGGTGGCTTCCAAAATGAAGGTGAATGGCCCTGGCGTGGCTTGCTTGATGGCCCGAAATTGCTGGTTGTTCACCTTGGCGTAGTTGGCCAGTTCGCTCAGGTCGCGGCACAGCAAGCTCAGGTGGTGCTTGTCGTCCACGCCTCGCACCCGGCGCAATTGGTCGGCAGCGTTTTTGTCGTCCAAGTGGCAAACGAGTGCATAGCTGGAATCGGTAGGCACAGCCAAGATCTGGCCTTGGTTGAGCAGTTGCACGGCCTGCTTGAGCAGTCGGGCTTGCGGGTTGTCGGGGTGAACAGTGAAGAACTGGGCCATGGGGTCTTGCCTTCAGGATTCAGGTGGCATGATGGTGAGGCGGGTTTCTCGCACGGTGAGCCAGGCCCCCAAGGCACCACACAGTGCCACCAGCCCCATGCCCACAAAGGTCCACTGGTCTGGCAGGTGGTCGAAAACAAGCCAGCCGCCCAACACGCCAAAACCGATTTGGGTATACATGTAAGGGGTGAGTGTGGCAGCCGGGGCTCGGCCGTAGGCCAGGATCAAAAAGAAATGGCCGATGGTTCCCATCAGGCCCATCAGGAACAGCTGCAGCCAGACGATCCAGTTGGTGGGCATTTCCCAGACAAAGGGCAGGATCAGTGTGGACATGAAGGTACCGATCCAGCCGGTGTACAGGTGCATGGTCAAGGGGTCTTCGGTTTTGGCCATTTTGCTGGTCAGGAGCTGAAAGCCCGAATTGGTGGCCACCAGCATGAGCGGCAAAATCACGGTCCAGTCGAAGTGCTGGCTGCCCGGCCGGATGATGACCATCGTGCCCACAAACCCCCCCGCTACCAGCAGCCATCGCAGCTTGCGGATTTTTTCCTTGAGTATCCAGGCCGACAGCAAGGTGATGACCAGTGGCGCCAAAAGGGCGATGGCGGTGAATTCACCCACCGGCATGTACTTGAGGCTCAAAAAAGCCAGGATGCTGCAGGCAAACAGCAGCAGCCCTCGGGCCAATTGAAAGCGGGGGTGTTGGGTGCGCAGAATTTTGCGGCCTCGCCCGGGCCAAATCACGGCGGTGGTGATGGCGGCTTGAATGGCATAGCGAAACCAGAGTGCCAGCAGCACGGACATGCCCATGCTGACATGCCTTGTGGTGGTGTCCAGCGTGGCAAAGCAGGCGATGGCCAGGATGGCAAAGCCGATGCCATGCAGCGTTTGGGCGCTCGTTTTACTCACTGCACGCGGTCGGCCAGCAGTTCCCAAACCGGGGTCAATTGGCCCGGCAACAAGGGCAAAGTGCCCAGGTCTATGCGGCTCTCATCGGGGCTGTGAAAGTCACTGCCCCGAGAGGCCACCAGGTCAAATTCGAGGGCGGTTTCTGCGTAACGAATGGCATCTTGCGACGAATGGCTGCCGGTGACGACTTCCACCCCCCGACCCCCGTGTGCCTTGAATTCACTGAAGAGTGCATATTCTTCATTGGGACTGAAGCCATATCGCGCGGGATGGGCAATGACGGCGATTCCGCCTGCTTCGGTGATCCATTGCACGGCTTCTTGCAGGCGTGCCCAGCGGTGGGGCACATAGCCGGGTTTGCCTTCGGTCAGGTATTTTCGAAACACCTCGGAGGTGTCACTGCACACGCCCGAGTCGACGAGGAAGCGGGCAAAGTGAGTGCGCGAAATCAATTCGGGGTTGCCCACGTATTTCAGTGCGCCTTCGTAGCTGTGCAAGATGCCGACTTTGGCCAGGCCATCTGCCATTTCCTGGGCGCGTTCGCTGCGGCCACTTCGGGTGCGGCGCAAACCATCGGTCAATTGCGTGTTGTGCGCGTCAAAGCCCAAGCCGACGATGTGCACGGTCTGATGGGCAAAGGTGACCGAGATCTCGGTGCCCGTGAGGTAGGGCAGACCGTGAGCGCGTGCCGCTGCAAGGGCGCGGTCTTGTCCGCTCACTTCGTCATGGTCGGTCAGTGCCCACAGTTCAACGCCATTGGCTTTGGCGCGTTCGGCCAAGGCTTCAGGGGTGAGGGTGCCGTCAGAGACAACAGAATGGCAGTGCAGGTCAGCGTTCATGGTGATTTCCTCAAGGGCATTTTAGGCGCATGCTGCCAAAACTTGATGCTGGGCAAGCAAAGACCCGACAGCACGAACAGCCCTGCGCTTCTTCGGGATGATCCTTGTGGTCGATAATTTGCACATGAAAACGATGCTGACCTTCGCGGAGTCCAAGACATGGCACTGATGATCACCGATGAGTGCATCAACTGTGATGTGTGCGAGCCCGAGTGCCCGAATCAGGCTATTTATCTGGGCGAAGAGATCTATGAGATCGATCCTTCCAAATGCACCGAGTGCGTCGGTCATTTTGACGAGCCGCAGTGTGTGCAGGTGTGCCCCGTGGCCTGTATTCCCATCAACCCGGAGCACGTAGAAGGCCAGGAGTCGCTGTGGGTCAAATACCGGCGATTGCAAGGGCTGTGAGCCGGTGCATAGGACTTGGTCTCAGGTTTATGCTGCCTTGAGGCATTCCCGATTTTTCCTTGTAGCCAGACCCAGATCAATCTGACGGAGTATTTGGCTTTGAAATCTGCTCGGCAGGTCGTGGCGGTTTGGGTCTTGGTGGCTTGCTGGTGTGGATCTGTGCCATGGCCTTCTCCATGTCGCCTGCCAAAAGCAGGGGCAAGGCCTTCACGGCGCGGTGAATGCTGTCATCAATGGCTTGGCGGTGTTCCAGCATCGGTTTTTTTAAAACCCAGCTGACCACTTCAGCCTTGTCGCCCGGGTGCCCCACGCCTATGCGCAGCCGCCAATAGTCAGCCGTGCCCAACTGTGCATGGATGTCACGCAGACCGTTGTGCCCTGCATGGCTTCCGCCTACTTTCAGTTTGGCTTCGCCCGGTGCAATGTCGAGTTCGTCATGGGCCACCAAAATTTCCTGGGGCTGAATTTTGAAAAACCGCGCCAGAGCACTGACCGACTTGCCAGACAGGTTCATGTAGGTCTGAGGCTTGAGCAGCCACACGGTTTGCCCATTGAACGTGGTGCGGGCCATGAGGCCGTGGTAGCTGCGCTCGGGGACCAACGACACCTTGAGTTCACGGGCCACCGCATCAATCCACCAGAAACCGGCGTTATGGCGGGTGTCTTCGTATTCGTTGCCCGGATTGCCCAGGCCGACTAAGAGTTTGATCATGGAGCGTGATTATCCTTGCGCGGCTCGCCCAAGCATATGAATGCCCGTGCGCCAAAGCAAAAGGCCCGCACAGCGGGCCTTTTGAAGCGAGGCTTTCTCAGCCCCACAAGCAAGCAGATTATTTCTTGCCTTTGCCCTTGCCTTTGGCGTCTGCGGGTGCAGCGACCACTGGGGCTGCCACCACTTCTTCCACGGGGGCCACAACAGCCACGAGGACCGGGTTTTTCTTGCCGTGCGTCACTGGCTTGCAGCCAGCGGGCAGGGTGATGTCGTTCAGGTGCAAAGACACGCCCTTGGTCAGACCCGTCAAGCTCACCTTGATGAACTCAGGCAAGTTGGCAGGCAAGCAAGCCACTTCGATCTCTGTCACAACATGGTTGATCAGGCACTTGTCGGTCTTGACCGCTTCGGACTCTTCTTCACCGCTGTAGTGCAATGGCACTTTCATGTGCAAAGTGGTGTTGGCATCCACGCGCTGGAAGTCGATGTGTTGCACCAATTGCTTGTAGGGGTGCATCTGGTAGTCACGCAACAGCACTTGGCTGGATTGGCCATTGAATTCCATCTCTAGGATGGTGGCATGGAAAGCTTCTTTTTTCAGGGCATGCCACAAAGCGTTGTGGTCAAGCTCGATGCTTTGGGCGGCTACGCCTGCACCATAGACGATGCCGGGGGTGCGGCCAGAATTGCGCAGACGGCGGCTCGCACCCGTACCTTGCTTGGAACGCTCAAAAGCGATGAATTTCATACATTTCTCCTACTAGGGTTCACCGCGACCAGTGCAACCCTGACTCAAAAAAGCCAGCCATCCGTTGGGATTGGCTGGCCACTGGTGGCCTTTCTTCCGATCAGGCTTGATCGGAAAACAGGCTCATCACCGACTCGCCATGGGCGATCCGGTTGATCGTTTCAGCGATCAGCGGAGCCACGGAGAGTTGGCGAATTTTTGAACACGCCATGGCTTCTGCCGTCAGCGGTATGGTGTTGGTGACCACGACTTCATCCAGGGCCTCGCCTTTGGCAATGCGATCGATGGCAGGACCTGAAAAAATCGGGTGCGTGCAATAAGCGTAGACTTTTTTCGCGCCGCGCTCTTTAAGCACTTCAGCGGCTTTGACCAGGGTGCCGGCTGTGTCGATCATGTCGTCCATGATCACACAATTGCGGCCATCGATTTCGCCGATCACGTGCATGACTTCGCTCACGTTGGCTTTGGGACGGCGCTTGTCGATGATGGCCAGGTCGCAACCGAGTTGTTTGGCCAGGGCGCGAGCACGAACCACGCCACCTACATCGGGCGACACCACAATCAGGTCATCGTAGTTTTGTTGGCGCAGGTCGCCCAGCAAAACCGGTGAGGCATAGATGTTGTCGACCGGAATGTCAAAGAAGCCCTGAATCTGGTCAGCATGCAAATCCATGGTCAGGACTCGGTCAACGCCGACGGCTTGCAGCATGTTGGCCACCACTTTGGCAGAAATGGGCACACGGGTTGAGCGAGGGCGACGGTCCTGTCGGGCGTACCCGAAATACGGGATGACGGCGCTGATCCGGCCAGCAGATGCGCGTTTGAGCGCGTCGACCATGATCAGCAGTTCCATCAGGTTTTCGTTCGTCGGCGCACAGGTGGACTGGACGACAAAGACTTCGCGGGCGCGGACGTTTTGCTTTAACTCGACGGTGACTTCACCGTCAGAAAAACGGCCAACGTCAACAGCACCAAGCTGGGTACCCAGATTTTTCGCGATTTCGGCCGCCAGCACAGGGTTGGCATTGCCGGTGAACAACATGAACTCGGGCGGGAGTGAAGCAGGCTGCATGTGCATTCCAGCGATCAGAAAAAAGGGCCAGTACGATAGAACGTATTTGGCAGGGGAAGAAGGACTCGAACCTTCGCATGCTGGAATCAAAATCCAGTGCCTTAACCAACTTGGCGACTCCCCTACACGGGACGACCACTGAAACAGTGATCGACCGATCAACTATCGCTGGATGCCCAACCTTGTAAGGGATGAACTTCCAAGTTGCTGCATTTGCGTAATTGCCAATGGTCTGGGACCGAATTTGGCTTCATACCTGTTGTGCAATGCGCAAACACTGCACTTCCAGAACCCGTCATCTTGCCATACATGCCAGTGTTGGAAAGCAGTTCAAGTGCTTTGGAAACATCTTGGCACATCGCTTGAGCGATGGGTTGCAAATCGTTGTGACCGAAGTCATACGGCGCTGCAGCGAAGTCCGACATTGTAACAGGCTTTGTGGCCCGTTGAAGGTCTGGATGCGCAAAAATCGGAGGGGTTTCGATGCCGGAGGAAGGTTTGATGACCCAAAACTGAGCCGGGGGCAGGGTGAGAGGACTGATTTGTTCGCCTATGCCTTCCACCCACGCGTTTTGTCCGCGCAGAAAGAAAGGCACATCGGCACCCAGCTGCAAACCAATTTTTTCGAGCTCTGGTAGACGCAGTTTCAAATCCCAGAGTTGGTTGAGCGCCAGCAGGCACGTGGCCGCATCGGACGATCCGCCACCCATGCCCGCCTGGGCAGGGATCTGTTTGTCGACGGCGATGTGCACGCCTTGCGTACAGCCTGTGTGCTGTTGCAGCAGTTTGGCGGCGCGGGTGATCAGGTCGACTGCAGGCAGCTTGACTGTCAAATCTTCTCGGCTAACGCTGTTTTTCGGGCGTTTTTCGAAGTGAAGGGTGTCACACCAATCGATCAGCATGAACACCGATTGAATCAGGTGGTAGCCGTCGGCGCGTTGGCCTGTGATGTGCAAAAACAGGTTGAGTTTGGCCGGGGCGGGCACGTCGTGCAGCGATTTCATGACCTGGATTATCGCCAACCAACCATGGCACTGTGTCAGCGGTCGATCAGTATTCGCAAAACGGCTTCTGGTGACGGGGAGCTTCGGCGGGCCGTCATGCGACCTTCAGGATGCGCAGACAAGTCCACTTGCCAACCTGGCGCATCGGCTGCTTGACCTGCCAGCCAGGCAAACAAGGCGGGTATCGGCAGGTCTGTTCCCGTGAGGTGTTGACTCAAGCTTCGCAGGTTGCGGCTTTTGATTTTTTCTTGCCCCTGTTCGAGCAACGCTTCTTGCGGTGTCCAGCTCAGGCGAGCCAGAGTGGTGCCGATGGGGCTGAGCAAGGTCATTTCACCTTGTTCGGCAGAGCCTTGCAGTTCAAAGCTGGCGCTCCAGTTCTGGGGTGGTGTGCTGTTTAACTGCAGGGCCAGGCGGCCAGACCAAAAAGCAGCAGCACTGGCGGATTTGGACCGGGGGGTGGCACAGCCTGCCAGGGTGAGCATGCCCAAGCTGCAAAGACTCAGCCAGACGCGACGTCGCGCCGCACGAGATGTCATGGCTTGAAGTTGAAGCGTTTGAGGGTTTCGGCCAGAGTGGCGTTGTCGGCCTTGAGCATCAGGCCTTCGCGCCAGATTTTCCCAGCTTCGCGTGTTTGGCCGGTGGCCCAAAGAACTTCGCCCAGATGGGCCGCGATTTCGGCATCGGGTTTGGATTTGAAGGCGGCCTGCAAAATGGCAAGCGCTTCCTGGAGCTTGCCTTGGCGGAATTTCACCCAACCCAGGCTGTCCTGGATGTAGGCGTCCCGTGGGGACAGCTGGACAGCTTTTTCGATCAACTGGTGAGCCTCGTCCAGGCGGATGTTCCGGTCTGCCAGGGAGTAACCCAAGGCGTTAAACGCGTGCGCTTCCTGAGGGGCCAGGGTCATGAGTTGGCGCAGCAGCGTTTCCATCTCTTCGAAGCGCTCGAGCTTTTCACAAACGAGGGATAACTCGGAAAGCAATTCGGTGTCTTGCGGCTTCTTGTCCAGGGCCGCTTTGACCAGCGTGTAGGCGGCCTGGGCTTCACGGTGTTCCCGCAGCCATTGTGATTGGATCAGGACTTTGCGATGCGCTTGTTCAGCGTTGTTTGGTTTGACCTGTGCCAGCACCCTGCGTGCTTCGTCCAGGCGGCCTTGCTGGGTCAGCAGGTCGGCTTGGCGGCTGGCCAATTTGATGGGGTCTGCGCCCGCAGGCATCTTGTTCAGCCATTGGTTGGCGCGCTCCAGTTGCCCCTGTTTTTGTGCGATTTGTGCCAGTGACATCAAGGCTTCAGCCAAGCCAGCCTGGTGATCTGGCGTTTTGAGAGGGGTCACCAGAAGCACGTATTGCTCAAGTCGTTTCTCGGCTTCGGGCAGCTGGTCTTTTTCTTGCAGCACCAAGCCATGGATCAACCAGCCTTCGGCGAATTCAGGGTGTTTTGCATTGAGCAGGACCAACTGTGCAATCGCTTCCGCATGAAGTTGCAGTGAAACCAAGGTCCTGGCATAACCCAAACGCAGTTCAGGCTCGACATCGGTTTTCATGGCAGCCTCCACCATGGGTTTGAGACTGCTGTTGGCGCTGACCATCAGGCTCATTGCCAGCACCAGCGGGCCAGTGGCTTTGGGGTCTGCAGCATGGCCTTTGAGGGATGCGTCAACAGCCTTTGTGATTTGACCTGCATCACGGCGCATGCGTCCCACAGTCGTCCAGGCAGTCGCGGACGTTTGGGCTTTGGTCAGTGCTTGAGCAAGGGCTTTTTCAATCACTTCAGAAGCCAATGCCTTGTCGTTCACCATGCCGAACAAGCGCGGCACAAAAGCAATGGCGCCCGACTGATCGTCTGCAGGCAGTTCGTTGATGGAAATCGCCAGGGCTTTGCCGGCTTCTTCGATGCGGTTCAGTGCCAGCAAGATCTGAAGCACGTAGCGGCTGGCTTCCATGGATGATGGAATTTCCCTCTTCCAGGTTTGTGCAGCTTGCAACGCGGCTTCCCCTGAACGGGCTTGCAATGCCATATCAACGGCACGCTGGAACAAGGCTGGATCTCGGGTTTTGCGGGCGGCATCGAGCATGATCGAAAAACCGCTGCCTAAAGAGCCTTGGCGTGCGCTCAATTCACCCAGCAATATTTGGTAGAACAAAACAGCGTCCATGGCTGATTGTTTGGGTGGGTCCTCGGCTTTGATGGTTACAGGCTGCGCCCAAGCACCGATGACGCACGAGGACAAGACGGCAAGTCGAAACCAGAATTTCATGGTCACCATCATAATCCAGCCACCTTTTTAACAAGTGCGTCAGAGGCGAATGGCCATCTTGAGCGCCGGATCAATGCATGCCCGAACTCCCGGAAGTTGAAGTCACCCGCCGCAGCTTTGCTGACCGCATCGCCTCGGCCAAAATTTTGGCCCTGCACATGGGCAAGCCCTTGCGCTGGCCTTTGGGTGTGTTGCCCCAAAGTTTGGTGGGGCGGCAGGTTTTTGGCGTGCGGCGACGGGGCAAGTACCTCCTGCTTGATCTGGATCAGGGTCTTTTGCTGGTGCATCTGGGCATGTCGGGCAGCCTGAATTTTGCGTCTACACAAGCCGAGCCCGGTCCCCATGACCACATGGATCTGGTGACCGACCGTGGCGTTCTGCGCTTGCACGACCCGCGTCGTTTTGGTGCGGTGGTCTGGGCGCCCTCAGAGGATTCGCCTCAAGCGCAAAAGTTGCTGGGGCGGTTGGGCGTGGAGCCCCTGAATGGCCAATTTGAGGTCGCCGCCTTTGCTGATGCCTTGAAAAAGCGGCAGTCTGCCATCAAGCAGGTTTTACTGGCGGGAGACGTGGTGGTGGGGGTCGGCAACATTTACGCATCGGAAGCCTTGTTCATGGCGGGCATCCGCCCGACCACCAAGGCCTCGCGTTTGTCCAGGCCCCGCGTGGCCAGGTTGCACGCGGCCATCATCAAGGTCTTGACCCGTGCGGTGGAGCAGGGGGGCAGTTCGTTGAAAGATTTCGTCAGTGCTGAAGGCCGCACAGGCTACTTCCAACTGGAGGCGGCCGTGTATGGTCGAGCGGGCGAGCCATGCCGTGTGTGCGCTACCCCGATCCGCTCAATGCTGCAAGGCCAGCGCACCACTTTTTATTGCCCCCAATGCCAGAAGCCCTGATCTCTTTGCCTGAAGGATTTTCCCGCCGCATGGTCGACTGGCAACGCCAGCACGGGCGCCAAAGCCTGCCTTGGCAAAACACCCAGGACCCTTACCGCGTCTGGCTGTCCGAGATCATGTTGCAGCAGACCCAAGTGACAACGGTGCTCGATTACTTCCCCCGGTTTTTGGGCCGTTTTCCCGATGTGACCACTTTGGCCGCCGCACCCCAAGACGATGTGCTGGCTTTGTGGAGTGGCTTGGGTTATTACAGCCGCGCTCGCAACTTGCACAAGTGCGCACAAGAGGTGATGAGCCGTTTTGGTGGCGCATTTCCCCTTCGCGCCGAAGACCTGCAAACCTTGCCTGGCATTGGCCGCTCGACCGCTGCAGCGATTGCCGCATTTTGTTTCCACGAGCGCGCAGCCATTCTGGACGGCAATGTAAAGCGCGTGCTGACCCGGGTCTTGGGCTATGGCCAAGACTTGGCCGCGTCCAAAAACGAGCGCGCATTGTGGACTTTGGCGCAAGAACTCTTGCCTGAGCAGGCGGCTGATATGCCGCGCTACACCCAGGCCCTGATGGACTTGGGTGCCACGGTGTGTTTGCCGCGCAAGGTGCAGTGTGGTGTTTGCCCTGTGAGCGACATGTGCCAGGCCAAGCAGCAGGGTGAGCCCCTGGCCTACCCCGTCAAGACACGAAAACTCAAACGCAGCAGCGCCATCTTGTGGTTGCTGTGGGCGGTCAACACCCAAGGCCAGGTGTGGTTGCAAAAGCGGCCCGACAAGGGCATCTGGGCGGGCTTGTTCAGCTTGCCGGTGTTTGATTCAGAAGATGATTTGCTCGCTGCCTGGGTGGCTGGGCAAGATCCTCAGTACATCAAGCCGTGGAAGCACGTGCTGACGCACAGAGATCTTCATCTGCATCCTGTGCAAATGACCGGAGAAAGTCAATATTCACCCCATTGCGAGGGCCAATGGGTTGATGCAGACGCCTGGCCTGATATGGGCTTGCCTGCGCCGATCAGAGTCCTTTTGGCGGGCTGAAAAACGCCCCCATGTCGCTCAGATCGCGTCAAGTTCGCGGTGCCGCTTGAGTGTGAGCCAGCGTGTGCCAAAACTGTGCGCCAGTTGCTCGACCATGAAAACCGAGCGGTGTTGCCCCCCCGTGCAACCGATCGCCACAGTCACATAGCTGCGGTGGTCGCGCTCAATGGCAGGAATCCATTGCTTGAGGAATCCCTCGATCTGCAATTGCATTTGCACGAACTCTTCTGACTGGCGAAGGTAGTTCTGCACGGGCACATCGCGCCCAGTCAAGGGTTTCAAGGCACTTTCATAGTGCGGGTTGGGCAGCATCCGGATGTCAAACACGTAGTCGGCATCGGTGGGTATGCCCCGCTTGAAAGCAAAAGATTCAAACACCAGCGTCAGTTGGGCCAAAGGGGCGCTGACTAGGGTTTTGACATAGGTTTGCAGTTGGGCTGAGCGCAGCAAACTGGTGTCGATGACGTGTGCACGGTCGCGCAAATCCGACAACAGTTCGCGCTCGAACTGAATGGTCTCGAGCAGGGCCTTGTCCCCTTGGGGCTTGGCGCTGCCCGACAGCGGGTGTTTACGGCGAGTTTCTGAGTACCGGCGCTGCAAAGTTTCTGAGGAGGCGTCCAGGAAAACCGACTTCACGGACATGCCCATCTCGCGCAGCAGGGCCATTTGCTCGGGCATCAGGTGCAATGAGTTGGCGCTGCGCACGTCGATGGCAATGGCCAGGCGTTGTTCTTTGTGCTTTTCTTCGAGTTTGACAAAGGGAATCAGCAACTCGGGGGGCAAGTTGTCAACGCAGTAGTAGCCGGCGTCTTCAAGCGCGTGCAGTGCGACCGATTTGCCAGAGCCGGACATGCCGGTGATCAGAATGATGTCCATGCTCAGTGTTGTGGCGCTTTGCGACCGCTGGGTTTCAAGGGGGCATCGCCCAGCATTTCGCGTGCGTGGGCCAAGGTGGTGGCAGAGAGTTTTTCGCCACCCAACATGCGGGCGATTTCGCTGACGCGTTCTTCGCCTGCAACGGCACGCACTTGGCTGTTGACTTGACCATGGACAGCGGCTTTGCTGACCAGCAGGTGTTGGTCGGCACAAGCGGCTACTTGGGGCAAGTGGGTGACTGCCAGCACTTGGCGGTGCAAGCCCAGCTGTTTCATCAGGCGACCCACGGTTTCGGCCACGGCACCGCCAACACCTGAGTCGACCTCGTCAAAAATCAGGGTGCCGGCTTCGCCGAGTTCGCTGGTGGTCACGGCGATGGCCAGTGCAATGCGTGACAACTCGCCCCCCGAAGCCACTTTTCCAACGGGCCGTGGGGTGCTGCCTTCATGACCGGCGACCAGAAAGCTGACTTCTTCCAGGCCATGCTGGGCAGGCAAGTCGAGGGTTTGCAGTTGAACTTCAAAACGACCGCCTTGCATGCCCAGTTGTTGCATGGCGCTGCTGACGGCTTGGGCCAATGGTTTGGCGGCCTGTTGGCGCTGGCTTGAAACTGATTTGGCCGCTTGCTCGCAGGCCGTTTGTGCAGCTTGCGCTGCTTTTTGCAGGCTGTCCAAGTCTGCAGCTGCATCGAGCTGGGCCAGGTCTTTGCGCCAGTTTTGAAGGGCTTGGGGCAATTCGTCGGGTGTTTTTTTGTAGCGGCGGGCCAGCGACAGCCACATACCCATGCGCTCGTCGAGTTGGGCCAGATGAGCGGGGTCCAGATCGGTTTTACGCAAATAAGCGTTCAGGCTGTGGGCCACATCTTCGGCTTGGGCTTGGGCAGACGTCAGCACATCGGCCAATGCATTGAACTCGGGCTCAAAGTGGCCCAGGGACTGCAGTGTTTGAATGGCCTTGGACAACTGGCTCAAAGCGCCTGTTGCCTCTTCGCCTTCCAGCATGACAGTGGTCTGGTTAGCACCTTCTATCAAGGCTTGCGCGTTGGCCAGACGGCTGTGCTGTGTGCTCAGGTCTTGCCATTCATTGACCGCCGGGTTGAGTTTTTCAAGCTCGCCAATTTGCCAGGCCAAACGCTCACGTTCGATGGTCAGGGTGCTTTGCGCTTGTCGCGCGTCGGCGAGTGTTTGTTGCGCTTGGCGCCAGCTTTGCCAGGCGGCTTTGAGTGGCCGGATGTCGATGCCCGCATAGGCATCGAGCAGCCCGCGCACAGCGTCAGGGCGAGTCAGACTTTGCCAGGCGTGCTGGCCATGAATGTCCAGCAGCTGTTCGCCCAGTTCGCGCAGCTGCGTGGCCGTGGCCGGACTACCATTGACCCAGGCGCGGCTTTTGCCTGAAGTGTCCACGGTTCGGCGCAAAAGCAATTCAGCGCTGGTTTGAAAGCCCGCGTCCTCCAGCCAGGCCTGGATGGCGGGCGTAGGTTCGAATTCGGCGCAAATCTCACAGCGGCTTGCGCCTTCACGCACAAACCCTGCGTCAGCTCGGGCACCTAGGGCCAGTTGCAGGGCGTCGATCAGGATGGATTTACCGGCGCCGGTTTCGCCGGTCAGCACGCTGAAACCGCCCGCCAGATCCAGCGCGAGCTCGTGCACGATCACAAAGTCGCGCAGGGTGATGTGCGTCAGAGCCACAGCTTAAACACCCTCATTCCAGTGCATTTTTTTGCGCAAAGTGTCAAAATAATTCCACCCAGCAGGATGCAAAAACCGCACCTTGTGCTCTGAACGTTGCACCACAATGCGGTCTCCGAGTGTCAGGTCAGCCAACGATTGCATGTCGAAATTGGCGCTGACATAGCGTCCAGCCACGATCTCTATGCTGATTTCCGAAGACTCAGGCAGCACGATCGGGCGGTTTGACAAGGTGTGCGGTGCAATTGGCGCCATGACCCAGCCGCCAATCGAGGGGTGCATCAGTGGGCCGCCGACCGAAAGGGCGTAAGCCGTTGAACCCGTGGGTGTGGCGATGATCAGTCCGTCAGCGCGTTGGGTGGCCACAAATCGGCCATCGACTTCAACCCGCAATTCGACCATGCCCGAGGTGCCGCCCCTGTTGACAACCACGTCGTTCATGGCCAGGGCGGTGAACACGCTGCGTTGGTCGCGTATGACATGCCCTTGCAGCAAGCTGCGGTCTTCAGTCTGGTAATTGCCCTGCAGCATGGGCAAAAGCACATCTTGGTAACTTTGAATGGGAATGTCGGTAATAAACCCCAGCCGACCCTGGTTGATGCCGATCAGCGGCAAAGCGTATTGGGCCATTTGTCGACCAATGCCCAGCATGGTGCCGTCGCCCCCGATGACCAAGCCCAAATCGCATTCTTTGCCGATGCTGCCCATGTCCAGCGTGGGGTAATGGGCAAGGCCCGTGTGCAAAGCGGTTTCCTTGTCCAGAACGACCTCGCAGCCCTGCCGGGTCAAAAACTGGGCCACATCGTCCAGAACCAGGCGAGAGCCTTCAAAAGCCCCCCCTTGGGTGCTGGCGTGGTATTTGCCAAACAGCGCGACGTGACGGAATCTGGATCTCATCGGCAAATTACATCATTAAAATGACAGGATGTTAGATGATCGTGCCAAGTTATTGCTGAAAGCCCTGGTTGAACGCTACATTGCGGACGGCCAACCTGTGGGTTCGCGCACGCTTTCCAAAGCCTCGGGTCTGGATTTGTCGCCCGCAACCATCCGCAATGTGATGTCCGATCTGGAAGACTTGGGCTTGATCGCCAGCCCGCACACCTCGGCCGGGCGCATTCCGACAAGCCGGGGGTATCGTCTGTTTGTGGACACCATGCTCACAGCGCAGCGCGATGGTTTGGAGACCCCAGCGCTTACGCCCGATCAACCCCAAAAAGTGATTGCCAGTGCGGCCAATCTGCTGTCCAACTTGTCGCATTTTGTGGGCGTGGTCATGACGCCGCGCCGGCCTTCTGTCTTTCGGCACATCGAGTTCCTGCGTCTGTCTGAACGTCGCCTGCTGGTGATCATCGTGTCGCCCGAAGGCGATGTACAAAACCGCATTCTCTTTACCGAAACCGATTACTCGCAAAGCCAGCTGATCGAGACCTCCAATTTCCTCAACACCCATTACGCAGGCATGGCCATCGAGCAGGTGCGTAGCCGGGTGCAACAAGAGCTGCTCAGTTTGCAAAGCGAAATCGCCACACTCATGCAAGCCGCTGTCCAGGTCAGCAGCGAAGCCCTAGCCGAAGACCAGAATGAGGTGGTCATTGCGGGCGAGCGCAACCTGCTTTCGGTGAGCGATTTTTCAAGTGACATGGGCCACCTGCGCAGAGCCTTTGATCTGTTCGAGCAAAAAACGCAACTCATGCGCCTGCTGGATGTCTCCAGTCAGGCCGAAGGTGTGCGCATCTACATTGGTGGTGAAAGCCAAATCGTGCCCATGCAGGACCTGTCGGTCGTTAGCTCGCCGTATGAGGTGGATGGACAGATTGTGGGCACTTTGGGCGTGATTGGCCCGACCCGGATGCCCTATGACCGGATGATCCAGATCGTCAACATCACTTCGCGCCTGGTCAGCAACGCCTTGAGTCAGTCCAAATAAATGAGGCCTGCCCTTTGGGCACTACAATGCTTTGGATGGGGCGTTAGCTCAGTTGGTTAGAGCAGAGGACTCATGAAAATTGTGCACCGAGGCCGGAAACGCCCCGTGTGAATGACGTCAAATTCGGTGAAACCTAAGTGTGGCAACACATACGGCAATGCCGAGCGAAGCTCAGTGTGAAAGCACTTTGAACGTGTAGAGACTAGACGGCGTCCACCTAAAGCGCAAGCCATGGTGAAGGCATAGTCCAGGGAGTAGTGAAAGCTACACTAACCAGAATCCTTTGGTCGACAGTTCAAGTCTGTCACGCCCTACCAGCAATGGAAAAGCCACTGATTTCGGTCAGTGGCTTTTTTTTAACGCCAGTGACTTCGGCGGTTCGTACAAAGCCAGGCATGCTGGGATCGCCTTTTCTGGCCAACCGCTACGGCCTGATGATCAAGCCAAGGCTCAGACCATTTCCGTGGATGGTTTGTGGCGATCTTGTGCATGCAGTTCAATGTACCGGCCTGCCAGGAAGGCCGTGAAAAACCCGTTGAACCAATCCATGTTGATGGGCTTGGCCATGAAGATGGTGCCTTCTGGCAGGCCGCCCCGGCTTTCAATGTCGTCAGGCGACAAGGCGGTCAACACCAAGGTGGTCATGCGGTTGAACTGTGGATTTTGACGCAAGGTGCGCAACAACGCGAAGCCGTCCACACCCGGCATGTCCAGATCGGTGATCAAAACATCCGGTTTGATGCTTGAAATATCAATCAGTGCTTCCAGCCCGGATGACATGGCCGTGCAGTCGACAGGCATGACCGATCGGTTGCAATACCCGCGCAACATCTCGCGTGTGACTGCATCGTCTTCGACCAGCAAAACCCGAAGCCTGTTGTCGCCAGGTGTGTTTTGAATGGTCAGCATGTTGTGTTTGCGTTGGTATTCGCGGATCGAGGGCATCGAAATCCTGCGATGGCCACCTTGCGTCTTCCAGGCTTGCAGCTCATTTTTTTCGACCAAAGTCTGGATGGTGCCGACCGACAGACCCAGCAGCTTGGCTGCATAAGTGGTGCCGCAGTAGTCTTCCGGGGTGTCAAGTGTGGTATTTGTTTGCATGGTGAGTTATTTTAGTGACAAAAGTATAAAAATTCATGCATTTGCAACTTGAAAATTTGTTAATAATTGTTTTAAAAGACAATATTCTTATAAATATTGTTTTATTCATGGGAGTTTTGTCAAATTGACCGCTCTATGCGGACGCTGCGGATTGGTCCCCTCTGCGACAAAGCCACGGCAGGCCCCAAGGCCTTGGGCGATTAACATGCATCACAACCCTTATTACAGGAGACTGCTGATGCCCGCACATGCTGCTGTTTGGCCTGCGCGCCTGCCCGCCAAAATCTCCCCCCCGGTCACTTCGCTTTGGATGAATTTGGCCATCAGCGCCATGCGTCACCCCGACAAAGTTGCTCTGGTGTTCATGGGCCGGGTATGGACTTACCGAGATCTGATGTCCAGTGCCGAGCAGCTGGCGGGGCAACTGTCACGTTTGGGGGTGCAGCCCGGCGATCGTGTGGTGCTGGACATGCAAAATTGCCCGCAGTTGGTGATCACGCACTTTGCGATATTGCGCATCGACGCGGTGGTGGTGCCGGTCAACCCGATGAACCGGGCAGGGGAATTGAAGCACTACATCACCGATCCGGACACGCGGGTGGCTGTGACCACAGCCGACCTGGCGCCTGATCTGGCGCAAGCCAGTGAAGCCTTGCCTGCCGATCAGCGCCTGAAACATCTGCTGGTGACTCAGTTCACCGATGTGTTTGATCCCGATGCCGTGGGCCCCGAGGATTTGCCCGATGCCTGGCGGCCCTGGCTGTTGCCGGTGCGCGAGTTGCCTGCACTTGCATCGGGCGAGGTCCATGCCTGGCGTGACCTGATGGCTCAGCCCGCCATGCCTTTGCCTGCGCCCCAAGCCCAAACCGACGATCTGGCGGTGTTGCCTTACACCAGCGGCACCACGGGCTTGCCCAAAGGCTGCATGCACACGCACGGCACCATCATGCACAACGCCATGGCCAGTGGTTTGTGGGGCAACGGCACGCCCGAAAACGTGACGCTGTGCGTGGTGCCCATGTTCCACATCACGGGCATGGTGAGCGTGATGCACACCAGTATTTTGCTGGGGGCCAGTCTGGTGATCATGCCGCGCTGGGACCGGGATGTGGCGGGGCACCTGATATCCAAATGGCGCGTGACGCACTGGACCAACATTCCGACCATGGTCATCGATTTGCTTGGCAGCCCACACATGGACCGCTACGACCTGACCAGCCTGGTCTACATTGGCGGCGGCGGTGCGGCCATGCCCGAGGCCGTGGCCCAGCGTTTGTTGGACCAATTCGGGCTTCGCTATATCGAAGGTTATGGCCTCACCGAAACGGCGGCGCCTTCACACACCAACCCACCCGATGCCCCCAAGAAGCAGTGCCTGGGCATCCCGTTCATGAGTGTGGCGTCGCGCATCGTGGACCCCGAAACCCTGGCTGAATTGCCGATGGGCGAGTCGGGTGAGATCGTGATCAGCGGGCCACAAGTGTTCAAGGGTTACTGGAAGCGCCCCGAGGCCACTGAAGCCGCCTTCTTTGAGCGCGATGGCTTGCGGTTTTTCCGTTCGGGCGACATGGGCCGGGTGGATGAAGAGGGGTATTTCTTCATGACCGACCGCCTCAAACGCATGATCAACGCCAGTGGGTTCAAGGTCTGGCCGGCAGAAGTCGAGGCCCTGATGTTCCGGCACCCGGCCATTCAGGAAGCTTGCATCATTGCCACGCGCGATGCTTACCGCGGTGAGTCGGTCAAGGCGGTGGTGGTTTTGCGGCAAGACCACAAGGACAAAGTGACTGCGCAAGACATCATCGACTGGTGCCGTGAGAACATGGCTGTTTACAAAATGCCCCGTGCCTTGAGTTTTGTCGATGCCTTGCCCAAGAGCGGCAGCGGCAAAGTCATGTGGCGGGCGTTGCAAGAGGCCGAAATGGCTGCCACGGATACACAAGCCCCAACGGCTGCCAACCCCTGAGCCTGACCCCATGAACCTGAGACTGTCGATTCTTGACCAATCCGCCGCTGCAGCAGGGCGTGGGCAGGATGCCACGATCCGCCAGACGCTGGCGCTGGCTGAAAAGGCCGAAGCCTGGGGCTACGACCGTTTCTGGGTGAGCGAACACCACAGCCACCCAAGCATTGTGGGCTCGGCCCCCGAGGTTTTGATGGCCGCGATCGCCGCCCGAACCCAACGCATTCGGCTGGGCAGTGCCGGCGTGATGTTGCCTCACTACGCACCCCTCAAAGTGGCCGAGCAGTTCCGCGTGCTGGATGCCCTGGCCCCCGGGCGAATTGATTTGGGTGTGGGCCGAGCGCCAGGCAGCGATGGGCGCACCGCGCAACTGCTCAACCCCGACCGCAGTGCGTCCGAACGCTTTCCCCAGCAGGTCATAGAATTACAGGCCTGGGTCAGTGGGCACAACCTGCCCGCAGGGCACCCGGGGCACAACGTGTACGCCTATCCGTTGTCGGAGACGGCGCCCACCGTGTGGATGTTGGGCAGCTCGGACTATGGCGCCCAGTTGGCCGCACACCTGGGCCTGCCGTACGCCTTTGCCTATTTCATCACCGACGGGCAGGGCGCAGATGAAGCCATGCAGATTTACAGGGAGACTTTTCGCCCAAGTGCCGTTTTGCCAAAGCCCAAAGCCGCCTTGTGCGTCTGGGCCTTGGCTGCCGACACCGATGAAGAAGCTTTGCACCTGTTTGAAAGCCGTGCCCGCTGGAAAATGGACCGCAACCTGGGTCGCATCGGGTCTCTGCTGCCGCCAGAAGAGGCGGTGCGCGACTACAGCCCTGCCGAGCAGTTTGCGCTGGAGCGGCTGCGCGACTCGGCCCTGATCGGTTCTGCTGCCACTGTTGGTGCCAAGCTGCGCCAACTGGCAGCACGCCTGGAGGTCGATGAACTGGTGGTCATCACCTGGACGCATGACCCGGCTGCCCAAAGCCGATCTTATGAATTGCTGGCCCAGGAGTTTGCACTTGCGGCAAACTCCTGAGCATTTATTTTCCAACCAAGGACTACTTCATGTTTACCACTGCGATCGCTGGCAGCTTGCCCAAACCCGCCTGGCTGGCCGAAACCGAAAAACTCTGGCCTCAGTGGAAAACCCAGGGACCTGAGTTGCAACAAGCCAAGGCAGATGCCACGCTGCTGTGGATCAAGGCGCAGGAAGATGCGGGCTTGGACGTGATTGGCGATGGCGAGCAGGCACGTCAGCACTTTGTGCACGGCTTCGTCGAGCAAGTGGAGGGCATCGACTTTGTCAACAAGGTCACCATGGGCATCCGCAACAACCGTTACGACGCCCAGGTGCCCCAGGTGATTGCGCCGCTGCGCCTTAAAGGCCGTGTGCACGCCTTCGAAGCTCAGTTGGCCCGTGCCCACACCAAAAAGAAACTCAAATTCACCTTGCCTGGCCCGATGACCATTGTGGACACCGTGGCCGACCGTTTTTACGGTGACAAGGTCAAGATGGCCATGGCCTTTGCCGAGCTCCTGAATCAAGAAGCGCTGGCGCTGCAAGCCGACGGCGTGGACATCATCCAGTTTGACGAGCCGGCCTTCAACGTCTACATGGACGAAGCCGCAGATTGGGGCGTCAAGGCGCTTGAAATTGCCGCGCGGGGCCTGACTTGCACCACGGCGGTCCACATTTGCTACGGCTACGGCATCGAAGCCAACAACAAATGGAAAGAGACTCTGGGCGAGGAGTGGCGCCAGTATGAAAAAGTGTTTCCAGCCCTGGCCAAGAGCAGCATCCAGCAAGTCAGCCTGGAGTGCATGCACTCGCATGTGCCCATGGAGATGATGAAGCTGCTCGAGGGTAAAGACGTGATGGTCGGCGTGATCGACGTGGCCAACCCGGTGATTGAAACCCCCGAGGAAATCGCCGACACGATTGGCCGTGCCTTGCAGTTCGTGCCCAAACACCGCCTGATCGCCTGCACCAACTGCGGCTTGGCCCCCATGAGTCGTGCAGTGGCCGAGGCCAAGCTCAAAGCATTGGTAGAAGGCGCCAAACTGGCCAGCCAGCGTTATGCCTGAGGGCAGGCCTGAAGGGAAATGTCATCGGGCATGCTGAGCACGCCAGTGGCAGGGTCGTAGCCGGTTTTGCGCAGGTGCAGAGCCAGTGCGGCGTCCATGGATTGAGAATGGTTGGCAAACCATTGGCCCAGTTCATTGGCCATTTGACGGACTGGCGCCAGGTCGCCGGATTCACCAGGACTCAGGCCTTCGTGCATGACTTGCAGCACCACTTTGTGTTGCGTCGTGTGGATGTGGGTGGAGGAAAACCGGGTCGCATTCAT
Organism: Limnohabitans sp. 2KL-17; assembly: GCF_003063415.1. Classification (GTDB taxonomy): domain Bacteria; phylum Pseudomonadota; class Gammaproteobacteria; order Burkholderiales; family Burkholderiaceae_C; genus Limnohabitans_A. Next base: position 127,520 of record NZ_NESK01000003.1, read on the forward strand.
CCACAGGTCTTCACGTTCAAAAACGCTGGCCGTGTGTGTCACCAAGTTTCGCCAGTGACCCAACAGCGCCAAATCGGGTGCCTCATGCGCCACGTCAAGCAAGGCGACCAAGGTTTTGTGCCCATCGTCCATGCCGGGCATGTCCAGCGACAGGGCGTCGCTCCACTTTAGTCTGCTCATTATTTCTCCTGTGCCGGTGGCTGCAGCTTATGGCTGCGCCGCCTGTTGGACTTTGATGCACATCAGCATGGGCTTTGAAATCTGCCCACCATGGCCCTGCCTCGCAGCATGGCATCGCAGGGCGTTATGCTTGCGTTCTTTGCCAAATTTCATAGACGTTTTCATGACCCAACAAACGCTGCAGCCCCCTTTGACACCGCTTGAACAATTGAACAACACGTTGACAGCGCAAGGTTTTGCTGTGCTGGGCTCGGACAGTGTTTGCGCTTTGGCGGGTGTCTCGATCGAGGCACTGCAAGCGCTGCAACCCAGTTGGAACGATTTGCCTCCCGACCAGTACCTCAAGGATGGTGGGCGCTACCGTCGTCGCCGGCATGCCAGTTTCGAAGTCACCCCAGAGGGGGTTAGGTTTGTGCCGCACCGCGCGCATTGGCAGCCGCTGTCGTACAACGCGCTGCACGGCGGCATGCAGCGATGGTTTGATCCCATGGCCCCCGAGGTGGTGCAACACGATGCCTGGCAAAAATTATTGTGCGGACTGGCCCGTGTGGCCTGTGCCGCACAGGGCGATCAGACCTGGTTCACCGAAGCACACCAGTTTCGCATTGACACCACCGATGGCATTGGCCGCCCCACACCCGAAGGCGCACACCGCGACGGAGTGAACTGGGTGGCTGTGTTTTTGTTGGACCGCCAAGGCATCAAGGGCGGTGAAACGCGCGTGTTTGACATCAACAGCCCCAATGGCCAGCGCTTTACTTTGACCGAGCCATGGTCACTTTTGATCCTTGACGACACCCGCGTGATCCACGAAACCACTCCGATTCAGCCCGAGCAGCAAGGCGGCTGGCGGGACACCCTGGTGGTCACTTTGCGCTCGGGGGGCTTCCTGGATGAGCCCATTTCCAAGGCCTGAAATCAAGCCAGATCAATCCCTGAAGTTGTCAAAACTCAAGGGCAAGTCGGTCATGTCCTTGCGCAGCAGGGCCATGACGGCCTGCAACTCATCGCGTTTGGCACCGGTCACGCGCACCGCATCGCCCTGAATGGACGCTTGCACCTTGATCTTGCTTTCCTTGATCAGCTTGGTGATTTTCTTGGCGTCTTCGGTCTCGATGCCATTTTTGACCTTGATCACCTGCTTGACCTTGTCGCCGCCGATTTTTTCGACTTTGCCAATGTCCAGAAAGCGCACATCCACATTGCGCTTGGTCAGCTTGTTGCGCAGGATGTCTTCGACCTGGGTCAACTGAAAATCGGCATCGCCGTACATCGTGATCTCTTTGTCCTTGAGTTCAATGTTGGCAGACGTGCCTTTGAAGTCAAAACGGGTGCCGATTTCTTTGGCGCTGGTGTCGACAGCGTTGCGCACTTCGACCATGTTGGGTTCGCAAACAGTATCAAACGAGGGCATGGTGGGGCAAATCAAGGGTTGAGAATGCGACAATTCTCCCATGAACTTGGAGAAAAACGTACCCCTGCAGCCTTACAACACCTTTGGCATCGCTGCCAAGGCACAGGTTTTGGTCCGTGTCCGGAACGAAGGCGACCTGCTGGCCGTGCTGGCCGACCTGCAACTGGCCACTTTGCCCAGGCAGGTGCTGGGCGGGGGCAGCAACATCGTTTTAACGGGCGATGTGAAAGCCCTGGTGCTCAAGGTGGAGGTTCCGGGCATGCGTTTGGCGTCTGAAACCGACCGTCACTGGGTGGTCGAAGCGGGCGCAGGCGTGGACTGGCATGAGCTGGTGGCCTGGACGCTGGACCACGGGTACCCGGGCCTCGAAAACATGGCCCTGATTCCGGGCACGGTGGGCGCATCGCCCGTGCAAAATATCGGCGCTTACGGGGTCGAATTGCAAGACCGCTTTGACTCGCTGGACGCGATGGACATGTTCACCGGCGAGTTGTTCAGCCTGAACGCTGCACAGTGCGGCTTCAGCTACCGGGATTCTGTCTTCAAGCACGCCTCGGGTGGCGCAGATGGCTTGGGCCTGGCTGGCCGTGCCGTCATCTTGCGGGTGCGTTTTGCGTTGCCCAAACGCTGGAAACCCGAGCTGGGTTACCTGGATTTGTTGCGCAAGATGGACGAGTCAGGCATTCGCACCCCTGATGCCAGGCAGATTTTTGACTGGGTCTGTGCCATCCGCCGCGCCAAATTGCCCGACCCGAAGGTGATTGGCAACGCCGGCAGTTTCTTCAAAAACCCCACCGTCACCACTGAGCAGTGCGCCGACATCATTGCCCGCGAGCCGAAAGTGGTGCATTACCCCATGCCCGACGGCACCATCAAGCTGGCGGCAGGTTGGCTGATCGATGCCTGCGGCTGGAAAGGCAAAACCGTGGGCCACGCCGGGGTCTACGAAAAGCAGGCGTTGGTGCTGGTCAACCGGGGTGGGCGCGAGAACCCCTGCACCGGGGGTGAGGTGATGACGCTGGCCAAAGCCATTCAGACCAGTGTGTACGAGCGCTTCGGGATTTTGCTGGAGCCTGAACCGGTGGTGATTTGAGGCTTGTTTTTCGTGGCTCTTTTCCGCGCCGGGATGGGGCCTGAACGGTCGTCCTCATACTCGCTTCGCTCGCCAAATCGGCCGATCCGCTCAGGCCCCATCTCGGTGCTGCGTTCATTGTTGGTCAAAGGCCTTCTCTGGTTTGCACTCGGTGCAGCCATGGCACTGCGGCCAGCCGGACCGGCCGATTTGGCGAGCGAAGCGAGTATGAGGCTGGCCGGCTGGCCGCAGTGCCATGGCGTAAAACACCCACAAGCCCAACAGCGAACAGACAACAAAAAAACGGCCCGAAGGCCGTTTTCCATTGAAGCATCAAAGCATCACTTCTTGCCGCTGCCTTCGAGCTTGTAGATGTGCGGGCCGTCGCCGGTCGACAGCAGGCCGGTGTGGGCGTAGATGCCCAGTTTGGCGCGGGTGTCGGTGATGTCGAGGTTGCGCATGGTCAACTGGCCGATGCGGTCGAGCGGGCTGAACGGGGCGTCTTCCACCTTTTCCATCGACAGTCGCTCTGGCTGGTAAGTCAGGTTGGCGCTTTCGGTGTTCAGGATGCTGTAGTCATTGCCGCGGCGCAGTTCCAGCGTCACGGTCCCGGTGATGGCGCGAGCCACCCAGCGCTGGGCGGTTTCGCGCAGCATGATGGACTGCGGGTCGAACCAGCGGCCTTGGTACAACAAGCGGCCCAGGCGCAGGCCGTTGATGCGGTATTGCTCAATGGTGTCTTCGTTGTGGATGCCTGTCACCAGACGCTCATAGGCGATGTGCAGCATCGCCATGCCGGGGGCTTCGTAAATGCCGCGGCTCTTGGCTTCGATGATCCGGTTTTCGATCTGGTCGCTCATGCCTAGGCCGTGGCGCCCGCCAATTTCGTTGGCTTTCAGGAACAGCTCGACCGGGTCGGCGTATTCCACGCCGTTCAGGGCCACGGGCATGCCTTCTTCAAAACGCACGCTCACTTCCTCGGCCTTGACATCCACTTCGGGCTTCCAGAACGCCACGCCCATGATGGGGTTGACGATCTTCATGCCGCTTTGCAGGCTTTCCAGGTCTTTGGCTTCGTGGGTCGCGCCCAGCATGTTGCTGTCGGTGCTGTAGGCCTTTTCGGCACTCATCTTGTAGCCAAAACCGTTGGCCGTCATGAAGGCGCTCATCTCGGCGCGGCCGCCGAGTTCGTCGATGAACAGCTGGTCCAGCCAGGGCTTGTAGATCTTGAGGCTCGGGTTAGTCAGCAGACCGTAGCGGTAAAAGCGCTCGATGTCGTTGCCCTTGAAGGTGGAACCGTCGCCCCAGATGTTGACGTCGTCTTCCTTCATCGCAGCCACCAGCATGGTGCCGGTCACGGCGCGACCCAAGGGCGTGGTGTTGAAGTAGGTGATGCCACCGGTGGAGATGTGGAACGCGCCGCACTGGATGGCTGCAATGCCTTCGTGGGCAAGTTGGGTACGGCAATCGACCAAGCGGGCTTTTTCTGCGCCGTATTCCATGGCCTTGCGTGGAATCTCGTTGTAGTCAGCTTCGTCAGGCTGGCCCAGGTTGGCGGTGTAGGCGTAGGGCAGGGCGCCCTTTTGCTTCATCCACAGCAAAGCTGCGGAGGTGTCCAGGCCGCCAGAAAAGGCGATGCCGACTTTTTGCCCTTTGGGCAGGTTTTGTAGGATGGTGCTCATGGGGTTCCGATCGGCCTGAGGTTCAACTGAAGTGGCAGATGTAGTGATAAGGCTCGCCGCCTTCAGCAACGCGGATCTCGAATTTTGAGTTGCCGGGAATGCTGAATTCTTCGCCTGCACTGGATTTGACCCATTCGCTGCTGCCAGCCAGCTTGTATTCGCAAGAGCCGCCCACGCATTCCATGATTTCAGGTGCGCCGGTGTTGAAGGTCAATGTGGCCGGCAAGATCACGCCGACAGACAGCTTGGTGCCGTCGGCAAGGGTCAGACCGTGGCTGACGCATTTGCCGTCAAAGTAAACATTGGCTTGGGTATTGACGGAAACGCCGTCGATGGTTTGTGTGGTCATGGGTGGTGCTTCAAAGGGGGCGGGAGACTTCCGCGTCAATGGAAAAGGGCGTCTGGAGACGCCCTTTGTGGCCAATCAACCCGATATTTTAGGCCAGACGGCCGATCCGGCCAGGGATCGGCTTTCAGCGCCAGTGCCCGTAGCGGGGGCTGTAACCGTAAGCGCTTCCCCAGCCCCAACCCAGGTTGACGTTGGTGTAGACCGGTGGGTGGTTGCGGTAGGCAGGCGAGGGCACATAAACCACGCGTGATTCTGTGACCAGGGTCACTGGTGCCGCTGACATGGTCACGCTGGAGATGGCCGTTGCTTCAGATCTGGGCGCGCTCAATGGGGTCACTTGCAGCTGAATGGTCGGACCGGGGTCTTGTGGCAATTGCACGTTGTACTGCTTGCCCGCGTATTCATAGACCACGTTGTAGCCCGTCAGTCGGTTTTCATAGACGGTTTGGGTGGTGCAGGTGGTCTGGTTCTGAACTTGGCTGCCGGGGTTCTCGACCTTTTCTCCCATGATGGCCCCGCCCACCACACCGGCCATGGTGGCCAGTGCGCGGCCCGAGCCGCCACCAATCTGGTTGCCGATCACGCCACCTGCAATGGCCCCCATCAGGGCGCCCGCACCGGTTGTGGGGTTTTGCACCGCCACTGGCGCTTGGCTGCAGGTTTGTCGCGGCATGGCCACTTGCTGGTAAAACGCCGTGCGAGAAATCACTTGGCCGACTTCCTGGGCTTGCGCAAGACCAGCAGTGGCCAGCAAAACAAGGGCTGTTAATTTTTTCATGGATTCGCTGTTTTTTGTAGTTAACGCAACTTGAGTTTAGGCCGTGAGAGTCCTCTGCGCGCTGCCACGAAGGTAAAGTTTTGTAAACAAGCGGTCATGCGGGCCATTGCCCAGGCGTGAAGCCCACCGTCACTTGGCCCGAGGGCCAGGCAATGACCGGGCGTTTGATGGTGCTGGCATGTTCCAGCATGATTTTTTTGGCACTGGCGCTGTCGACCACGCAGGCTTGTGCAGCCGGGTCCAGTTTGCGCCAGGTCGTGCCTTTGCGGTTCAGCAGAGCCTCCCAGCCCACTGCCGCCAGCCACACATCGACCTCGGCAGCAGGGACGCCTTGCTTTTTGAAGTCGTGGAAGGTGGCGTTCAAGCCTTGGTCTGCCAGCCAGTTTCGGGCTTTCTTGACGGTGTCGCAGTTGGGAATGCCGTAAACAATGGGGTCCATAGGGTTTGCTGAAGTGTGAAGTGAACAAGACTGGGTGACAATCGCCGCCTATGAAGACTCTACAGGAATGGCTCGACTGGTGCGAGCAATTACACCCCGTGGCCATTGACATGGGGCTGGACCGGGTGAGAACCGTTGCGGACCGCATGGCGTTGCGCTTTGACTGCCCGGTCATCACCGTGGCAGGCACCAATGGCAAGGGCTCAACCTGCGCCATGCTGGAGGCAGTTTTGCTGCAAGCCGGTTACCGCACGGGTGTCTACACCTCGCCGCATTTGGTTCATTTTGAAGAGCGTTGCCGCTTGCATGGCGAGTCGGCGTCAGCTGAAACTTTTGCCGAGGCGTTTGCGGCCGTCGAGGCGGTGCGCGGTGATGTCAGCCTGACCTATTTCGAATTCAGCACCTTGGCCATCCTGCACCTGATGGCCCGGTCCAACCTGGACGTGGCCATTTTGGAGGTGGGACTGGGCGGACGGCTGGATGCCGTCAACATCATCGATGCCGACTGCGCTGTGATCACGAGCATCGACATCGACCACACCGCCATTTTGGGCAAAGACCGTGAAAGCATTGGTTTCGAGAAAGCGGGCATCATGCGCGCCGGGCGACCGGTGATCGTGAGCGACCCGGTGCCACCGCAAAGCGTGATCGACCATGCAAACGCCATCGGGGCTCAGTTGTGGCAGTTTGGCCGCGATTTCAATTTTTCTGGCGACAAACAACAATGGGCCTGGGCCGGGCGAGATCGCCGCTACAGCGGCATGGCTTACCCGGCTTTGCGTGGTGCCAACCAACTGATCAACGCATCGGGCGTACTGGCTGCGCTGGAGGCCTTGCGCCAGCAAATTCCAGTGACTGCCCAGGCCGTGCGCAATGGTCTGGCTATGGTGGAGTTGCCGGGGCGCTTTCAAATCGTGCCGGGTCAGCCTGTGCTGGTGCTGGATGTGGCCCACAACCCCCATTCGGTGGCCGCCTTGGCGGTCAACCTGGATGCGATGGGTTTTTACCCAACTACCCACGCAGTATTGGGTGCCATGGCTGACAAAGACCTGTTGCCCATGCTGCAGCGGGTCAACCCGATGGTGGACCGGTGGTATTTCACTGACTTGCCCCTGCCTCGTGCCGCCAAGGCGGCTGATTTGCAGCAGATGTGGCAGGCCCAAAACACCAGATCCGATACCGATTCAAGCATTCACGCCACCCCCATGCTGGCCCTTCATGCGGCCATGAATGCTTCAGACCCGGCTGATAGAATTGTCGTCTTTGGCTCCTTCTATACCGTGGGCGGTGTTTTGAAAGACGGCATTCCGCGTCTGCAAGCCAAACACCTCAGCCCGTGAGCACCACGTCATGGCCTTTTTCAAGTTCCGATTTCCTGGTCAAACAGCCTCTAACGAGGCCTTGACTTCCGGCCCCAACGAAAACCTCGAAGTCATCCGACGTCGCGCGCGCCACCGGTTAATGGGCTCAGTGGTACTGGTGTTGGTTGCGGTGGTGGGCTTTCCGCTGCTGTTTGACACCCAGCCCCGGCCAGTTGCGGTCGACACCCCCATCGTGATCCCTGACCGTCAAAGCGCCTCGCCGCTGACCAGTGCAACGCCCGTGCCTGCAGCCCAGGCGCCCGCCAAACCCTTGCTGCCTGCGTCCGGGGCCGTACCCACGCAAGCCAGCCTTGATCAGCGCGAAGAAGTGGTGCTGCCTGCAGCCCCAATGGCCGTGACCCCCAAGCCTGAAACCGAAAAAATCGCATCCGCTGCAGAAAAGAGCCCTGACAAAGCCGCGGTAGCCAAACAGGAACCCCAAGCAGCGCCGCCCGTGAAGGCCGAAAAACCTGCTGCGGTGGCTAAACCTAAAGACGACGGCGGCAAAGCCCAGGCGCTATTGGACGGCAAGTCTGCTAAGGCGACAGCGGGTCGTGTGGTGATTCAGGTGGGCGCCTTCAGTGATCCAGCCAAAGTCCGCGATGTCCGCAGCAAACTGGAACAGGCTGGGCTGAAAACATACACCCAGGTGGTGGAAAAAGACGGCAAAAGCACCACGCGGATCCGCGTGGGCCCCTACGAAACACGTGAAGAGGCAGACAAAATAGCGGCCCGCATCCGCAAGCTTGATTTGCCTGTGTCTGTCTTCAAGATCTGACATGGCGATCGCCCTCACCGATTGGATCTTGCTGGGCGTATTGCTCGCATCCATGGTGATGGGGCTTTGGCGTGGACTGGTTTACGAGGTCTTGTCGCTGGCGGGCTGGGTAGTGGCTTTTGTGGTCGCTCAGTGGCTGGCCCCCGATGTGGTGGGTTGGCTGCCCTTGATCAAGGATGCCCCCAATTCGGTGCAGTACGCCGTGGCTTTTGCGGCGGTCTTTGTGGCCACTGTGTTTGTGGCGGGCTTGGTGTCCTGGCTGATCAAGAAATTGGTGGAAACCGTGGGCCTGCGGCCGGTAGACCGCACATTGGGGGGCGCATTTGGCTTGGCGCGCGGGGTGGTTTTGCTGTTGGCATTGACGGTGGTCTTGCAGCTGACAGGACTTTCCCGTGAAGCTTGGTGGTCAACGGCCCAAGGTCCGGTCTGGCTGGAACTTGTCCTCACAGGCTTGAAACCGCTTTTGCCCCAGACCTTTGTGGAATATTTGCCCTGAATTTTTCGGGGCGGTTCGATTTTTGAACGGGAAAAAGAATGTGTGGAATTGTCGGCATTGTGAGCAGTGCACCTGTTAACCAGTTGATCTATGACGCCTTGTTGCTGCTGCAACACCGGGGTCAGGATGCGGCGGGTATCGTGACGCAGCTCGATCGCAAGTTTTTCATGCACAAAGCCAAAGGCATGGTTCGGGATGTATTTCGCACCCGCAACATGCGCAGCCTGCCTGGCAACTGTGGTTTGGGCCAGGTGCGTTATCCCACAGCGGGCAATGCCTTCAGCGAAGATGAGGCGCAGCCTTTTTATGTCAACGCCCCATTCGGGTTGGTGCTGGTGCACAACGGCAACCTGACCAATGCCCACGCCCTCAAAGCTGAGCTGTTTTCCAACGATCACCGCCATATCAATACTGACAGTGATTCCGAAGTTTTGCTCAACGTGCTGGCCCACGAGCTTGAGAAAACCACGCGTGGACTGCCCCTCAAGCCAATCGACGTGTTTGAGGCCGTGCGCGGCGTGAACCGCCGTGTCAAAGGCTCTTACGCGGTGATCGCCCTCATTGCAGGTCATGGCCTGGTGGCTTTTCGTGACCCGCACGGCATTCGCCCCTTGTGCATGGGTCGCAGTGCCGATGGCACCATCATGCTGGCCAGCGAGTCGGTGGCCCTGGACGGCACTGCCCACCAGTTCGAGCGCGATGTGGCGCCGGGTGAGGCCATTTTTGTGGACCTTGAAGGCCGGCTGCACAGCGAGGCTTGCAGCGACAAGGCCCAGCTGAGTCCCTGCATTTTTGAATACGTGTACCTGGCACGACCTGATTCGACCATGGACGGCATCTCGGTCTACCAGGCCCGATTGAACCTGGGTGAGAGCCTGGCCAAACGCGTGATTTCCACGGTGCCGCCCAGCGACATCGATGTGGTGATTCCGATCCCCGAGTCCAGCCGCCCCAGTGCCACCCAACTGGCCCATTTGCTGGGAATTCCTTACCGCGAAGGTTTTGTAAAAAACCGATATGTGGGCCGCACTTTCATCATGCCGGGGCAGGCTGTTCGTAAAAAATCCGTGCGCCAAAAACTCAACACCATCGTGAGTGAATTCAAGGGCCGCAACGTGCTGCTGGTTGACGATTCCATTGTGCGTGGCACCACCAGCCGCGAGATCGTACAGATGGCGCGTGACGCGGGCGCACGCAAGGTCTACATGGCCAGCGCTGCACCACCCGTGCGTTACCCCAACGTGTATGGCATCGATATGCCGACCAAAGAAGAACTGGTGGCGCATGGCCGCAGCATCGAAGAAATTCGCCAGATCATCGGTTGCGATGCCCTGATCTACCAGGACGTTGATGCCATGAAAACAGCCGTGGCCCACGCTCGAGTGAATGCTGCCGGGGCCTTGTCCGATTTCGATGCATCCTGCTTTGACGGCGTGTATGTGACCGGTGACATCTCTGCCGCAGACATCAGCCGACTGAACGAAACCCGACTCCAGGCGGAGGAGGGTGATGAAGATAATTCGCGTTTGGCCTTGCCAAACGCAAGCGTGTGAGCCCAAACCATGACCGAAGCTTCCCGATTTGACAACCTGCACATCGAAACTCTGGCTGTGCATGCTGCTGTAGAGCGAAGCCAGTACGGAGAAAATTCCGAAGCGCTGTACCTGACCAGCGGTTATGTGCAACCCACCGCTGAAGCGGCGGCACGCCGTTTTGCAGGTGATGAAGAAGGTTACACCTACGGCCGTTACGGCAACCCCACCGTGAGCAGCATGGAAATGCGATTGGCCGCGTTGGAAGGCACGGAAGCCGCCATGGGCACGGCTTCAGGCATGTCGGCCATCCTGACGATGTGTCTGGGCTTGCTCAAGGCAGGTGACCATGTGGTGTGTTCGCGCTCCATGTTCGGCTCAACCATCAAGCTGATCGGGTCTGATCTGGCCAAGTTCGGGGTCGAGTCCAGTTTCGTGTCACAGACTGATTTGCAAGAATGGCAAGCGGCCATCCGTCCCAACACCAAACTGCTGTTCGCCGAAACGCCCACCAACCCGCTGACCGAGGTTTGTGACATTCAGGCATTGGCTGATATGGCGCACAACGCCGGCGCCCTGTTCGCAGTGGACAACTGCTTTGCCACACCGGCTTTGCAGCGACCCGCGGCGATGGGCGCGGACATCATCACGCACTCCGGTACCAAATACCTCGATGGGCAGGGCCGTGTTGTGGCGGGCGCATTGTGTGCCTCTCAGCAAATGATCACCGAGAAGTTTCTGCCGGTCATGAAAAGCGGGGGCATGACGCTCGCGCCATTCAATGCCTGGGTCGTGCTCAAAGGTCTCGAAACCCTGGACCTGCGCATGCGGGCTCAGACCGCCCGTGCCCAAATTTTGGCCGAATGGCTGGAAAAGCACCCGGCCGTGGCGCGCGTTCATTACCCTGGTTTGGCCAGCCACCCCCAGCACGATCTGGCCATGCGCCAAATGTCTGGCCTGGGGGGGGCAGTCCTGTCATTCGATGTGAAAGCCGACAACCCCGAAACATCGCGTGCACGTGCTTTCCATGTCATGGACCAAATGCAAATGTTGCCCTTGACCACCAACCTGGGCGATACCAAAACCCTGGTGGCCCATCCCGCCAGCACATCGCATGGTCGCCTGACCGAAGCGCAGCGCCAGGCCGCAGGCATCGGCCAAAGCCTGATCCGGGTTGCGGTCGGCCTGGAATACCCGCAAGACGTTCAAAAAGACCTGGCCCGTGGTCTCGATACCCTTTGATATGACGAAAATTCGCACCCGTTTTGCCCCATCACCCACCGGCTTCATTCACCTGGGTAACATCCGCTCGGCTTTGTACCCTTGGGCCTTTGCCCGCGCCACTGGCGGCGACTTCATCTTGCGCATTGAAGACACCGATCTAGACCGCTCCACGCAAGCTTCTGTGGACGTGATCATCGAAGGCATGGCTTGGCTGGGGCTGGACCACGACGAAGGTCCCTATTACCAAATGCAGCGCATGGACCGCTACAAAGAGGTGCTCGCCGATTTGCAAGCTGCTGGCCACGTCTACCCTTGCTACATGAGCATGGAAGCGCTCGACGCTCTGCGCGAGCGCCAAATGGCCAACAAGGAAAAGCCCCGTTACGACGGCACATGGCGCCCGGCGCCGGGCAAGACCTTGCCAACGATTCCTGAAGGCGTCAAGCCTGTGCTGCGCTTCAAAAATCCAATCGGTGGGGTGGTGGCATGGGACGATAAAGTCAAAGGCCGCATCGAAATCAGCAACGACGAGCTGGACGATTTGGTGATTGCTCGCCCGGACGGCACGCCCACGTACAACTTCTGCGTGGTGGTGGACGACATCGACATGGCAATCACGCATGTGATCCGCGGCGATGACCACGTGAACAATACACCTCGCCAGATCAACATCTTCAAGGCCTTGGGCAAAGAGCCGCCGATCTACGCCCACCTGCCCACCGTGCTGAACGAGCAGGGCGAGAAGATGAGCAAGCGCAATGGTGCCAAGGCCGTGACGGTTTACCGCGACGAGGGCTATCTGCCCGATGCCATGGTCAACTACCTGGCGCGCCTCGGCTGGAGCCACGGCGACGATGAGATTTTCAGCCGCGCCCAATTTCTGGAGTGGTTCAATCTGGACCACTTGGGGCGGAGTGCTGCACAGTTCGACGAAGCCAAGCTCAAGTGGGTCAATGCGCAGCACCTCAAGGCCATGGACGATGTTCAATTGGCAGCCCACGTTCAGCCCTTTATGGACAAACTGGGTGTGGTGGCAGATGAGCGGCTGGCCAGCATTTGTGGCTTGTTCAAAGACCGTTGTGACACCTTGATGGTCTTGGCCAAATGGATCTCGGCCTTTTACCTGGACGTGGTGCCCAACGCAGAAGAAAAAGCACAACATGTGACCGACGCGGTCAAGCCTGCATTGACGGCTTTGGCCGACAAGCTGGCCAAGTGCGTCTGGGACAAGACCTCAATTGCTGCGGCCATCAAGGAGACGCTGGCTGAAACGGGTCTCAAGATGCCTCAGATCGCCATGCCTGTGCGGGTGCTGGTGATGGGCACGGCCCAGACCCCATCGCTCGACGCCGTGCTGGCCTTGAGCCAGAGAGAAAAAATAGTGGGGTGTTTGAGAAACCCATAAATTTCTGTCTATAATCCAAGACTCGACGCCAACGAGGCACAACGAAAAGCATCACTGTTTGACGTTGACCATAGGGGGGTATAGCTCAGCTGGGAGAGCGCTTGCATGGCATGCAAGAGGTCAGCGGTTCGATCCCGCTTACCTCCACCAAAGTGTCGAGATGATTCATCAGAATCAGTCCAGGTTATGACCCTATCGTCTAGAGGCCTAGGACATCACCCTTTCACGGTGAGTACCGGGGTTCGAATCCCCGTAGGGTCGCCAAGTTTTGTGGCACTTGGTCAGTTTGCAACTGCATACTGACGCGAGCTACAGCTATCAGGAGTGGTAGTTCAGTTGGTTAGAATACCGGCCTGTCACGCCGGGGGTCGCGGGTTCGAGTCCCGTCCACTCCGCCAAGACTTCCTGTAAGTCGTTGATTTGAAAAAGCTTTTTAGCCTATCAGACATCGACTCACAAGTCAACTCACAGTGCCGTAGCGAGTCAAACCGCTACGGCATTTTGTTTTTCTGCCTAGGCTTTTTTCGGACACTTTTGCCGTAGGCGCTTGGATCTACGCGCAGGCTGCCAAAGTTTTACGGTTTGGCTGATGCGCACCGATTAGCGCTGGCCTGAGTCATACTGAATAAGTCACCGCGACGAAACCCGATGTAGTCGGCAAGCGGCTGGCAGTGCACGCGGTACAGCTTTTCAGCCTCTGCAGTTCAGCAGAGCAATCTCACTCCCCATTTTGATTCTGGGTTCAGTCATTGGCTGGGCTGGCTTTGCCGTGCGCGTCATTTTTAACCTACGCACAGGAGCATCTTCATGGCAACAAACCCCACCACATCCACCTCATTCCAACCTGCATTCAAGCGGGTCGCCCAGCAAGACAGACACGACGATACTTTCGCGGCCATCGCCATTCTTTCCGGCAAGACGCTGGACTCGGTTATGCGCAGGGCTGAGACCATGGGGCTACCGAGGGTTGGCCCATACCATGGCGCTATCACGGGGGACTTGATTGCGAAACTGTTAGCTGCAGAAGGGCTGGTAGCCACAGTATGGAAAGAGTGTTCCTCGTTCGAGGACTTGCCTTCAGTGGCGCTCGTAATGGTGGATTACGACGAATCCCTTGAGTTGGGGAGGTGTCTGGTTTATCACGTCATGGAGTTAGAAGGCGGAAAAATCGCGCAGCACTATATCGTTGACCCTTATCCACATGCTGACCGTAGCCTCCACATTCGAGTCGGCACGGCAGCTTTAGCGGGGTTGACTCCCAGTTGGTACATCGGTGTGACGCAGATGCAAAAACCAGCCACGAAGTAAGCCATGCGCGGCCCCTATCTGTTTCCGGCACTGGCAGGCCAGACCGTCGTGGCATTGCGTGTTTGTGAACCGTGGGTTACCGCGCTACCACCAAAAGTAGGCCCTGCAAGTTTGTTCGGTGCCATCGTCCTTCAATGCAACCAGCATGCTCTGCTGTGTCATGCTCCCTTGCGCTACATGGCGAATCCGAAAGGCAGCAAGTTTGGTTTGAACGGTGGTGGGTTCGCCGAACTGCCATTCCGAGCTAGCCTCTGCGAAGTCGAGGCCCTGATGGCCAGTCCAAATTCCCCCACCCGTGGCCACCCCAAATTCCCCCAGGCAGCGCAGCCAGATTATGACGTTTCCAGATTGACGTCCAAGCGTGCCGCCGCCTCCTTGAGCCTGTAGCTCTTGCCCTCAAACTCCAGCATCACGCAGCGGTGCATCAACCTGTCAAGAATCGTGCTGGCCATGGTCATATCCCCCAGATATTTGCCCCAGTCCTGCACCACCCTGTTGGATGTCACTACTAAGGCGCGGCGCAGCTTGTAGCGCTGGTGCACGATGGCCTGCAACACCTCTGCCGCCTCCGCCGTGATACGCCTGGCCAGAAACAAATCGTCCACGATCAGCAAATCCGGCTTGACCCACTCTCG
>NZ_NESK01000030.1 GCF_003063415.1 Limnohabitans sp. 2KL-17
CAGCCTGACCGCCTCCATCTTGAATTCCAGCGTGTACTTGGCCCGTTTCCTCGTTTCACTCATTTCGTTCTCCTTGAACTGATTTTTAACCATCAGCTAAGCAGTACGTTTTTCGGGGGCAAGGTCAAAGCTGGCTCAAGCCCCTGGTCAAAATTCAATCGGCACAGGTGGTCAATATTAGATCGGCGGCAACATTGCAGAATGCCCCATCCCCATCCCCACCTACCCCAATCACCGACCTCTACGTAGCTCGAGTGGCTGCCACATAAAACACCCGCGCCGCGCCAGCCGCTCGCGCGCTCCAAGCAACGCTGCATGCAGCTTTTGCTCCATCTCGGCTGAAGTGGCAGCTCGGTCCAGTATTCGGCCACGGTGATGCCGTCTTTGTGCGTTTGCAGCAGCTCCACTTGTTCACGTCTGGACTCGGCGCAGAAGATGAGGCCTATGGGCGCTTCCTCGCCCGTCTGGCGCTCGTGTTTGTCCAGCCTTTTGAGGGGCAATAAGTTGACAAAGACGTTCCATCTCAATTGTCGTGACAGTGTCGCGACAAATTGGGTAAGCGGCAGCACAAGCTGCACCACGTGACTCATGTTGCTTGCCATTGGCATGGCTGGCGGGCGTATTAATGTCTTTGGTTGGACGCTCATGGTGCCTTCCTTCCTTTAGTCAATCTGCTGGCCTTGGGTGCAGCCTTGTCTTCATGCGTTAGAAACCCAATGGGCCGCTTGGGCGGCTCCGGCGGCGCAGTCAGCTCTCGCACCGCGTCCAACAATTGGCGCAATTGCAGCCGGGTATTGCGGCTAATGGTGTCGTGCGACATTTCTAGAGAATCGGTTTTCGTCTCCAGCTCTGCCAGGCGCTGTGCAATATCTGCATTGGCTGCGAGAGACTGGCGCAATTGAACAAACGCCCGCACGACGTAAATTCCCATCTCAACCGCTTGGCTTGACGCCAGCACATTGGCGGCCTGAATCGCACCGTGCTCGGTAAACGCAAACGGCAGTGTCTTGGAAAACTTAAGGTTTTGGAGGTGGTCGCAATTTGCGACCACCTCGGCTTTTTCATTCTGCGTGAGTTGAAACAGGAAGTCGGCGGGAAAGCGGTCCCGATTGCGTTTGACCTGCTCATTGAGCCGCTTGGTCGGCACCCCATACAGCGTAGCCAGGTCCACATCCAGCATGGCGCGCAAGCCCCGAATCACCTGGATACGGCTCTCAATGCGCGGCAGCATTACCGTGTTGTGCTGATCACTCATCATCATTCCCCTCCATCCCCGCCGCGCCAGCCGCTCTTCTAGTCAAAGCGGGGATCAGAGAAGTCAAAATATATGTGTAGAAAAGTTCACACAAGCATATTATGAATTTGGCCCCAAAAAACCAGCTCAGCAGAAATTTGGATTTTTTTGAGACGTGTTGGGCTGTACTTTGCCCTAACCGACAAAGGCCACTTAAGCGATCTTAAATAAAAGAAGCCGCCAACCCTTTCAGGTTGGCGGCTTCTTTGTTTGCAGCGTGAAGCTTTTACTTCTTGCTAGGCGGCAAGTCCGTGCAACTGCCATGCGCCACTTCTGCCGCCATGCCGATGCTCTCGCCCAGCGTGGGGTGCGGGTGAATCGTCTTGCCAATGTCGACTGCGTCTGCGCCCAT
Organism: Limnohabitans sp. 2KL-17; assembly: GCF_003063415.1. Lineage (GTDB taxonomy): Bacteria > Pseudomonadota > Gammaproteobacteria > Burkholderiales > Burkholderiaceae_C > Limnohabitans_A. Next base: position 1,647 of record NZ_NESK01000030.1, read on the forward strand.
TTCAATAGCGAGTGCAATCTCGCCAATCATGTCGCCCGCGTGGGTGCCGACCATACCGCCGCCCAAGATTTTGCCGTGGCCATGCGCCTCCGGTGAATCGTCAAACAGCAGTTTGGTGACGCCTTCGTCGCGGCCGTTGGCAATGGCGCGGCCAGAAGCCGTCCAAGGGAACAAGCCCTTCTTGACTTTGATGCCTTGCGCCTTGGCCTGGTCTTCGGTGAGGCCAACCCAAGCCACTTCGGGGTCGGTGTAGGCCACGCTCGGAATGACGCGGGCGTTAAATGCTGCGGCAGCCAGTTCTTTGTTGCCTTGCAGTTCGCCTGCAATCACTTCAGCTGCCACGTGCGCTTCGTGCACCGCCTTGTGCGCCAGCATGGGCTGACCCACGATGTCGCCAATGGCAAAAATGTGAGGCACGTTGGTGCGCATCTGGATGTCGACGTTGATAAAGCCACGGTCGGTCACAGCGACGCCGGCTTTTTCGGCGGCCAGCTTTTTGCCGTTGGGCGTGCGGCCCACGGCTTGCAGCACCAGGTCGTAGACCTGCGGTGCGGGGGCCGTGCCGCCGGGTTCGGCGCTTTCAAAAGTCACTTCAATGCCTTCGGGCAAGGCGCGTGCGCCCACCGTCTTGGTCTTGAGTATGATGTGGTCAAAGCGCTTGGCATTCATCTTTTGCCAGACTTTGACCAGGTCACGGTCAGCGCCTTGCATCAGGCCGTCCATCATTTCCACCACATCCAGGCGGGCGCCCAGCGTGCTGTAAACGGTGCCCATTTCCAGGCCGATGATGCCGCCGCCCAAAATCAGCATGCGCTTGGGCACTTCCTTGAGTTCCAGCGCGCCTGTACTGTCGACCACGCGTGAGTCGTTGGGCATGAAAGGCAAACGCACGGCTTGTGAACCTGCGGCGATGATGGCGTTCTTGAACGCGATCACTTTCTTGCTACCGGTTTGTTCTTGTGCCGTGCCGTTGGTTTCCGACACTTCAAGGTGGTTGGCGCCAATGAATTGACCCAAGCCGCGCACGGTCGTGACCTTGCGCATCTTGGCCATGGCAGCCAAGCCGCCTGTGAGTTTGCCGATGACTTTTTCCTTGTGGCCGCGCAGTTTGTCGATGTTGACCACGGGTGCGCCGAAGTCCACACCGAGGTCAGCCATGTGTGCCACTTCGTCCATCACCGCTGCGACGTGCAGCAAGGCTTTGGAGGGGATGCAACCCACATTCAGGCACACGCCGCCCAAGGTGGCGTAGCGCTCGACGATGACAACCTTCAGGCCCAAGTCGGCTGCACGAAAAGCGGCGGAGTAGCCACCGGGGCCACCGCCCAATACGAGCAGATCGCAATCGATGTCGACCGAGCCGCCGAAGCTGGAGGCCACGGGGGCTGGTGCTGCCACAACGGGAGCAGTGTTGGGTGCAGCAGCCGCAGGGGCTGCGACGGGCGCCGGGTTGGCCGCAGCGCCCTCTGCTTCCAGCACCAACACCACCGAGCCTTGTTTGACCTTATCGCCCAGCTTGACTTTGAGTTCTTTCACAACGCCGGCGTGTGAGGAAGGGATTTCCATAGAGGCCTTGTCGGACTCCACGGTGATGAGCGATTGCTCTGCCTTGACCGTGTCGCCGGGCTTGACCATCAATTCGATCACTGTGACTTCGTCGAAGTCACCAATATCGGGAACTTGAATATCTAAGAATGCCATGTTCTTCTCAATCGGTTGGGGGCCGAGCAAAGCTGCGCTCTGGTCAACCCCCAAGGTTTAGAGTAATACGCGACGGAAGTCGCTGAGGATTTGACCCAACAACGCATTGAAGCGTGCCGCTGCAGCGCCGTCGATGACGCGGTGGTCCCAAGTCAAAGACAAGGGCAGCATCAGACGTGGCTGGAAAGCTTTACCGTCCCAGACAGGCTCCATGGTGCTCTTGCATACACCCAGGATGGCCACTTCAGGCGCGTTGATGATGGGCGTGAAGTACTTGCCACCAATGCCACCCAGGCTGGAGATGGTGAAGGTTGCACCCGACATTTCAGCAGGACCCAACTTGCCGTCACGTGCTTTTTTGGCCAATTCGCCCATTTCCTGACTGATTTGCAGCACGCCTTTTTTGTCGCAATCGCGAATCACCGGGACCATCAAACCATTGGGTGTGTCGGCCGCAAAGCCGATGTGCCAATAGTTTTTGTAGACCAGCGCGTCGCCATCCAATGAGCTGTTGAACTCGGGGTATTTCTTGAGCGCGGCGACGCAGGCCTTGATCAGGAAGGCCAGCATGGTGACCTTGATGCCACTCTTCTCGTTTTCTTTGTTGGTCGATACGCGGAAGGCTTCCAGATCGGTGATGTCGGCGTCATCAAAGTTGGTGACCGCCGGAATCATGATGGCGTTGCGCAACAGGTTGGCACCGCTGATCTTTTTGATGCGACCCATCTCCTTGCGCTCAATCGGCCCAAACTTGGCGAAATCGACCTTGGGCCAGGGGATGAGGCCCAACTCGGAGCCGCCACCGCCGGAACCTTGGGCAGGCGCTTTGGCCGCCTGCGCCTTGGTTTGGCTGGCACCCGACATGACGGCCTTGGTAAAGGCTTGCACGTCACTGTCGGTGATGCGGCCTTTGATGCCCGAGCCTTTGACTTCTTCGAGCGGAACGCCCAGTTCGCGGGCAAATTTGCGCACCGAAGGGGATGCGTGAGGAAGTCCTTGTGTGGAAGCGCCAGGTGTGTGTGCGGGTGCAGAAGGTGCAGAAGGTGCCACTGCGGATACAGAAGCCGTGGCTGAAGCTGCTACAGCGGGGGCAGAAGCCACGGTCGTCGGGGCTGAAATGGCAACAGCCTGTACAGCTGCAGTGACAGTGCCTTCCAATATGGCCAGCAGGTCGCCAATGTTGACCTTGTCGCCAACCTTGACCTTGATCTCTTTCAGGAGGCCCGCGTGCGAAGACGGGATTTCCATCGAAGCCTTGTCAGACTCCACAGTGATCAGCGATTGCTCGACCTTGATGGGGTCGCCCGGCTTGACCATGACTTCGATGACGACCACGTCTTTGAAGTCACCAATGTCAGGAACGTGCACTTCGACCGGGCCAGAGGCTGCAGGTGCGGCCGAAGGTGCTACCGAAGCAGCGGGTAGCGTTGCCGCAGGGGCAGCAGCTGAAGCTGCAGCAGCAGGGGTTGCCGTAGCCTGAGCCGCAGCAGCGGCTTCCACCACCAGCACCACCGATCCTTGTTTGACTTTGTCGCCCAGCGCCACGCGCATTTCCTTGACGACACCTGCTGTGCTCGACGGGATTTCCATCGAGGCTTTGTCTGATTCGACGGTGATGAGCGACTGCTCTGCCTTGACGGCATCACCCACTTTGACCATCAACTCAATGACGGTCACTTCATCGAAATCCCCAATGTCCGGGACTTGAACTTCTACCAATGCCATGGTCGTCTCCAGGTTTTATGCGTACAGCGGGTTGATCTTGTCGGTGTTGATGCCGTACTTTTTGATGGCCTCGGCCACTTGCGTGGCAGGCACCACGCCGTCTTCGCTCAGCGCCTTGAGTGCCGCGACCACGATGTAGTGGCGGTTGATCTCAAAGTGCTCGCGCAGTTTGCTGCGGAAGTCTGAACGTCCAAAACCATCGGTGCCCAGCACTTTGTAGGTGCGCCCTTTCGGAATGAACGACCGGATCTGCTCGGCATAGGCCTTCATGTAGTCGGTCGATGCAACCACAGGACCGCTGTGCTTGGCCAGCTGTTGACCCACAAAAGCGACGCGAGGTTTTTCCAGTGGGTGCAGCAGGTTAAAGCGCTCGGCGTCCTGACCTTCACGGGTCAGTTCGTTGAAGCTTGGGCAACTCCACACATCGGCCTGGATGCCCCAGTCGGTGGCCAGCAGGGTTTGCGCGGCTATGGATTCACGAAGGATCGTGCCCGAACCCAGCAATTGCACACGCTTGTCACCCGCCGCTCCTGGCTTGCACAAATACATGCCCTTGATGATCTGCTCTTCAGTGCCTGGGGTGAGGCCTGGCATCGCGTAATTTTCGTTGAGCAAGGTGATGTAATAAAAAACATTTTCCTGTTTTTCGACCATGCGCTTCAAGCCGTGGTGCAGGATGACGCCTACTTCGTGCGCGAAGGTCGGGTCATAAGACACGCAGTTGGGGATGGTGTTGGCCATGATGTGGCTGTGGCCGTCTTCGTGCTGCAGGCCTTCACCGTTGAGCGTGGTACGCCCGGAGGTGCCGCCCAGCAAGAAGCCGCGCGCCTGCATGTCACCCGCCGCCCAAGCCAGGTCGCCAATGCGCTGAAAGCCAAACATGGAGTAATACACGTAGAACGGCACCATGATGCGGTTGCTGGTGGAGTAGCTGGTGGCCGCGGCGATCCAGCTGGACATGCCACCGGCTTCGTTGATGCCTTCTTGCAGAATCTGGCCAGCTTTGTCTTCCTTGTAATACATCACCTGGTCTTTGTCGACCGGGGTGTACTGCTGGCCGGCAGGGTTGTAGATACCGATCTGGCGGAACAGGCCTTCCATGCCGAAGGTTCGGGCTTCATCCACCAGGATGGGCACCACGCGGGGGCCAAGAGCCTGGTCGCGCAGCAGCTGGGTCAAAAAGCGGACATAGGCCTGGGTCGTGGAAATTTCACGGCCTTCGGCGGTGGGCTCCATCACAGCCTTGAAGGTATCGATCGAAGGCACGGTGAATTGCTCATCGGCCTTGACGCGGCGCTTGGGCAGATAGCCACCCAGCGCTTTGCGACGCTCGTGCAGATAACGCATTTCGGGCGTGTCGTCCGCAGGCTTGTAAAAAGGAATTTTGGACAACTCGCTGTCGGGGATCGGCAGGTTGAAGCGATCGCGCATGTACCGGATGTCTTCGTCCGTCAGCTTTTTGGTCTGGTGAACGGTGTTCTTGCCTTCGCCTGCTTTGCCCATGCCAAAACCCTTGACAGTCTTGATCAGCAGCACTGTGGGTTGGCCTTTGGTGTTGACCGCCTCGTGGTAGGCAGCATAAACTTTTTGAGGGTCGTGACCACCGCGCTTGAGGTTCCAGATGTCGTCGTCCGACAGGTGCGCCACCATCTCGAGGGTACGGGGGTCACGGCCAAAGAAATGCTTGCGTACGTAGGCGCCATCATTGGCCTTGAAGGCTTGGTAGTCACCGTCCAGGGTCTCCATCATCAGCTTGCGCAGCGCACCGTCTTTGTCGCGGGCCAGCAGACTATCCCACTCGCTGCCCCACAAAAGCTTGATGACGTTCCATCCTGAACCCCGGAATTCGCCCTCGAGTTCTTGCACGATCTTGCCGTTGCCACGAACCGGGCCATCCAGGCGTTGCAGGTTGCAATTGACAACAAAAATCAGGTTGTCCAGGTTTTCGCGTGCGGCCAGACCGATGGCGCCCAACGATTCGACTTCGTCCATCTCGCCATCGCCGCAAAATACCCACACCTTTCGGTTTTCAGTGTTGGCGATGCCACGGGCGTGCAGGTATTTCAAAAAGCGCGCTTGGTAAATGGCCATCAGTGGGCCGAGGCCCATCGACACAGTGGGGAACTGCCAGAACTCGGGCATCAATTTGGGGTGCGGATAACTCGACAGGCCTTTGCTGTCCACTTCCTGACGGAAGTTGAGCAACTGCTCTTCGGTCAGGCGGCCTTCAAGGTAGGCACGTGCATACACACCGGGTGACACATGGCCTTGTATATAGAGGCAGTCTCCGCCGTGTTCTTTTCCTGGCTCAGCGCTCTCGGCATGCCAGAAGTGGTTGAATCCGGCACCAAACATGTGAGCCAGCGAAGCGAATGAGCCGATGTGACCACCCAAGTCGCCGCCATCTGCGGGGTTGTGGCGGTTGGCCTTGACGACCATGGCCATGGCATTCCAGCGCATGTAGGCACGCAGGCGTTCTTCAATTTCGATGTTTCCAGGGCAACGGGCCTCTTGGTTGGGTTCGATGGTGTTGACATAGCCCGTAGTCGCTGAAAACGGCATGTCGATGCTGTTTTCGCGGGCGTGTTCAAGCAATTGTTCGATCAAAAAGTGCGCGCGTTCGCCGCCCTCTTTTTCGATCACTGCGGACAAGGCGTCCATCCATTCACGGGTCTCTTGGGTGTCCAGATCCCGAGCCGGCTGTTGAGGTGTTGCCGCTGTCATGCTTGTCTCCTGTAGGTGTTTTTTCAATGATGCCCGAATTTTTACATATTTTTTTGATTATTTCAAATCATGCTTACCAATATCGCATTGTGGAATTTAAAACGTGTTCTATCAAGAACTTCATTCACGCCTTGATGGCCAAGGAAAGGGCTTGTCCCCTAAACTCAAGCCATGGAATTGAACAAAGCAGCATTGGTGGTGACACAGGTTGGACCCTGGGCATGGTGGCGAACTTGGTGGCACCGCCAATCACCGAACAAACAAGACCGTTTTGCAAATCTGGCCCCGGTTGTCGCTGTTGTGTTGTTTCTTGCCGCCATTGCCAGTGCCTTTTGGTACTTGCGGGTTGAAGAAGTAGAACGTGAGCAAGAGGCCATCAAACGCGATGTTGAATACGCCCAACAACGCCTGCGGTTAAGGCTGCTGGAGCGTCAAGAGCAGGTCATGCGGCTGGCAAGGGATGTATCGAACAGGGAAATTCGCAGCGAACAGTTTTTGTCCCGTGCGGAAGCATTGGTTCAGCAGCACCCGGAATTTTTATCACTGACTTGGATCGATGACCGCAGACGCATCATCGCCAACCAAAGTGCATCCAGCATTTCGCCAAGTCAGAACCTGCGCGCAGGCAATGTGCTCAAAGTGAGCGAAACAGAAAGTCACTTCAGTTTGGCTCGGGATCTGATGCAACCCATCTATGGCCAAGTCGATGCAGAAGAGGACAAAGATATTCAAATGACGGTGTTGCAACTGCACACACCACTGAGCAACGACCAGGGCGTATTCAGTGGGGTGATCCTGGCGCAATACACCATGGAAGGACTGCTTCGCTACGGCATACCCACAGAGGTGTTGGCGAAATATGCCGTTGCTTTACAAAACAGCAAGGGCCATTTGTTGGCCGGGCAGACCATCCCTGAAAGAATTGCAATGTGGAGCCTTTTGCCCGGCAGCAAAAAACCCAACAATGATTACGAAGTACCCGTTTCTCCCGTTGGCAACGATTTGATTTTGCGCGCCCAGGCCTGGCGTACTTCACAGGGCTTGGTGGGAAGTGGGTTGTTCTGGCTGGTCAGTGTTTTGAGTGCCATGACGGCCTGGATGCTGATCGGTAATTGGCGACATACACGGCGTCGCATACAAGCCCAAAAAGCGCTGGTGGCCGAAACAAATTTCCGACGTGCCATGGAAAACTCCATGGTCACGGGCATGCGCGCCCTAGATCTGAGGGGTCGCATCACTTATGTGAATCCTGCTTTTTGCCAAATGACCGGCTGGAGCGAGTCCGATCTGGTCGGCGCCGTGGCCCCCTTCCCCTACTGGCCTGACCAGGACAGGGAGTTGCTGATGAAGCGCCTTGAAGAAGAAATCAGCGGCCAGCATTCAACAGGGGGGTTTCAGGTCCGCGTGAAACGCCATAACGGACAGTTGTTCGATGCCCGTATGTACGTTTCTCCCCTGATTGACGCCAGTGGCAAGCAAACGGGTTGGATGACCTCCATGACCGATATCACCGAACCCAACAGGATCCGTGATCAACTGGCCAGCTCGCACGAACGCTTCACCATTGTTCTTGAAGCGTTGGATGCATCGGTCTCAGTGGCTCCGTTAGGCAGCGAGGAGCTTCTGTTTGCCAACAAACTTTACCGACTCTGGTTTGATCAAAGCACTAAAGGGCATTTGCGCTTGTTGCAGCAAGCAGGGGCGACCGATTCGACTGAGCGATCTGACGATGTGGACGAAATGGTGGGTTTGCCCACTGAAAGTCTGACCGTGGCGGGATCTGAAAACTCGGAAATTTTTATTCCGGAACTCGGTAAGTGGCTGGAGGTGCGTTCGCGTTACATCAACTGGGCGGACGGTCGATTGGCGCAGATGGTGATTGCCAGCGACATCACGCCGCGCCGCAAGGCCGAAGAGTTGGCCGCCCAGCAAGCAGAACGAGCCCAAACCGCCAGTCGCCTGATCACCATGGGTGAAATGGCCTCCAGCGTGGCCCATGAGTTGAACCAACCGCTGACTGCGATCAGCAATTACTGCAGCGGCATGATCTCGCGCATCAAGTCCCAACAAGTCAGCGAACAAGACCTGCTTTCAGCTTTGGACAAAACCGCTCGCCAGGCCCAACGGGCTGGACAGATCATCTTGCGGATTCGCAGTTTTGTGAAACGCAGCGAACCCAATCGAACACTTTCCGATGTGTCGGCCATGGTGAGCGAATCGCTGGAACTGGCAGAAATAGAGATGCGCAGGCGCCATGTCCGCCTGACTCACCATGTGGCTGCCCGCCTGCCTCAACTGTTGGTAGACCCCATCCTGATTGAGCAAGTACTGATCAATTTGATGAAAAATGCTGCGGAATCCATCGACAACTCCCATCGGCCCAATGGGCAACGTGAAGTCGAGTTGCGCATTGTCCCCAAACAAATCGATAACCAGTCGGTGGTGGAATTTTCGGTCACGGATTCGGGACAAGGCCTGCCGCCGGAAGACATTGAAAGGGTTTACGAGGCCTTTTTCTCAACCAAAGTTGAAGGCATGGGGATCGGACTGAATTTGTGCCGAAGCATCGTCGAATCCCACCAGGGCAGGATCGCTGCCGAGAACCTCTACAATTCCAGCGGAGTGATGGGTTGCCGGTTTTCCTTTTGGATTCCGGTCAATGCCGATCCGATCACATAACCACCCACGGGGTAAATGAATGAGCTTGATTCCCAAAAAAGGTACTGTTTACGTTGTGGACGACGACGAAGCGGTGCGCGACTCCTTGCAGTGGCTGCTCGAAGGCAAAGACTACCGGGTGCGTTGTTTCGACAGCGCTGAATCTTTCATCAGCCGCTACGACCCCCGTGAAGTAGCCTGTCTGATCGCAGACATCCGCATGGGAGGCATGACCGGTTTGGAGTTGCAAGACCGCCTGATTGAGCGCAAATCACCCTTGCCTATCGTGTTCATCACCGGCCATGGCGACGTGCCAATGGCTGTGAACACCATGAAAAAAGGCGCCATGGACTTCATTCAGAAGCCCTTCAAGGAAGAAGAATTGCTGGTTTTGGTCGAGCGCATGCTGGATGAAGCTCGGGACGCCTTTGCTGACTACCAACAAGCGGCAAGCCGCGATGCCCTGTTGTCCAAACTCACAGGCCGTGAAGCCCAGGTTCTGGAACGAATCGTTGCTGGACGCCTGAACAAACAGATCGCTGACGATCTGGGGATCAGCATCAAGACGGTAGAAGCACACCGCGCCAACATCATGGAAAAGCTGAACGCCAACACCGTGGCAGACCTTCTCAAAATTGCCTTGGGGCAAAACGCAGCCAAGGCCTGAGCACACGCTTCCCCTTTGAAACGCCCGCAACTGTCGGGCGTTTTGCATTTTTCATTGACTTATTCATACGCTTCACAATGACTGCCCAAATCATCGACGGCATCGCCCTGTCCAAACATCTTCGCTCTGAAGTGGCCACACGCGCCCAAGCGCTGATAACCAAAGGCGTCACACCCGGTCTGGCCGTGGTGTTGGTGGGGGACAACCCGGCCAGCCAGGTTTACGTGCGCAACAAGGTCAAGGCCTGTGAAGACAGTGGTCTTTACTCCGTACTGGAGAAATACGAAGTCAGCATGACCGAAGCCGACTTGCTGGCCCGTGTCGAAGCCCTGAACCACGACCCTGCCATCCACGGCATTCTGGTGCAACTGCCACTGCCTGCGCACATCGATGCGCAAAAAGTGATCGAAGCCATCAGCCCGGCCAAAGATGTCGACGGCTTCCACATCGCCAGCGCGGGTGCGCTGATGACGGGCATGCCAGGCTTTTGGCCTTGCACGCCTTATGGCTGCATGAAGATGCTCGAAAGCATTGGCTACAACCTGAAGGGCAAACACGCCGTGGTCATCGGCCGCAGCAACATTGTGGGCAAGCCCATGGCGCTGATGCTGCTGCAAAAAGATGCCACCGTCACCGTTTGCCATTCACATACCCAAGACCTCAAGGCGATCACATTGCAGGCCGATGTGATAGTAGCTGCCGTAGGAAAGCGCAATGTGCTGACCGCCGACATGGTCAAACCCGGCGCCGTGGTGCTGGACGTGGGCATGAACCGCAACGAAGAAGGAAAGCTCTGCGGGGACGTGGACTTTGAAGGCGTGAAACAAGTCGCCAGTCACATCACCCCCGTTCCTGGCGGCGTTGGCCCCATGACCATCACAATGCTGTTGGTCAATACCCTTGAAGCGGCGGAACGTGCCTCCAATTGATGAACATCTTTGTTCGCCGGTCCCACATCTGGAAACCCTCATGACCAACCCCTTGCTTGACTCAACCGACTTGCCCCTTTTTGACCAAATTGCCCCCGAGCATGTAGCACCGGCTCTGGACGCCCTTTTGGCCGCCGCCGAAACATCACTTGAAATAGTCACGGCGCAAGAATTCCCGGCCGACTGGAAAGCCATCTCCCAAACTCTGGATGTGAGCAACGAGCGTCTGGGCATGGCATGGGGCGCTGTAAGCCACCTCAACAGCGTGGCCGATACGCCCGAATTACGCGTTGCCTACAACGCCGCACTGCCCCGTGTGACCGAATTCTGGACGCGTCTGGGCAGCGATGAGCGCTTGTATGACAAATACAAAGCCATTGACGTGGCCGGCCTCAACCCCGAACAGCAGCAGGCCCACAAAAACGCCTTGCGTGCCTTCGTTTTGGGCGGTGCCGAACTGCAAGGTCTGGCCAAAGAGCGTTATGCGGCCATTCAGGAACGTCTGGCAGAAATTACCCAGAAGTTCAGCGAAAACACATTGGACGCCACCGACAGCTTCACCTTGACCGTGACGGAAGATGCGCTCAAAGGCCTGCCCGCCGACGTGCTGCAAGCCACCCGTGACGCTGCCCTTAAAGAAGGCCAAGAAGGCCATCGACTGTCACTCAAAATGCCGGTCTACCTGCCCGTCATGCAGTTTGCAGACAATGCCGCACTGCGCGAACAACTCTACAAAGCGCATGTGACCCGCGCCTCCGATCAGGCACCTGAAGATGCCAAGCATTTCGACAACACCCCTTTGATGCAGGAAATTCTGGCCTTGCGCCAGGAGGAAGCACGTTTGCTGGGTTTTGACAATTACGCCCAGGCATCGGTGGTGCCCAAAATGGCCGAATCGCCCGAGAAAGTCATCGGTTTTTTGCGCGATTTGGCCGTCAAGGCCCGGCCATTTGCCGAAAAAGACCTCGCTGATCTGCGCGATTTTGCGGCCAAAGAGTTGGGTATCCATGGCCCCCTGAACGCTTGGGATGTGCCCTATCTGTCAGAAAAACTCAAAGAAGCCCGTTACAGCTTCAGTGAGCAAGAAGTCAAACAATACTTCACCGCACCCAAGGTGTTGGCAGGTCTGTTCAAAATCATCGAAACCCTGTTTGAAGTCAACATCCGACCCGATCAGGCACCTGTCTGGCACCCTGCCGTAGGCTTTTACCGGATTGAACGGCAAGGCCATTTGGTGGGTCAGTTCTACTTGGACCCCCCTGCCCGCTCGGGTAAACGCGGCGGCGCCTGGATGGACGATGTGCGCGGTCGTTGGGAGCGCCCTGATACGGGTTTGTTGCAAACACCCGTGGCCCATCTGGTTTGCAATTTCGCTGAAGGCGTCAACGGCCGGCCTGCACTGCTCACCCATGACGACGTGATCACCCTGTTTCACGAGTTTGGCCACGGCTTGCACCACATGCTCACGCAAGTCAACGAACGAGATGTCTCGGGCATCAGCGGCGTTGAATGGGATGCGGTCGAGTTGCCCAGTCAATTCATGGAAAATTTCTGCTGGGAATGGTCTGTGATCAGCCACATGACAGCGCACGAGCAGACTGGCAAGCCTTTGCCGCGCGTACTGTTTGACAAGATACTGGCCGCCAAGAACTTCCAAAGCGGATTGCAAACCCTTCGCCAGATCGAGTTCTCACTGTTTGACATGCTGGTGCACTCCGAGCACGACCCAGCACAAGACTTCATGCCCTTGCTGCAAAAAGTTCGCGACGAAGTGGCCGTCATGCGCCCACCGTCGTTCAACCGCATGGCCCATACCTTCAGCCACATCTTTGCCGGCGGTTATGCGGCCGGTTATTACAGTTACAAATGGGCTGAAGTGCTGAGCGCCGATGCCTATGCCGCCTTTGAAGAAACCGCAGCCGCCGATGGCACACCGAGCGTTGAAACTGGACGCCTGTACCGCAAAGCCATTCTTGAAGTCGGTGGTAGCCGTCCTGCCCTGGAGTCGTTCAAGGCTTTTCGGGGCCGTGAACCCAACTTGGATGCCCTGTTGCGGCATCAGGGGATGGTCGGCGCTTGAGTCCGCACCGGCCCATGGATTCAAATTGCGCTGCCTTCGGGGGCGCATGGGGCGGTAGACTCCTTGGGTTGTTATGTTTTCCGAAGATTTGACAACTCTAAGTAATTTCCAAAAGGTTTTTATGCTTCTTCAAGGGACCTTGGCCCACGACAAAATTCGGAAACTTGCACTCTTTGGCGTTTCGCTGACCTTGTCATTCGCTGGGTTTGCACAGAGCCAGCCAGCCCCATCGCCAGACGAGAAGTTGGCGCCCGTACCCACCACTTGGCGTTTGACCAATGAGACATGGAAACTCCCAGCCGGTGAGACCCTGGGCATGGTGGGGGGAAACCTGCTTTTTGATGTGAGCGATCAGGTCAAACTTGGCGTCGGTTCCTACGGAGCAATGCGAGGCCAACGTGGCGGCTTCATCACGCTGGGCCTTGCCGCTGAGCTCAACCAAAAAATCACGGACCAGTGGTCCGCAGAAACCGGTCTTTTTGTAGGTGGGGGGGGCGGTCGTGGGAGTGGTGCTTTGGCGGGTGGTGGGCTGATGTTGCGCAGCCACGCCGGCCTCAGTTACGACACGCAGGGCTTCGGTAAATTTGGATTGGGCGTTAGCCACGTGCGTTTCCCTTCGGGCACCATTCAATCCACGCAGCCCTATTTGCTGTATGACTACACCTTTACGAGTCTATTCGCCAATGGATGGCGTCATGCGCCTTCGGTCACGCAGCCTGCACTGGACATCCTCGAAAGCAAACAGCAAGAGTTTTCACCGGTTTACCGCCACTACAGCATTCCTGGGTCTGTGGTTCAGGACAATGGCGCAGCCCAGCACCGCAGCATTCAACTCACGGGCGTCGAGTGGTTGAGTTATTTGGACGACCGCTGGTTCCTGAAGCTTGAGTCTGAAGGCGCCATGGGTGGCAAGAGCAATGGCTACATGCAGATACTGGTCGGTGCTGGTTATCGCTTGCCACTTGGACCCGGCACGGCTGTCAAGATGCATGTTGCGGCGGGACCCGCTGGGGGCGGCAGTGTCGACACCGGAGGTGGCTTGTTGCTCGATGGCGGCATTGCTCTGCAACAAAAAATCAGTCGCTCCAAATCGCTGGAATTGTCGCTGGGACACGTGCGCTCACCGTCTGCCAGTTTTAAAGCCAACAGCGTGGCCTTGAAATTAAGCCATCATTTTGGAATTCCAAGTGCTGACAATGACGTCAGTTGGATTTCTTTGGCCTCGTTTGAACCTCAAGCACTCAGGATGCGGATTGTCAACCAAACATACCTGAAGGGCAGCCCGAATTGGCGCAACAGTTACGTCGACCAATCTGTCAACAACCTGGGCGTTCAGCTGGACTACTTCTTGCCGGGCTCAAATAACGCAACCCGTGTTTTTGCCACTGGGCAAGGACTGGCCGCTTACGCAGGAAATGCTGGCGCCTACATGACAGGTCTGATCGGTGCTGGCGTTCAAACGTCACTTGGCACCCACTGGTTTGCTGAGGCTGAAGGGCTGGTTGGCGCCGCGGGTGGCGGTGGCCTGGCGGTGGGTGGCGGCTTGGTAGGTCAAGCCAATGCAGGCTTGGGCTACCGGTTGACCAAGTCCTTGTCGGTAATGGGTACAGCTGGTTACATGGCTGCTAAGGGGGGCGAGTTTAAGGCCAAGGTTTTGGGGGTATCGCTCGCTTACCAATTCACTGGCTTTGCACAGAAGTAACGAATCCAACCCGCGGTGTAAAAAACCGCTTATTTTTGACATGCGCACGAAGGTCATGATCTGACCCACCATCAAAGACAAGCCCCAAGGGGCGAGTTCTAAAGTACTGACGCTATGCCAGCGGATATGGACGCATCTTTGACAAAAAAAAGCACCGGGCATTTCTGCCAAGTGCTTGTTTTTCCTACCAAATTTGGTAGGCGCGACTAGATTCGAACTAGCGACCCCCACCATGTCAAGGTGGTGCTCTAACCAACTGAGCTACGCGCCTGTTGAGCCCCAAATTGTATCAGCAAAAAACGTGGTTTTATCGACAACTTGCCCTGCAAGCCTTCAACGTCGACGGGCAGCCCTCACGCCTTTGACACCACGCACGCTGCCCAGCACTTTGTTCAAGCTGACCGCATCATGGATTTCCACGGTGAAAGTCATCCAAGCCGTTCCTTTGACGGACTGGGTTTGCACCCCAATCACGTTCATTTTCTCTTTGGCAAAAACTTCTGAAATGTCACGCAAAAGGCCCTGCCGATCAAAGGCCTCCACAGCCACATCGACGGGATAGACCGAGGCATCGGGGCCTTTGTGATCGCCCCAGCGCACCTCTATGACGCGCTCCCCGTGGCGGGAAGCCAACTCGCGGAAGTTGCTGCAATCTTGCCGGTGAATGCTGACACCCTTGCCGCGCGTGACAAAGCCGCTGATGGGGTCTGGCGGCGCTGGTTTGCAACAGCGCGAAAGTTGCGTCAGCAGAGAATCAACCCCGACCACGAGGACACCCGAGGGTGATTTGCGTGCGACAGCTCCTTTGAACTTCTTTTGGAAGTACTGGTCGGGCTGCAGCGCAGGCTCTGGCGGGTTCAACAATACCTCGATGTTGCGCAACGAGTATTCGTCTTTGCCCACCACTTCAAAAAGGCCATCGGCCGACTTGAAGCCCAACTGGCTGGCCAGATCTTCCAGGCGGATCGATGTGCGGCCGAGGCGTTGAAGCAATTTTTCGACCGATTCGCGCCCCCGGGCAATGGTTTCAGTACTGATCTGGGCATTAAACCAAGCCCTCACCTTGGCCCGTGCACGAGGGCTGGCCAGGTAAGCCAGTTCAGGATTGAGCCAGTCCCGCGAGGGTCCGCCCTCCTTGATGGCCGTGATCTCAACGGTCTGACCGTTCGCCAAAGGCGTGTTCAGGGTCACCATGGCGCCGTCCACCTTGGCGCCTCGGCAACGATGGCCGAGGTTGGTGTGCACGGTGTAGGCAAAGTCGATGGGTGTGGCGCCTTGCGGCAATTCGACCACGGCAGCTTCCGGCGTCAGCACATAAATGCGGTCGTCAAACAGCCCATTTCCCTTCGCCTGGTCTTGTGCGGCACCCGACAGGTCACGCTCCCAAGCCAGCAACTGGCGCAGCACGGCGATTTTGGTGTCGTATTCGCTGTTGGCGGACACCCCTGCATAGCCTTTGGCGCCCGCCTCCTTGTAAGCCCAGTGCGCGGCTACGCCGTGTTCAGCATGTTCATGCATCGCCTGCGTGCGAATTTGCACCTCGATCGGGCCGCCATCCACATCACGCACCACCGTGTGCAGCGACTGGTAACCATTGACTTTGGGCTTGGCAATGTAGTCGTCAAATTCTTGCTCGATGGCTGCAAAGTGTTCGTGCACCCAACTCAGCACTTGGTAGCAATCTGCCACGCTTTGCACCACCACGCGCAGGGCACGAATATCAAATACTTGGTCAAACGCCAGCGACTTGCCACGCATTTTGCGCACGATGCTGTAGATGTGTTTGGGCCGCCCTTCGACTGAAGCGGCAATGCCCTGCTTGGCCAGCGCTTGCTGCAACCGCTGGCGCAGTTCCAGCATGTACCTTTCGCGTTCAGCGCGTTTTTCATCGAGCAGCCGTGCAATGTCTTTGTAAGTGGCAGGCTCCAGAAAACGGAATGACAAGTCTTCCATTTCCCATTTGATCTGCCATATCCCAAGGCGGTTGGCCAGTGGTGCAAAGACGCGCAAGGATTCGCTGGCCAAGGCCTGGGGAACAGGCAACTTGGCGGCCGCGAAATGGCGCAAGGTTTGCAAGCGCGAGGCCAGACGGAGCATGACCACCCGCAAATCACGGCTGAAGGCCAGCAGCATTTTGCGAACATTCTCGGTTTGCAACTGGGGGCTGAGCTGCGAATTGTCTGAACTAAGGTTGCTGGATTCTGCCGCTCTGGACAAGCGCTGCAGATGCACCAACTGGTTGGTTTGCATGGCCAACTGTGCCAAATGGGGGCCAAAGGCCTTGGCCATGACTTCTTCGGGTTTGTTCAGATGGGGGCAGGTGTAGACCAGATAACAGGCTGCTTGCATGGCGACCGAGCTGCCAATGTCCTCCAGAATGGCGGCAACAGCATCGGCATGCGCGAGGGTGTTCTCTCCGGTATCCAGCATTTCACCGGAAATCAGTGGCTCGGCAAAGGCACGGGCTTTGGCCCGTGTTTCGGCCTGTTCGGCTGCATCAGCGGTGGCCAGCATGACGGGTGGCAAAAGGGGTGCATGCAAACGCCCAGATGCCGACATCGGGCTTGCGGAATGGCTTGAAGTGGGGCTGACCATGGTTTTTATTCAGCGAGCAAAAACTGGGCCACGCATGAAATTTGGTCCTCACTTGTCAATGTGGGCGCATGGCCAAAACCAGCCCAAGTCTCCAAACGCGCTCTGGGGCCGCGTTGCGCCATGGCATTGGCCGTTTCAGGGGTCAATAAATCCGAATCTTGTCCGCGAATAAGCAGGGTCCGGGCCTTGATTTGATCAAATAAGGACCAAAGCGCGGCTTCGCCTGCGGTGGCTATTTCTTCGGTCAGGGCTCGAACCGGCACGCCAATGGCCGGGTCGTAGTGCAAAGTCAAGGCACCGTCTAGGCCTGGCCGTGTCATGTGTCCGGACATCTCTCGCCACAAATCGTCAGGCACAGGACCAAAGCCTTGAGACAACGTACGCAGTAAAGCTGCGGCTTCATCCAGGTCGTGGTACTGCCCATATTGACCCGCATAGGTTTGCATGCGTTGAACCGAGGGCCAGCTGATGGCGGGTCCGACATCGTTCAGAACCAGACGACGAATGGGCGCAGGCAAAGGCAAGCCAGGCTGTCCTGCCAAAACCATGCCGATGAGACCGCCCATGCTGGTTCCGACCCAGTCCAGTGATTGCATGGCGTTTGTTGCGCCCCATTGTGCGCTAAGTTGTGCGTTCAATTGGCGCAACAAGACCAGCATGTCGGCGGCATATTGCGGAATTTGGTAGCCCGAAGCATCGCTCAGCCATTCGCTGCGGCCCCGTCCCACCACATCAGGGCAAATGACCTGCAAGGGCTTCGAACTTTGGGCCACAAGGGCTTGGGCCAGGCGGTCAAAGTCACGGCCTTGTCGTGTCAAGCCATGTACACACACCACCACATGGCGGGCAGACACATCGCCCCAGCGCCAAAACGCCATGCGGTGTTGGCCCTCGGGGTGGGGGCAGTTGACAAAGTCAAGTTGAGGTTGTGTGGTGATGGCGGTCATGGTGATCAGAAAGAATCTGGGGAAGGCTTGTTTAAAACCGGGCCTTTGCGGCGCCATAATGGACTTTTGAACATCCTAAATCATCTTTTGGAGTGGAAATCATGTTGCAAGGTAAAACGGCTTTGGTCACGGGTTCAACCAGCGGTATCGGTCTGGGCATTGCCAAGGCATTGGCCAAACAAGGTGCACAGATTGTTTTGAACGGCTTTGGTGATGCCGAAGGCCCCAAGGCCGAAATCGCAGCCTTGGGCGTCAAGGTCGCATACCACGGTGCCGACATGAGCAAAGCCTCTGAAATCGAAGCCATGATGAAGTTTGCCGCCGATACTTTTGGCCGCGTGGACATTCTTGTGAACAACGCAGGTATCCAGCATGTGGCCAAAATTGAAGATTTTCCGGTCGAGCGCTGGGACGCGATCATTGCCATCAACCTGACAAGCGCTTTCCATGCCACCCGGATGGCCTTACCCGCCATGAAGGCCTCCAACTGGGGCCGCATCATCAACGTGGCATCCATTCATGGTCTGGTCGGCTCGGCAGAAAAATCGGCTTATGTGGCCGCCAAACACGGCGTGGTGGGACTGACCAAGGTGATGGCACTGGAAAACGCCACCACGGGCGTGACCTGCAACGCCATTTGCCCTGGCTGGGTGCTGACCCCGCTGGTGCAAAAACAGGTGGACGCCAAAGCAGCTGCCATGGGCTTGTCCAATGAAGAAGCCAAAAAAGTTTTGTTGCAGGAGAAAGAGCCCTCCATGCAGTTCACCACCCCCGAGGAATTGGGTGAGTTGGCGGTGTTCTTTTGCTCGACTGCGGGCAACAATGTACGCGGTGTGGCCTGGAACATGGACGGTGGCTGGACCGCGCAATAAACCATGAGCACATCATCACGCCTTGACAAGATAGTCATCGTCGACGACGACACCCGCATCCGCGATTTGTTGCGGCGTTTTCTGTCTCAAGAAGGTTTTGACGTTTTGCTGGCCGAAGACGGAAGAGCATTGGACCGCATCTTGCAGCGTGAAACCATCGATTTGATGGTTCTGGATTTGATGCTGCCCGGTGAAGACGGCCTGAGCATTTGCCGCCGCCTGCGTGCTGCTGGGGTGAATACGCCTGTGATCATGCTGACAGCCAAAGTGGAAGATGTGGACCGCATCACTGGACTGGAGATCGGTGCTGATGATTACCTGGGCAAGCCCTTCAACCCGCGTGAATTGCTGGCTCGCATCCATGCAGTCTTGCGCCGCAGGCCCCAAAATGAAGTACCTGGGGCGCCTTCAACCGGCGACCATGAAGTCATAGCATTCGGTGCTTTTTTGCTGGATTTGGGAACCCGGTCATTGTCCAAGAGTGGCCAGGACATCCCGCTGACCAGTGGCGAATTTGCCATGTTGAAGGCGCTAGCACGGCATCCCAAGCAGGCCCTCACGCGTGACAAATTGGCCCAACTGGCGCGTGGTCGCGAGTTCGAGCCGTTCGACCGGAGCCTGGATGTGCAGATTTCCAGGCTGCGAAAAATGATCGAACTGGACCCTGCCGCCCCCAAAATCATCCAAACTGTCTGGGGCGTCGGGTATGTGTTCGTGCCCGATGGTCAGCCGTGAGCGCGCCTGAAATCTCCCCAGAGCAGACAGAACCCGAGCAGTCGCCCCGCAGGTTCAAGCTGAGCCTGTTTTGGCGGACTTTCTTTTTACTGGCTTTGTTGATTCTCTGCAGCAGCCTGGCTTGGCTGCAAATGTTTCGCACCCAGGAATACGAGCCGCGTATTTTGCGAAATGCCCACCAAATTGCCACCGTGGTCAATTTAACCAAGACCGCATTGATGCACTCCGATGCCATTGCACGGGTGGCGCTGCTCAAAATGTTGGCAGACGAAGAAGACGTGAGCATTCAGACACGCGAACCCGGGGACAAAATAGTGCCTTTCATCGCTTCAGGCATGGAAAACCGGCTGGTAGAGGAAATGGTCAAACGGCTTGGGCCTGGCACCGTGATCGCCTCGCGCGTGAACGACGCCGCCGGACTATGGGTGGGTTTCCAGATGGAGCGCGACAGTTATTGGCTGCAAATGGATGCGGAACGTCTGCAACCACTCGGTGGCTCGGCCTGGCTGACATGGCTGGGCGTCACGCTTGCACTGTCTTTGACAGGGGCGGCCATGATGGCCGGTCTGATCAACCGCCCCCTGAAACGCCTTTCGTTTGCTGCCAGCCAGGTCAGAGAGGGGCATTTCAATACCTCTACTTTGGACGAGGATGCGGCAACCAGTGAAATTCGCGAGGTCAATATCGGCTTCAACCGCATGGCCGAGCGTCTGGCCAAAGTTGAACAAGAACGGGCTTTGATGCTGGCAGGCATCTCGCACGACCTGCGTACCCCCCTTGCGCGCTTGCGGCTAGAAACAGAATTGAGCGTTGCCGACCTGGAAACCCGTGATTTGATGGCGGCTGACATTGCGCAGCTTGACGCCATCATCGACAAATTTCTGGACTACGCACGACCCGAGCCCACCGACTTGGGGCCTGTATTGCTTTCGGGTGTGATCAGCCAGAGCATTGGCCCTTGGCGCAACAACCCGCGCTTTGAAATTCATGTCGATGTCGCAGAAGACTTGCAGGTCAAAGCCGAACAGGTGGAATTGGTCCGCGTGATGTCAAATCTCTTGGAAAACGCCCGTCGCTACGGCCAAAGCGCGAGCGACGGCATCACGCACGTTGAAATCGTGGCCCGCGTTCATGATGGCTGGGTCTTGCTGCGGGTTCGCGACCAAGGCCCTGGGGTGTCTGAGGAAGCCCTGAAAAATCTGACGCAACCTTTCTTCAGAGGCGATACCGCCAGAACCGAGGCGACTGGCTCGGGCTTGGGTCTGGCCATTGTGGAGCGCTCGGTGCAGCGCATGGGGGGCACTTTTTCAGTGTTCAACAACAGCGCTGGAGGCCTGATGGCCTTGATGAAGTTCAGGCAAGTGCCCAGCGAGTCGTGAGTTAAAGGGCCCAAAGCCAGGGCTTCATTGCTTTTTCAGCAACGCGACAGCACGCGCTTCGATGCTTTGCCCCATCCCCACTGGGCCCAATTTTTCTGCGGTTTTGGCTTTGACATTGACCTGACTAACGTCCACCCCCAGCGCCCGTGCCACAGAGGCGCACATGGCCCCCATGTGGGGAGCCAATTTGGGGGCTTGGGCGATCACAGTGCTGTCGACATTCAGCAACTCATACCCCTGTGCCCGCACACGCCGCATGGCTTCAGCCAACAACACAGAAGAATCGGCGCCTTTGAACTGCACATCGGTGTCGGGGAAATGGCGTCCGATGTCCCCCAGGCCTGCTGCCCCCAAAACGGCATCGGTGATGGCGTGCAACAGCACATCTGCGTCCGAATGGCCCAATAGACCTGCACTGTGCGCTATCTCCACGCCGCCCAAAATCAATTTTCTGCCGGGTACCAGGGCATGCACGTCCCAGCCTTCACCCATTCGGATGTTCATACTTTGCCTTTCAAGACAGCCTCGGCAAATGCAAAGTCTGCGGGGTAGGTGACTTTCAGATTCTGGGCCGATCCGGGCACCAAGCGCGGCGACAAACCTTGGCGCTCCATGGCACTGGACTCGTCGGTGATGCCCTCAAAACCACTGGCTGCGGCAACAGCCAATGCGGTGTTCAGGGCACCCACACGGAACATTTGCGGCGTTTGCGCCAGCCATTTGTCTTCGCGAGGCAAGGTGTTGGCTACCCGTGCGCCTTGCACGGTCAGTCTGTGGGATTTCAAGGTGTCGGGCAAAGGCAAGGCCAACAAACCGCCCACCGGGTCATCCCGGCACGTTTCAATCAAGACAGCGACGGCCTCTGGCGTGATCAGGCACCGCGCAGCATCGTGCACCAACACCCAATCGTCGGCACTGACCCCCGAGGCCATCATGGCGCTCAGGCCGTTGAACACGCTCTGGGCGCGGGTTGCACCACCACACATAAGACGGACAAAATTTGAAGGCCAATGAGGGGCCGAGGGCCAGACAAAGCCGTCGTCAGGGGCCAAAACCACGAAACCATCGGCTATTTGCGGCACCTGCGCCAAAGCCTGCAAGGTGTTCATGATCATCGGGCGACCGGCAACAGTTTGGTATTGCTTGGGTACTGACGTACCGGCACGGCTGCCCAGCCCGGCACAGGGGACCAGGACATGAAAGCGGGGAGAAATAAAAGACTTGGGCATGAATCGCCATTGTAGAAGGTGGTCTCTGCAGACCGATATTGGAGGCTTCAAGCCTTTGCACCGGCCAGGTCCTGCAAGCACCAGGGAACATGGACTCAAAGCCCCATTGCACAGCGCCAGGGCATTGAACGCCTTCTACAATATCTGAGTTTTCAAGTCGCCCACCCCCCTCCTTACTGGCGGGGGGTGCTTTGCTTTTTCCAACGCCACTGTCATGCCACTTCCAAGTCTCAACATCGGCAAACGATTCACGCTGCCGCGCCCTGTGGGGTCGGCAGATGCTGTGCTGCTGGCACAACTGGCTGAACGCGAAAAAAAGACGGGCAAGGTCACAGCCATCGTCACGGCCGATGCTGCCGATGCCCAGCGCCTGATGGAAGAACTGGTTTTTTTTGAACCCGGTCTGAGGTGTGTGGTTTTCCCGGACTGGGAAACCTTGCCCTACGACACCTTTTCGCCTCATCAGGACCTGATCAGCGAACGTCTGGCCACGCTCTGGCGCATCAAACAGCGCAACCACGCAGAAAGCGCCGACGTGGTGCTGGTGCCCGCTACAACGGCCCTTTACCGGCTGGCCCCGCCCTCTTTTCTGGCGGGTTACACCTTTGAATTCAAGGTCAAACAAAAGCTCGATGAAGCGCAACTCAAAGCGCAACTCACCCTGGCAGGCTACTCCCATGTGAGCCAAGTGGTCAGCCCCGGTGAGTACGCTGTGCGCGGTGGCCTGATTGATTTGTTCCCCATGGGCTCTTTAGTGCCTTACCGGGTGGACTTGTTTGACGACGAGATCGACAGCATCCGCACCTTTGACCCCGACAGCCAGCGCAGCCTTTACCCCGTGCCTGAAGTGCGTCTGTTGCCTGGTCGCGAGTTTCCGATGGACGACGCGGCCCGAGCGCGGTTTCGCAACCGCTGGCGCGAATTGCTCGAAGGCGACCCCACCAAAAGCCGCATCTACAAGGACATGGGCAACGGCGTGGCAACAGCAGGCATTGAGTATTACCTGCCCTTGTTTTTTGAACAAACCGCCACCGTGTTCGACTACCTGGGCGCAGGCCAGTCCGACGCGGCCACCGTGGTGCTGCACGGCGATTTGGAGCCGGCATTTCAGCGCTTTTGGCAAGACACCCGTGACCGCTACCGCCTGCTGCAAGGCGACCCTGAGCGGCCGGTGCTGCCGCCCGATGCCCTGTTTTTAAGCGCCGAGCAGTTTTACGGCCATTGCAACCAGCACGCGCAGCTGGCTCTGCGAGCAGGCGCTGAAGACGTGCCCGACAACGCCCTGGCGCAATCACTGCCCGATCTGACGGTGGTTCGCGGTGCCGAAGACCCGCTGGCTCGGTTGCAGGCTCACATTCGGGGTAGCACCAGCCGCATGTTGATCCTGGCCGAAAGCAATGGCCGACGCGAAAGTCTGCTCGATTTTGTGCGCTCCAGCGGCCTGACACCGCCCGTTTTCGACACCCTGCAAGAGTTTCTGGTCAGCGACGAAAAAGTGGGCATGGCCACCTCGTCGCTCAACAAAGGCTTTCACTGGTTTGAGCATGGCATCGACCTGGTCACCGAAACCGAACTCTTTGCCGCAGGCCCCACTACCCGCCGCCGCAAAAAGCAAGAGCAGGTCAGCGATGTAGAGGCGCTGATCAAAGACCTGAGCGAGTTGAACGTGGGTGACCCGGTAGTGCACAGCCAACACGGCATCGGACGCTATCGGGGCCTGATCAACATGGACATGGGCGAGAAAAATTCCGATGGCACGCCCGCCGCACAGGAGTTTTTGCACCTGGAATACGCAGGCGATGCCACGCTGTATGTGCCCGTGAGCCAGTTGCAGCTGATCAGCCGATACACCGGGGTGAGCGCTGATGAGGCCCCACTGCACAAGCTGGGCTCGGGACAGTGGGAAAAAGCCAAGCGCAGGGCTGCCGAGCAGGTGCGTGATTCGGCTGCCGAGTTGCTCAACATTTATGCCCGCAGGGCTGCGCGTGAAGGGCATGCTTTTAGGTACAGCCCGCAAGACTACGAAACCTTCGCCAACGACTTTGGTTTTGAAGAAACGGCCGACCAGAACGCCGCCATCCACGCTGTCATTCAGGACATGATCAGCCCCCGCCCGATGGACCGGCTGGTTTGTGGCGACGTGGGCTTTGGCAAGACCGAAGTCGCGCTGCGCGCAGCATTTGTAGCCGTCACAGGGGGCCGCCAAGTCGCCCTATTGGCCCCCACCACCCTGCTGGCCGAGCAACACTTTCAGACCCTCAAAGACCGCTTTGCCAAATGGCCTGTGCGAATTGCCGAAGTTTCGCGCTTTCGCTCGGGCAAGGAAGTCACCGCTGCTCTCAAAGGCATTGCCGACGGTACGGTGGACATCGTGGTGGGCACGCACAAGTTGCTGAGCGAGTCCACCCATTTCCACAACCTGGGCCTGCTCATCATTGACGAAGAGCACCGCTTTGGTGTGCGCCACAAGGAGGCCATGAAAGCCCTGCGGGCCGAGGTGGACGTGCTCACCCTGACCGCCACACCCATTCCGCGAACCCTGGGCATGGCCTTGGAGGGGTTGCGCGATCTGAGCGTGATCGCCACGGCACCACAGCGCCGTCTGGCCATCAAGACCTTTGTGCGCAACGAGGGCACGGGAGTTATTCGCGAGGCTGTGTTGCGAGAACTCAAGCGCGGCGGGCAGGTGTACTTTTTGCATAACGAAGTCGATACGATCGAGAACCGCAAGCAAAAGCTCGAAGAAATCCTGCCCGAAGCCCGCATCGCCGTGGCGCATGGCCAGATGCCCGAGCGCGAACTGGAACGGGTTATGCGCGACTTTGTAGCCCAGCGCTACAACATCCTGCTTTGCTCGACCATCATCGAGACCGGTATCGATGTGCCTACTGCCAACACCATTTTGATCAGCCGAGCCGACAAATTCGGCCTGGCCCAGTTGCACCAGTTGCGTGGTCGAGTGGGCCGTTCACACCACCAGGCCTATGCCTATCTGATGGTGCCCGAGATCCAGGGCCTGACCAAGCAAGCTGCCCAACGCCTCGATGCCATTCAGCAGATGGAAGAACTGGGCAGCGGCTTCTATTTGGCCATGCACGACCTGGAGATACGGGGCGCGGGCGAAGTGCTCGGCGAGAACCAGAGCGGCAACATGCTGGAGGTGGGCTTTCAGCTGTACAACGAAATGTTGTCTGAAGCGGTTCGCTGCCTCAAAGCAGGCAAAGAACCCGATTTGCTCAGCCCCCTTTCCGTGACGACCGACATCAACTTGCATGCCCCGGCCCTGCTGCCCAACGATTACTGTGGCGATGTGCACTTGCGCCTGTCGTTTTACAAAAAACTGGCTACCGCCAAAACCAGCGACCAGATCGACGCCCTGCTGGAAGAAATCGTGGACCGCTTTGGAAAACTGCCACCACAGGCACAAACCCTGGTGGACGTTCACCGCCTGCGCGTGCTGACCCAGTCCTACGGCGTCATCAAGGTCGATGCCGCGCCCGGAGTGATCCAGATCACCTTCAAGCCCAACCCGCCCGTGGAACCCATGGCCATCATTGGCCTGATCCAGAAAAATAAACACATCAAGCTGGCTGGCAACGACAAGCTGCGCATTGAGCGCGAACTGCCCGACCCCAAGGCCCGGGCGCAGATGGTGCGCGATGTATTGCGAAGTCTCGGACAGCCGAAACTGGAAACAGCACCTGCCTGAACCCCTTCACGATCTTTGATAATCCATACCCATGACCACTGCAACCCCATTTGCCCCAGGCCTAAACCTCAGGGGCATGACCGCCCCCCTTTCGCTGTCCCAGTTCAAACTGATCGCGTTTGACATGGATTCCACCCTGATCAACATCGAATGTGTGGACGAAATCGCCGATGCGGCGGGCCGCAAGGCCGAAGTCGCCGCCATCACCGAAGCCGCCATGCGTGGTGAGATTGCCGATTACAAGGAAAGCCTGCGCCAACGGGTGGCCTTGCTCAAGGGGGTCAGCGTGAACCACATGCAACAGGTGCTGACCGAGCGTCTTCGCCTGAACCCCGGTGCGGCCGATCTGGTGAAAACCTGCAAAGCGGCGGGCATGAAAGTGTTGCTGGTGTCGGGTGGGTTTACTTATTTCACGGACCATGTGCGCGATTTGCTGGGCATTGACTGGACGCGCTCCAACGTGCTCGAAGTGGCGAACGGTCTGCTCACAGGTCGCATGGTGGGCCAAGCCTGGGGCGACATTTGCGATGGCGAAGAAAAGCGCAAAACCCTCTTGGAAACCTGCCAGCAGATGGGCATCTTACCCAGCCAGGCAATTGCCATGGGCGATGGCGCAAACGACTTGCCCATGATGGGCGAAGCGGGCCTGTCGGTGGCCTACCACGCCAAGCCCAAGGTGCGCGAGCAGGCCATGGTGGCCATTGACGAGGGTGGTCTCGACCGTTTGCTGGAAGTCGTCAGGCCTTGAGGCGCCCCTGGCGCAAGGGCTTGAGCAGGTCGCTCAGGCCGTTGTGATCGATCTCTTGCATCAGCCGCAACAGCTGACCCACCTCACCTTTGGGAAACCCCTCGCGGGCAAACCAGTTCAAGTAGTTGCCGGGCAAGTCGGCGATCAGCATGCCCTTGTGCTTGCCGTAGGGCATGGGCATGGTGACGAGTTTCACCAGGTCTTCGGGTTTCATGCAGCAAACCTCATCCTTGGCCAGCCAGCCATCCGCGCACGCGGGCCTGAAACGCTTCGGGCTCTGAGACCATGACCCAATGCCCGCAGGGCAGGCCTTCGACGGCGCAGCCTTCACGCATCGACAACTTTTCCAGCCATTCGGGTGAATGGAACATGAAGGGCTTTCGCGCGCCATACACATACAGCATGGGCATGGGCAACTGAACCGGGGCGGCTAGCCTAAACCCCCCGGCCGTTCCGAACCACTGCATGGCATAGGGATAGTTCATGCGGTAGCTGATGCTGGCCGGGTCAGTGGGGCAACGGAGCCACCGAGCCATGGCGCGGGTCATTCGGTTGCCCAATCCGGGGCTGAAGGAACTGCCAATTTTCCAGGCCATGGCCAGCCAGTACTGGTAGGCGAAGACCGAGAACTTTTCGCGCAAGCCCCAACTGCGCTGCAAACGGGGCGAATTGTGGTCGCCTACATCTACAGCCACCACCCGGGCCACACGGTCGGGGTGGCGGAAGGCGAATTCATAACCAAACACGCAGCCCCAATCGTGCAACATCAGCGTCACGGGCTTGCCTGGGCTGATGCGGTTGATCACGCGGCGCAAAAACCGGTTCATATCGTCCAGCGAGATGGCAGACACCGGGCCTCGGGTGAAACCCGGTAAGGTCAAGCGCGCGCAAACAAGGTCGGCCCTGAGGGCAAGTACCGTATCGTCCCATAAGGCACGGGTATCGGGCCAGCCATGCAGCATGAGGACGACATGATCCCCCTGTCCTTGCAACAATACTTCGGTGCCATCGACATCCAAGGACAGTTCTGTGGTCATGGTTTTTTTGAATGAGCAAGCCTGATGAGGAATAGCGTCGAAGATTTAAATGCATTGCTTGCAGGCAAGCTCATACAAAGTCGATGGATCACAGCGCCTTGGCCAGGCGCGACACGCCTTCGAGTATTTTTTCTTCGCCCACTGTGGCAAAACTCAGACGGAAAGTGGCGTGATCAGGGTGGGCACAAAAGAAGGGTGCACCTGGGACAAAGGCCACGCCCTGCTCGATGGCGCGTTTGGCATACACGTTGCCATCGGCCACTTGACCGCCAGCCCCCGTCAGGCGTGCCCAGACAAACAAACCCCCTTGAGGCTGAACAAAAGCGACCGCATCACCCAACTGCTGGCGCAGGGCATTGCCCATGGTTTGGGCGCGTTGGGCATAGACCGCACGGACTTTATCGAGCGTGCCGGGCATGCGTCCCGACTTGAGGTAATGCGCCGCTGTGGCTTGGGCAAAGGTGCTGGTGTGCGCATCGCTGAACTGTTTGCACATGGTGGCGCGCGCCAGCAATTCGGCGGGTGCAACCATCCAGCCCACACGCAGACCGGGCGACAGCACTTTGGACAATGAGCCGCAATGCACCAGCCACTCGCGGCTGCCGGGCACGGACGCGCTCATGGCCAGCAGGCTGGGCGGTGGGGCTTCGCCAAAATACAAATCACCATAGGGGTCGTCTTCGACGATCAAGGTCTGGTGCTTGACCGCCATTTCAAGCACTTGGCGGCGGCGCTCTGCACTCATCAAGGCCCCGCTGGGGTTACCAAAGGTCGGGATCAAGTAGACAAACTTGGGTTTGTGCTCGGCGATCAGCTTGTCGAGTTCGTCGGTCATGACACCGTGTTCATCCACCGGCGCACTGATGAGTTCGGCCCCATAAAGACGAAAGCACTGGATGGTGGCCAAAAAGGTGGGGCCTTCCACGATCACCTTGTCGCCGGGGCTGATCATGGTTTTGCCAATCAGGTCCAGCGCCTGCTGGCTGCCCGTGGTCACGATCAGTTGATCTGCTGCCACGTCTTTGGCGCCCTTTTGTCCCATGAATTCAGCCAGCTGTTCTCGCAGCGGGCCATAACCTTCGGTGGCGCCATATTGCAAGGCGGCACCGGGGTCTTGCGTCAGGGCTGCGTTGCTGGCCTCACGGATACCTTCCACGTCAAACAGGGCGCTGTCAGGAAAGCCGCCGGCAAAGCTGATGATGCCCGGCTTGCCCAGCAGCTTGAACAGCTCCCGGATGGCAGAGGTTTCGACGTTGTTCAGGCGGTCTGCAAACTGCAATGGCATGGTGTATCTTCCCCAAGTTGACTTGGCCCTTATTTTGCCTACATCCGGACACCATGAAGCCCGCACAGATTGAATCTTTTTTTGCCACACTGCAAGCCGCCAACCCCATGCCCGTGACCGAACTGGCGTACACCAGCGTGTTCGAGCTGCTGACCGCCGTGTTGCTGTCGGCCCAGGCCACCGATGTTGGGGTGAACAAAGCCACTCGCAAACTGTTTCCTGTCGCAGGTACGCCGCAAAAAATTCTCGACCTGGGCCTGGAGGGTCTGGAGAGTTACATCAAGACCATTGGCCTGTTTCACAGCAAAGCCAAACACCTGATGGAAACCTGCAGGATTTTGGTGACGCAACACGGTGGGCAGGTGCCACGCACGCGCGAAGCCCTCGAAGCCCTGCCAGGTGTGGGGCGCAAAACGGCCAATGTGGTCCTCAACTCGGCCTTTGGCGAACCCACCATGGCAGTGGACACGCATATTTTTCGGCTGGGCAACCGAACAGGCCTGGCCCCAGGCAAAACGCCTCTCGAAGTCGAACAAAAGCTGCTCAAGTGCATTCCAGCCCACTACTTGGTAGACGCCCACCACTGGTTGATCTTGCACGGCCGCTACGTGTGCCAGGCCCGTAAGCCGCAGTGCGGTCAGTGTGCCGTGGCAGCATTTTGCGATTTCAAGCCCAAAACACCCTGAACATCGGGCAAAACTGACTTCTTTGAGGTACAAATCCCGTATGGGCCGAGATGGTCAGGGCGGGTAAAATTTGCAGCCTTGCTGAGCCCCCAGTTCCATCCAGATGGGCTGCACTGCCCTTCCGCCATGAGCATTCCTGCTCTTCTAATTGAACCCGAACCCAACCGTATGACGCGTCCCCTTCCGCGTACCCCCCTAAACAGCTCCAAACTCGTGCGTTTTTTGACCGAAAACGACATGAGCGATGCTGTCCGGAATGCTTACGACGTGGGGCAAAAATTGGGGGATTGGCTCAACTTTCGGCAAGCCATTGCCTTGCATGGCGTGCTCAACCCGGAACTGCAGCCACAACCATCACCCGCCAACACGCGCCGTGCCGCTTTGATGACGGCCGAGGCCCTGAGCCGTCATGTGAAAAAAATTCGGTCCCAGCTTGAGCAGTCCATTGTGGAAGGTGCTCCCCCTGGGTCTGGACTTGCGCGCATCGACATGCCGCCCGCAGAACTGGACGAACCCATTGACCCCAAAACGGCCTTCACGCCCTACCGGCGCTTTTATGCCGCCCAGCAACGGCAAATGGAAGCCACCCTCCAAAATTTACGCGCTCAGGTTCGCACACAGTTGAGCAAAAGTTCAAGCGCTTTGCAGCAACTGGCTGCGCTCGATGCGGCTTTTGAAAACATTCTCAGCGAGCGGGAAGCCGTTTTGCTGGCCAACGTGGCCAAACTGCATGAAAAGCGCTTTGTGCAAGCTGTGAAGCGCCACACCAAAAAACAAGCCGATGCCATGGCTGCAGATGAGATCGCCATGGACTTGCGCCAAAGCGCCTGGCTCATGCCCATGCGCCAAGCCTTGCGCACGGCCTTGCTGGCCGAACTGGACACTCGCATG
This sequence comes from Limnohabitans sp. 2KL-17, assembly GCF_003063415.1. Lineage (GTDB taxonomy): Bacteria > Pseudomonadota > Gammaproteobacteria > Burkholderiales > Burkholderiaceae_C > Limnohabitans_A. The sequence goes on from NZ_NESK01000030.1 coordinate 31,946, forward strand.
CAGCCCACACTCGGCTTGCTTGAGGCATTTAACTTAGAACACGCACAACAACAATGAAACGATATTCCTTTCAGATCAGCTTCGGACTTGGCGTTGTGGCGCTCATCTGGGTCGCTGCCACGGTGGCGCGCAGCCACCTTCTGGTCTTGGTGATGACCGCACTCATCGGCGCTGTCTATGTCTTTGGGGCGATGGAATTGCGCCAATACTGGTCTTCAACCGATGCCTTCAGAAAAGGGCTGGCCAACATACCCCCGGATCTCCAAAGCCTGAGCGAATGGCTGATCACCCTGCCCTACGAGCTGCAAAACCCCATTCGGCAACGCGTTGAAGGGGAACGCATGGGCCTGCCTGGCCCTGCCCTCACGCCCTATTTGGTCGGAATGTTGGTCATGTTGGGCATGTTGGGTACTTTTTTGGGCATGGTCGTCACGCTCAACGGTGCGGTGTTTGCGCTGGAGGGCTCCAGCAGTGTGGCCGGCATCCGAGCCGCATTTTCAGAACCCATCAAAGGCTTGGGCCTGGCGTTTGGCACCTCTGTGGCGGGTGTCGCCACTTCTGCCATGCTGGGCCTCATGAGCAGTCTGGCCCGTCGCGAGCGCGTACAAGCGTCCCAAGTGCTGGACATGCTCTTGACCACCAGCTTGCGTGGTTTTTCCCTCTCGCACCAACGGCAAGAAACCTTCAAGGCACTGCAGCAACAATCCCAAGCCCTGCCCCAAATGGTGCAGCATTTGCAAAGCATGATGGCGCAACTCGAGCGCAGCAGCCAGCAACTCAACGAACGCCTGCTGGACAACCAGAAAAGCTTTCAAAAGGATGTTCACTCGGCCTACACCACGCTGGCCCAATCGGTGGACCAGTCACTGCGCAGCAGTCTGGGCCAAAGCATGCAAATGGCAAGCGACGGCATTCGTCCCATGGTGCAGGCCACCATGACCCAATTGGCCGAGCAAGCGCACACCATGAACGAGCGCCTGCTGCACAACACACAACAACAAATGGGCGAGTTGAATGCGCAAATCAGCACCACTACCGCCCATATAGCCCAAACCTACACCGCCGCCATTGCCCGTCACGAAGAAGCCAGCACGGGCATGGCCAACCGCATGGGCCAGACACTGGACGACTTCAGCCAAACTTTTGAGCAACGCAGCCAAGCCCTGGTCAATTCGGTGAATACCGCTTACGCCCTGCAACAAAGCCAACAAGTTGACGCAGACCAGCAGCGCTTGGACACCTGGATAGCCTCACTTCAAAGCATGGCCGCATCACTGTCCGACCAGTGGTATGCATCAGGTTCGCAAACCATCGCACAACAGCAAGCCATTTGCGACACGCTGACCCACACTGCACAAGAAATCACCAGCTTCACACAAAACCAGGCCACCCTCACCTTGGCGGAAATCACCCGCCTGATGGCCACCTCGGATGAATTGGTGCGTGCCCGCATCGCATCAGAAGCCGAATGGGCAGCGCAACACAGCGAGCGAGCGCAGGAATTGGCCATGGTGTTGCGGACCGAACTGTCGGCGCTGCGAGACACAGAAGATAAACGTGGCCAAGCCGCTGTGGCACGTCTGGCCGAATTGCAAACTGTCGTGACCGAACACCTCACCCGATTGGGCACAGCATTGGAAGACCCGATCACGCGCTTGATTGAAACCGCCTCGGAAGCCCCCAAAGCGGCAGCCGAAGTCATCGGCCAATTGCGCCAGGAAATCTCAGTCAGCGTGGCGCGTGACAACGCTTTGCTTGAAGAACGCACACGCATCTTGGGCACGCTGAGCACGCTGCTGGATGCCATCAACCATGCATCCACCGAGCAGCGTGGCGTGATCGACAGCCTCGTTGTTTCTAGCCAAGCCTCGCTGGCCAATGCCAGTGGGCAGTTCCATGAGCATGTGGCCCATGAAACAGGCAAGCTGGGCGATATTGCCGCCCAAGTCACCGCCAGCGCCGTGGACGTGGCCAGTCTGGGAGAGACTTTTGGTTTTGCGGTGCGGTCTTTCACCGCCAGCAACGACAAACTGATGGCCAACCTAGAACGCATTGAGCAAGCCATCGACAAATCGATGACGCGCAGCGACGAACAACTGGCTTACTACGTTGCACAGGCGCGTGAAATTGTCGACTTGAGCATCGGCAGCCAGAAAGACGTGCTGGAAGCGCTGCAACACCGCGCCGACACAGCAACCGAAGGTGCTGTTTGATGCTCGAGCACGATCAAGACCTGGAGTCCACCTCGCCTGCCTGGATCTCGTTTGCCGACTTGATGACCGGTCTGCTCGGGGCGTTTGTGCTGCTGCTGGTGGGCGTCATGGCGGCTCAACTGGACATGGCCTCGAAACTCGAAGACGAAGTGCAAAAACGCCAGGTCGAAGAACAGCGCCGAATCTCCCTTGAAAATGCGTTGGCCATTCCGCTGGCCAGTGGGCGCATCACCCTGAACAACGGCCGAATCGGTATCAGCGGCAAATTGTTGTTTGAGCTGAACTCCGACAAACTGGAACCCGAAGGTCGCCAGTTGCTCAAAAGCCTGGTAGTCCCTTTGCGCAGCTACCTGCAGTCACGCGAAGAGATGCTGATGGTGAGTGGGTTCACGGATGACAGAGCCGTAGGAAGACGCAATCGCCAGTTTGAAGACAACTGGGAACTCTCGGCCCAACGTGCCCTCACGGTCACGCGCACCTTGATTGAAGAAGGCATGCCTTCGGCCATGCTTTTTGCTGCGGCCTTTGGCCAGGAGCAAGCGCTTGTGGCCAACACCGACGACAAAGCCCGGGCACAAAACCGGCGCGTTGAAATCGCGCCGGTGCCCAAAGCTGGCAGCGGCAGCCCTGGGCGCAAAACGAACACACAGCCTGGATGACTGAAGCTGCGCCCATGAATGTCGTACTGGATGCTCTGCATGAATCGCTGCAGGCCCGGGGCGCTGCGCAGCTTGAGCCTGTGGAATGGCACTACATCACCGTTTTGTCCGAACGAGCGCGAGCGCAAACTGGGCCAGCGCAAAGGCTGCTGAACGACAAGCTTGAAATGGCTTTGGTCCGTTTGAAAGACACACTGGACGCAGCCCCAACCAGGGCGGATTTCAGCAAGACCAAAGCCCAGGAAAAGGCCTGCGCTCAGTCAACCCCAGCAGTCTCACCCCTCGCTGCATTGCTCAAAGACATGCAGACCGAATCCGCCAACCCTGGTACGGGCATCGCCAGCGCGTGGCGCGTAGAAAGTCCGCGCATTCGGCAGTTTCGCAAGCAGCTCAGCCAGATCAGCGTGCAAAAGCAAGTCTCAAAAGCCATGGCCCAAGCCCCGCAAAATGCGGGGCCCATCAACTCGCACATGCTGGTGCTGCGGTCACTGGGTTTGATGCGCGTTGCCTCGCCGGATTATTTGAGCCGTTTCATGGGGTATGTGGACACCTTGCTGTTTTTGGAGGAGGCAGGACAGGGAAAACGGGTGCCTGGTAAAGCATTGGCGTCGAGCAGGCCTAAATAACAAGCCTTGTGGGATGACGTAACCGGCACCCCTCAAGCCACAACCGGATGCGTCAACCGGACACCATGCCATCCACGACCTGGATGATGCGGTCACAGCGTTGGGCCATCAGCGGGTTGTGGGTCACCAACAGCACTGCCGTGCCGTGCTCTCGGTTGACTTGTCGAAACAGTTCAAACACGGCATCGGCACTTTTGGTGTCCAGATTGCCTGTAGGCTCGTCGGCCAGCAACAAGGCGGGTTGCATGATCAAGGCACGGGCAACAGCCACACGCTGCTGCTGACCGCCCGACAACATGGTGGCGGGTTTGTCGCGCCACTTCAGCAAACCCACGCTGTCCATCAAGTCCAATGCGCGTTTTTCGATGGCTGCTGTCGGGTAGCCCTGCATTCCTACCATGGGCAGCATCACATTTTCCAGGGCACTGAAAGCCCCGATCAGGTGGTGGTACTGAAACACGAAACCAATGCTGCGCCCGCGCAGTTGCGTCAGGGCTTTGTCGTCCAGCGTGGTGGTTTCCAGGCCCGTGATCTGCAGCAGGCCTTGCGTGGGCCGGTCCAGCAGGCCCACGATGTTAAGCAGTGTGCTTTTGCCCGAACCGGATGGGCCCATCACCGCCACGAATTCGCCAGCACGCAAAACCAGGTCAATGCCGTGCAACACTTCCACTTCGGTGGGTTTCCCGACATTGAACGACTTGTGCACCTTGCTCAGTTGCACGATGGGCTGATTGGGTGAGTGGGACGTATTTGTCGAGATGTTCAGCGGAATATTTTTCATGACCTTACCCCCGAATCGCGACCACAGGGTCGAGTCGTGCAGCCCGCATGGCCGGCGCCAAAGCCGCCAGCAGACCGCTGAGTGTGGCCAGTGCCAAGGCTCCGGACAGCATCCAAATGTCAGTGGTCACCGCAAACATGGGGGTGCCCTCCGGCGTTAGGGCTATCAGCAACCACAACTGCAACGACAAAATGCCCAACGCACAGCCCACCACAGCGCCGCCCAGCCCCAGCAAGCCGCCTTGCAACAAAAATATCCGCATGACTTGTCCCCGTGAAATACCCATGGCACGGAGAATGCCGATTTCTTTGGAGCGTTGAACTACAGAGACCACCAACACACTGGCAATGCCAAAAGCCACCGACAAACCCACGAAGAAACGGATGGCGGTATTGGCCAAACTCTGTGATTTCACGGCACTGAAAAACTGCGCATTGTTTTTGATCCAGCTGTCAGCCTGCAAGTGGGTTTGCGCTTGAATGCGTTGCGCTACCTCTTCGGCTGCATACACATCTTGCACCGTGATGTCGATACTGGTCACGCCCCCGGGATAACCCAGCAAACTCTGGCCACTGTGCAAAGACACAAAGCCGCTGCGTTGATTGGCTCCCTTGTTGCCCAGATCAAGAATGCCGGCAATCACGAAATGGTTGCTCGCCCCCGTGGCTGACTGCAACAAGAGCTTGTCACCCACCCCCACCCCCATGTCGGCCGCCAGTTCGGTACCGATCAGTATGTCGTTGGTGCCGAGCCGAGCTTGGCCCGCCACGATTTTGTCGCTCAGGTTCACAATTTGCTGGTAGACCGCCAGATTGACCGCTGTCAGGCTGAGGGACCGACTGGCCGCCCCTCTCATGATGAACGTCGAGCCTGTGACGGCCGGGGAAGCCACACGCACATCGGGCATGGTTCGCAACAGACTGAGTACGGCCTGCCACTGGTCGATCGACTTGAGTCGCTGCAGCGGAGCCTGAACCTGATCGGCATGCAAGGCACCATCCTGACCATGCTGAATGCGCACCTTCTCCTTGGGCGGCAAAATCTGGATGTGGGGCTGCGCGGTCAACACGCGTTTGACCAGGTTGGCCTGCAAACCTTGCAGCAGTGCTGACATGAAAACGATCACAGCCACCCCGATGGCCACGCCCACGGTAATGAACAGGCTTTGCATGCTGCCTTCGCGCAAAAAACGCGAGGCCACGATCCACTCAAAGGGTTGCAGTCGGCTCAACAGCATCACGGCGCCATGGGCTTAGGATGGTCTTGGACGAACGCGCTGACCTTCGCGCAAAGCGTTGGTTGCTGTGGCCAATACCGTTTGGCCCTCTGCGACACCCGACAGCAACTGAACCCAAGCACCACTGCGCAGACCCAAGGTGACTGGAGCGCGCTCAAGCCTGGACGCTGCTGTAATACGCCACACCCAAGGGTTTGCAGATTCGGACTCGTGCACGGCCTCAAGGGGCACGGCCAACGCAGCAGCCTGGCGGCCTACCTCGATTTCAACCGACACGGTCATGTCCTGCCGCAGGTAGTCGGGTGGAGCGCCCACCTGAAGCTTGACCTGAACCGATCCCCGCTGCGCATCCACCCCCGGTGCAATGGCGCTCACCACGGCGGCAAAGCGCTGCTGGGCAAAGGCATCGGCCGAAGCCATTGCCGGTTGACCGAGCCGCAGCAAGGAGAGATTGCGCTCATCGATCTGCGCCACCAACTCTGTCACCCCATTGGGCGCGAGCATCAGCAAGGTCTTGCCCGGCTGCACCATGTCGCCAGGCTCGACATGGCGGCTGACCACGAGGCCATCAAAAGGGGCCAACAAGCGGGTGTAAGACAAGCGCGCGTTGGCGGCCTGGGCATTGGTGCGTGCCAACATCAGCGTACTTTGAGCAAGCGACTGCTCAACACCGTCGTCATCGTTGGCCTGGCGCTGGGCCTGAGCAGTCAGTGCCTGGGCCTGGGCCACCTGAAAGGTTCGCATGGCTTCATCCAATGCTGCTTGGCCAATGAACCCTTGGCGGAACAAGTCTTGTTGACGCGTTAGTTGTGTTCGGGTCTGGATCAGGTTTGCCTGTGCCTGCTGCTCACTTGCACGCGCAGTAGGGGCTTGCACCTCGCGCCATTGGCGCAATTTGAATTCAGCCTGCCGCACAGCCAGTTCGGCAGCAGCCAAGGCGGAACGCGCCTCGCTGTCATCGAGTTGGAGCAAAGGCTGCCCTTGCCGAAAACGCTCACCTTCTTTGATGTGGACCGTCAGCACCTTCCCAGCGATCTGAACGCCTGCGTTGGCCCGGTGCTGGGTTTGGGACGTGGCTGTTGCGACCACGCTGTGCACCAGTTCACGGGGCTTGAGCACCAGCACAGACACGGTGACAGGAGACCACAGCCATGCGCCAAATGCCAAAAGCACCACCAGCAATACGCCGCCGAGCAGCCAAAGTCTGCGAGAGCTGCGCCAAGTTTCCATGAATGTTTCCAAAATGACCGAAGAATCGTCTGTCATTAGGCCTCGCAGTGAAGCGATATGACTTGATCCACGTCACTTTTGAATCAATCGATGGCGCTCTGGCACTGAGTTTTTGGCGCTCGCGATATCGACCGGCGTATTACCCAGACTGTTGCCTGAATTTAGCGAAAGGGAACAGCGCGACCTTGTGCCGTATTTGGCAACACCACCCACTGTCCATCCAACGCATGAATGCTGATGCGTTGATCGAACACAGCTTCAATAGCAGCACGGGTGTCTGCCTCATGGCTTGGACCGTGGTGGATCACCTGGCCCTGGTCCATCACCACGATGTCGTCGGCGTGCAGCGCCATACCGAGCTCATGCAGCACACTGACCACCGTGGTGCCTTGGGCCAGCAGGCAATGCACCTGCTCCAGCCAGTCCACCTGGTGAGGTGGATCAAGGTTGGCCAGTGGCTCGTCCATCAGCATGATGGGCGCATTGCCTGCCATGGCACGGGCAAGCAGGACGCGTTGTCGCTCACCACCCGACAGCTCGTTGAGTGTGCGGTCACGCCATTCCCATGCCCGCGTGGCCTTGAGCGCCGCTTCGACCATTTGAGCGTCTTGGACAGTGGGCGCGCTCAACCAGCCCTGGTGCGGCAGACGCCCAAGCATGGCAACGTCCCAGACGCGCAAATCCAACGTACTCACCTCGCCCTGACCAAGCCAGGACAGTTGCAGTGCACGTTGATGGCGCGACAACTCTTCGAGTGGCTGACCACGCCACAGCACGTGGCCGTTGTGTGGCAACAATCCTCCCAGTGCTTTGAGCAAACTGGACTTGCCAGCGCCGTTAGGCCCGACTACACAAGTCCAGCGGCCAGCAGCGATTTGCAAGTTGATGCCGTTCAGCACCTCGCGCCCTCCCAGCGAGGCGCTCAGCGCCATCGTTTGCAGTGCATGTGTCATACACGCGCTCCGGCATGGGCATCGCGATAAACACACCACAGCAAATACCCGCCACCCAGCACTGCCGTGAGCACGCCGACAGGCAATTCTTGTGGGGCAAACAGCACACGGGCCACCACATCGGCCAGCACCAGCAAGGCACCACCCATGAGCGTGGACAACAACAAGCGCCAAGCATGCGTGCAGCGCACAAGCGAATGCACCAAGTGAGGCGCGGCCAAGCCCACAAAAGCCACCAGTCCGATGTGTGCCACCGCAGCGCCTGTGGCCAAAGAAACCACAGCCACCAACACCATTCGCGCCAAGGGCAAGGGCACGCCCAGGCTTTGTGCCGTGGACTCACCCAGCGAGAGCGCATCCAGCACGCGGGCAAACGTCCAGCCCATGGCCACACACAAGGACAACACCACAGCCAGCGTGGCGCAAGCGTGCCAGCTCAAAAAGGCGGTCGAACCGAGCATGAAGCCCTGCATGGCCTGCAAGACTTGTGGCTGCAGCATAGTCATCAAGGACGTCACGGCGCCCAGTACAACACCCACCACCACGCCCGCCAACAGCAGGCGCAAGGTCTGCTGCACCCCGCGTGCCAGCAGCAAGGTCAGTCCGACGGCCAACACAGCTCCTGCAAATGCAGCGCCTGTCAGGCCCAAGCCAAGCCACGCGCTCGTGGTCCAGACGCTACCCCCCAGCAGGCTCAGGTACGTGGCGACACCCACAGAAGCCCCAGAGGCGCTGCCCAGCAAATACGGATCAGCCAGCGGGTTGCGAAACAGGCCTTGTGCCACAGCACCGGCCAAGCCCAATAAGGCCCCGCCCAGCCAGGCGCCCAAGCTACGTGGCAAGCGGATATCCAGAACGATTTGGCGAAAAACAGGATCAGCCTGAACCTGCCACCAGGCCTGCCAACCCTGGCTGCCCGCAGCCGTACCCAGAAACACCAAAGCCACGCCCATGGCCAAAAGAAGCAGCGCCCACCGGGGGGCGACAACGCGTTCGTTCATCGCGCCATCCCAGGCTGTGGCAAAACTTTACCCACATCAGCTGCTGCGCGGTTCAAGCAGTCCGCCATCAGTCGAGTACCTTCGGCCATGCGAGGCCCGGCACGCACCAACATGTCTGATTCATCCTGTTTGAACACGCACAGTCGCTGTCCCTGCATAGCCCGCAGGCCCGCCCAGCCAGGGCGTTGGGACATGCTGATTCGGCTGCTGTCACCGACCATGATCACGTCGGGTTTTGACTGCACCACCCACTCGGGGTTGACCAGTGGAAATGGACCCATGGACGCGGGCAAAATATTGGTCACGCCCATGCGCGTGAGCGTCTCGCCAATAAAAGAGGCCTCGCTTGCACCATAGGGCGCTGGGCTGACTTCAAAGTAAACGCGCTGCTGGCGTGCCTGTGGTTCCAGCGACTGAACTGCCGCTTGCAGACCTGCCTGAATGCCTTGCCAGGCATGATCACTGTCTGCCGTGGGCACATGCAGAGCCTGGCCTACAGTGCGCCAAACACGCTGAGCATCCGCATGATTACGGGGTTCCAGGCGCAGCACTTTCAGGCCCAGGGCCTGCAAACGGTCTGCACCTCGGGTGGAGGCTGCCGCCAGCACCAAGTCGGGCTTGAGCGCGACGATGCTCTCGATGTTCGGGTCCAGTCCGCCACCCACGCGTGGCAAATCTTTGACAGTTGCGGGCCAGTTGGAATACCGGTCCAGGCCGACCAACTTGTGGCACTGCTTCAAGGCGCAAACGGTTTCCGTCAAAGAAGGCAGCAAACTCACGATGCGTTGCGGGGCTTGCGCAATCTCCAACTTTTGCTGACGGTCATCCAGCACCGTGACGGCTTGTGCCGGTTGAAGCAGCCACGGCAAAAAAAACAAGGCCCTGGAAAATAGCCTGAGCATTTCAGAGCATGCAGAAAAACAGTTTTTGAACCCGCCCACTTGCATCTTGAGTTGTGGCTGGCGTTCAAGCATGTTGCGCTTCCCACTGGCTGAAAATGCGGTGCATCTGCGCCACACCATCGGTGAGTGCCGCAGGCCCTGGCTGCAAAATATCGGCCGACTTGATTTCAAATATTTGCCCTGTTCGCACAGCAGGCACATCTTGCCATCCTGATCTGGCGGCGACCTTTTCGGGCCTGAATTTCTTGCCGCACCAAGAGCCAATGATGATGTCGGGCGCACGGTCAATGATGGTTTGCCCGTCGGCAATGATGCGGTCACGGCCCATGGATTGAACAGCCAGCTCGGGGAAAACATCGTCTCCGCCAGCAATCCCCATCAACTCCGACACCCAGCGGATGCCGCTGATGTGTGGCTCGTCCCACTCTTCAAAAAAAACTTTGGGTCGGCGCTTGAAACCCGCAGCCTTGAGTTGGATCGCATCCAGTTCTTGACGCAGGGCCTGTAGTCGCGCCATGCCCTGATCAACCTGGCCCACCATGGCCGCGACTTGGTAGAGCATCGAAAAAATTTCATCAACGCTGCGCTGGTTAAAAACCGTCACCTGCACCCCGGCCTTTATCAGCAAGGATGCAATGTCGGCCTGCAAGTCTGAAAACCCGAACACGCAGTCAGGCTTGAGGGCCAGGATCTTGTCGATCTTGGCGCTCAAAAAAGCACTGACCTTGGGCTTTTCTTCCCTGGCCCGGCGCGGGCGCACCGTGTACCCCGAAATGCCCACGATGCGCTGCTCCTGCCCCAACAAATAGAGCCACTCTGTTGTCTCTTCGGTGAGACAGACGATGCGTTGGGGGAGGGTGGCGACTGAGGTCATTGCTTTGGACTGTATTGCAATGTCGCAAACACGCCTCGGCCTGGGGTGTTGTAGCCGTAAGCCAATTGGTATTGTTTGTTGAATGCGTTTTCTAAGCGAACACGAACCGTCCAGTTTTCGTCGATCTTTTGGCTGGCGTAGAACGACAAAAGGCTGTAACCCGCCAAAGTATGCAAGCTATCTTGGCGAGCTCCTGAGGCATACAGTCTGGTGCCCACTTCATAGGAGCCATATGAACGAGAGATATCGAGAGAACCATAGTTTTTGGCCCTGCGCGACAACGGCTTCTGGCTCACTTCATTCAAAGGATCCTGTGTGACTGCAGAAGCCTTGATGGTGTAACCACGCCACTGTGAGCGTAAGGTTGCCTCAAGACCCTTATTACTAACACGCCCCACAGACTCGTAGGTGTAATCCCAACCCTCCAGTGGTTTGTAAACAATGGCATCAGAGGTGCGTGTGTCAAAGTAAACGAAACGAGCCAGCAAGCTGTCGACTGCATAGCTTGCACCGATTTCTGAGCTTTTGTGCGTTTCAGGCTTCAATTGCGGATTCTTAGAGACCTCGGATGCAGTTGGTGCCCTAAAACCATTTGACAACGTTCCCGTTACAGACCACGCAGGCGTGATGGCGTAGCGCAAGCCCAAAAGGCCTGTATCTGCAGCGGATCGATTGCTGCTGCTGGGCGTATTTGGCTCTTTGTTTTCAACCTTCACATCGTCATGGCGGATATTCACCTGAGCGGTAAGAGCACCAAACTTCTGAGTCAAGCCAGCAAAAATCCCGTTGGCATCTCGTTGCATTTCATAGGCATTACCTCGGTCCACTTTGAAGTTATCCCTAGAAAGATCAGCACCAAAACTCACGGCCGTATCGGCACCCGCTTGCCATGTATTGAACCAACGCAAAAGATTTTGTCGTCCATCAAAAAGTCCGTAAGAACTCAAACGCTGGCCGTTTTCGATGTCTTCATAGGTCAGAGATGAAGTCGACACGTCCAGTTGACTAACCCAATCCGAGGTGAATGCTTGACGCCAGAAGACCCCCAGGGTGTTGTTGCGTTTTTTGAATTCTTGAATATCCAGCGGCGAACTGGCCCATGCATTGTCGGTTTCTGCTGTTGATCGGTCACCCAGCCATCGAACACCAACCGAGGCGTCTGAGCTTAGCATTTTTTCAACACGCGCAGACATGAATTCACCACTGTAGCCATCACGGTCTGGATTAGCTGTGGGCTGTTGTTGGGTATTGATCGCCGAAAAGCCGTCGGTTTTTTTGATACCTGCTTGCACATTGAAGCGGTAGTCTTCAGACTTGCCGCCGTAACCGACAGAGGCATCTACGCTGTTGCGCGAGCCGTAAGACACAGAGCCGTACGCAGCTGGAGTACCTTTGCCATGGCGGGTTGTGATGCTGATCACACCCCCGATGGCCGCATCGCCATACAAAGCACTGGCATTACCACGCAGCAACTCAATGCGTTCAATTTGGGACAAAGGCACGTCCAGCACTTGCAATGACCCAAGTGAGTCCACCTGGGAGCGAACGCCATCGATCAGGACAACAGCATTGATGCTGTTTTGACCACGCAAGAAGAAAGATGTGGTCGTGCCAGGGCCACCATTGCGGCCAAATTCAAAGCCAGCTTCGCCTTGCAATAAATCGGCCAAGGTCGGGGACTGCGACTTCTCGATTTCCTGACGTGTAATTACAGAAACTGAAGTCAGCACCTGGGAAAGTGGTTGCTCCAGACGAGCGCCAGTGATGACGACAGGATTGATTTCAATGGATTGCGCTCTGAGGGAGGCCCCCAAAGCCAAAGACAAGATGGACAGAACAGGCACAGCAAAGCGTGCACGAAAGGTACGATTTTTCATTTAAATCTAACAAGTCAATCGCCCTCACCGCCTTCCCCGACAGTGCATGGGCTTTACAACCCGTCTTGCGACAGGTCACCTTGTTGGCCGGTATCCGGGCTGACAGATGCGACCTTCATCACCTTCCCAACCGCCTGTTTCAGGGCGGTCAGTGGTTTGAGATGAAAGCTGGGTTCCCATGTGACTGAAAACTCGTCTGTTTACCGTTGCGGGGGCAGCGCAGGTTAGGTGGGCCGTGTTGGCTTTTCCCTCCTGCTTCCCGTTGAACTGCGAGCCGTGAACCGGTTTCGCGAGCACCAACAAGCCCCATTTTAGGTCGTAAGCTGTCTGGCAGCCTACAAAATGGCCCTACCCTCTACAATGTGACACCTCTTTTTTCTAGTTTGCCATGGCCAATTCCGACACCATTGATCAAATTGCCGAGCGTGTGGATCATTTGTTGCTGCGCCACGAAGAGCTTCAACGCACCAACGCTTTGCTGGCCCAGCAAGTTCAAGTCCTCACCCTTGAACGCGACCAGCTGAAGTCCCGTCTGGCTGCGGCCAGAGCCCGCGTGGATGCCCTCATTGAACGCCTGCCCGCATCCAACGCTCCCGCATCTCCTGAGGCATCCGCATGAGTACCAAACAATTAGACGTCCAGATCATGGGCCAGAGCTACATCCTGGGCTGCCCTGAAGGTGGCGAGGAGCGCTTGCTGGCAGCCGTCAGCAAAGTCGATGCGGCCATGTGCAAGATCCGTGATGCCGGCAAGATCAAGGCGCGCGACCGGATTGCCGTGTTGGCCGCCTTGAACCTGGCGTTTGATCTGCCCGAAGCCCCGTCAGGCATCGCCACGACAACAACTGCCGCAGCGGATATTCCGGAAGCATCGCACGTGCGCTTGACCCAACTGCTCAAGCGAATTGACCAGGTTTTGGAACAAGACGGTCAATTGATCTGAACCCGACATTCCTGTTGGTGACGGTCTGAATAAAGACCTACAATCAAGCTGTCTGCGGTGCATGCCGGGCTTTATATTTCCTTGAACCAATGCTCCTAGAGCCGGGCTTGGAACATTGGCTGGTGAGCGTGATCATCTCGCGTCAGATGAACCCAACGCCAGCCTGCCCTCGCCCACCTGAACCCCGGTTCAGGATGCCGGTCCGGTGGCACTCGCAGACACCTTTCATTTCTCACCCCCCACACCCATGATCATCGAACCTCTGCTGTTGGCCGAATTGGCTGTTCTTGGCCTTTGCACGGGCTTTCTGGCAGGCCTTCTGGGCATTGGTGGGGGCATGATCATGGTGCCATTCCTGACCTATTTGCTGGGTGCCCGTGGCGTCAGCCCTGACTTGGCCGTGAAGATGGCGATCGCCACATCCATGGCCACCATCATCTTCACATCGGTGTCGAGTGTGCGGGCACATCAAAAGAAAAAAGCCGTGCGCTGGGACCTGGTCAAAGGGCTGGCCCCAGGCATCGTGATCGGCAGCCTGATCGGCAGCCTGGCCATTTTTTCGTTCGTCAAAGGCACTTACCTAGCCTTGTTCTTTGCGGCTTTTGTGGGTTTTTCTGCAACGCAAATGTTTCTGGACAAGAAGCCAGCGCCATCTCGCCAAGTACCGGGTTTCACAGGTTTGTTGGGAGCGGGCGGGCTGATCGGTTTGTTGTCGGGCCTTGTCGGTGCGGGTGGTGGCTTCATCAGTGTGCCCTTCATGGCGTGGTGCAATGTGGCTATTTACCACGCGGTGGCCACCAGTGCAGCCTTGGGTTTTCCAATTGCATTGGCCAACGTAGCGGGCTATGTGGTCAGTGGCCAGGGCGTGCAAAACCTACCCGAGCACAGTTTTGGCTACCTGTGGTTGCCCGCTCTGGTGGTCATTGCTGCATGCAGCGTATTGATGGCCCCCCTGGGCGCGGCCACTGCTCACAAACTGCCTGTCAAACAACTCAAGCGCGTGTTTGCCAGCGTGCTTTATTTGCTGGCCGCTTACATGCTTTACAAAGGCTTGTCAGCTTGAAGCCTGGCCACGCCGACTGAACGATTGCCTTAAACGGGGGTAATGCACCATGGCGCTTGGTCATGTACCAGGCCCATCCACAACGCCCAGGCCGACACAGCCGCCAAGGCAAAACCTGCCACCCGCATGCCCCATGCACCATCGCCCAAGGACTGCATGCGTAAAAACATCCAGGGTCCAGCCCATAGGCTGATACTGCTGCCCAAAGCGAACAAGGCCATGGTGGCAGCGCCTTCGAGTGGTTGGCTGGTCAAGGCGGCCACCATAAAGGCCGAGTAAAGCAAGCCACAAGGCATCAAAGCCCAGAGCCCACCGACCACCCAGGGTGCTGCCCTGCCCCAGCGGTTGTTGAAGTCGCGCACACGGGTCCATAATCTTCGCGCAGCACCGTCGAGCCAAATCGGCTGTCTGGCTTGCAGCATCAGTAAAAATCCCAGAGCCAGGGCTGCCAGGTGCAGCAGTGTCCAAGCAGGGCGAATGGCGACCGACTGAGTCGTCAACCAACCGAGTCCCTGCACACTGGCTGCCGCCAAACCGCCCAGCAGAGAATACCCAGCAACACGTCCTAGCTGAAAAGCAAGCAAGGCTTGGCCCCGGCGTTCGCCTGCAGCCTGGCCAAGCCCCGCACAGGCAGCACCGCACATGGCAACACAATGGGGCCCGCCAAGCACCCCCATCATCAAGGCCGTGATGGCCAAAGAACTTTGCATGGTGTGTCCGCTTGTTGGTCGTGCTTCGAATTGTCTCTTAGGCCACCCGAAGGATGTACCCACACAAATCAAATGATTTTCGAATAACGGCTTCGACTGCGGTCACTCTGGATATAACGGTCAAAAACCATGGCCACACCACGCACAAAAAACCAGCCCATCGGCGTGACCTGGATGCTGGCGTCATTCAACTGCACCAGGCCTTGCGCCTGCAGTTCCTCAAGTAGGCTTATTTCTTTGTGAAAATAAGTTTTGAAATCAATCAACCAGGACAGGTTGATGGCCTCGAACTGCAAGTGTCCTTGGCACATCAATGCCATGATGACCGAGCGACGCATCAGGTCGTCGCGCGTTAGCGTCAAGCCCCGCACAACCGGAAAGTGTCCTAGGGCTACGCTGAATAAGTCCACCGCATTGGGTGCTGTTTCGTTATAGGTCGATGAAACAACAGACCCTTGCCCTAGCGGCCGATGCAGGAGCCGGATTCGAACAATACCGTCGCGCAACCAGGCGCGACGTGTTCCTCTCCACAATGAATGAGATCGTTCCGTGGCATGCGCTATGCGAAGTGATCGAGCCGC
This sequence comes from Limnohabitans sp. 2KL-17, assembly GCF_003063415.1. Classification (GTDB taxonomy): domain Bacteria; phylum Pseudomonadota; class Gammaproteobacteria; order Burkholderiales; family Burkholderiaceae_C; genus Limnohabitans_A. Next base: position 47,595 of record NZ_NESK01000030.1, read on the forward strand.
ATTACCCCAAGCCGGGCAATGGTCGCCCGCCGGTGGGACTTGAGCGTATGTTGCGCATGTACTTTGTGCAGCACTGGTTCAACTTGGCCGACGAGGCTTGCGAGG
>NZ_NESK01000031.1 GCF_003063415.1 Limnohabitans sp. 2KL-17
GAAGGCACTGATCGCATCCAAGGCACCACATGCGAACGACTTCACCAACCAGCGGGTGCGCAAGGGAGGTGAGGTTGACCCGGCCCTGCGCTCGAAGAATCGCAACAAGTCCAAGGTACGCGCCCGGGTGGAGCACGTCTTCGCAGTGGTCAAGCGGCTGTGGGGCTTCACCAAGGTGCGCTATCGCGGCCTGGCCAAGAACGCCACGCGCTCGTTCGTGGCCTTGGGTCTGGCCAACATCTACTTAGCGCGTGGACGCCGCATGGCATGAGTGCGTCTTCAGAGCGCGCAATGCGCGTGTCTGGCGTGAAAAGGCCAGAAATACGGGCCGAAATTGGGCCGCTTCGCCCATCACATCTCGCATCATGCAATCAACTAGCAACATATCGCTGAATTCGGTGGCTTGTTCAGCGTAGCCTTAGTTCAGAAACGATAACCCAAACCCAACCCAACGAACACTGGGTCGAGTTTCAAACTGCCTTTGTTGTCGGCACCAACGAAAACATCCGAACGTATGTACACCTTTCTCACATCAAAGTTCAACCACCAGTTTTTATCGAGAGGCATGTCCACCCCAATCTGCAAAGCGCCACCCCAACTGTCTTTGTCCAGAGAAGCGCCACCGTCCAGCAAGTTAACGCGGGAGATCCTGGTGTAATTCAAGCCGGCACCAATGTAGGGCTTGTAACCTGTCAGCCCGGTAAAGTGGTATTGCAAGAGCAGGCTTGATGGCATGTGCTTGAACGTCCCAATCGAAGGTTCGCCCAGATACACCGTTTGCTTTTGAGGCGTTGTCAGCGTCAACTCAGTCGCCATGTTCGGGGCGATGAAGTAACTGACACCCACTTCTGCGATGGTCCTGTTGTTGACAGAGAGGCCCAGACCTGTCCCATCTTTGTTCGCCATATCCAGATGTACGGCTCGGGCCCTCACAACCCAAGGCCCCTCACCCGAGGCTTGTGCCATGGCGGCAGTGACAGAACAGGTAGCCAGCAAGGCTACAGCTATGGTTTGTTTTCTCATCTTGACTTTCCTTGTGAATAAAGAGCTTTTTGCTCCGTTTCATTGAAAGTCAAGTTCCCCGTCGTTCATTTGCTTTTAATCAAACAGCGTTAACCATGCGCGGAAACTTCAAATCGGCTTGCGATGAATCAACGTAATTAACTGGAACACGAAGTAGTGTGCGCTTCACAACCGACTGCAAATCTCCGTTGTGGCTGCGCTTTGATTCATGGTGTAGAAATGCAAGGCAGGTACGCCACCGTTAACAAGCTGTTCGCACAAATCAGCCACCACATCAAGGCCGAAGGCCTTGATTGAATCGATGTCATCGCCATAGCCTTGCAGGCGCAAACGAATCCAGCGCGGGATTTCGGCACCGCAAGCGTCAGAAAAACGCAGCAACTGCGACGAGCTGGTGATCGGCATGATGCCGGGCACCACCGGCACATCCACGCCCAGCTTGTAGGCATCATCGACAAAACGGAAATACGCATCACTGTTGTAAAAGTATTGCGTGATGGCCGAGTTGGCACCGGCCTTGACCTTGGTGACAAAGGCTTGCAAATCGGCCTCGGGCGACTTGGCCTGCGGATGAATTTCAGGGTATGCAGCCACTTCAATGTGAAAGTCATCGCCCGTTTCAGCGCGAATAAAAGCCACGAGATCGCTGGCGTAATGGAATTCGCCTCCGGCGCCGTAACCACTGGGCAAGTCGCCACGCAAAGCCACCAGTCGCTTGACGCCCATGGCCCGAAGGGTGGCCAACTCTGCACGCACCGAGGCTTTGGTGGCCCCAATGCACGAGAAGTGTGACGCCGCCGACACACCCTCGCCGAGGATCGCACCGACGGTGGCAAACGTGCCTTCCTGTGTGGAGCCCCCCGCCCCATAAGTGACCGAGCAAAACTCAGGCTTGAGCGCGTACAGCTGCTGGCGCACGGCGCTCAATTTATGGGCACCCTCAGGTGTTTTGGGTGGGAAAAATTCCAGACTGATGGGCAATTTCAAACCAGACATCGCATCCACTTTCAATTCAATAGTCGTTGGCCTTGGCATACGCCTTGACGGCCAGATCGGCCTCATGCGCGACGCGTGTCTGCTCGCGCGCTGGCAGCACTGCTGCTGGGTCGGGCCAGCAGGCCTGCACAAAAAATTCGCGGTTACCATCTCCGCCTTCGATCGGGCTGTTGATCCAGGTGCTTACTTTCAAGCCCAGATCGGCCAAAGCCGTGCAGACACGGTTTTCGATGAAGGCATACAAGCTCTCGTCTTTCACGATGCCGCCCTTGCCCACCTGACCAGGCTGCAACTCGAACTGCGGCTTGACCAACATCAGCAGCTGGCCCGTGGGCTTGAGCAAATGCACCACGCCCGGCAATACCAGGGTGAGTGAAATGAAGGACACATCGCCCACCACCAGGTCAAAGCCCTCAAGTGCTTCGGGAATGCGTTCGTCGCCAGGTTCCAGTTCGCGGGCATTGACGCCTTCGATGCAAACCACGCGCTCATCTTCGCGAATACGCGGGTGCACTTGCGCATGGCCCACATCAACGCCTACCACCTGCGCAGCACCTTGCTGCAGCAGGCAGTCGGTGAAGCCGCCAGTGCTTTGACCCACGTCCAGGCAGCGCAAACCCTGCACCGCCAAGCCCGTGGCCTTCAAAGCCCCTTCGAGCTTGAGGCCACCACGGGACACATACCGCGACTCGGCATCATCCAGCAACTGCAAGGCTGCGCTGTCTGGTACTTCGTCACGGTTTTTCACCACTGCGCGCCACGTCCCGTCGGGCTGCTGCCACTGCACGCCCCCGGCAATCAGTCGCTGAGCCTGAGAGCGAGAAGCGGCCAGGCCGCGCTCGACGAGAAGTTGGTCTATGCGCATTCGTTGGTTTTCAATAACGGTAGGTGTCGGCTTTGTAAGGGCCGTTTTTGGACACGCCGATGTAAGACGCTTGTTCGTCACTCAACTCGGACAGCATGGCGCCGACTTTCTTGAGGTGCAGACGGGCCACTTTTTCATCAAGGTGCTTGGGCAAGACATAGACCTTGCCGGAATCGTACTGGTCTTGCTTGGTGAACAGCTCGATCTGGGCGATGGTCTGGTTGGCGAACGAAGAAGACATCACAAAGCTGGGGTGGCCAGTGGCGCAGCCCAGGTTCACCAAGCGGCCTTTGGCCAACAGGGTGATCTTCTTGCCATCGGGGAAGATGACGTGGTCAACTTGAGGCTTGATCTCGTCCCACTGGCACTTCTCCAGCGACACCACATCGATTTCGTTGTCAAAGTGACCAATGTTGCAAACGATGGCTTCGTCCTTCATGGCGGCCATGTGCTCATAACGAATCACGTTCTTGTTGCCAGTGGCCGACACGAAGATGTCGCACTTGTCGGCGGCGTATTCCATGGTCACGACCTTGAAGCCTTCCATGGCGGCTTGCAGGGCGTTGATCGGATCGATCTCTGTGACCCAGACTTGGGCCGACAAGGCACGCAACGCCTGTGCCGAGCCCTTGCCCACGTCACCGTAACCGGCAACCACAGCCACTTTGCCGGCGATCATCACGTCGGTGGCGCGTTTGATGGAGTCGACCAGCGACTCGCGGCAACCATACAGGTTGTCGAACTTGCTCTTGGTGACAGAATCGTTCACGTTGATGGCGCGGAACATCAGGCTGCCCTTGGCGGCCATTTCATTCAGGCGCAGCACGCCCGTGGTGGTTTCTTCGGTCACACCAATGATCTGTGCGCCCTTGCGGCTGTACCAGGTCGGGTCCACGGCCAGTTTGGCCTTGATGGCGTTGTACAGGCAGGTCTCTTCTTCACTGGTCGGGTTGGCGATCAGGGAGGCGTCTTTTTCAGCGCGCTTGCCCAGGTGCATGAGCAAGGTGGCATCGCCGCCATCGTCCAGGATCATGTTGGGGCCTTCGCCTTCGGTGCCTGCGGCGCCGAATTCAAAAATGCGGTGGGTGTAATCCCAGTAGTCGGCCAGGGTTTCGCCCTTGATGGCAAACACCGGGGTGCCTTTGGCAGCAATTGCGGCGGCGGCATGGTCTTGCGTCGAGAAAATGTTGCAGGAAGCCCAGCGCACATTGGCCCCAAGCGCTTGCAGGGTTTCGATCAGCACAGCCGTCTGGATGGTCATGTGCAGCGAACCAGTGATGCGCGCACCCTTCAAAGGCTGCGCCTTGTTGAATTCTTCGCGGATGGCCATCAGGCCTGGCATTTCGGTTTCGGCAATCTTGATTTCTTTACGGCCCCAATCGGACAGACCGATGTCGGCGATGACGCAATCGGCGTTCACGGCGGTGTTCAAACGTGCATTCATGTGTTCAGCTCCAAAGCAATGTGAATAAGCCACACGCGTGGATGAAGGCACTGTTGAGGGAAAAAACAGGCTCACCGCACGTCGAGTGGATGAGCGTCGTTGCTGTTGAAGTATTCCGAGCCTCACGCCCCGCTGCCGACTTGACTGGCAAGTCAGGGGGCGCTGCAACGCTCCTCGGAAGCTGGCATTCTATCGCAGTCCGTCGCTGAGCGTACTTGGCCACAAGGCAAAGCCCCCTGTGCTTGGGGAGCCTATGCCCAGGCATTTGCTAGACTGAAAACATCCTGACCCCCCGCAAGCCCCTATGCCTGACCTGATGATCCAACTCACCGCCTACTGGCACTTGTGGGCCGTGGCTGCCGTGATCGGACTCATTGCCCTGAATTACGCAACACAATTTATCGGACCAGCGCTAAAGCTCAAAACAAGCCTGGCCCAAGTCAATGGCCATTTGGCCTTGATGGCAAAAAACCCGCCTGGAACCCTCATTGACCTGGTTCAATTGAAGAACGAGGTGATGACCTCGCCGGCCTTTCGACACGCCTGGGAGCAATACACCGGCACGCTGCAACAGCAATGGCAAGCTGCCGAGTCAGGCCCACTCGGCGCTGCCAGGCAGCGCGTCAGCCATTTGTCCAAGGCATTTTTTACCCACATGGGTCAAACCTCCAACGGCGGGCGAATCGACCTGTCCAAGCTCGAACAGCTGGCTCAAACCGATGACCAACTGGCCCAGCTCTGGGCCCAATACAACCACGCCATCGAAGCGCTGCAACAGCTCGAAACATCAGGCTCAACCACTCCGGGCCAATGGCAAGCCAACAGCCATGCCGAGAACTACTTCACCGAGCAGGCTCTGGTGGACTCGCCCCTTCAATCGAACTTCTACAAGCACATTCCCGGCATCCTGACCGGCGTGGGCATCATCGGCACGTTCACAGGCTTGATTGCCGGCCTGGTCAGCTTTGACGTGTCCAACCCCGAGCGGGTTCAAGCCGAGCTGAGCCAACTGGTGCAAACCGTGGGCCACGCCTTTCTGGTCTCCGCCCTCGCCATCACCCTGGCCATGGTCTTCACCTGGATCGAGAAGTCGGTGCTGACAGGACGCTATCGCCAAGTTGAACAGTTGCAGCAATGGCTGGACACCTTGTTTGCCCCGCAGGGTGGCACCCAATTCATGGAGCGCCTGACGCAGGCCACCGAAATCCAGGCGGCTCTGTCCTACAAAATCCTGAGCCAATTGCGTGCATCGACCCCGCAGGCGCCACAGCGTTGAGCCCGCATGATCGGCTTTAGAAAAACGCCTCACAAGAGGCACAGGGACGAGGCTGAAAAACCGTTCTGGATCTCATTTTCAGACCTCATGACCGCCCTCATGGTGCTGTTTCTGGTGGCCATGGCGGTGGCCTTGCTCAGCGTCACCACAGGCTTGCGAAAAATGGACGAAAGCCGGGTGAGCAGAGACAACGCGGTATCAAGCTGCCTGAACGACATCCGGCAAATCACACGCCAAGCCGACTACGCTGGCGTGAAACTTCGTGGGCAGACGCTTGAATTGGGTACATTGGCCGAATTCCCCAAGGACAGCAACGAACTGGAAGCCCAGCGTGCGGGGTTTTTGCGCCGTTTTGTACCCCAAATGCTGCACATCGCCCGCACGCCGGCTTGTGAAAGCTGGCTGAAACGCTTTGTGCTCGAAGGTTACGCCAGCCCCGAGGGCTCTTACCTGTACAACCTCAACCTCAGCCTTGAGCGTTCCCAGCGCGTGTTGTGCGTGTTGCTCGACGCCAAGGCCCCCAACGCACCGAGCCTGGAAGACCGCAAAACGATCCGGGAACTGTTTTTTGTCGGCGGGTCGTCCTTCAACTCGGCGATTTTGAACCAGCCCGAAAAGAGCCGCAGGGTTGAGCTGCGGCTGGAATTCAAGGATCTGCGAAAAACCTGTACCCCAGACACACCCGACTGCGAGGCCGATGAAGTGCACCCCATCCCCTGGGACGATGACTTCAAATGCCCCGTACCCAGCCGCTCTTGATTCGCTGGCAGACCGGTAAAATCACGCTTTTGCCAGCCCTGGACGGGCTTGGCCACCACGGGTGCAGCTTGCCACCCGCCCGACTTCAGGACCCCTTGTGACCTACGCCCACGAAACCCGGCGCCGCCGGACTTTTGCCATCATCTCCCACCCCGATGCGGGCAAAACGACGCTGACCGAAAAGCTGCTGCTGTTCTCGGGTGCGATCCAGATCGCCGGGTCGGTCAAGGCCCGCAAGGCGTCACGCCATGCCACGTCCGACTGGATGGAGATTGAAAAGCAGCGCGGCATCTCGGTGGCCTCGTCGGTCATGCAGATGCTCTACCGCGACCACGTGATCAACCTGCTCGACACCCCCGGCCACAAAGACTTCAGCGAAGACACCTACCGGGTGCTGACCGCGGTGGACTCGGCCCTGATGGTGATCGACGCGGCCAACGGTGTCGAGGCGCAAACCCGCCGCCTGATCGAAGTTTGCCGTCAGCGTGACACACCCATCATCACCTTCGTCAACAAGATGGACCGCGAAGTGCGCGACCCGCTGGACATCCTCGACGAAGTCGAGCGCGAACTGGGCATGCCCTGCGTGCCCATGACCTGGCCCGTGGGCCAAGGCAAAAGCTTTGGCGGCATCATCAATCTGCGAACCCAGGCCATGACGGTGTTCGAGTCGGGCAGCGAACGCCGCCCGCAAGACTTCGAAACCATCCCGCTGACCGAACAAGCGAGATTGGCTGCGCGCTTTGGCAACGACTGGCAAACCGCCATGGACAGCATGGAACTGGCCACCGGTGCATCGCCCACCTTTGACGAAGAGGCCTTTCTGGCGGGCAAGCAAACCCCGGTGTTCTTTGGCTCAGGTGTGAACAACTTCGGCGTCATGGAAGTGCTGGATGCACTGGTCGACCTGGCCCCGCCACCGCGCCCCCGCACCAGCTCGTTGCTGGTCAACAAACAGCCCGTGGTCAAAGTGATCCAACCCGAAGACAGCGCGTTTTCAGGGGTGGTTTTCAAGGTTCAAGCCAACATGGACGCCAACCACCGCGACCGCATCGCCTTTGTTCGCATGGCCTCGGGCAAATACACCCCAGGCATGAAGCTCAAAGTGCAACGCACCGGCAAAGAACTGCGCCCCACCAGCGTGGTGACCTTTTTGAGCCAGCGCCGCGAAGCGGTGGACGAGGCCTATGCAGGCGACATCATTGGCTTTACCACCCACGGTGGCGTGCAGCTGGGTGACACCATCACCGATGGCGGCAACCTGCAATTCACTGGCCTGCCTTTCTTCGCGCCCGAGCTCTTCATGACCGTGATCCTGAAAAACCCGTTGCGCACCAAGCAACTGCAAACGGGTCTCGACCAGCTGGGCGAAGAAGGTGCGATCCAGGTCTTTAAACCCGAAATCGGCGGCCCCATGCTGTTGGGTGCGGTGGGTCAATTGCAGTTTGAAGTGGTGCAACACCGCCTCAAAGCCGAGTACGACTGCGATGTGCGCCTAGAAGGCTGCCAGTACACCGGCGCCCGCTGGATCACCGCCGACACCCCGGCCGAATTGCGGGAATTCACCAACGCCTACCCCCAGCGCATGGCGATAGACGCGGCAGGCACGCTGGCCTATTTGTGCACCAGCCCCTATGACGTGCGCTTGGCGCAAGAACGCTTTCCCAAAATCCACTTCCACCCGCTGCGCGAGCACGCGGGGCTGGCGCTGGGCAGCGCGGGCTGACACGGTGCAAGCACTGACCGCCTGGTCGCCCCGTCGCATCGTGGGCGTCTTCACCGACATCGACGACACGCTGACCACCGAAGGGGCTATCACGCCCGACGCCTTACAAGCGCTGGCAGACCTGAAAGCGGCGGGCCTGCACGTGGTGCCCATCACTGGGCGGCCCGTGGTCTGGAGTGAGCCCTTTGCCCAAAGTTGGCCGGTAGACGCCATCGTGGCGGAAAACGGTGCGGTCGGCTTGACCCACGCACGCGCGCAGGGCCTGCAAAAGCGTTACCAACAAGACGGCGCCGCACGCAGCGCCAACTTCACCCGCATGCAATCGGTGCTGGCGCAAATTGAACGCACTGTGCCCGGCGCGCACCGATCACAAGACAGCGCAGGCCGTGAAACAGACATTGCGATCGACCACAGCGAATTCACACACTTGCCACAGTCGTCCATCGACAGCGTGGTGCGCATGCTGCAAAGCGAGGGCATGACGGCCACCGTGAGCAGCATCCACATCAACGGCTGGCTGGGCGAGCACAGCAAACTCACGGGTGCCCGCTGGATCGTGCGTGAACTGTGGGGGCGAGACCTGGATGCCGAAATCGACCACTGGGTTTATGTGGGAGACTCCACCAACGACCAGGTGATGTTTGAGCATTTTCCGCACAGTGTGGGAGTGGCCAATATCCGACGCTTCGCAGCACAACTGATGCACCCGCCCCGCTACGTCACCCCCAGCGAACGGGGCGCAGGCTTTGCCGAACTGGCCCGGCATCTGCTGGCCAACCTGGCCTGAAAAGCTGCCTTACAAAACAACTCTTCGCGGCACGCCGCGCGAAACACAACTCCGACTGGACCTGCGCATGAACGCCCCCACCCTTTTGAACTGGCTTGAAAAAGACACCCCACGCTCTGCCCTCTGGCGATCGGACCAGGTGTTGCCCAAGCATGTGGTGCTGGCCGACGACACCATGACCGCTGACACCGCCTACCGGTTGGCCTGTGCCGGCACAGGCTTGCTGTGGCGCAGTGATTTTCAGAACGCCCGGCAACTGCTGCAGGCACTGGCTCGGCGCATCGACAAACCCAAAAAAGTCCGCATCAAAAAGCAAGACCCTGATGCCCCTGTGATCCCCGGTGCAGTGTTTCATGCTCACCGCCAGGCGCAAGCCCAGCGCACCCGCATCCTGAGCCAAGTCCTGATTGAACTGAATGCCGATTACGGCACGGACCTGCGGCGCGCCCCGGATGCCAAACAAGCCTGCCTGCAGGCCTTTGGTCCTTCCAATGGACAAGCATCGGTGGTTTCGCTGCGCAGCTTGCAAGGGGCCATTGGCGCTTTTGAGTGGCGCAAAAAAGGCGTCGAGGTGCCTGCCATGGGCGAGGCTTTGTGCATCTACCCGCACTACGGCGTGTTCTCACCGGTGCGCGGCGAATATGTGACCTTGGTGGCCAACGCCCCATGGCCCGAAGCCCTCAAGACGCACCCTGTGGCTTTTGACATTGGTGTGGGCTCGGGCGTGTTGTCTGCCGTGCTGGCCCGGAGGGGTGCCAGCCAGGTGATCGGCACCGATATGTCAGACCGCGCCTTGGCCTGCGCCCTAGACAACTTGCAACGCCTGGGCTTGCAAAACCAGGTGCAGCTGCTTCAGACCGATTTATTCCCTGAGGGCCAAGCGGCCTTGGTGGTGTGCAACCCCCCTTGGCTGCCAGCACGGCCGACCACACTGCTCGAGCAAGCGGTTTACGACGAAGGCAGCCAGATGCTCAAAGGTTTTCTGATGGGTTTGGCTGCACACCTGTGCCAAGGCGGCGAAGGCTGGCTGATCCTGTCAGATCTGGCTGAGCACCTGGGCCTGCGCAACCGTGAGGCGCTGCTGGGCTGGATCGCCGAAGCAGGTTTGCAGGTGGTGGACCGCATGGATGTGAAGCCAGTGCACGCCAAAAGCCAAGATGAAACGGACCCCTTGCATGCAGCACGCTCGGCAGAAGTCACATCGCTTTGGCGCCTGACGGCAGCCAACTGATCACACACGCGCCAGCACTGGCCCCAAGGCCACACCGGTGTGCGTGCCCATTCGAACCACTTCTTCAGGAGTGGCTGCGGCCACGATCCGGCCGCCGGCATGACCGCCTTCAGGCCCCAGGTCGATCACCCAGTCGGCCTCGGCAATCACATCCAGATCGTGCTCGATCACGATCACGCTGTGTCCGGCGTTCACCAGCCGGTGCAGCACGCTGATGAGTTTGTCCACATCGGCCATGTGCAGGCCCACGGTGGGCTCGTCCAACACATACAAGGTGTGGGGCGCCTTGTTGCCGCGTTTGCCCACCTCGTCACGCACCTTGGTCAGTTCGGTCACCAGTTTGATGCGCTGCGCTTCACCGCCACTTAAGGTGGGTGAAGGCTGGCCTAGCGTGAGGTAGCCCAGCCCCACATCTTTCAGCAACTGCAACGGGTGCGCGATGCTGGGCATGGTGGCAAAAAATTCGACAGCTTCATCGATTTCCATTTGCAGTACATCGCCAATGCTTTTGCCACGCCAAGTGACGGCCAAAGTCTCGGGGCTGAAGCGGGCACCGCGACAGGTCTCGCAAGGCACTTTCACATCGGGCAAGAAGCTCATCTCGATGGTGCGCATGCCCTGCCCTTCACAACCTGGGCAGCGGCCTTCCCCCGTGTTGAAGCTGAAGCGGCCGGCGGCGTAGCCTCGCGCCTTGGCCTCCAGGGTTTCAGCAAACAATTTGCGGATCGTGTCCCAAAAACCAATGTAGGTGGCGGGGGAAGAGCGGGGCGTTTTGCCAATCGGGGTCTGGTCGACTTCGAGTACACGGTCAACTGTCTCAAAGCCCTGCACATCGGCACACGCCGACAGCGCCACACGCTGGCCTGCGTCTTGTGCGGTGCGGCCCGCAAAGGTAGAACGCTGACCCACCAACGCCTGCACATTGGTCAGCAGAACATCGCGGGCCAACGTGGATTTGCCGGAACCGCTGACACCCGTGACGGCGACCAGACGCTTGAGCGGCACTTGCACATCCACCTGACGCAGGTTGTGCAGGTTGGCACCCGTCAGGGTGAGCCATTGCAAAGAAGCATCCACCAAGCGACGCAACTGCATCGGATGCTTCATCGCATGCAATAGATAGCGCCCGGTTTGCGAATCGGGTGATGCCGTGATGTCGGCCACCGTACCTTGCGCCACCAAGCGACCGCCACGTTTGCCAGCGCTGGGGCCGATGTCGATGATGTGGTCAGCACGGCGAATGGTGTCTTCATCGTGTTCCACCACCACCAGCGTGTTGCCCTTGTCGCTCAGGCTTTTCAGGGCGTTCAGCAAAATCTGGTTATCGCGGGCGTGCAAACCGATGGTGGGCTCGTCCAGTACATAGCACACACCTTGCAGGTTACTGCCCAGTTGTGCGGCCAAACGGATGCGTTGCGCTTCACCACCCGACAGCGTAGGCGCACCCCGGTCGAGCGTGAGGTAGCCCAAGCCCACCTCTTCCAGAAACGCCAGACGGCTCTTGATCTCGGGCACCAGATCGCGGGCAATGTCCGCATCGCGGCCAGTCAATTGCAACTGCTCAACCCAATGCCGAACTGCGATGACCGAGAGACTGGCAATGTCGGTGATGCGCCAACCCTGGCCAGGCGCTGACCCCAGGCGCACGGCACGCGCTGTGGCGTTCAAGCGGGTGCCTTCACAACTCGGACAAGCCACGTTCGCCAAGTCTTCGATTTCAGGCTCCGCAAAAGTCTGCTCACGGCCTTTTTGTTTGTCGTCCTGAACCGAGTCATCGAACACCTGGCGCTCGTCTTTGCTCAGCTTGACGCCTGTACCCACACAGTCGGGGCACCAACCGTGCTTGCTGTTGTATGAGAAAAGGCGCGGGTCCAGTTCGGCATATGAGGTGGCGCACTGCGGGCAAGCCCGCAAGGTCGAGAACACGCGGTGCTGGCCGATTCGGGCGGTGGACTCACCACTGAACATGGCTTCGCGCAAGCCCTCCAGATCGCTCAGCACATGCACCACACCTTTGCCATGTTCCAGGGTTTTGCTCAAAGCCTGGCGCAGCGCCGTTTCATTCGATGGCAACACATCGAGACTGGCAACGGGCAGCTCGATGCTGTGCTCCTTGAACCGGTCAATGCGCGGAAAGCCTTGCGTGGGCAAAAAGTCGCCGTCGACGCGAAGGTGGGTGTAGCCCCTCGGACGAGCCCAGTCGGCCAATTCGGTGTAAACACCTTTCCGGTTGGTGACCAACGGGGCCAGCAGGCCGATGTGCTGATCGCGGAACTGCGTCATGAGCTGCGCGATGATGCTGTCGGGCGTTTGCGGCTGTACCGGGGTGTTGTCGTGCACGCAGTGCTGGATGCCCAGTTTCACATACAGCAAGCGCAAGAAATGCCAAACCTCGGTGGTGGTGCCCACGGTGGATTTGCGGCCACCCCGGGACAGGCGTTGCTCGATCGCCACGGTCGGTGGAATGCCGTAGACAGCATCCACCTCGGGGCGCCCAGCGGGTTGCACAATGGCTCTGGCGTAGGCGTTCAGGCTCTCCAGATACCGACGCTGGCCTTCGTTGAACAGGATGTCAAAGGCCAACGTGGATTTACCGGAACCACTGACGCCAGTGACCACATTGAACTGGCCACGAGGAATGTCCACGCTCAGGTTTTTGAGGTTGTGTTCTTTGGCGTTGACGATCTGGATGTTGTTGTTGGGCACCACTTTGCGTGGGATGGCTGGCGCGTTTGCCACGGTTTTGATGGCCGCCACATAAGCCGCTGCGCCCTCTTGTGCACCATGCACCTCACCCATGGACTCGGCGTATTCACGCAAGGCCTTGCCAGTGTGCGATGTGGCGTGCTGCCTCACCTCTTCCGGTGTGCCTTGGGCCACAATGAGGCCACCGGCATAACCACCTTCAGGGCCCAAATCAATCAACCAGTCGCTGGCGCGAACCACATCGAGGTTGTGCTCGATGATGATCAGTGAATGTCCGGCTTCGAGCAACTTGCGCAAGGCGCGCATCAGTTTGGCAATGTCGTCAAAGTGCAGGCCCGTGGTGGGCTCATCGAACAAAAACAGCGTGCCTTTGCGCGCCAGCTTTTGGCGGCTGCTGGAGGCACTTTTGGCGGCCTCTGCCAAAAATCCCGCAAGCTTGAGGCGCTGCGATTCCCCGCCCGACAAAGTGGGCACGGGCTGGCCGAGCTTGACGTATTCGAGCCCGACATCCACGATGGGCTGCAAGGCGCGGATCACATCACGGTCTTGTGCAAACAAGGCAGCGGCTTCGCTCACCGTGAGGGCCAGCACATCGGCCACGTTGAGGTGTCTCGCTTGCGCCTGGCCCATGGCTTGGCGCTCCACCGTGATCTCGAGAATCTCAGGGCGATAACGCTTGCCATCGCAATCGGGGCAGCGCAAATACACATCGGACAAAAATTGCATTTCAACGTGCTCGAAGCCGGAGCCGCCACAAGTGGGGCAACGGCCATCACCGCTGTTGAAGCTGAACTTGCTGGCGGTGTACCCACGTTGGCGCGACAAAGGCGCGGTCGCAAAAATCTCGCGCACCGCATCCCAAGCCCCCACATAGCTGGCAGGATTGGAGCGCGCCGTTTTGCCAATGGGCGACTGGTCAACAAACACCACATCGCTCAGATGGTCGGCACCCATCAGGCGGTCATGCGCACCAGGGGTTTCGGTGGCTTTACCAAAGTGGCGCATCAATGCGGGGGCCAGCACGTCTTGTATCAGGCTCGACTTGCCCGAACCGCTGACGCCCGTGATGGTCACCAGACGCTGCAGCGGAAAGTCCACATCGATGTTTTGCAGGTTGTGCTCGCGAGCACCTTCCAGAATCAGACGCGGCGTGCTGTCGGTCACCATGCGCTTGAAGCCCAGGCCCACCTGCTTGCGCCCGCCCAGGTAGGCACCTGTGAGCGTATCGGCGTTGCGCAGGTCGGCGGTCGAGCCGTCAAACACAATCTGTCCACCACGCTCGCCGGGGCCTGGGCCCATGTCGATCATGCGGTCAGCCGCCAGCATCACGGCTGGGTCATGCTCCACCACCACCAGTGTGTTGCCCGCGTCGCGCAGGCGGTGCATGGCTTGGGTGATGCGGCTCATGTCACGCGGGTGAAGACCGATGCTGGGCTCATCGAGCACAAACAAGGTGTTCACCAGCGAGGTCCCCAAGGCCGTGGTCAGGTTGATACGCTGCACCTCGCCCCCACTGAGGGTGCGGCTTTGGCGGTTGAGCGTGAGGTAGCCGATGCCCACATCGCACAGGTATTTCAGGCGCGTGGTGATTTCTTCGAGCAGCAACTTAAGCGCTTGCGCCTCGGCGTCTGCCGAGGCCAATGCCACCGCGCTGGCGCTCATGCGGTCAAAGAATCGGCGCAGCTGGTCAATCGGCATGATCATCATGTCGTGCAGACTCAAGCCTGGCAGCGCTTCCAACTGCGCTCGTGACCATTTCACACCTGCAGGCATGAAACGCTGCTTAACTGGCAGCACGCCATCGGCATCGCTGTGGCTGCCAATGCGCCAGAGCAGGCTTTCTGTTTTGAGGCGGGCACCGATGCAACTGGGGCATTCGGTGTAGCTGCGGTATTTGGACAGGAGCACACGGATGTGCATCTTGTAGGCCTTGGTCTCGAGGTATTCAAAAAAACGCTTGATGCCATACCACTGATGCTTCCACTTGCCCTTCCATTCCGGCGAACCGTTGATCACCCAGTCCTTTTGGCCCTGGGTCAGCTTGTCCCAGGCCGTGTCTCGCGGAATGCCTGCCGTCTCGGCGTGGCGCATCAAGTCATCCTGACACTCTTTCCAGGCCGGTGTCTGGATGGTCTTGATGGCACCCGCTCGCAGTGTGAGCTTGGCGTTGGGAATGACCAGGCCGTAGTCCACACCGATCACGCGGCCAAAGCCCCGGCAGGTTTCGCAAGCGCCCACAGCGGAGTTAAAAGAGAACATCGACGGGATCGGGTCGGTGTAACGCAGGTCGCTGTCGGGGCAATGCAGCCCCGTAGAGAAACGCCAAAGGTCAAAGGCAGACTCTGCTTCAGCAGCAGCGCCTGAGCCCGAAGGGTTTTCAACATACACATTCAGGCGGCCACCCCGTTTGAGGGCGACTTCGATCGCCTCGATCACACGGGCTTTTTCGGCGGTTCCCAAACGAAACCGATCGGCGATCACATCCAGCACCTTGCGCGGGCCTGTGGGCGTGGCCACCTCTCGTTCGGCCTGCACTTTGGTAAAGCCGCTGGCCGACAGCCATTGCGACACCTGCTCGGCACTTGTGTTGGCAGGCAGTTCGACAGGAAAGGTCAGGTACAGGCGTGGGTCTTGCGCTTGCGCGGCGCGTTGCGCCAATTCGGCATAAATGGTTTCGGGCGTGTCATGGCGCACGGGTTGGCCCGTGTCCTTGTCAAACAACTGCCCCAGACGGGCAAACAACAACTTGAGGTGGTCGTTCAACTCAGTCATGGTGCCCACGGTCGAGCGAGAACTGCGTACAGGGTTGGTCTGGTCAATGGCAATGGCCGGCGGAACCCCTTCGACCTTGTCCACTGCCGGTTTATCCATGCGGTCCAGGAACTGCCGCGCATAAGCGCTGAAGGTCTCCACGTAACGCCGCTGGCCTTCGGCATACAGCGTGTCAAACACCAGACTCGACTTGCCTGAACCACTCGGCCCGGTGACCACAGTCAATTCGCCCGTGCGGATGTCCAGATCGAGGTTTTTGAGGTTGTGCTGACGTGCACCACGGATACGGATGAGACCTTGGGACATGCTGGGCTTTTTGGGGTGAAGGCAAAACATTCTAGGACGGAGAGCATGACAACTCTGACGCGCAAAAGAAAAGCCACGCAAGGGCGTGGCTTTCAGATGAGGCCTTGAGTCCAGGCAACCGACCCATGGTCAATCACCCATGGACAGCAAAAGCGTTTACTTGGCGGCGCTGGCTTCAGCAGCGGGTGCAGCTGGCGTGCCGGCCTTGGCGGGTTCTGAATGCACGGCGTCTGCGCCATGCTTTTCACCGCTCATGTCGAGGCTGTCGCCGCCTTTGCTGATCACGTACAAAGCCAGGGCAGCAAAAATCACGAATCCAACAACAATTTTCCACATAGTTCATCTCCAAAAATGAAAAAGGCCCTCCACAGAGGGAAGGCCCAAAATGTAGCACCCGAGTCACCCCGAGATGCTTACAAAGTCAATCAGTCGTTGGCGTAAATGTCAACGTCTTTGGTTTCCTTGATGAACAAGCCACCAATCACGACGGTTGCACCGGCGATGATGATCGGGTACCACAAGCCGTTGTACATGTTGCCAGTCTGGGCCACGATCGCAAAAGCGGTCGTGGGCATCAAACCACCGAACCAGCCGTTACCGATGTGATACGGCAAGGACATCGATGTGTAACGGATGCGGGTGGGGAACATCTCGACCAGCATGGCGGCTATAGGACCGTACACCATGGTCACCAACAACACCAAGTAGGAGAGGATGATGACAACGGTCACTTTGTCGAACTTGGCCATGTCGGCTTTAGCGGGATAGCCCGCGGCCTTCAAGGCAGCGCCCAGGTTGGAAGCCAACAGGGTTGCACCAGCTGTTTTCTCGTTGCTCAGGTCTTTGACAGACTTGGTGGCAGCTTCGATGGCCTTGGCGTCTTTGGGTTCTGCTGCGTTCAGAGCGGCCAGCTTTTCCTCGGCCTTGGCCTTGGCAGCAGCAACATCTTCAGCCGAGTACTTGACATTCACCACGGTCTCGCCAACTTTGATCACTGCAGGGGTGCCAGCAGGCGCTGCAATGTTTTCGTAGGACACAGAAGCGCCAGCCAAACGCTGTTTAGCGATATCACAAGAAGAAGTGAACTTCTTGGTGCCTGTGGGGTTGAACTGGAATGAGCACTCTGCTGGGTCGGCAGTCACCGTAACTTGGGCAGACTGCTGAGCAGCGTACAGATCTGGGTTGGCTGCTTTGGTCAAAGCCTTGAACACAGGGAAGTATGTGACGACAGCCAACAAGCAGCCAGCCAAGATCAATGGTTTACGACCGATTTTGTCCGACAGCGTGCCGAAGATCACAAAGAATGGTGTGCCGATGATCAAGGAAATTGCGACCATGATGTTGGCGGTGGCGCCGTCCACTTTCAGCGCTTGTGTCAGAAAGAACAAAGCGTAGAACTGACCGGAGTACCAGACCACGGCCTGGCCCATGACCACGCCAAACAAGGCCAAAATCACAATTTTCAAGTTTTTCCACTGACCGAAAGATTCGGACAACGGGGCCTTGGAGGTCTTGCCTTCGGCTTTCATTTTCACGAAAGCAGGCGATTCGTTCATGCTCAAACGGATGTACACCGAGATGATCAGCATGATCACCGAAACCAAGAATGGAACGCGCCAGCCCCAATCGGCAAAAGCTTCCTCACCGATGATGGTTCGTGTGCCCAAGATCACCATCAGCGACAAGAACAAGCCCAAAGTCGCCGTGGTTTGGATCCAGGCGGTGTAAGCACCACGCTGACCCGCTGGAGCATGCTCGGCCACATAAGTGGCAGCGCCACCGTACTCTCCACCCAATGCCAGACCTTGCAACAAGCGAAGGCAGATCAGGATGACGGGAGCGGCCACACCAATACTGGCGTAGTTTGGCAAAATGCCAACGACGAAAGTCGACACACCCATGATCAAGATGGTGACCAGGAAGGTGTACTTGCGGCCGATCATGTCGCCCAGACGGCCGAAGAAGATTGCGCCGAAAGGACGCACAATGAATCCAGCAGCAAAAGCCAACAGCGCAAAAATGAAAGCAGAGCCTTCGTCCAAGCCGCTGAAAAATTGCTTGGCAATGATTGCGGCCAATGAGCCGTACAGGTAAAAGTCGTACCACTCAAAAACGGTACCCAGAGAAGAGGCAAAAATCACCTTCTTCTCTTCCGCCGTCATCGGGCGGGCTGCGGTTGTAGCCATAGCGTTGTCTCCAAAAAAGAGTTCCCAACATGAGAACTTGGGCCGATTCTTGAACCCAGCACTTGCCCCTGACTGACTCGCAACCAACTGTGGCTTACATCCAATCGTTAACCCTGCAAAATTATTCCGCAATGTGAAAAATCAGAGGGTTTGATCGGTATTTCCTTAAAAATAAACTGTCTTTTTATTCCGAAATTTAACTTTCCGGACCTTTGATGTCGAAAAAAAACGTCCTTAATTCTAAAAAAACCTGCAAAAAGTGCGCATGCAAAGCCCGAAGGGCATTCAAGCTTCTGAGGCTTATCGCGACTAAACAGCAGCATCCAATGGCGTTTTGCCATAAAAAAACAGGTGCGATGAAACTGATTTGTATGGCCATCAGGGGACTGGGCTGAACCCAGCGCACAAACGCATGCACCCTCGCCATTCTAAAAATGGGCTTATGCCCATCGGCTTTTGAAGCAGCACATTGAATAGGTAGACCGTTACGCCATGCAATCAACGGGCTTCCCGGAGGCGTTCAAAGGGGTAAGACACCTCAAAATTTCTCAGTGTTTTCCCTTGAAGTTACCGCCTGTAGTTCCAATTAAAAAGACTGGATATGTAAGTTTAATGTCAGATTAATAATTTTCCCGAATGAAACTCGAGAATCTGATTGGGAAAACATATTTACACAATTATTTAGGGGCTTTGATTCTGAGTTGGACGACAACGCACTTGTTCATAAAATCCAAAAAATTTAGTTGAAACCCAAATTTAAAGTCCATGTTGCTTGCTGTCGTCATTGCCAAGAGTCTGATTGAACTCTCTCTCATGTTCATCATTGGGCGTTTCTTGCTGGGATTGTTGGCTGGCGCCAACCGGGACCACAATGTTTTTTGGCAACTTTTGGATGTGGCCTCCAAGCCTGCACTTTGGCTGACACGCAAAATCAGCCCCAAACTGATCCTGGACCAGCACATCCCCTTGGCCACCAGCAGCTGGCTGTTGATCGCTTGGGTCTTGGTGGTGCAATTGAAAATAGACATTTGCCTTGAGTTGGGAGTTGCCTCGTGTCAGTGAAAAGCCATATCTCTCCCGTCAGCGCGAACTCCTCAAGTCGGAGCAGGTGCTTTTGGTTACGTCTTCAAGCCAAGGCACTTTTGGTATTGGGATTGCGCAGCAAAGCCCATGTTTTGTTTCAAGACATCCTCGAGATCCATCCAGATGATGTTTTGGCACTCAACAGCCTGGGCTTTGAGGCCTTGAACGATCGCCGTTTGGTTCAGTCTTTAGGATTTTTTGAACGCGCTCTGGTGCAAACCCCGGCCAATGCCAATGCCCACTTCAACGTGGGGTTTGTTTGCGAAGAACTGGGGCGCAGCCAAGACGCGGAAGCCGCCTTCAATGCGGCCATTGCAATAGACGAAAAAATGGACAGGGCTTGGTATGGCTTGGGTTTGGCGCTGGTGCGTCAACAACGCTTTGCCGAGTCCCTGGTGGCTTTCGAGCGCAACACCCAGTTGCAATCAATGAGCCCCTACGCTTGGTATCAAATGGCTCGGGTCCATATGGAAATGCAGGAACCCGATAAAGCGCTGCAAGTCATGCGCCATTTAAAGGGCTTCGAGCCCAAGGTGGCCGCGCAACTCGAAAGAGAAACAGGCTTGAAATTGGACAGGGCGGTTTGAGATTCAAACCCCAAAAGCCTGGGCTTTGTATGAAAGTTTGACAGTAGGTAGTTTGGTTTTTTCAACATGAAGGAGACAACGATGCAGCTCACTGCAAGACACCGGGAATACTGGGGCAAAAATCTAAGAATCACAGGGCTGCTGCTGGCTTTGTGGTTCTTTGTGACATTTGTGGTTTTGTTCTTTTCGCGCGATTTGACGTTCAGCTTTTTTGGCTGGCCCTTTTCGTTTTGGGTGGCCGCCCAAGGCGCGTTGGTCGTCTATTGCCTGATCATTTGGTACTACGCACGCTATATGAACAAGCTTGACAAGGAATATGGCGTTTCTGAAGGAGATGAATCATGAGCGTTTTCGGCGGGGAAGGCCAAACCCAAGGCCAGTTTCAGAAGTCTCTGAACAAAGTTTTCTTGTTCTACGGCGGGGGCTTTGCAGCCTTCGTCATCGTGCTCGCTGTTCTTGAGCAAATGGGCATGCCCAAAGAGTACATTGGCTACGCCTTCTTGGCGGCCACTGTGCTCTTGTACGGCGGTATTGGTGTGATGAGCCGCACCAACGACGCGGCCGAATACTACGTGGCCGGTCGCCGTGTGCCCGCCATCTACAACGGCATGGCCACAGGCTCTGACTGGATGTCGGCGGCCTCGTTCATCGGCATGGCCGGCACGCTCTACCTGACAGGTTACGGCGGTTTGGCCTTCATCTTGGGTTGGACCGGCGGCTACTGTTTGGTGGCTTTGTTCTTGGCCCCTTACCTTCGCAAGTTTGGCCAGTTCACCATTCCTGACTTCTTGGGCGCGCGCTACGGCGGCAACATGCCTCGCCTGATCGGCGTGTTTGCGGCCATCTTGGTGTCTTTCGTTTACGTGGTGGCGCAGATCTTTGGTGTGGGCTTGATCACAGCCCGCCTGACAGGCCTGTCCTTCGACGTGGGTGTGTATGTCGGCTTAGCTGGCATTTTGGTCTGCTCGTTCTTGGGCGGTATGCGCGCAGTGACTTGGACTCAGGTGGCGCAATACCTGATCTTGATCGTGGCCTACATGATCCCCGTGGTTTGGTTGTCGGTGAAACACACCAGCAACCCCGTGCCTCAGGTCGCTTATGGCTATCTGCTTGAAAAAGTCACGGCCAAAGAAGAGCAATTGTTGAAAGATCCCAAAGAACTCGAAGTTCGCGGTATCTTCAAAGCACGCTCTGACGCGGCCGTTGAAAAGCTGAAAGATGTTCCAGCAGCCATGGCTGCCGACAAAGAAGCAGCCACCAAAAAGCTGGAAGATCTGAAGGCCGCCAACGCGCCAGCAGCGGACATTAAAGTCGCTGAAGCTGCTGTTGCCGCTTTGCCCAAAGACGAAGCGGCTGCCAAAGCTGCTTACACCGCAGCACGCACGACCAACGCTGCCCGCGCAGCACCACCCCTGCGCCATGCTGAGCCTTTCCCGGGCAAAGACGACGCTGCCAGAGAAATTGCACGCAAGAACTTTCTGGCCTTGGTGTTCTGCTTGATGATTGGTACGGCTGCGCTGCCACACATTCTGATGCGCTTTTACACCGTGCCTTCGGTGCGTGCAGCGCGTGAGTCGGTGGCTTGGTCGCTGTTCTTCATTTCTTTGCTGTACTTCACGGCACCTGCTTTGGCGGTGCTGGTCAAGTTTGACATCTACACGCTCTTGGTCGGCACCCCTATGGACCAATTGCCGGGATGGATTGCGCGCTGGAACGTGGTCGACCCCACGCTGATGGCTGTGGCTGACATCAACAAAGATGGCATCTTGCAACTGGCAGAGATCCGCTTGGGCGGTGACATTGTGGTGCTGGCCACCCCTGAAATCGGCGGCTTGCCGTTCGTTATTTCTGGTTTGGTGGCAGCGGGTGGTTTGGCTGCGGCTTTGTCGACGGCCGATGGCTTGTTGCTGACCATTGCCAACGCCTTGTCGCACGACGTGTACTACAAAGTGATTGACCCGAACGCTTCGGCCAACCGTCGCGTGACGATCTCCAAAGTCCTTTTGGTGTTCGTGGCCTTGGCTGCGGCTTATGTCGCATCCCTGCGCATGGCGGACATTTTATTCTTGGTGTCTGCGGCCTTCTCGTTTGCTGCGGCAGCCTTCTTCCCGGCGTTGACCCTTGGCATCTTCTGGAAGCGTGCCAACAAGTGGGGCGCGTCGCTGGGCATGATGGCTGGCTTGGGCATCTCGTTCTATTACATGCTCAAAACACATCCCTGGATGTACGGCTTGTTCCATAATGGATCGCTCACGCCTGAAATCCTGAAGGCCAACACCTGGTGGGACATTGCCCCGATCTCGGCGGGCATCTTTGGTGTGCCACTGGGCTTCGCGGTGATCATCATTGTTTCGCTGCTGACCAAGGCACCTGACCAAGAAGTTCAGGAATTGGTGGAAAACGTCCGCTTCCCAAGCTTTGACGGCTCGACCTCACAAGGCAGTGCTGCTCATTAAAAGGTCCGGATTGGCAAGACCTGTCTTGCCAAGATGACCCTTTCCAACAAAAACCCGATCGCGTGAAGCGATCGGGTTTTTTCTTTTTCTCGGTGGGCGTTTTTCATGGGCTCAAGGGAAAACACCCGATCTTGTGGGCTTGTTTTGTCTCTGTCCTTAGCGATGACCCAAACAACACACTCGCTGGCCCTGAACAAACGCAAACGGCGATTGACATGGCTGTTGCTGCTGTTGTGGGCCTTGACGAGTTTTGGGCCCGCATTCTTTGCGCGCAGTCTTTCATTTGAGGTGCGGGGATGGCCGTTCCATTTCTGGATGGCCGCGCAAGGCTCATTCTTGGTCTTTCTAGCGATGGTGGTGCTGTATGCCTGGCTGATGAACCGCTGGGGAAGAGAGCTGTGCAATGAAGAGGCCAAAGCGAACCCTTACTCACATTGACGCCGTTCAGGCTGCGATTTCTGCAAGCCGCTCAAAAGGCAAGCTCTGCTTGACCAGAATCACCGTGCAGGGCGCCTGCATGGCCACCTTGATAGGGACCGTGGCCAACACGCGCTGCATTTGCAAGCCATGCGTTGCCGCCCCCAGGATGAGCATGTTCACCTGATTGCCCTGCGCATAGCGCAGCAAGGCATCCGCCACATCACCCGACTCGATCACATGAAAAGATATCTGGTGCCCAACCAAGTCCAGCGGCTGGGCCCATTGCTGCAGCCGACTCAAGTGCCATTGGTGCACCTGGGTCTCGCACTTGTCGGCCTCGGTGCTGCTGGTCAGTCCCGACGAAATCACCGTCACACAGGCCAGCCGGGCGCCCGGGCGAATGCCCAGCGATCGGGCCACGGCTTGGCGCAATGAATACAAGGTGGCATCGCTCACATCCTGGTGCGGCACCGCCACCATGATGATTGGCACTTGTTCAATTTGATGCGCAGGCAAAGGGCTCGGGCTGTACGCCATGCCACTGGCACGGACCCAGCGCTTGAAGTGCGTCCAAAACCCTGTGCCCTTGGTTTTTTTGCCCCGCTCTGTCACTTTGACCTGGTCCGGGTGGGTCAGATCAAATGCCAGATGTGAGGCTGAAGGGTAGCGGTCTGCAGCCACAGGCTCCAGACAGCGCAAGATCACCTCTTGCAGCCATTCGGGCAAATCAGGGCGGTATTTGCGGGGCGGTGGCGGGTCCATCCACAGGCGCTGGCGCATGCCTGCAGCAGTTGCAGGCTGCCCAAAAGGCAGCTCACCGGTGGCCAACTCGTACAACATCACACCGATCGCAAAAATATCGCTGCGGGGATCGCCTCTTACCCCCACCACCTGCTCGGGCGAAATCCAGACGGGCGAGCCGACCGCTTTGCGCAGCTCCTCGGCCAGCAGGTCAGGGTATTGCGCATGGCACGACAAGCCAAAGTCCAGCAGTACCGCCGATCCGTTGGGGCGGATCAGCACATTGGCTGGTTTCAAGTCGAGATGACACACATTTTGCTGATGCAGGCTGTGCACCGCACGCGCCATGGCAGCGCCCAACGCAGCCAACTCAGGCACTGTCAAGCTTTCGCGGTGATCCAGCCAGTGTTGCAATGTCTTGCCTTCGATGTACTCCATGACCAGGTAAGGGACCCTGGACAAATCACCGGCGGCGACAAAACGCGGCACGTGCGGACCTTTGAGGTCGGCCAGTATTTGCAGTTCGACCTCAAAACTGACAATGTTTTCAGCGCCGTCTGATGCCGTCATGCGCGGAATCTTCATGGCCAGTGGAAACTCGGCCGCTCTGCGGGTCCCGTCATCAGAAGGGGCGTAAACCACTTTGTAAATGTGGGCCATGCCACCGGCGTGCAAGCAGGCTTCGACCTCAAAGCCATCGATCAGATGTCCGGGGTTCAGGAGTTTCACCGTCCAAGCTCCAGCCGTTGTGCAAAAAATTCCGGCAAGCCGGCCAAACGAATGGCCGCAGCCGCTTCTGCATGGTTGTAAGGCACACGGTGAAAGGTCATCTTTTGAGCCGTGTGGTCGCAGATGGCATACATCGCCCTGGGATCGCCATCGCGTGGCTGACCACATGAGCCGACACAAGCCACCATGGGCCTGTGCACCGGAGTGGGCACCGGCAAGCCCGGGATCGGATCGAAGCTCATCAAGTGGCGCCCGGCCCCCCGGTAATACAAGGTTTGGTGGTGCACATGCCCCACCAGCACATGCGGCCCCTGCTGCTGGGACAAGGCTTGGTCCAGACAGCGCCCTGCAGCACCCTCCCCGTCCACATAGCGCCAAGCATCAGGCCGGTCTGCACTGGCATGAACGAGCAACATGTGGCCGTGGGTCAAGGTGAGTGGCAATTCGGTCAAGAATGCGCGGTGCCTGGCCGTCAACTGATCGTGGGTCCAATGCGCGCCATGCGATCCCATGGTGACGTCCGCGCCTTTTAAAGCGGGCGGGTTCAAAGCCATTTCGTCGTGGTTGCCACGCAAGACCAGCGCGCCCTGAGACGCCAAGTCCATGATTTCATCCAAAACGGCAACAGGGTCTGCGCCGTAGCCCACCAGATCCCCCAAAAAGACAAACCGGTCAGCCCCTTGCTGGCGCGCATGGGCCAGACAAGCCTGCAAAGCCTGGCGGTTGGCGTGAATGTCTGAAATCAGGGCCAGTTTCATGGGAATCTCTGTGGTCATGATGCCCGTTCAAACCTGGGCAGGAATTGCCTCAGATCAAGCTGAAAGCATTGGCCGTTGTGTATCCAGCAGCATGGCCTGGCTAAGCACAGCTTCAGAGCTTGCGCTTTACGCCCACGGGCAGTTGCGCCACACTGGTCCATTCGGGCGACTGGAACCAGGGGTCACCCTGCAAATACGCCCGCAGCATGGGCAAGGCATCGTTGCCCCAAAACACTTGCCCGTCCACCACAAAACTGGGCACACCAAACAAGTTCAGTGCCAAGGCTTCATCGGTGTTGTTCTTCAAGAGCTTCTTGACTTCGTCGCTGCCGACATCCGCCCCTGGTGCCAGATCGGCGCTCAAGGTGGCCAGGCGCTCGGCGTCTGCCGCCTCAAGGCCACTGCACCAGACATGCCGAAAAATTTTCTCGCACACAAACCGATTGGGCTCACCTGCAGCATCACACGCCGTGGCCAGACGCAACAAGCCCAGCGAATTAAAAGGGTGGCTGGCGGGCAACTGCAACGGCGTGCCCTGCGCACGGGCTTGCCATTGCGCCTGGCGGTAGGTCCAGTCGCGTTTGGCGGGAATTTCTGCCGGACCCAACTGCCCATGGTGTTTGAGCATGGCGCCGAGCACCACCGGCTTGTGCACCACGCGGTGACTGATGCCCTGCAAGACTTGGGGCAAGGCGTCGAATGCCATCCAGGCATAAGGCGAAATGAAGTCCAAGTAAAAGTGGATGGTTTTCATGGGGCTCCAGGCCGAGGGCTAAAAGTGGAGGGACTCAGTGGTCTGTCGCCTGGCGCTTCAACAAGCGCTCAGGAATCTGCGACCACACCAGGCGCTTTTCTTCGTCGCTGGCGCGGCTCCAGCCACCGATTTCAGGCAGGGTGCGCAAACAACCATCACACCAGCCTGCGCCGGGGTGCATCAGGCACAGCGAGACACAAGGCGATGGCACTGAATTGGGCGCTGGCGGCACCGGCTGGGCCAGCACCTGGGCAGCACGCTCAGCCAGTTTTTTCCAGTAGTGCTCGCTCATGCAGCCACCCCTGATATGACCTGAACCACATCCACCACCGGTGCGCCGGTCAGGCGCTTCAGGTCTTCTGGCTGCAACTGAAAAACGCCATGGGGGTGACCTGCCGCAGCCCAGACCACTTCAAAGCGCCAAAGATCCTGGTCGAGCAAGGTGACAGGTGGGTTGAGGTGCGCCACCGGGGAGACACCGCCAATCGAAAAGCCGGTGAGGGCTTTGACGAAATCGGCATCAGCCCGGCCCACCTTGCCCACCAGCGCCGACACTTTTTTCTCGTCGACCCTCCGGTCGCCCGAGGTGACCACCAACACGGCAACGCCGTCTTGCTTGCGTTTGAAAATCACACTTTTGGCGATCTGGCCCAGCAGCACACCCAGCCCATCCGCCGCCTCTTGTGCGGTGCGGGCCGCACCATCCAGCATGACCGGCGCATGGGGGTGACCTGCTTCTTGCAGTGCGCGCGACACACGTTGCACCCCGTCAGGCAGCGCATGCAGTTCTGAGCCACACATGCGTCAACCCGCCCGCTTGTTGAGAATGGCCGTGGCCACGCGCGAATTGGACTTTCGGCTCAGAAAATCGCTGATGAAAGCGCCCGCATCGACCAGTTTGTCCAGGTCAATGCCCGTTTCGATGCCCATGCCATGCAGCATGTAGACCACCTCTTCGGTGGCCACATTGCCCGTTGCACCCTTGGCGTAAGGACAACCGCCTAGGCCTGCGACCGAAGACTGGAAGTTCCACACGCCGACTTGCAGCGCAGCCAAGGTGTTGGCCAGTGCCTGCCCATAGGTGTCGTGGAAGTGGCCGCAGATGTTGGCCACATCAAAGTGTTTCAGCGTGGCTTCGATCGCCCTTTGAACCTTGAGCGGTGTGCCCGTACCAATCGTGTCGGCCACGTCCACACGCTGCACGCCGATCTGCTTCATCAGGCCGGCCAAATACGCCACACTTTCAGGCGAGACCTCGCCCTCGTAGGGGCAGCCCACCGTGCAACTCATGGCACCCCGCACGGCGATGCCCGCATCGCGGGCAGCCTGCACCACCGGGGCAAAGCGCTCGATGCTTTCTTCAATGGAGCAATTGATGTTTTTTTGGCTGAAAGCCTGGCTGGCTGCCGCAAAAACCACGATCTCGTCTGGCCGGGAAGCCAACGCTGCCTGAAAGCCCTGCATGTTAGGGGTGAGCACCGAGTAGCGTACGTCTGAAGCGCGCTGAATGCCCGCCATGACTTCGGCGTTGTCGGCCATTTGGGGCACCCACTTGGGGCTGACAAAACTGGTGACCTCGATCTCTTTCAGGCCTGCCGCCTGCAGGCGGTGCACCAGCTCAATCTTGACATGGGCCGGCACAGGCTGCTTTTCATTTTGCAGACCGTCACGGGGGCCGACGTCGATGATTTGAACGCGGGAAGGAATCGACATGAGGGTTCTCTTTCTTTTCAATAGCCGCGCAGAGGGTCCACGACACCGTTGATCGCCTCACCACGCTGCAAAGCCTGAATTTTGCCCACTATTTGGGCAATGCTCTCTTCGCGCAAAGTGCGGGCAGAGGTGTGGGGGGTCACCGTGATTTTCGGGTGCTGCCAAAAAGGGTGCTCCTTGGGCAGAGGCTCGGTACGGAACACATCCAGCGTAGCGCCAGCCAGATGTCCTGTGTCAATCAGGGCGATCAAGTCGTCTTCGACCAAGTGCTTGCCCCGGGCCACATTGATGACGTAGCCGCCTTTTTGCAAGTGCGACAGCGTGCCCTGGTTGAGCATGTTTTCGGTTTCGGGCGTGAGCGGCATCAGGTTGACGAGCACCCGGGTGGCCTGCAGGAATTGGGGCAAGGCCTGCGTTCCGCTGAAGCACCGGATGCCCGGCAGGTCTTTGGGACTGCGGCTGTAGCCATTGACCGGGAACTCGAAAACCTGCAAGGCTTTGGTCACCCGCTCACCCAGCACACCCAGGCCCATCACGCCCACGGCAAAGTCGGCTCGGTTGCGCGGCTTGAGGTAAGACCACTTGCCCATCTGCGTGTCGGCGTCGTAAGCGTCGAATTCACGGAAGTGCCGGATCACCGCGTGGCAAACGTATTCGGCCATCTGGACCGACATGCCGGCATCGTCCAGGCGCACCACCTTGAGCGCAGGTGGCAGCTTGAGCTGCAGCAAGGCATCCACACCCGCGCCAATGTTGAAAAGGGTTTTCAAACCTGACTGCTCGTCAATGAATTGCTGGGGTGGTGCCCAAACGATGGCGTGATCGGCTTGCGGGGCACCCGGGACCCATGCCGACACTTGTGCCCCAGGCAAAGCTTGTTGCAAAGCCTGCACCCAAGGCTCGGGGGCGAGGCTGGCAAAACAGATGGTGATGTTCATGCCATGATTGTGTCAGCTGAGCTTGAGCAGCTCTGCCCCGTCGGCGACCTGGTCACCAGGTGCATAGAGCAACTCGGCCACCACACCGTCTTTCGGTGCGCTGATCGTGTGCTCCATTTTCATGGCCTCCATCACGGCCAACGGCTGACCCGCCTTGACCTTGTCCCCAGCCTTGACGGCAAACGACACCACCTTGCCCGGCATGGGTGCAGTCAGACGACCGCCTTCTTGCACCGCTTCGCCCGCATGGGCCAGCGGGTCAAGTACGGTGATGCGGGTCGCGCCCTGGGGCGTGAACAGGTGCGCGGTTTCACCTTGCCAATCGAGCTGACTGAACAAACGCGGGGCATCGCCCCACTGCACCCACAAGCCGGCGCCGTCGGCTGAAAAACCCAGCAAACCGACCACGGGGACATCGCCTTCCAGCGACAAGCTCAAGGCGCCGTCGTGCAAACAATTCAGGCGGGCAGAACGCAGCTGGTCTTGCCAGAAAAATTCAAAGCGGCGTTGCGTCACGCCATGCGACTGCCAGCCATCGCGGCGGCTGAAAGGGTCGTGCCCCTGCAAGGCCTGCTCAGCGTGCAAAGTGTGCGCCACCACGGCGGCCACTGCCGCTGGCAAGCCCACAGTTTCCTGCTTGAAAAGCACCGCAGCTTCACGCTGAATGAGTGCGGTGTCGAGTTGCGCCCGGGCAAATGCCGATGAGCGCACCACATGTCGCAAGAACTGCACATTGGTGTTCAAGCCCACGATGTGGGTTTGCGCCAACGCCGTGTCGAGCCGTGCCAGCGCCTGCTCACGCGCGTCGCCGTGCACAATCAGTTTGGCCACCATGGAGTCGTAAAACGGGCTGATGGTGTCGCCCTCACGCACGCCGTCGTCGACACGCACGTTACCGCGCTCAAAACTGGTCGCTTGTGGCTTGCGGTAAACCTGCAAGGTCCCGGTGGCAGGCAAAAAGTTATTGTCCGGGTTCTCAGCGCAGATGCGCGCCTCGATGGCGTGGCCCTGAATGCGCAGCTGGTCCTGACGCAAAGGCAGCGGCTCGCCACTGGCCACACGCAGTTGCCACTCCACCAGATCCAGCCCGGTGATGGCCTCGGTCACGGGATGCTCCACCTGCAGGCGGGTGTTCATTTCCATGAAGAAAAACTTCATCGATTCGGGTTGGTCGTAGGCCGTTTGCTCGACGATGAATTCCACCGTCCCCGCGCCCACGTAGTTCACGGCCTTGGCTGCCGCCACTGCGGCCGCGCCCATTTGCGCACGCAGGGCTTCGGTCATGCCGGGCGCCGGTGCTTCTTCCAGCACCTTCTGGTGGCGGCGCTGCACCGAACAATCGCGTTCAAACAAATACACGCAGTTGCCTTGCGTGTCGCCAAAGACCTGAATCTCGATGTGGCGAGGGCGCTGCACATACTTTTCAATCAGCACCGCATCGCTGCCAAAGCTATTGGTGGCTTCGCGCTGGCAGGATGCGAGAGCGGCGGCGAAGTCTTCAGACTTTTCAACCACTCGCATGCCCTTGCCGCCGCCGCCTGCACTGGCCTTGATGAGTGCCGGGTAACCGATGCTGTCGGCTTCTTTTTGCAGCAGTGCCGGATCCTGGTCGACCCCGTGGTAACCGGGCACCAGTGGCACACCGGCCGATGCCATCAGGCGCTTGGACTCGGCCTTCAGGCCCATCGCCAGAATGGCCGAAGCGGGCGGACCAATGAAGACCAGGCCGGCTGCCGCGCAGGCTTTGGCAAAGTCTTCGTTTTCGCTCAAGAAACCATAGCCGGGGTGCACAGCCTCGGCGCCTGTGGCTTTCGCCGCCTCCAGAATTCGCTCCCAGCGCAGGTAGCTGTCTTTCGGGGCACTTCCGCCCACATGCACCGCTTCATCGCAAGCCTGCACATGCTTGGCCCCTGCATCGGCATCTGAATAAACCGCCACCGTTTGGATGCCCAGACGGCGGGCAGTGGCCGCTACGCGGCAAGCGATTTCGCCACGGTTGGCGATCAGTATTTTTTTGAACATTTATTGACCTTCTTAGCTTGTTTATGGTTTCCAGACCACCTGCTCATCCACTGCGTAAAGCAGACAAGGTAATTTGGAGTTTTTTTGGCAATTGCTCAAGGCACGGCTAAGTGGGTCGTCTCCACCATTAGCCCAACCCCAGGCCCCAGAACCTGATAACGCGAAGGCTCTTGGCAGAGCTTTTTCGAGGAAAGTCCCGTAGCCTTTTCTCCCGCTATCCTTCAGGTGCGGAGTTTGATCAATCGCTTTCAAATCAGCCCATTGGGTTGGTTCTGGCACAGGTGTTTTGCCGACAGTTGCGTACTGGGGAAAAGTCAGCAAGGTCGGCAAGCCGTGCTCAATAAGTTTGGCTTCAACTTTTGGCCACCAGATAGGCAGTCCATTCGGGCTGGCAAACATTCCATGAGCATCGGCACCAAACACACCAAAAGCCATCATTTCTGCCTTGCCACCCGCATCAACATAAGCTTGATGAGCTGGCTTGATCACTTCGGGCGGGAAAAAACTGTCGTTGGCACCATAAAACCAGAGTGAATCAACTTTCACTTTTTTGCCATACGCTTGAAAAGCATCTTTCAATGCCAACTCCCACTGGCATCCTTGCGTGTATTTAAGTCCACCTGCAAAATTGACGACGAATTTGATTCCGGGTTGTGGGTCTTGCGCGTAAGCCAGCGTGGTCAACCCGCCATGAGATTGCCCCAGCATGATCATTCTTTGAGGGTCCACCCATGGCTGCTGTACCACCCATGTCATCACTGCTTTGATGTCGTCAGCTTGTGCTTCTCCGTTACCGGCGATGTTGCACCCCTCGCCGACTGCTGCCCCTCCTGAGTTGGAAAATCCTTGGCGCATAGGCAAAACGACTGCATATCCCCTTTGCATGAATTGCCTCGTTGCCACAATTGCACGCTCTCGTCCTTGAAGACGGTTATTCCCAAGACTTTTCCCGTGATTGATGATCACCACAGGAAAAGGCCCAGTGCCCTCGGGTTTAAAGACCGTGGTTTCTAAATCTACAGCAAACAAGCGATTGTTCTTGATCGTAACGATGGACTCGCCTAATGCAGCGTCACGTACTTGCGCATGTGAAAAATTACTCAGTAATGCGACAGCCATCGCACAAATAGATTGGATCAAATTCATTTTTGTACAAACAACCAATTAGGCTTTCTTTTTTGCAAAAAGGACTGCACGCCCTCCTTGCCCTCGCTGCTGGCACGGATGTCGGCGATGCTGACCACCGTCTGCGCCACCAGCGCGTCGTTGATGTCGCGCTCGGCCACGTTATGTACCAATTTCTTGCAGGCACGAACGGCGTCGGGGCTGGCGTTCACCAGTGCCTGCGTCAGATCGGCCACTTTGGCATCCAGCGCATCCACGGCGACCACTTCATGCACCAGGCCGATGCGGTGCGCCTCTGCAGCGCCAAAGCGCTCGGCCGTCAAAAAGTAGCGGTGCGCCGCACGCGCGCCCATGGCCCGAATCACATACGGGCTGATGGTCGCCGGGATCAGGCCCAGCTTGACCTCGCTCAAACAGTAGTTGGCCGTTTCAACGCTCACCGCCATGTCACACGCGGCCACCAGGCCCATGCCGCCTGCGTACACATCGCCCTGCACACGAGCGATGGTCGGCTGGGGGCATTCGTAAATGGCGCGAAGCATGGCGGCCAACTCACCCGCATCGGCCAGATTTTCTTCGCGGGTGTAGTCGGCCATGCGGCGCATCCAGTTCAGGTCTGCGCCAGCGCAAAAGGCGGGGCCCTCAGCAGCCAGCACCACACAGCGCACGGCGCTGTCTTGCGCCACCGCCATGAAAGCGTTTTTCAGCTCGGCAATCACTTCGTCGTTGAATGCGTTGCGCACATCGGGGCGGGACAGCGTGATGGTCTGCACGCCGGCTTGGGTGGAAATTTTCAGGGCTGTGCTCATGCTTTTTTCGCCTCGGCGGCTTCCAGTTGCAGGTGATAGACCCAGTCCAACTCGGGGCTGGGCTGGCCCAAAGCCGTCAACGCGGCGGTGATCTGCCCACGGTGATGCGTGGCGTGATTAAAGACATGTGCCAGCGTGGCCGCGAACGGTAACAACTGCGGTACGCCTTTCATGGTTCGGTAGTCCAGCTGTCCGTCGAAACGCTCGGCTGGCCAAGTGGCGATGAGTCGCTCCCAATTGGCCGAACCGCCATTGAGTGCCTGCGCCAAGCGTTCGCGGTTGGGCTCCACTTCGGTGTCCAGGCCCAGCAGTGGCGAGGCACCCTTAGAAAAACGTGCATACCAAAGCAGGTGTTCTGCGACCAACAAATGGTTGAGCGTGCCGTGAATGCTCTTGAAGAAAAGACCCAGGTTTTTGAAGTAGTCTGTGTCGGCCACAGGCATCACCGCATCAAGCAGTCGGTGCGTAGCCCAGACGTGGTAACGGGCTTGTTGGTAGAAGTGGGTGTGAAAAGGACTCAGTAATGGTTTCAATGCGGCCATGTGTCCAGCCCTCCCAAAGTTTGAAGTGATTCAAAATCCGCGTCGCGGTGCAGCAGCGCGATCCTGTGGGTCATGCAGTAGCTGGCCAGCAGCACGTCAATGGGGCTGTGCGCGGTGCGGCCTTGGCTGCGCAATTGCCGGTAACGCTCTGCCGCCTTCAACACAGGCGCTGTGCCCCCGATTTCCACCTGCGGCAATACGCTCATGAGTGTTTGGGCTTCGCGCATCAAGCCCCCTTCGCGAAACCCACGCATGACCTCAAACAGCACCAGATCGGCCATGCCGACCTCCACACTGGAATCGCCCAAGCAACGGGCCAAGGTCTGACTTTGCGTGCTTTGCCCTACACGGAAAAAGTCGATCCAGACACTGGAGTCCACCAAGATCATTTGGCCTTGCTCCGTTTTGCCACGGCCGGTTTTTTGGCTTTTGCCGAGCGTCCGGTCGTGGCTGCAGGTTTGGGCTTCACGCCGTACGCGCCCTGAGGCTCTTGGGCGGCCATGACTGAAGCCTCTGGCGTGCAAGCTTGCGCCCAAGAAGCGTCTGAGTCGTCCCATTGCAACTTGCCACGCAAGGCCAGCAAACCGTTGTAGACCTGGCGCCGACGCACCAGGCGCAAGCCCTCTTCAACCGCTTCCTTTTTGGTCTTGAAGCCGCCCGCCGCCATAGCGGCGGCCATCAAGTCGTCGTCGATTTCGATGTTGGTTCGCATGTTTTCAGTCCCTTAATGTGTATTACTTCACAAAATCATACACATTACATGCGGAAAAGTCCAAATTTTGTCTCGGGAATCGGCGCGTTCAGCGATGCGCTCAGGCCCAGCGCCAGCACGCGGCGGGTGTCGGCAGGGTCGATGATGCCGTCATCCCAGATGCGGGCGGTGGCGTAGTAAGGGTGACCCTGGTCTTCGTATTGCTGCTTGATCGGCGCCTTGAAAGCTTCTTCTTCTTCCATGCTCCACTGTCCGCCCTTGCCTTCAATGCCATCGCGCTTGACAGTGGCCAGCACGCTCGCGGCCTGCTCGCCGCCCATGACGCTGATGCGGGCGTTGGGCCACATCCACAAAAAACGGGGGCTGTAAGCGCGGCCGCACATGCCGTAGTTGCCCGCGCCAAAGCTGCCGCCAATGATGATGGTGAACTTGGGCACCGCAGCAGTGGCCACGGCAGTCACCATCTTGGCGCCGTTGCGGGCAATGCCTTCGTTTTCGTATTTGCGGCCCACCATGAAGCCGGTGATGTTTTGCAAAAACACCAGCGGTATCTTGCGCTGGCAGCACAGCTCGATGAAGTGCGCACCTTTCAGCGCCGACTCGCTGAACAAAATGCCGTTGTTGGCAATGATGCCCACTGGCATGCCTTCGATGCGCGCAAAGCCGCAAATCAAGGTGGTGCCAAAGCGCGATTTGAACTCATCAAACTCCGAGCCATCCACGATGCGGGCGATGATCTCGCGCACATCAAAGGGCTTGCGCGTGTCAGTAGGAATCACGCCATACAGCTCCTTCGCATCGAACTTGGGGGGCACGGGCGCGTGCGTCGCGATGTTCGGTGCCTTGCGGGCATTCAGGTTTTTCACGGCCTGGCGCGCCAGGGCCAAGGCGTCCACATCGTTTTGCGCCAAGTGATCGGCCACACCACTCAAGCGGGTGTGCACGTCGCCACCGCCCAAGTCTTCGGCGGTGACCACCTCGCCCGTGGCCGCCTTGACCAAAGGCGGGCCTCCCAGAAAGATGGTGCCCTGGTTCTTGACGATGATGGTTTCGTCGCTCATGGCAGGCACATACGCGCCGCCCGCGGTGCAGCTGCCCATGACCACCGCAATTTGCGCGATGCCCTGCGCACTCATGTTGGCCTGGTTAAAAAAGATGCGGCCGAAGTGGTCGCGGTCTGGAAAGACTTCGTCCTGGTTGGGCAAGTTGGCGCCGCCCGAATCGACCAGGTAGATGCAGGGCAATTGGTTTTGCTGCGCGATCTCTTGTGCCCGCAAATGCTTTTTCACCGTCATCGGGTAATAGGTACCGCCCTTCACCGTGGCGTCGTTGCACACAATCATGCAGTCCACCCCACTGACGCGGCCAATGCCCACGATCACACCCGAGCTGGGGGCGTCGTTGTTGTACATGTTGAGCGCCGCCAGCGGCGCGACTTCGAGGAAAGGCGTACCGGGGTCGAGCAGCATTTGCACGCGGTCTCTTGGCAGCAACTTGCCGCGGGCTGTGTGTTTGGCGCGCGGGGCATCGCCACCGCCCAAAGCCACACGTTCCAGATGGCTGCGCAGTTCGTCGACCAGACCACGCATGGCGGCAGCGTTGTGCTGGAAATCGGCTGAGCGCGGGTTCAGTTGGGAGTGCAAAACAGTCATGGGGCTTCCTTGTCGGTGCACCACCCGGTTTGGCCAACCCGGTATTTAAAGTGCAATGGCCATCAGCTTAGGCCTGTTTTCGGCTTTTCGAGTGTCAAATGGGTTGCAAATCGTGCCACAATTTACATCACCATGAGCCTCACAGATACGGACATCCCCAACCTGAGCCACACCGGCCGAACAGAAACACCGATGGCTTTTGTGCGGGCCATTGCGACCGCTTACGCACAACGCGGCATGGACCCTGTGCCTGCGCTGACCGCAGCACAAATTGCGCCAAACTTACTGAAACAAGCCGAGGCGCGCATCACCGCCTTGCAAATGGAGTGGCTGTCTGCCACCGCCATGAAAGCGCTGGACGATGAAGCCCTGGGCTGGTTCAGCCGCCGCCTGCCCTGGGGCAGTTACGGCATGTTGGTGCGCGCATCGCTGACGGCGCCCACCCTGGGCGTGGCTCTGCAACGCTGGTGCCGCCACCACGGCCTGTTGACCGACGACATCCATCTGAAAATTTCCCAGGACCATGGCGTTGCCAGCCTGGAATTGCACGAAGGCTGCGATTTGGGCCCACTTCAGGAGTTTTGCGTGGTCTCGGTGCTGCGCAATGCTTTAGGCGTGGCCTGCTGGCTGACCGACTCGCGCATTCCGTTGTTGCACACCACCTTGCGATTTGCACCACCCGCACATGCCGACAGCTACCCCGTGCTGTTTGATGGGCCCACCCAATTCAATGCCCCCATCCACAGCCTGCAGTTTGATGCGGGCTACTTGAACTTACCCGTGCGCCGTGACGAAGCCGCCTTGCAGCGCATGCTGCAACGTGCCCTGCTGCTCACGGTGCGGCCTTACCGGCGTGACCGTCTGCTGGTCGAAAAAGTCCGCCAGACCCTGGCCGAACACCCAGAACACAGCCGCAACGCCAGCGATCTGGCCGCGTGGCTGAACCTGTCGGCACGGACGCTGCACCGGCAACTGAAAGACGAAGGCGCCAGCCTTCAACAACTCAAAGACGCCGTGCGCCGTGACCTGTCCATGGACTTGCTGTTGCGCACACAGCGTCCGATCAAACAGATCGCCTCAGAAGTGGGCTTTCAGAATGAAAAGAGCTTTATGCGGGCGTTCAAGGGCTGGACAGGCCAGACGCCCGATGGGTTCAGAGGAGCCCAACCAGGCTGAGCAGCTGGGGGTCAGCCCAAGCGCAATTCGTGCATGCCAGTGAACACCCGCTGCGCGCCTGCCTGCAGCAGCGGCGCATGCTCGGCTGGGGGCGCAGCATAGGCCCACACGGTGGCACTGGCTGCCACGCCTGCTGTGATGCCCACCGTGGTGTCTTCGATCACCAGGCAACTCGCCGGATCGATTTGCAAATGGGCGGCCGCCGCCAGATACACATCGGGGTGCGGTTTGCTGCGCGGCATTTCGTGCCCACTGAAAATACGGCCTTCAAAAAAGGCCATCAACCCCACTTGCTTGAGCATCATCTCGACCTTGAATCGGTCAGCCCCGGAGGCCACAGCAATGCGACCCTGGCAATGGTCGTGCAGGTGCGCCACCGCATCGTGCACGCCCTCGATGGCGGTGATGCTTTGCGTCAGTCGCTCGTTGCGCTCGGCAAAAAATTGTTCCAGCCAGGCATCGGTGAGTGGCTGACCCGTGTTCGCCTCAATGATGGCGCGCTGGCTTTTGACCGTATGGCCCACAAAGCGTTGCATGCATTCGGCCAGCGTCATGCGCCAGCCTTGCTGCTCAAACATGTCGCGCAACACGCCGCAAGTGATGGCTTCGCTGTCAACCAGCACGCCGTCGCAGTCAAACAAAATAGCTTCAAAGTTCATGCGGGTGATCATAAGGTTTCAGAGCACGTCACCATCCACATAAAACCAGCGACCCTCTTCTTGCAAAAAACGGCTGCGTTCATGCTGACGCACGGCCTTGCCGCCCAGCCGAAAGCGGGCGACAAATTCGACCTCCGCGGTGTCAGGGCCTGTTGTGCGGTGCTGTTTGATCTCCAGGCCCAACCATTTGGAACCCACATCGAGTTCTATCGTTGCAGGGCGCTGGCTGGCGTGCCAGGTCGACAGCAAATACGCCACATCGCCACGCACAAAGGCGCTGTAGCGCGAGCGCATGAGGTGTTCGGCATCGGGTGCAGCCTGGCCTGCGTGCAAAGGGCCGCAGCAATGGTCCAAGTCAAAGGTTTGGCCTTTGGCCGATCGGCGTCCACAGGGGCAAGCTTGCAAATTCACTCCCGCCAAGGGCATGGTTTTTAAAAAGGGGGGGACGCGTGTCAAGGTACTTTGCGCGCAACGCTTTCAGCCTTGTGCTGCTCCAGAGTGACCATGGGAGCCTCGGCTTTTTTCCAGGCGGCAAAATCACCGTCGATGTGAGCCACGTTGGTCATGCCCATGTCTTGCAGGGTTTTGGTGGCCAAGGCGCTGCGCCAGCCTGCGCCGCAAAACAAGATGAACTGCTTGCTCTCGTCCGCGAACACGGGCTTGAAGTAGGGCGAGGCCGGGTCCACCCAGAATTCGAGCATGCCTCGGGGCGCTAACAATGCGCCGGGCAAGGTGCCTTCACGCTCCAGTTCACGCGGGTCGCGGATGTCGACGATTTGCACATCAGGGTCAGCCAGGCGCGCTTGCACCTGAGCCACGCTGTGCGTGGTGACCTGGGCCATGGCCTCGTCGACGAGGGCTTGAAATCCTTTGATGATGGGCATGCGTGTCTCCTTGTGTTGTCGGCAAAAGTGCCTGCTTTATTTGCGCCAGAAATGCGAGCTGAACAAGACCAGCACCGACAGCAACTCCAGTCGACCCAGCAGCATGGCAAAGCTCAAAACACCCAGCTGGAAGGGGTTAAGGCCGCCGTAATTCCCAGAGGGACCGACCTGGCCCAAGCCGGGGCCGATGTTATTGACGGTGGCGATGACTGCCGAAAATGCGGTCACGATGTCCAGGCCACTGAGCAAGAGCAGCATGCTCAGGCCCATGGTCGCACCGCCATAAATGAGCATGAAGCCCAACACCGCCGTCATGACCGACATGGGGATCACGGCTCCGCCCAGCGTGACCGGGTTGATGACACGGGGGTGGATGATGCGCACCAGCTCGCGCCGGGCTTGCTTGATCAGCAAGACCATGCGCACCATCTTGATACCACCGCCCGTGGAGCCGGCACAAGAAGCAAAACAGCCAAGAAACATCAACAAAATCGGGGCAAACACCGGCCACTGCGAGTAATCAGTGGCGGCATAACCGGTGGTCGTGGCCAAAGACACCACATGAAAAGCACTGATGCGCAAGGCCTCCAAGCCGTCTTCATAAACGCCATGAACCAAAAGCAGGGCCATCACCAACAAGGTGGAGGCCAACAAAACACTCAGGTAAGTGCGGATCTCGCGATCGTTGCTGATGGGCAGGAGAGATCGGCTTCGCAGGACCACAAAGTAGCGCACAAAGCTGATGCCGGCCAGGGTCATGAACACAATCGCGACCCACTCGATCATGGGTGACTTGAAGTGTCCAAAACTGGCGTCATACGAGGAAAAGCCCCCCAGGCCCATGGTGGTGCACATGTGCATGAAGGCATCGGCCCAGCTCATGCCGGCCCAGCGATAAGCCAGCAGGCACGCGCCTGAAAACAAAAAGTAAACACCCCACAAACCCCTCGCCGTCTCGGCAATACGCGGAGTGAATTTGGTGTCTTTCATGGGGCCGGGCGTTTCGGTCTTGTACAGCTGCATGCCGCCTAGGCCCAACATGGGCAAGACCGCCACCACCAACAGCATGATGCCCAGCCCACCGATCAGTTGCAAAAAGCAGCGCCAGATATTGACCGAAACCGGCAAATGGTCAAGCCCCGAAAGCGCCGTAGCACCCGTGGCCGTGAGCGCGCTCATGGCCTCGAAGTAAGCTTTGAACCAAGTAATTTCAGGCACCAAGAACATGAGGGGCAGGGCCGAATACGCAGGCAAGACCAGCCACACCATGTTGACCAACAAGAAGCCGTCTTTGGTATTTAATTCACGCTGATGCTTTTGCGTGATCGCTGCCAACACCAAGCCACTGACGGCCGTCAAAGCGAAACCAGCCAGCCAGATCCATTGCAGGTCGTGGTGGTCTTCAAACCAGGCCCAGATGCCGGGCACCAAAAATGTGCCCGAGAACGCGATCAGGATGCGTGCCATCAAAGACAATACGGGAGCGAAAAACCTGAACATCAGCCAAAGAAGGTCGCGCTGACCTGAAAGAGTTTTTCCACCGCACGCACATCGCGTTTATTGGGAATGAACAAGATGATGTGGTCATTGGATTCGATCAGGGTGTCGTGGTGCGGCATCAGCACTTCGGACTTTTTACCTTCTCCTCGCACAATGGCCCCCATGCTCACGCCTTGGGGCAGTTTGATTTCCTCTACCCGCCGCCCGACCAGTTTCGACGTCTTGATATCGCCGCGCGCAATGCCCTCCAGGGCCTCAGCTGCACCCCGCCGCAAGCTGTGCACCGCCGCCACATCGCCCCGGCGCAAATGCGCCAGTAACTCACCGATCACGGTTTGCGCAGGCGAAATCGCGATGTCAATCGTGCTGCCTTGCATCATTTCGGCATAGGCGCGGCGGTTGATCAGGGCCATCACACGTCGTGCGCCCATGCGCTTGGCCAACATGGCAGACATGATGTTGTCCTCGTCGTCGCTGGTCAGTGCCAGAAACAGGTCCATCTCGCCCACGTTCTCTTCCTGCAGCAGGTCTTCATCGGCGCCGTCGCCGTTCAGGATCAGGGTGCTGGATGGCAACTGACTGGCCAAGTATTCGCAGCGTTTTTTGTCGCGCTCGATCAGCTTCACTTCGTAGGTGTCGGCCAGAATGCGCGCTAAGCGCAAGCCCACTTTGCCACCACCGGCCAACATCAGGCGCTGCACGGGTTGGTCGGTTTTGTGGATGCCGCCCAACACGATGGGGATCTTGCGCGTATCGGCCAGCACAAAGACCTCGTCGCCGGGCAGGATACGGGTCTCGGGCAGGGCATCCACCTGCGCATCTTGCCGGTACAGCGCCACCACGCGCATTTCGGCATCGGGCAATCGGGCCCGAAACTCAGCGATGCTGTGGTTTACCAGCAAGCTGTCGGCTGCTGCACGGACCACGATCAGGCTCACACGGCCTTCGGCAAACTCAAGCACTTGCAAGGCCTCGGGGTACTGGATGAGCTGCTGGATATAGCGCATCACTGACTCTTCGGGGCAAATGACATGGTCCACCGCAAAGCCAGACTTGCCCAGCAGCTCATCACCCTCGTTGAACTCGGGCGAGCGCAAACGGGCGATGGTGGTGGGCACATTGAAAACGTCGTGTGCGATTTTGCAGACCACCAAATTGGACTCGTCCGCCGCCGCGCAGGCAATCAGCATGTCAGCGTCCTGGGCACCGGCTTCGCGCAACACCGAGGGCTGAATGCCGTTGCCCACCACACCGCGCAGGTCCAGGCGCTCTTCGAGCAGCCTCAGGCGTGCTGGGTCCTGGTCGATGACGGTGATGTCGTTTTGCTCGGAAACCAGGCTTTCAGCGACGCTTTCGCCCACACGGCCCGCGCCCAGGATGATGATGTTCATAAATCGAAATCATACGTGAAGGGCCAACACCCCCCAGCCAATCTTTGACTCAAAGGGCGCGCTGGATGATGATCTTTTGCACGTCGCTCGTGCCTTCGTAAATTTGGCAGACGCGCACATCGCGGTAAATGCGCTCAACCGGAAAGTCGCTCACATAGCCGTAGCCTCCAAGAGTCTGGATGGCAGCCGAGCACACCATTTCGGCAGCCTCGCTGGCAAACAGCTTGGCCATGGCGGCTTCTTTCAGGCAAGGCCTGCCCGCATCGCGCAGGCTGGCAGCATGCCAGATCAGCTGGCGCGCCGCTTCGAGTTGCGTGGCGCAGTCAGCCAGGCGAAAACCCACTGCCTGGTGGTTGAAGATGCTCGTGCCAAAGCTCTCGCGTTGCTTGGCGTAGTCGATCGCCACATCCAATGCGCTGCGAGCCATGCCCAGGCTTTGTGCGGCGATGCCGATGCGGCCACCTTCGAGCGATGACAAGGCGATCTTGTAGCCCTCGCCTTCCTGCCCAATCAGATTTTCGGCTGGGATGCGGCAGTTGTCGAAGTTGATCTGTGCCGTGTCACTGGAATGCTGGCCCAGCTTGTCTTCGAGGCGTGCCACCACATAACCGGGCGCGCTGGTGGGCACCAGAAAGGCGCTCATGCCTTTCTTGCCCGCGCCCTTGTCGGTCACAGCGATCACGACCGCCACATCGCCATGCTTGCCGCTGGTGATGAACTGCTTGACCCCGTTGATCACATACGCATCGCCATCTTTCACAGCGGTGGTGCGCAAGGCCGAAGCGTCCGAACCCACATGCGGCTCGGTCAGGCAAAACGCGCCGAGCATTTGCCCTTGGGCCAGAGGTGTGAGCCACTGCGCTTTTTGTGCGGCGTTGCCATACATCATCAAGATCGCATTAACGGGGCAGTTGGTCACGCTGATGGTGGTGCTGACGCCGCCGTCACCGGCAGCGATTTCTTCAAGCACCAGCGCCAGCGACACATAGTCCAAACCCGCACCACCCAGCTCTTCGGGCACGCAGATGCCATACGCCCCCAGCGCGGCCAAGCCCTTGTGTACGTCTTTGGGGAAGTGGTGTTTTTTGTCCCACTCGGCGGCATGGGGCCACAGCTCGCGCTGCGCAAAATCGCGCACGGCTTCTCGAATCATTTCCTGGTCGGGGGTCAGCAGCATGGGTGTCTTTCGGTCAAACCAGTTCCAGCGCCACGGCCGTGCCTTCACCGCCGCCGATGCACAGCGTGGCCAAGCCCTTCTTGAGGCCACGGGCTTGAAGCGCGTGGATCAACGTGACCATGATGCGGGCACCCGATGCGCCAATAGGGTGCCCCAGTGCGCAAGCGCCGCCATTCACATTCACCTTGTCGTGAGGCACGCCCAGCTCTTTCATGAGTGCCATCGGCACCACAGCAAAGGCTTCGTTGACTTCCCACAGGTCCACGTCTTCTACTTTCCAGCCTGCTTTGGCCAACGCCTTTTGCGTCGCACCCACGGGCGCGGTGGCAAACCATTCAGGCTCTTGTGCGTGGGTGGCGTGGCTCACGATGCGGGCCAGCGGCTTGCAACCTAATTTTTGGGCCGTGCTTTCACGCATCAGCACCATGGCAGCAGCGCCGTCGTTGATGGAAGAACTGCTGGCGGCGGTGATGGTGCCGTCTTTTTTGAAGGCAGGCTTGAGGCTGGTGATCTTGTCGAGCTTGACTTTGCCCGGGCCTTCGTCAATGGACACCACGCGCTCACCGCTGCGGTCTTTCACGGTGACCGGCGTGATCTCAGCGGCAAAGGCGCCCGACTCTGTGGCAGCCTTGGCACGCTGCACGCTGGTGGTGGCAAAGTGGTCTTGCTCGGCACGGGTGAAGCTGTATTTGGCGGCGCAGTCTTCGCCAAAGGTGCCCATACTGCGGCCAGGTTCGTAAGCGTCTTCCAGTCCATCGAGCATCATGTGGTCAAAAATGCGGTCATGGCCCATGCGGTAACCGCCGCGCCCCTTGAGCAAAAGGTAAGGCGCATTGGTCATGCTTTCCATGCCGCCGGCTACCAGCACATCGTGTGTGCCGGCCACCAGCGCGTCGTGCGCGAACATGGCCGCGCGCATGCCCGAGCCGCACATTTTTGACAAAGTGACTGCGCCTGCGCTCTTGGGCAAACCGCCCTTGAAGGCCGCCTGACGCGCTGGGGCCTGGCCCTGACCCGCCATCAGGCAATTGCCAAACAAAACCTCAGTGACCAGCTCGGGGCTGATGCCGGCCCGCTCGACGGCGGCCTTGATGGCGGTCCCCCCGAGGTCGTGGGCGGCCAGACTGGCGAAGTCACTTTGAAAACTGCCCATGGGGGTGCGGGCAGCACTGACGATGACGATGGGATCGGACATGGTGTTCTCCAACAATTCAAAAAGAAATCAACTTTCGTTGTTTTGCACAGCGGACGGAAGACATCTGAAGATGTACACCACGCACGTCTGTCACCCGCGTCACAGGCCGCCGCGTGGGTAACGCTTGAAGGCACGACGGAACACGTCGACCACCTCACTGGAGCCGGTCATGCTGACACCCAAGTCTTTCACCAAGCCATCGTCCAATCCATAAATCCAGCCATGGACGGTGACTTTCTGGCCACGGCTCCATGCGTCTTGCATGACGTTGGACAAGGCCACATTGCCCACCTGTTCAATCACGTTCATCTCGCACATGGCAGATTCGAGTTCAGCTTGCGGCAAATGGTTCAGGCGTTGCCGGTGGCGCAAGCGCACGTCTTGTACGTGGCGCAACCAATTGTCGGCCAGACCCACCCGCGTGCCCCGCGTGGCAGCCAACACACCGCCGCAGCCGTAATGACCGACCACCATGATGTGTTCGACCTTCAAGGCATCGACTGCGTACTGAATGACCGACAAGGCATTCAGGTCGGAATGCACCACCACGTTGGCCACGTTGCGATGCACAAAAACCTCGCCAGGGTCAAGGCCGGTGATCTGGTTGGCCGGTACACGGCTGTCCGAACAACCGATCCACAAGTATTTCGGGTTTTGCTGGTTGGACAAGCGTGAAAAATACGCGGGGTTCTCGCGCACCATGCGCGCCGCCCATTCACGGTTGTTGTCAAAGAGGTGTTGCAGTGATGTGCTCATTCGGTGATTGTCGCAGTGCAGGGAATGGCTTCAGCAAGTCTCGGCAAATAATTCGCGGCCAATCAACATGCGGCGGATTTCGCTCGTGCCCGCGCCGATCTCGTACAACTTGGCATCGCGCCACAAACGGCCCAGCGGGTATTCGTTGATGTAGCCATTGCCGCCAAAAATCTGCACGCCCTCACCCGCCATCCAGGTGGCTTTTTCAGCGGTCCACAAAATCACGCTGGCGCAATCCTTGCGCACTTGGCGCACATGCTCGGCACCCAGCAAGTCCAGATTTTTAGCCACGGTGTAGGCAAACGAGCGTCCGGCTTGCAGCACGGTGTACATGTCCGCCACTTTGCCCTGGATCAGTTGAAACTCCCCAATGCTCTGGCCGAACTGCTTGCGGTCATGGATGTAGGGGATCACGTTGTCCATGACCGATTGCATGATGCCCAGCGGGCCGCCGGACAGCACGGCGCGTTCGTAGTCAAGGCCACTCATCAGCACTTTGGCGCCATTGTTCAGCCCCCCCAGGATGTTCTCAGCAGGCACTTCGACGTTGTTGAAGACCAACTCGCCCGTGTGGCTGCCGCGCATGCCCAGCTTGTCAAGCTTTTGCGCCACTGAAAAGCCCTTCATGCCTTTTTCGATCAGGAAAGCTGTCACGCCACGCGCACCCAACTCAGGTTCGCTTTTGGCATAAACGACCAGGGTGTCGGCGTCAGGCCCGTTGGTGATCCACATCTTAGAGCCGTTGAGCAGGTAGTAGCCACCTTTGTCTTCGGCCTTGAGCTTCATGCTCAGCACGTCCGAGCCCGCGCCGGGTTCGGACATGGCCAGCGCACCAACATGCTCCCCGCTGATGAGCTTGGGCAGGTATTTGGCGCGCTGGGCTACGTTGCCGTTGCGCTTGATCTGGTTGACGCACAGGTTGCTGTGCGCACCATAGCTCAGGCCCACGCTGGCCGAGGCGCGCGAGATTTCCTCCATGGCGATCATGTGGGCCAG
Organism: Limnohabitans sp. 2KL-17; assembly: GCF_003063415.1. Lineage (GTDB taxonomy): Bacteria > Pseudomonadota > Gammaproteobacteria > Burkholderiales > Burkholderiaceae_C > Limnohabitans_A. Next base: position 44,853 of record NZ_NESK01000031.1, read on the forward strand.
ATAACCCATGTTGGCACCACCGTATTCCTCGCCCACGGTGATGCCCAGCACGCCCAGATCACCCATCTTGCGCCACAGGTCCATCGGGAACTGGTCGTTCTTGTCGATCTCGGCGGCACGCGATGCGATTTCGGCTTGCGCAAAATCGCGCACGGCATCGCGCAATGCATCGATGTCTTCACCGAGTTGGAAATTGAGGCCGGGCAAGTTGTTCATAAGGGTTTCCTGAAGTTTGGTAATGAGGGCGCTTGCCCCCGTGGTCAATAGGTTTTAGGTATGGGGGTCAGGGTTTGCTGCATCACGGCACAAGGGGTGCCTTTGCCCTGGCTGTCGATGTGCACCACCTCGGCCGAAGTGACGATGACACGTCGACCTGCTTTGATCACCTTGCCAGTGGCGCGGATTTCGCCCCCTTGCAAGCTGTTCAGAAAATTGATTTTGTATTCAATGGTGACCACCTCCATGCCCTCAGGTGCGACCGTGAGGGCAGCGTAACCGCCAGCAATGTCGGCCAGTGCGCCAATGGCGCCACCATGGAAGCCGCCTTGTTGCTGCGTCACCTTGTCGCTGTAAGGCAAGGCCAATTCGACCTGGCCTGCCGTGGCCGACAACAAACGCACACCCAAGTGGTTCATCATGCCCTGCCGGGCCAGGCTGGCGACGACGCGCTCGTGGGCTGAAATAGCAGTACTCACATCAAATCCAATGGTTTTGGGAAGCTCCGACTTTAATTGACGTTTACGTCAACGTCAATTGAGATAATGCAGAATTTAGAAAGACTCGCCTTGTCTCTCAACACACCCGCAAACAGTTTAGTGGGAGATATGCGTGATAGACGTTTTCTCGGGCGCCAGTTGCAGGCCGCGCGCCGCGAGGAATTCCTCGATGGCAGGCTTGACCCTCTGCTCCAGCAATTCCCTTATTGCGCCCGTCACCACGAAGTCGTCCGCACAGCGCACGACGTGTGCCTTGGCAGGCTGTCGAGCATTGCGGCTACGGCCTAGCAGGCTGCTGAAATACTCCCATGTTTAGGTCCACGCCGAGCCCCTGAGAAACGTTAATTGTTGAGCAACTACACGGACACATGATGCGCGGCGCTGACACCTTCACCGAGAGCCTTTTCACGA
>NZ_NESK01000032.1 GCF_003063415.1 Limnohabitans sp. 2KL-17
TCCAGCCCCACCTTGGCCTTGAACTCCGGCGGATGAACTCTGCGTTTTTTTGATTCAGTCATTGGTAACCCGTTTTTTTGGATAGTGTCCCACTTAAACACCTGTCCCAAATTCGGGGTCCACTTCAATCCTTCGAATTTAGCTGTAACTTTCCGTCAACTACCCGCAGTCCAATCTGATTGTGCTTCTGCATTGCAAAAGCAAGAATGACATTTTTATCCAAATCCAGCACGCGACTACCTCCTGCCCTCAACACATCCTTCCTAGAGGCGACGCCCGCGCTTAAGTAGCCTTTTAAATCATTCACCATATCTAAGGCTAATATTTTTTGGGCAACCTGACTCATTGCATTTTTGGCAATTCGGTCAAAAGAAAATGACTTTTCGAATTTTCCAAAGTCGTTGATGTAGAACTCATCATCTATCAAAATCAACTCAAATCCTCCGGTCACTTTAAATACATCTTCATCGAGTACAGCGAAGCGCGTATTTGATTTCACGACCAACAGAATCTGATCACGCTTAACAAGAGAAACAGGGTAAAATTTCTTGAAAAAAGTGACAGATTTCTGGGCTGATGAAATTTTAATTACTAGACTTGTTACACGAGATAGCGCATTATTTTCGAACGAGAATAACTGCGGATCAGCTCCCGACAATAGGGCGCGAATTTTTTGAAATTCGCTGGGAACCTCATCAAAATCGTACTTGTATAACGTATCCGCCCGGTGATCCATCTGCGAAAGGGGCAGCGTTGTCAGATTTTCGTCAAGAAAAAAATGATCAACACTGCCAACGAATTGCTGACAGACCGACTCAGTGGCCCCATCGTCAAAATCTGCTAACTTGTAGTCCCTGTTATCACTGTCCCCCACCCCTAGATATAACTTAAGATTGATTCCGTCGGCATGCAGAATTTCAGTCAAAGTTGCTCTGAGTTCTTGTATTGATTTCATGGTTTTATCGAAATCGCCTTTCTTGCAAAGAAAATGTTCTTATCTAGTCGGACTAGATTGACGCTTGTATTAATTTCAAAATCCTCTCGCGCAATCAATACAGTCATTCCAGCTGGGGCATTACCACCTACCGCATCAAATTTGACGGTGGATATTTTGAACCCAAGCAATGAGAGCGTTGGGTTTGCATAAAACAGATTGGTGCGAACATAGATTGCACCAATCAACGTCAATATGATGCTTAGGCTGATTATTTGCCTTGGATTATCAAGTCCAAAACTGAGCAGCGGAATTACGTAGGTTGCAAGAAAAACCAGATGATCTGCGCTTTTGTCTTCCATCTCCACGATTTTGAATGGACCATCCTTTGCGCCTCCAATGACTCGCACAAAAGCCGCATAGAAGACCAACGAGATGCACAAAATGACGACACAAATGAGGGGCAAATAATTACTCTCCGCAATCGCCTTGAGCTCATCCCATGAAGCTAAGTTGCACTGAAAACACACGTCAACACTGATCTTGTTGACAACAATCAAGATCAGCAACAGCCAAAGTGACAACAGGTACATCCCAACCTTGACCAGTCGGCACATTCGAATCGGGTTTGTATTCATGTTCTTTACCTCTGGGTATATAGTACTGTAGTGTTATAGCAAAAGAAGCCTTCGATGATGCCGAGTCAGGGCGCTTGTGCTTCAGTCGTACAACGTGCTGCAAGCTAACTAGCGATAACGCGCACTTATCGATAGTCAAAAATATCAAAAGCGAAAATATATTTCGCGCAATTGGGGCATCTGACGATTAAGTGATCGCTACGTCAAACGTATCGCAATGTGATTTGGTGATTCGATCACGCAATACATCTTGCCATTCGCAGAAATGCGAAGATCTGCTATTGCCAGCACATAAGCTCCGGCAATTTGCTCGTTGTCTTCGAGTCGGAATCGATCTAGAACAAGTGCGCACATATCAGTCGGAAGGCAGATGCTGAACGTACCCTTACGGCCACTGTTCAGCCATAGAGAGTTGTCAGAACCATTTTTTGCATCAGAAACTAGGCCCCACCAACCTCTTATTTTTGATTGAAGGCTTGAGTTCACCTCAAGAAGAGGGACAAAAAAATCGCATACACGAATTTCTGGCTGATTAGGAATTTCTAATAATTGTTGGGATTCAGAAAAATAAGGCGCTTCAATTAAGGTGCGCAGTAGCGAGCTGAGTCGACGATGCATTCTCGCATCTGGGCGATGATTACCTCCAGTATATCGATAGGCTCTTCCAGTCTGTCCATAGGCCTCATTATGATCGCTGTGGATTTCTTGCGAGCGTCCTCCAAATCCCAGATCAATCACAATTCGCTCAGCAGGATTATTCAGAACGTCAAGATCAGTTCCTTCCCCTTCAATTACCCGCTCAGTATCTTGTGCCGCTAGGTTACATCCTGGGTGATGTGGGCGAGCACCAAAGCAAGCTGCTCGCCCACTTCGCGAGGCCTTGCGGAAAAAAGCGGGCCCACCACACTCTGGACACGAAAGTTGTTGGCGCATCCTTTCTAAATCTAAGGAAGGTAATGCAGCAAAAGTTACAGCTAAGTAAATTTGACCATCTTCAGCGCACCTTGCGATATCCATTTTTTACCTTTGCAACCGTGTCAAATTTAGGCATCTTCTCAATGCAGCTCAGACGCTGACCCGCAGCATTTCTTGAACTTCTTGCCGCTGCCACAGGGGCAGGGTTCGTTGCGGCCTACCTTGGTGCGCAACCGTTGGGCCGTTTCCCGCTCGTGTATCGCCTCGCGCAGCGGCAACCAAAAGGCATGGATGTTGGCCAAGCTGTCTTCAATCTGCTGGGCCAGTTGTTCCCGTTGCTCGGGGGTTTTGGTCAGTTCGTCCTGATCGGCAGAGAAGCTTTCTTCACCCAGCAAGCCAATGGGCCTGTACCACCGTTGGCCTTGCGGGCTGTCGAACAAGGGCTTCCACGCCGCACGGTTCAGCGCCACACCCTCGGTAAAACCGTAGGCCCAGCCATCGGCCTCTTCAAATTCTCCGATGTCGTATTCGTAAGTGTCCCAGTAGGGTGCCACCAACGGCGGTTTGTTCTCAAAACCGTGAATGATGCTGTTGTAGAGACGCATCACCAAGCCCATGATGTGATTGAGTTGGTCAATGCTGTCCGTGGGGGGCATCATGGCGCTGTCTTCACCCCAGACTTTGGGTAACCACTGACTGGGCATGATGGTCTGCGGCCCAATGGCGATGGCATGCAAATAGCCGTCCAACGTGTCCAGCGTCATGGCTTCGTCGTTGTCCACGCCATAGAGCAAGAACTGATCGAGTTCTTCAAGCTCCTCGTCGGACAGTGGTGCCATCATGTCCTGCACTTCTTGGGCTGTGGGTTGAATCTTTCCCTGTGCCAGTGCTTTCAGCAATTCCGGTTCTGCAGCTTTGGCCTCGTTGTGGGCCTTGGCGATAAAGCTGCCAATGCCTTCGGTCTCAATGGCCATGAAGGCTTCTTCTAGCGCCAGCTTGTCCGTTTCAAACTGGTCATCCCACACGGTGGAGGTTCCATGTTCGTCCACCACTTCAAGAATCCATTGGCTGTCAGCGCTGCGGTAGATTTGAATGCGCACACTGTGGCCGTCAGCGTTGTAGGTCTGCTCCAATGGAGAATGGATGATGTCGATGTCCTCGGTCATGCTCAACATCATATAAGGGAAAAGACCGCAAAATCTTCGGGCCTTCCCCTGTCGTAGCAATCAGCGTCTGGTCGTTATATGAACGCCATACAGGTGATGCCCAGCGACAAAATCACAACGAGAAAAATCCTGTGCTTGACCTTCTCGTGCCTTGGGCAACATGCAGGCCATTCGCGCAGTCTGGTTGTAACGAGGTTCACCATTTGGACTCCTTCGGCGCTTTAGCAACCACGACTTCCTTTTCAGCGCTTGCGTCCACAGTGGCGATGTGTCCAACGGGCCGCAGTCGAATCTCCCCACAGTCAAGTAGCCGAACCTCCAGATAACTCCCGGCTTTCAGACCCGCAGCTTGGGCGATAACGGATGGTATGCGCACCCCGAGACTGTGACCCCAGCGGCAAAGCTTTGTGGGCATGGTAGCAACTCCTTTCAATGGCAGTGATAGTCATTGGTTCAAATTGGTGTTGCAGCACGCCTTGCCCATAGCGCTTTCACGAACAAGCTTTAAGGATCACAAAATGTCGGACTCTCCTTCAACACGAACTTGGGTCATGGGATCTGCACCCGAACCATCAACAGGGCGGTGCTCTGTTTGAACAATAAGGTGTTTATCGCCAATAAGATACCGTGACTGGACTGGCTCCAAGTTCGCGGCTGCTCTTGTCATGGTTTGAATTTGGCTCAGTGACAGCTCCCCGTGTACCCCCCATTTATGGCAACTCAAATACTTGTGCAGAGGCTCTCGATGGTGGTTGAGATGTTGTCGAGCGAGTGGACTGACGTGCAGTTGCCCCAAACGAATTGGCGGCTCATCTTGGAGGTCCGGGTGGATGTGGTCATGACAGATACTGCGAGTGCGTTCTCGATCCAGTCGTACCTTCAGTGTGTGAATCATCCGGGCCACGCTGGTGGGGGAGAAAACATGTTCCTCAAGGTCTGACGGCGGTTCATACAGTCCAGGGTAGACCAACAGTTCCCCGAGTTTGGTGGACATCGCAGCGGACTGAATTTTCCAAGGCAACGAAATATCTAGGCCCAAGGCTTTAAAAACGCGACGTTTGATGGCCGAGAAATATTTTTGTTGTGCAATTCTGTCGCCCTTATTCAATATCGAAGGATGATTTCGGCCTTGGTGTTTATCATCTTCATCTAAATGCCAGCGCAATACCTCTTGGTCTGCCATGCAAAGTTTTGCAATATCTGTTTGCTTTGGGGCACGACTGCGCAGACCCTTATCAAGTAGAAGCCCCGCCCGAATCAATGCGTAGACTTTCCGGTAGGCGGCCTCATCACCATAAAGACGCCAATCTTCGGGGCGTGTAAGTTGATTGTCTTTCAACCATTTCTCATATACCTTGCATTCGACACGAAGCTTTGATTCTGCTGCATCAATTATGCGCTCTCGAACTTCATTGCAGGAAAATACTGCGGTGGATTTTGTATGACGACTCTTTACGTATGCAGGTATTTTGTGTGTGCGCTCTGACAAGTAGGCAGTTTTAACCTTGGATGATCCGTAACTGAAAGCCTTGGGTGTGAATTCAGTGGCGCTTTCAAACTCGCCTGAATACCTATCCGCGTTTCTGATTTCAGAAGCAGTAATAAAGTCACTCTGCCGTTGGTTTGCATTTCCATGCGTTCCACATTCGTGCAGAAATGTGGGCGTGACATCCATGTATTTTGAGTTTTCAAAGTCCAGCGCATCAATTCCCTTGTAAGTGCATCCTTGGCTTTTTAGCCAGCACTTGAGGATGAGGACTGCTAATTCTGTGGCGCGTGGAACTCCATTCGTCAGCAGTGCATTGTTTCCAATGGTGTTGGCTGGAACGTTGATACTGATCTGATATCCGGAAAGTCTAAGCTCACTTGGATCACCTGCCCACATACCACGGATCTTGAAGTGATTACCTTTGGCGAGTCCTGGGACTTTAATCCAGCGTTGGATTAGTCCACCATATTCGCCATTGAGGTTGACCTTTAGCAGCGCTTGTCCAGGATAGTTGCACTCACGGTAGTCTGCATCCGTCATCGTGTCGATTGGTACAAAGAAGTTGAGAGAGTCTGCCATGGTTTAATCTTTAACTTGGCTGGATTGTTACGGCTGTCTGGCTGTGAAAAATGCAGTGGTTACTAATATGCACTTTTCGGTTGCTGTGGCTTGGCCTGAAGTGGCTTATTTGAAGCTCTATGCCCATGATTCGAACAGGCAAGTGATGTGGCGGTGTATCTTTCAAACGCATAGCGTCTCGACGTAATCTGATCGGTTATGCGTTACGTATCGGCTGAAAATTGCACGTTGAACCGTGCAAAATTCAGCCGCCTCACTCAAGCTCAATCAAGGCCAATCGTCACTCAAGCGCTTCTGCTCAATAGCATTTTCAAGTCGCTCAACTTGTTCTGCAATGAACGCCCGCGTAAGCGTGTAGCGCGATAGTGGCTCCACTTCGCTAGGGTTAATAAAACGAGCCAGTTGGTCACCGATTTCAGATCTGTTGTTTTTCAAAATCACCCAAGGCACCTCCATATTGATGCCTGTCTTGTTGATGATGTTTGTATGAATTTTCATTCGATCAATGGGGTCCTTCATTCGGTTTGAGTTCAATAAGTTACGCTCTGGAGCGTTGAAATACATTCCCAAGACCTCTTGTTCAGAGTACTTCAATTGACTTTGATCGACATCTTGCACGTTCTTGGGAATAATTAAATTCAACCATAGTTCACGCAGTACGGCATCCCAAATCAGTTGAAATGGACTGTTTGGGATTTCTGTCTTTGTCCAATTCATTGGGTTCGATGGAAGAATGTTCCCTTCCAATTGAAAATCCTTTAAATTCACATGGAAAGTGGCTTGGAGAAGACATTTCAAAACGGGTAAAACCTTCTCTTGATCTGTAGGGCCCTCTATGGTTTTTAATCCTTCCGGCCAATTGGAAGATTGAAGAATGGTGCTGAATGAAACCCTGCCGAATGGAAGTTCAACGTGAAATTCCCAACGTGATTTTTTGCTTTTGGAAATCCGGGACACTGTTTGATCCACATAGCACTTCTTTCCTTTCGCGGCCATTGAGTAGCGTTGACCATCAAGCATCACTTCACAGTGCGATTGAATATCCAAATATTGTTGAATCACATCTTCTGGGGTGTCAAATTTAAAATAGAGCGGCTGCTCCAAATCCAAGATTTCACATTGATTCAACGTTATAGCACTCAATTCATATTCAAGCTCTGTGTACTCTTGGATCAACTCGTGCTTGGCAAGGCTAAACATGAGCGATAGCAGCGGCTCTAGCATGGGCTCAGTCAAACAACTGTCACCCATCAAAACTTCATGAAAGCTGCCTGACATTAATACATCGCAGCCTTTATTGTTGTCAGGAAGAATAGATTCGGTAATGACTAGGCTCCATGGAGCCCGTGTTAGTGGTAATCGGAATTTTTTGGTAATTGACCGTAATCGTTTGGAGGTGCTTGTGCCAAATTCAATGGAATGAATTTTTCTTGTCACGATTTCAGGAAAATTAATCTTGAAAGTAGTCATGATTAAATCCCCCCTTCGTTCATGCCCGTTTGATACATTGCATCATTCGGGTTCACTACACCACGGGATGATTCTTGTTCATGGGCGGCGGGTGCCGATTTCCCTGCCAAGGCATTCATCAGAACGTTGAAGGGATCGCTTGCGAGTTGCGCCAGCTTTTCAGCTTGTTCTGTGCGGTGTTGTGCGATCTGAGCAGCGATGAACTGGTCGATTTCCGATGCCAGCCAGTAATTCGTGCGGCCTCCGCATATTTTGATGGGCTGCGAGAATTTGCCGTTGCGCATCAGATCAGCCCGGCGGGTCTTGCGCACTCCGGTCAGCTTTTGAACCTCGACATCGCGCAAAAGGTGATTATTTTTCTGAATCAGAACGCTTTGAACATCTGTTTTCTGTGTGCTTATTGACATAGTAAATTTCCAAAACACACCACTGCGAGCGGGGAGCGCATTTAATCGCCCAGCTGTGGCTGTAGTTAATGGATTTACCTAGCACCTACACGTATAGAAGTCCTTGTGGCCCGGCTTCCATGCGCATGGGGCACCAACACAAAGGTGTTGACGCAAAGCCAGCACATGAGTGTTGGCGCCTAATGCTCTCCTCTACTTGACCAAAAAGCTCAATCTAGAGGACAGGAGGAATGACGAAAGAGGGCAGTGTGTCATCCCTAACAGCTTCTAGAGAAGCTGCCCGACTACCCCGTTTTTGTAGTTGTGGCTAAATTCTATAGCACAGATTTGCACGAAGGCAAACGGCGGGCGATTCCGGCACATGCTAATTGGTAGTATTTCCGCAACAACTTGCCGACATGCAGTGAGCAGCCCACACATCCATCATTTCGCGGCGCTTTTCGAGGTAATCCCCACGCTGGTAAGCGGCTTCAGTTTTGTCCTTCAACGCATGTGCCAAAGCGGCTTCGGCGACTTCCCGAGGGAATGTAGTTTGCTCCGCCCAAAAATCGCGCACGGTACTACGAAAACCGTGCGGCACTATGTCCGTGCGTCCCATGCGTTTGAGCAGCACCAGCATGATGGCTTCTGACGGATGTTTTCCCCATTGCTGTCCGTTGAAGACATATTTTGAGGGTATTGGATGCGCATCGTTGATGGCCTTCATGTGGCGCAGAATTTCCACAGCCGGTCTTGACAGCGGGACTCTATGGGGGCGGTAGGCCTTCATTCTTTCAGCGGGGATGCTCCATAGACCAGCCTCTATGTCAACCTCGCACCACTCGGCGGCTCGTGCTTCTGTGGTTCGGGTGGCGGTGAGAATCAAGAATTGCATGACAAGACTGCCGATGCCGGGGGACTGCTGCAACTGCCGCATGAACTCCGGCATCTCTGCATAGGGCAACGCGGGGTGGTGCTGGATCTTTCGTACAGCAGAACGCTTTGGGAAAATCTCGCTCAAATACCCTGACCAGCGTGCAGGGTTGTCGCCGTGACGATAGCCATGCACTGCAGCCCAGCCCAGTATTTTTTCGATGCGTGAGCGGACACGGTCAGCAGTCTCGTTTTTGGTGTGCCAGATGGGTTCAATGACCGCTTTGACGTGTGTAACCGTGATGGCCTGCACTGACAAGGAGCCAAGTACAGGGTAGGCGTATTCCGCCAGTGTTGTTGACCATTGGGCCGCATGCTTGGCTGATTTCCACTCTGCGCGGTGCGATTCAATGAAGGTCTCTGCGCACTCACGGAAGGTGATTTTTTGGGCCTTTTGCTGCGCTTGTTCGGCCTTCAGTCGATCACGTTCGGCCAGTGGGTCAATGCGGTCATCCAACAGGACTCGTACCTTTCGGGCTCTTTTGCTGGCCTCATCGAATGAAATCCGATTGGCTGAGCCCAAGCCCATGACGCGGGTCTTGCCGTTGAGTGTGTACCGATAGCACCAGGATTTGACACCTTGTGGCGTGACTTGGAGCAGGAAGTCTGCGCCTTGGATGCGGTAAAGCTTGCGTGTTTTGCCGTTGGAATCTGGCAGGGCTTGATCGATCTGATCTTGAATGGATTTGCGGTTGTTGGCGTTCATGGAGTGTGATTCGACTCACAATTTGACTCACAGGAAAGCCCGAGATAATCGCGTCCAGTAGCGATCACTAGCGGCTGATAGGTTTCGCGTAACCCATTGTCAGCAATAAGGTTTTCGGCCGATACCGATCATTCGCGGAGCTGGATTTCTATGGCGTCCACTCCGCCAGTAAGTCAGTAAAAATGCGCCTTTGGGCGCATTTTTTATTTCTACCTACCAATTTACCCGCCATCAAATCTGTTTGAACTTATGCTGACAACGTTTGTGGTCTCGCCAAAGGTGGCGCATGCATGGCGCGTGGGGCAGCGCTTTGCCTTGAACCTGCCTGGAGGGGGCGTGTCTGTGGTGGCGGTTTAAAGGGACTTGTGCTAAAGCAGGTCAACGCGAAAGATGACCGGCCATGCGCGGGCGGCTTGATGAAAAAATATTTTAGTAGTTGAATTTTTGGCGCAATCATTTAAAAAGTGACTGCCCAAAGGGTGATGTGTTTTTTGTCTGCTTCGCGGGGCAGTCGCTGATCATTCTGACTTTTCGGATGGCCCGCCATGCTCAACCCTTGATGCAGATCAGCGGCGCCAGTTGTGCCACTTTGCGTGCCAAGCCTGCTGCATCGGTGGCATCCACTACGGCGCCAATGTCTTTGTAGGCCTCGGGCGCTTCTTCGGCCACGCCGCGTGAAGACGCGCTCATGACCACAATGCCGCGTTCGGCCAGTTGCTCAATGACTACACGGCCACTGCGCCCTCGTGCGGCCTCATGTCGGCTCATGGCCCGGCCTGCACCGTGGCAAGCCGAGGAAAATGCCAATCCTTCCGATTGTGGGGTGCCCACCAAAATATACGAGCCTGTGCCCATCGATCCCCCAATCAGCACTGGCTGGCCTGCAGCCCGCAGCGCATCTGGCAGTTCAGGGTGGCCTGGCCCCCAAGCGCGCGTAGCCCCTTTGCGGTGAACATGCAGCTCACGCTGGTGACCCTGCACTTCATGCATTTCTTGTTTGCAGGTGTTGTGCGATACGTCGTACAGCAGAGACAGTTGCGCCGCGGGCAGCAGATCGGCAAACACCTCGCGCACCAGGTGGGTGATGATCTGGCGATTGGCCAGCGCGCAGTTGATGGCGGCGCGCATGGCCCCCAGGTACTCTTGCCCCAGGTCGGAGTGGATGGGCGCGCAGGCCAGTTCGCGGTCTGGCAACTTCAGCCCGAAGCTGGGTGCCGCCTCGACCATGCGGCGCAAAAATTCGGTGCCAATCTGGTGGCCCAACCCGCGAGAGCCGCAATGCACCATGACCACGACGCTGCCCAATTCCAGACCGAAGGCTTGCGCTGCAGCGCCATCGTGAATGGCCGTGACCTCCTGCACCTCCAGATAGTGGTTGCCGCTGCCCAGCGTTCCCATCTCTTCGCGCTGTCTGCGCCGCGCCTGGGGTGAGACAAATTTAGGTTTGGCGTGCAGCATCTGGCCGCACTCTTCAATGCGCAGCAAATCAGCGGCCGATCCCCAGCCTTGCTGCGCGGCCCAGCGTGCACCGCCGCTGAGCATCGCGTCCATGCGCACTTCGTTCAACTTGATGTGGCCAGTGCTTCCCACGCCAGCAGGGATGTCCTCGAAAAGTGCTTTGGCCAGGGGCTTTTGCACCGCCATGATGTCAGCCCGGCGCAGACCTGTTAGCAGACAGCGCACGCCGCATGAAATGTCAAATCCGACACCCCCTGCCGACACCACACCCCCCTGATCTGCGTCAAATGCGGCCACGCCTCCGATGGGAAAGCCATAGCCCCAATGCCCGTCGGGCATCACACATGAGGCACCCACAATGCCGGGCAGGGCGGCCACATTCATGGCTTGTTCCAGCACTTTGTCGTCCATGTCGCGCAGCAGTTCCCGGCTGCCATAAATCACAGCGGGGACACGCATGCTGGCCTTCACTGGCACTTGCCATGCCAACGGACTGAGAGCTTTCAGGCGGTCGAGGTCCATGGCTCAGACATCCACCACGGTCTGGGCCAGCCAGCCACCATCTACAGGCACCACACTCAAGGTGGTGAAAGTCGCGCCCTTGACCTCAACAGCCGGATGGTGGCGTTGCACCGATGTCGCCTCGCCCAGTGCCTGTGCTACCAAATGGTGGTTGTTCAGTTGCACGTGAAAGCGACCAAACAACATGCGACGCACTGACATTTCATAAACCAACGCATTGAGCCAGTCCACCAGCAGCATTTCATCGTCGGGGGCTTCGCAGTCAATTTCGATCGCTTCTTTGTTGGCGACATGATCGGGGGTGGTGATCACGGCCATCATGGCCAAAGCCGCTTGCTCAAAAGCCTCGGCCTTGGATGCCCCCCATCCACGCACCCCGATGTCGGCGCCGTGTTCGAAATGTTCCCAACGTGTTTGCATGGGGCTGATTGTTCGCAGTGCGCTGTGGTGGGTCTGTGTGTGGCCGCACAACCTCTGTGATGCGCTTCCTGATCAAAGCTTTGCAGCAGAAGGAGGCAGCCCACGCAAGAATATTTTGGCCCGGATGTTGCGTGGTCAAAGCATCGCCACGCAGTGACTGGACATGCGCCCCCCCCAAACAAGCCCCATCCTGCACGAACAGATTCGATACTTCCCAGTTCTTGTGTTTTCAGCTCAAAGCGGGCTCTTGCACCATGTCTGCGGTCAAGACTTTCAGGGCTTCTGAATCCAGCGTTTCCACTTTCAGCAATTCTTGTGAGCAGCGCTCCAGCAGTGTGCGGTTGGTGCTCAATATGCGGGTTGCCCTTTCCAGGTTGTGGCTCAGCAGGCCGGCTATGGCGGCGTCCAGTTTTTGTTGGGTGGCCTCAGACACCGGGTTTGAGGGTGGCATGAACAGGTTTTCACCCATGCTGTAGGGCACAACGCGGTTGCTGTCGTGACTCACACAACCCAGTGACTCGTCCATGCCATAGCGCATGACCATTTCGCGGGCAATCTGGGTAGCCTTGGCCAAGTCGTCGGCAGCTCCAGTTGAAATGTGGCCCAGCATCAACTTTTCTGCGGCGCGCCCGCCCAGCAGCACGCAAATCTTGCGTTGCAACTCGGCTTGTGTCATCAAATAGCGGTCTTCAGTTGGGCGCTGGATGGTGTAGCCCAAGGCGCCAATGCCGCGCGCCACGATGGACACCTTGTGCACTGTGTCTGTATCCGGCAAGGCCAGCGCCACCAGCGTGTGGCCCATCTCGTGGTGGGCCACGGCCAGACGTTCTTTGGGGTTGAGCACGCGGTTGCGTTTTTCCAGGCCCGCCACGATGCGCTCTACGGCAGCGGTGAAGTCCGCCAGTGTCACGTTGTCTGCTTTGCGCCGTGTGGCCACAATGGCGGCTTCGTTCACCAGGTTGGCCAGGTCGGCGCCCGTAAAGCCCGGTGTAATGGCGGCCACGGCTTCCAGCGAGAGTTGCGGGTGCAAACGCACTTTTCGGGCATGCACATTCAGGATGTCGATCCGGCCTTTTTTGTCAGGCTTGTCCACCAGCACCTGCCGGTCAAAGCGGCCGGCTCGCAGCAGTGCCGGGTCGAGTATCTCGGGGCGGTTGGTAGCGGCCAGGATGATCACGCCGGACGAGGTGTCAAACCCGTCCATCTCGGCCAGCAACTGGTTGAGAGTTTGCTCTTTTTCATCGTGTCCGCCCAAGCCCGGAAACGCCCCGCGGGCGCGTCCCAGCGCGTCCAATTCGTCGATGAAAATGATGGCGGGCGCGGTCAGGCGGGCTTGCTCAAACAGATCGCGCACCCGTGCGGCCCCCACACCCACAAACAACTCGACAAACTCGCTGCCCGACATCGAAAAGAAGGGCACACCTGCTTCGCCCGCCACGGCCTTGGCCAGCAAGGTTTTTCCAGTGCCAGGTGGACCCACCAAAAGCACGCCCTTGGGGATGTGCGCGCCCAGGCGGCCATAGTCTTCGGGGTGCTTCAAGAAGTCGACCACTTCCACCAGTTCCTGCTTGGCCTCGTCCACCCCGGCGACATCGGCAAAGTTGACCCCGGTGTGCCGCATCACATACACCTTGGCCCTGCTTTTGCCGATGTTCAAAAAGCTGCCCGCACCTTGCTGGTTGACCAGACGGCGAATCAGAAAGAACCACAGCCCGAAAAAAACCAAGGAAGGCAAGATCCAGGACATCACATCGCGCAGCCAAGTGCTTTCAATCACGCGGGTGTAGGGCACTTTGTAGGTTTCCAACCTGGCTGCCAGCGCGGGCTCGACGCGCACGGTCAGCCAACGGGTCTTGTTACCGACAGGCTCTTTCAAGCGACCGATCAAGGTTTGGTCCGAGATGGCCACTTCGGAGATGCGCCCATCGGCCAGGGCTTGTTCAAACTGGCTGTAAGGCACGGTCTCGGTGGCTGCAGTGCCTTGAAGCACGCCTTGCAGCCAGAAAAGCAACAAGGTCGCAACGACGACATACGCCAATGTCCAGCTTTGCCTGGGGTTCAGGCTGCTGCCTGCGGAGGGAAGTCTGCTCATGGGTTTGACAGGGTGGGGTGTGTCAAAACATGTCCATCTGCTGCCCCATGGCCGGTGACATGGCTGTGTCGGTGGCCTTGGTTGCGGGTTGAGGCACTGCGGCGATCATGCAGTCGGTGGTCAGAATCAGACCTGCGATCGAGGCCGCGTTTTGCAAAGCCAGGCGCGTCACCTTGGCTGGGTCGATCACGCCCATTTTCAGCAAGTCACCGTATTGGCGGGTGGCAGCGTTGTAGCCAAAGGCTGGTTCGCAAGAGTCGTCGACCCGCTGGGCGACCACTGAGGGTTCATCGCCCGCGTTGATCACAATGCGGCGCAAGGGCTCTTCCAATGCCCTTGCCACCAAGCGGATGCCCGATGTTTCGTCGAGTGATTCGCCGTGCATTGGGCTCAACACCTTGCGTGCACGCAACAAGGCGACGCCACCGCCTGGCACGATGCCTTCTTCGATGGCCGCGCGTGTCGCGTGCAGCGCGTCTTCCACGCGGATCTTGCGTTCCTTCAATTCGGTTTCGGTGGTGGCGCCGACCTTGATGAGCGCCACACCACCTGCCAAGCGGGCCGCGCGTTCGTCGAGCTTTTCTCGGTCGTACTCGCTTTCAGCGGCTTCGCGTTCTTTGCGGATCACGGCGATGCGTTGCTGGATCGCCCGTGGGTCGCCAGCGCCACCAATCAAGGTGGTGCTGTCTTTGCCTATCTCCACCCGCTTGGCTCGCCCAAGGTCGGTCAACTTCAGCTTGGTCAGGCTCAGGCCCATGGTCTCGCTGACAACTTTTCCGCCCGTGAGGATGGCCATGTCTTGCAGCATGGCCTGGCGGTGTGCGCCAAAGCCAGGGGCCTTGACCGCGCAGGTTTTGATGGACCCCCGTATGGTGTTGATGACCAGTGCCGCCAGGGTGTCGTTGTCCAGGTCTTCGGCAATCACCAGCAAGGGCTGACCGGACTTGACCACTTCCTCCAGCAAAGGCAAAAGGTCTTTGAGGGAGGCCAGCCGGCCTTCGCAAAAAAGGATGCGAACGTCGTCCAGCAAGGCACTCAGGCGTTCGGTGTTGTTAATGAAGTAGGGGGACAGGTAGCCGTTGCCAAACTGCAGGCCCTCAACCACTTCCAGCACGCTGACCAGACCTGAGCCGTCTTCTATTGAAATGGCCCCTTCACGGCCTACTTTGTCGATGGCGCTGGCCACTAACTCGCCAATCGAGCGATCGTTGTTGGCAGAAATGGTGGCCACATGCGCAATGTCTTTGGAGTCGGCGCAGGTTTGTGACATGCCCTTGAGCTCGGCGACAACGGCATCTATGGCCCGCTCAATGCCACGTTTGAGTTCCATCGGTTTCATGCCCCCAGCCAAGTAGCGCAGACCTTCGTGCACCATGGCGTGAGCGAGCACCGTGGCTGTGGTGGTTCCGTCACCTGCCATTTCGCTGGTTCGAGCCGCCACCTCCCGCAACAGTTGTGCACCCATGTTTTCGAAAGGATCTTCCAGGTCAATCGCTTTGGCAACCAGAACACCTGAGTTCACGATTTGTGGCGGGCCCCATTCGCGCTCCAAAATCACCGTACGGCCTCGTGGACCCATCGTCACCTTCACGGCCTCGGCCAAAGCATCGACACCTCGGCGAATTTTGTCGCGCGCCTCGTCGTGAAAAATCAGGTGCTTGGCTTTCATCATGGGTCCTTCCTGGGGCAAACTTGACCCGGTTTTGTGCAGAAAAATCAATACTGAACAAACCATCGACCTGCGCTCTTGCGCTAACGCAAGCCAATGGGTAATGGTGGGCGGGCTACCATTTTTCAAGTAATGCTTTGTGGGCCCACTTGCGCTGCAATAGGCGCAATGACACCTTCTGCCCATACATCCGAGCAGGCCATGGCGCCTGTTGCTGCGGCGCCGTGTGCGCCTTTGCCGGCGTCATTCCTGGCACCACAAGCCCTGAGCCAAGCGGTCTTGAAAAGCAAATACCTTCAGCCAGGTGAGCTGACTGCAGGGGATGTCTTTGATCGCGTTGCCAAAGCCATCGCTTCGATCGAAGCCCCCGATCAACAGGCCCACTTTGAGGCGGTTTTCCGTCTACACCTCGCAGCCGGGGCCATCGGGGCCGGTCGCATCATGGCCAGTGCAGGCACTGGCATGGCCGTGACGCTGGCCAATTGTTTTGTGCAACCGGTGGGTGATTGCTTGGGTGGGCGCGATGAAGGGGGCTACCCTGGCATACATGACGCATTGGCTCAAGCGGCCGAGACCTTGCGCCGCGGCGGTGGTGTGGGCTATGACTTTTCCCGTATCCGGCCCCAAGGGGCGCGCATCAATGGCACGGGCCTGAATGCTTCTGGGCCTTGCCGATTCATCGATGCATTTGACAAGTCTTGCTTGGCCTTGCAATCCATGGGCGCCCGACGAGGCGCTCAAATGGCCGTCTTGCGTTGTGACCATCCCGATGTGCTGGCCTTTATTGCGGCCAAACAAACGCCGGGGCGCTGGAGTTCTTTCAATGTGTCGGTTGGCATCACCGATGCTTTCATGCAAGCGGTCGAGCATGACCAGATGTGGGACTTGGTGCACCGCGTCTCACCTCGCGACCTCAGGCCCCCGGCAGGTCTGGCCGCCAGCTTGGCCACAGGCCCCTATGTCAGAGGTGATGGACTGTGGGTTTACAAAACATTGCCAGCCCGAACCTTGTGGTCTGCCATCAGCCATGCTGCACACCACAGCGCTGAGCCTGGCTTGTTGTTTCTGGACACCATTGACCGGGACAACAACCTGCGTGCCATCGAAACCATAGAAGCCACCAACCCGTGCGGTGAGCAACCATTGCCGTCTTATGGTGGTTGTGTTCTTGGACCAATCGTCTTGCCGCGGTTTGTTCGCAACGCTTTCGGTCAAGGGGGGGCGGCAGCATTTGACACGAGGGCCTTTGCACAAGCCGTGCGTTGGCAAGTGCGTGCGCTGGACAACGTGCTGGACATCACTGCCTGGCCCTTGCCACAACAAGCCAGTGAGGCGCGCGCTAAGCGCCGGATCGGCATCGGCTTCACGGGCTTGGGTGACACATTGGTCATGCTGGGGCTGCGCTATGACCAGCCGCAAGGACGCAAGATGGCCCGAACCATCGCCCAGACAATGCGCGACCACGCCTACACCGCCTCAGTGGCCTTGGCCAAAGAGCGGGGCACTTACCCCTTGTTTGATGCCGATGTTTGCTTGGCCCCCGGCACCTTTGCCAGTCGGCTGTCGCCTGCCTTGCGAGCCTCTGTTCGCAAGCACGGTCTGCGCAACAGCCACCTGCTGTCGATTGCACCCACCGGCAGCGTGAGTCTGGCTTTTGCTGACAACACCTCTACTGGCATTGAGCCTGTTTTTGACTGGTCGTATACGCGGCACTTTCATGCGGCCGATGGCCATCGCCATCGCTTTGAGGCGCAAGACCATGCTTGGCGCATTTACCAAAGTCTGGGGTCTTCTGCGTTGCGCTTGCCTTCAGCGTTCGTGACGGCTTTGCAAATCCGGCCTGAACACCACATTGCCATGGTGGCGGCTGTGCAGCCCTTTGTGGACGGCGCCATCTCCAAAACCTTGAACCTGTCTGCCCATACCAGTGCCGACGACATCGGTGCACTGTTCATGCAGGCCTGGCGTGAGGGCCTCAAAGGCTTGACGATCTTTCGGCCTAATCGGGTCCATAAGGCTGTGCTTCAGCCCCCTATTCAGCCCTCTCGTTCCTCCGGAGATTGACATGCGTATCCCCCAAAAGACCATTCTTGTGACCGGAGCAGCCAGTGGCATCGGACTGGCTGCAATCGGACGATTTTTGCAAGAAGGCGCACGTGTGGTGTTGGCCGATTTGCCTGAATCTGCTGGCCGTGAAAGAACTGAAGATTGGGCCTTGATGTATCCGGGCCGTTGTCACTTTGTTCCTGTGGATGTCACTTCAACAGCCCAGGTGGATGAAATGGTTGCGCGCACGCTGGACACCTTTGGTCGTCTGGACGGCGTTTTCAACAATGCTGGCATTGGAGGCCTGAGTCCCGCCGACCATTACAGCGATGAGGACTTCATGCGTATGATGGACATCAACCTGATGGGGGTGTTCCGTGTAGCGCGTGCATCATTGCGCCAGATGATTGTGCAAGGCAGCGGCAGCATTGTGAACTGCGCTTCGATTCTGGGTTTGCAGGGCCAAAGTCGCACAGCTGCTTACAGCGCCGCCAAAGCCGGGGTGGTTAACCTTACCCGCACGCTGGCATTGGAGGCGGCCGAACATGGTGTGCGTGTCAATGCCGTTTGCCCCGGCTACATCGATACCCCTTTGCTGTCAGGTATCACCGATGCGCAGCGTCAATTTCTCATCGGTCTTCACCCTTGGGGGCGCTTGGGAAGGCCTGATGAAGTGGCCAGTGCCACGCTCTTTTTGTTGAGTGATGAGGCCAGCTTTGTAACCGGATCTCAGTTGCTGGTGGATGGGGGTTTCAGTGCAGGTAAATCCTGATGGTATTTGTGAGTTGATCAACAGACGTTGGGTGTAAAAAAACAGACAGTGATCGCAGGGGCATTTTTCGAAATGACCCTTGGGGCGATGCGTAATTCCACCGCGCTCCACATTGTCTTGCGGCGCAATTGCGGCCCATTTTTTTGAAAACCGGAGAAAACACCATGAGCAACCTCACACGATTTAACCCATTCAGCGAACTGCGCGATCCCTTCAGTGAAGACTTTTTCAAAGGGTTTGCCATGCGGCCCATGTACCGATTGATGGAGGGTGAGCCGCAAATGCGACTGGACTTGACCGAGGACGACAAAAATTTCTTTGTCAAAGCCGAAATTCCAGGCGTTAAAAAAGAAGACATCAAAGTGTCTGTGGAAGGCAATCAGGTGTCCCTGAGTGCAGAAGTGAAAAAGGAGAAAGAAGAGAAGCAGGGTGCCAAGATCATTCGCAGTGAGCGCTACTACGGCAGCGTGGCACGCAGTTTCACGCTCGATGAGAGCGTAGACCAGTCTGCAGCTTCTGCCAAATACGAAGACGGGGTGTTGCAACTGACGCTGCCTAAAAAACCCAATGGGCAAAGCCATCTGCTCAAAATCGTCTGATGAATTCCCACACTTGGGCCGAGGCCCAAGTGTGGGGTGGCGCTTTGGTGGTTCAGCGCCTGAAGCTCAAACCAGGATGTGGTGCTTTCCAACCGGGTAAACGCTGCTGGCTTGTGGCCCTTCCTCACCGGTGTCTTCAACATAGTAAACAGGTGTTCCGACCTGCAGTTTGTCCAGGTCTTCACCGATCAGGCTGTTTCGGTGAAAGTACAGCCATCGGCCATCGATCGATTCAATGCGCCCAAAGGTCTTGTCGGGGGATATTTCGGTGATATGGCCGTGTGGCCGTTCTTCATGGTGTTTGACATGGCCTTGCTGAAGCCGAATAAGGTCTTCAAGTTGTCGACGCATCGCATCGAAGGCATTTCGCAGCGCCACATACACATCGGAATAAGCATGGTTCTCATCGGGCTCTCGGTCAGCAACCAGCTCGTGTCCGGGCACCTTCAGGTCAATTCGAACATGAAAGTGATTCCCTTGGTGATGGTGGCGGTGGAGCTGCTCAATGGCCACTCGGCAATTGTTGATGCTCGGGTAGAAACGCCCAAGCTTGTCGACTTTTTCGCGAACCCGGGCTTCCACCGCATCAGAGGTCTCCAGGTTGCGAAAAATGACTTGCATGGGAATGGGTTTGGTGGTGCTCATAGGGCGGGTCCTTGATGGCAAACATGAGAAAAGGGGTAAGACCGAACCCATTAAAAAAGGCTTAAGTGGGCTTGGGATCGAACGATTGATCATGTTGCTGTGTGTTGTGCCGCCTGTCTGTTTCTTGCATCACCTAGGCGATGACAAGCCGTGTGTTGTTGCACCGACACGCTGGACATCACAGGACATGATCAAAAGACTTTCTCTTGAACTTCGTTGTCAGGCCGTTCGCCTGACCCTGACAGCTTCAAGTGGCGTTGTCACCTTTTCAAGGAGCCATGATGGGTAAACAACTGACAGCAGGCGATATTTGCAAACGCAAAGTCACCGTAGGCTACAAACAAACCAGTCTGGTGGCTGCTGCGCAACTCATGCGCGAAGACCATGTGGGCTCTTTGGTGGTGGTCGACGATGAAAACGGCAGTCGTCAGGTGCGGGGCCTTGTCACTGATCGCGACATCGTGATGTCGGTCGTGGCCACAGGGCTGGACCCCGAGCCCTTGAGGCTGGAAGACATCATGTCTGAGCACGTGGTAACGGCCAACGAAGCCGATTCCTTGCTCGACCTGATGCGAAGCATGCGTGAGCACGGTGTGCGCCGTGTTCCTGTGGTCGGCTTTCAGGATGAACTGATGGGCATTGTCACGATGGACGATGTGCTCAAGATACTGGCGCAAGAGATGAACACATTGGTTGGTTCGATTGATGTAGGCATCAAGCAAGAGCGTGCGCGTCGGCAGTGAGTAAAAATCACGCACTGAGTGAATCGCCAGAACGCTTGCAGGTGGCAGTGGTTGGTCCGGGGAAACTTGGCCGCGCCTGTGCACTGGCTTTGCTCGATGACCCCGATCTGGCGCTGGCTGGGGTAGTTGAGCGCCCAGGTTTTCCAGGATTTTTGCGAGGCCGATTGCAAAACACCGTCCGCGTCACGCACATCCGTGATTTGCCGGAGGTCGACCTGGCTTTAGTGTGCGTGCCGCCATTGGAGGTTGGCGCTGTGGCCCATGACCTGTTGCAATCGCGCATACCCATGGTCGAGTGCGCCCGTCTTGAGGGGGTGGCCTTGATGGCCCATTACCAAGCACTGGAGGAACAAGCCCACCGTTACCGCGCAACCGCTGTTTATGGCGCTGGCTGGAACCCGGGGGTATTGCCCCTGATGAACAACGCTTTCCATGTCCTGATACCGCGAGGCCGCAGCGTGGCGCACCGGCATCCGGCGGTTCAGATGCACCACAGCGTTTCTGTGAGCCATCTGCCAGGGGTCAAGCAGGCATTGGAGGGTGAGTTCAGCGGTCCGGATGGCCAGTTGGTGCGCTATGTGTATGTCGAGTTGATGCCAGGTGCTTCGTGGGAGACCGTTCACGATCTCATCGAGTCCGACCCGTTGTTTGCTGGCGAGTCAAGCCGGATTTTTCAGATAGACAGTCTGAGTACGTTGGCAGCGCAGGAGCGCCAAGGCCTGGTGCTGGAACGTCTTGAAAGTGCAGATGCAGGCCAGCATGCGGGTCTGTTGCTCGAAGCCCGGTTCGATGTTCACCAGTTTGCTGCACGGGCCATGGTCGATGCTGCCCGCAGGCTGAAGTCCTTGAAAACCGGTGCGCACCCTTACACCCTGAGCCTGCATGCCAATGGGCATGTTCAAGGTGTCCTGAACGGTGGCTGAGGGCCGCTGTTCACCAAGAACTATGTCCTTGGTGCTGCGCTCAAGCATTTACCGTTGCCCCCTGCCGGGTTTGACTTTGACGCGCTGACCATCCGTGATGGTCCCCGGGTAGAGCAGCACGGCATCACCGGCCCGCACGCCGTTCGTGTCATCGGGCTTGATCCAGGCCACATCGGCATTGCGCGCCTGGATGGTGACGTTCCTGGCGCGCGCACGACCGTTTTGGTGTACCAGTACCTGCCAGCGCATGCCTTCTCGCAACAGTGCCGCACTGGGTACCAAGAGCACGTTTTCGTGAGAAGACAGGGTGATGCGTGTATCCACCCGAAAGCCTTCACCCAGGCGCTGAGCGCCGTCAGGCAAGCGCTCGAGTTCGATGATCACATTGACCCGTTGCTCCTCGATCCCAAGGGCGGATACCTTGGTAAAGGCCACCGGCTCAATGCGCGTGACTTGCCCAGACAAAAGGGGTGCACCAACACCTGGTGAAACGAGCACCTTGGCACCAGGTGCAAGCTGCCGGGCATCAGAGGACAAAACATCCACAACCGCTTCCATCACCTGGATGTCTCCGATCTCCAGCAAGGGCTGGCCTGCCATGACCGGCGCACCGCTGGTCAGGTGCAGCTTGAGTACCTGGCCGTCTACCGGACTCTGGATTCTCCAGGCGTTTTTTGTGCCCTGGCTGGCGGGTTTTGCGCTGGCCAAAGCGGCTTGCGATTCGGCCAGCGTGAATTCCGCAGCACGCAACTGCGCCTGGCCTGCTGCGAGGGCCTGCGCTGCGGCGCGGTTGGCCAAAACCGCCTGGTCCAGAGCTGCGGGTGCGATGAAGTTGTCGCTGGCGAGTTTTTGGGCTCTTTGAACTTCCAGCTCGGTTTGCGCCAAGCTGGTTTGCAGTCGTTGCAGTTGGGCGGCCGCAGCCATGCGTGCGGCATCGTCACGGCCTACACGTTGTTGCAACACCAGTCGGTTGCGCTCGTCGATCATGCTGGGGGCCAGTGGTTTCAGTGTGGCCACTACATCCCCAGTACGAAGGCTGTCGCCCACTTTGAGCTCGGGCCTGATCAACTCGGCAGCCATGGGCGCTGAAATGACGTAACGGTTTTTCAAACGCAACTGGCCGTCCTCGTCAATGGCTTGTTCAAAGCGGCCGATGGTGACCATGCCGACTTCTACCTGCAGTGCGCGTGGCATCAGCGCCCAAAATGCCAAGCCTGCCAAGGCGAGTGCGGCCAAGCCCCAAGGTGCCCAGCGCTTCAAATCAACAAGGAAAGAATTTAGGTTCATTCGCGTACTTTCAAAACAGCCACCAAGTCAAGCTGGTCAATTCTTCGGCGTACCAGCAGGGCACTGAGCAGACCAGCTGCCAGCACAATGAGCACAGCCCATGCATAAGTAGAAGGCGCGATGATGACGGGGAAGTCGATGTTGTCGGAGGACATCAAGTGCATCAGAACGCTCGCCAAGGCCCAACCTGTCACCGCGCCAATGGGCAGGGCCAGCAAGACTTCACTGCCCAGTTGGCCGAGCAGCAAGACCGAGACTTCGGCGCGTGTCATGCCCAGCACGCGCAGGCTGGCCAGCTCCCACGCCCGTTCCGACAAGCTGATGCGTGCGGCGTTGTAGACAATGCCGACCGCCATGGCCACGGCAAACAAGGTGAGGATGGTGCTGAAAACGCTCATGCTGCGCGAGGTGGTTTCCTCAAAGCTGGCGAGTGAGGCGGCCTTGTCGAACACGGCGGTGATGACGGGTGCCTGCTTGACGGCTTCCCAAAACGCGGCCATGGCCAGAGGATCGACCTGCATCGTAGCTTCACTTGCGCCCGTGCCATCGCGCGACAAAGTGTTCATGGTTTCAAAATCCATGAAGGCTTGCTTGCCCATCAAGGTGTGCACGATGTCCACCACCTCGACGGTGGCGCGGGTCTGATGCCACATGCGAAATTCAACCTCGACCCGGTCACCCACCTGGAGCCCTAGCTTTTTGGCCAGCAACCACGAAACGGCAATGCCCTGAGGCGGGATTTGCAGGGGGCCACGTTGCTCGTCCACAGGCCGCAACAGCCGCGTGTTACCCAACAGCCCCAGCAAGTTACCGTCTTCGGTCACGCCACGCCAGTGCACGCGCACCGCCTCGCTTCGGTAGGGTTCTGCGTGGATCACGCCAGGCAGGCGTTTCAGGTCTTGCACCACCGAGGGCGGCACAGGCTGCTGAAAGTTCACCACCACATTGCCGCGCTGTGTTTGGCGAAACTGGATGTCCACGATGTGTGCAATCGCATCCAGCCAGAATGCGCCCGAGATTTGCAGGGCGACAGCCAATGCAATGCCCGTGACCGTGAACACCGAGCGCCAGGGGCGGCGCTCGAAATTGCGCACCACCATGAGGGTGCCAGCACTGAGGTGTTGGCCTAGTCCCAGTCGCTCGATCAGTGTCTGTCGGTAAGAAGGGGGTGACGGGGGTTGCATCGCAACGGCTGGCTTCAGCCTCACCACGGTGCGAATGGCCCCCCATGTGCCCAGGATGGCCGCAGTCAAGGCCACGCATGCCGCGACGATCACCAGCCAAGGTGTGGTGCCGTAGGCCAATTGGTTGAAGCGGAATATTTCGTCGTACATGTCCAAAACCATCAGGCCGATCCAGCGGCTGAGCATCAAACCGGTGACCAGACCCAAGCCCGTGATGGCCATGGCCAATCCCAGGTAATGCCAGATGATGGCCCTGTTGTCATAGCCCAAGGCCTTGAGTGCAGCAATCTGGCTGCGTTGTGTAGCCACTTGGCGGCTGACCACCACGTTCAGGATGAACATCGAGACAGCCAGAAAAATCGAGGGCAGAACTGTTCCCATGACCTTCAGTTGCGACAGTTCGTCGCTGACAATTCGTGCAGAAATTTGCTTGTCCCGGCCCACGGCGCCCCGCGTGCCATAGGGGTCCAGCAGGCGGTCGGTTCTTTCAATGACGGGTTGCAGCCAAGAGGGGGCGTGCAGGCGCAGTGAGGCCTGGTTGAAGGCGCCCTGCATGTCAAAGGCTTGCGCCATGCGTTCGTGGTCGATCCACCAGACACCAAACGTCCTGTCGTCGGGTGCGCCACCGCGCGAGGCAAAAACATATTCGGGTGACACAACCGTTCCCACCAGGTGGATTGGCTGCAGCCGACCGTTCAGGATGGCGTTGACACGGTCACCAGGCTGCAAGTGCCTGGCGACAGCGAAACGGTCGCTGACCACCGCTTCCACCGTGTTGCCCCGCTCTGGCCAGCGGCCACTGCGCAGGCTCAGTGCGTTCAGGCCTTGCCGTTGTCCATGCACCCGTGCCAGGTCGAGACCGATGAAGCGGCCCGTGACCGGGGCCTGCGCATCAGGCAGGGCGATTTGCGCGTCCATCACCACACTGAGCTGGACTTCAGCCACCCCTTCTATGGCGGCCAGTTGGTCGCGCAGGACCACCGGTGCACGTTTGACGTGCGTGAACACCTCGGCCAGGCGGTTGTCGCGGTAAAAGTTGTCGCGTGAGCCCTTGAGCGATTCATGCACCGAAAACATGCCTACAAAACCGGCCACACCAATGGCCACCACCACGGCGATGGTCAGCACCTGCGCCCACAAGCGTTGCAGGTCGCGCCAGAGTTTGGTGTGGAGGGCTTTCATGCGCAGATCACCAGATCAGGCTGGACGCAGCCACTTTGTGGGGGTTCACCTGAATGTCGACGATCCGGCCATCGGCCATGCGCATCACACGGTCGGCCATGCCGGCAATCGGGGCGTTGTGGGTGATGACCACGGTGGTGGTGCCCAACTCGCGGTTGACTTTTTCGATGGCCTGCAACACCACGATGCCGGTGGCACAGTCGAGAGCGCCTGTGGGTTCGTCGCAAAGCAGCACCTGCGGGCGTTTGGCGATGGCGCGTGCAATCGCCACGCGTTGTTGTTCACCGCCCGAGATTTGCGACACAAAATGGTTCATGCGGTCCGACAGACCGACCAAGGCCAAAGCGTCTTCAGGCTGCATGGGGTCTTGCGCAATGTCGGTGACCAGCGCCACGTTTTCCAACGCCGTCAGGCTGGGGATCAGGTTGTAGAACTGAAACACAAAGCCCACATGCTCGCGTCGATAGCGGGTGAGCTCGGCATCGCTGGCACCTGTTAGCGCGTGTGTTTCGCCTTGGTGAAACCATTGGGCTGTGCCTGCCGTGGCATTGTCCAGCCCACCCAGAATGTTCAACAAGGTGGATTTGCCGCTGCCCGAAGCGCCCAGCAGCACCACAAACTCGCCTTGTGTGATACGCAGGTTCACCCCGCGCAGTGCATGAACCGCAGCGGCGCCTTCGCCATAGACCTTGGTGAGGTTCTGGGCCATGAAAACGCATTCGGGCGACTTTGGAGTGTGCGACATCACGTTGTACAAGTGGCAGGTTTTGGCATGTGGCGTGTGAGTCCGATCGGTTGTGTCAG
Organism: Limnohabitans sp. 2KL-17; assembly: GCF_003063415.1. Lineage (GTDB taxonomy): Bacteria > Pseudomonadota > Gammaproteobacteria > Burkholderiales > Burkholderiaceae_C > Limnohabitans_A. Next base: position 25,563 of record NZ_NESK01000032.1, read on the forward strand.
CGGCGTTCCTTGGCAGCCTTGAATTGACGCATGTCTTTTCTAAAAAAGGCTTGATGCCGATCAACCCCTGCCCTTCTGCGCAAGCCTTGCGCCAGTGGTTCTATACCCTCCGATCAATTGACCACTGCGTTGATTGACTGAAAAATTCAAGCTTCGTTCACGTGGTAAAAAAAAGGATTCGGGCATGGCTCAAAAACATTGGATCTTGGTGGCCAACGCTTCGCAGGCACGGGTTTTTGAGCGGACATCGTTCACCGAACCCCTGCTGGAGTTGACCGATTGGCAACATCCGGAAAGCCGCATGCAAGCCAGTGAAACCGAGCGATCCCCGCTGGGGCAGTCTCTGGCTGGACGATCCGGGTTGGCACCTCGGGCAGACCTCAAGCATTTGCACCGCAGTGAGTTTGCAAAAACCTTGGCCACCTATTTTCACGAGGCTGCTTTGACCCACCGTGTGAATTCTTTGGCACTGGTCGTGTCAAATCCTTTCATGGGCGAGTTGTTGGCGCATCTGGATGCACCCGTAGAAAAAATTATCGATGCCAAACATGTGCTGGACCTGACGTCTTTGAACGTCAAAGAGTTGGACAATCGGCTGCGCACCGAATTCCGTTTGTGATCACCTGTCACATGACCTGCAGCGCCTTCAGTGGTGACCCTCTGGGGCTGCTTGTGCGCTGGCTTTTAAAAATGCAAACACCTGCTCATCGTCCACTTGTGGAAATTGGCGGTAAAACTGTGCCACTGCCATAAAGTCTTCGGGGGCTGAAAGGCAGATGATTTCATCGGCCAGTGGTTTGATTTTTGCCAGGGCGTCCGGGCTGGCCACCGGAATGGCACACACCAAATGGCGTGGCTGTTTTTGTCGTGTGGCTTTGAGGGCCGACATCATGGTGGCGCCTGTGGCCAGGCCATCGTCCACCACGATGGCCACACGTCCTTTGACCTCTACAGGTACTCGGGCTTGACTGTATTGCTTGCGGCGTTCCTTGATGGTTTTCATTTGCAGCTTGATCTCGTCCTTTACATATTGCGGGTCCAGGCCCAAGGTGGCGGCATAGGGTGAGAGATAGGCCAAACCTGTGTCATCCACTGCGCCAATGGCCACTTCGGGCTCGAACGGTGCCCGCAGTTTGCGCACCAGCACCACATCGAGTTGCCCATTCAGCGCTTGGGCTATCCACGCACCCATGGGCACTCCGCCCCGAGGAATGGCCAGCACCAGTGGGTTTTGCCCCTGGTATTTCGCCAAAGCCTTGCTCAGTTGTCGTGCAGCATCCAGTCGGTCTTTGAACATGATGTTTCCTGTTGGGGTGTTTTGCTGAATTGTCAAAACAAGCCGCAGCGTTTGTCTGTACCAGGCGCCACAAAATGGTTTCATGCCAGGGACTTGTTCGATGGGCCTTTTCAGAGACCAAAGACGAAAAAAGCCGCTCGACTTGCGCCGAGCGGCTTGTGCTCTGGGCTTGGACGCCCTGAGTTTTGCGTGGGTTGTGGCTTACAGACCTGCAGCTGCTTTCAATGCGGCAGCGCGGTCGGTTCGCTCCCAGGTGAAGTCGGGCTCATCCCGGCCAAAGTGGCCATATGCAGCCGTCTTGCTGTAGATCGGGCGCAACAGGTCGAGCATCTGGATGATGCCTTTGGGGCGCAGGTCAAATTGATCGGCCACCAGCGCGGACAACTGGTCGTCCGAGATCACGCCTGTGCCGGCGGTGTTGACGGTGATGTTCATGGGGCGTGCCACGCCGATGGCGTAGGCCACCTGCACCTGGCACTGGGTGGCCAGACCGGCGGCCACAATGTTTTTGGCCACATAACGGGCTGCGTAAGCCGCCGAGCGGTCCACCTTGGAGGGGTCTTTGCCCGAAAACGCACCGCCGCCGTGTGGGCAGGCACCGCCGTAGGTGTCCACAATGATCTTGCGGCCAGTCAGGCCGCAATCGCCCTGAGGACCACCGATGACAAAACGGCCGGTGGGGTTAATCAGGAATTTCGTGTCCAACAGCCACTCTTTGGGCAGCACCGGCTTGATCAGTTCTTCGATGATCGCTTCGGTGAAGCTGGCCTTCATCTTGGTGGCGGTTTCCGATTGGTCGGGGCTGTGCTGGGTGGACAGCACCACGGTGTCGATGCTGTGCGGCTTGCCGTCGACGTAGCGCATGGTCACCTGGCTTTTGGCATCGGGACGCAGAAAGGGCAGACGGCCATCCTTGCGCAACTGTGCCTGACGCTCGACCAGGCGGTGGGCGTAATAGATGGGGGCGGGCATGAGCTCAGGGGTTTCAGAGCAGGCATAGCCGAACATCAGGCCCTGGTCGCCCGCGCCGATGTTCAGGTGGTCGTCGGAGGCGTGGTCCACACCCTGGGCAATGTCGTTGGATTGTTTGTCGTAGCAAACCATCACGGCACAGCCCTTGTAGTCGATGCCGTACTCGGTGTTGTCGTAGCCAATGCGCTTGATGGTGTCGCGGGCGACCTGGATGTAGTCCACGTGCGCGTTGGTGGTGATCTCTCCAGCCAACACCACCAAACCGGTGTTGGTCAGTGTTTCGGCGGCCACGCGGCTGCGGGGGTCTTGCTCAAAGATGGCGTCCAGAATCGCGTCAGAGATCTGGTCAGCCACTTTGTCGGGATGGCCTTCCGAGACGGATTCGGAGGTGAAGAGGTAATTGCTGGACATGAAAAAGGTTCCTTGGTTTCAGGGGTTTGTCGGCGTTGCCGACCCTGAAAACCCGGAGCCTGGCGAACGCTTTAGCAGAATTTATGAATCGCCCTGCAAGTAGTTCAGTTAACTCGGCGATGGCTTAAATTGTAAAACATGTGAGAGACCCCCGCCAAAATCATGTCCAATACAGCGCATGGACATTCCAACCCACATCGAAAATCGCCTGGTTGACCTCGAAATCAAGGCCGGCTTTACTGAAGACCTGCTCGACCAACTCAATGCGCAGGTGTACCGCCAGCAGCAGCAAATTGACGCGCTGATTCAAGAGCTGCGTCAGATGCGCGACCGCCTGCCTGAGTCGGGCGGTGGTGCCGAGATGCGCAATTTGCGCGATGAAATTCCGCCACATTACTGAAGCAGGTCTTGACCGCCATGTGGAGCATTCAAGACGTCCGTGACCATTTGTGGGCCTTGGGCGCCAGCCCCCTGCATGCGCAACGCGTGCTGCGCCTCTGGGCACAGGCCAAACCCCAGGACAGTGGCCGCAGGCCGCTAGAAAGCTTCATGCCCAAGTCGCTGCGCGAGGCTTTGCCCGCGTTGAGCCTGTCATTGGCTGGACTGGGTACATTGCGCGAGCAGCACCCGGGGCAAGATGGCTCGGCCCGTTTGCTGGTGGGTTTGCACGACGGACAAACGGTCGAGACTGTGCTGCTGCCGCGAGACGGGCTTTGCGTTTCTTCACAGGTGGGGTGTGCGGTGGGTTGTGTGTTTTGCATGACGGGCCGTGAAGGATTGATCCGTCAGGTGGGCAGCGCCGAAATCGTGGCGCAGGTGGCTTTGGCCCGCACGCTTCGGCCTGTTAAAAAGGTCGTTTTCATGGGCATGGGGGAGCCCACGCACAATCTGGACCAGGTGATGGAGGCCATCGATCTGCTGGGCACGGTGGGCAACATCGGGCACAAGAATCTGGTGTTTTCCACGGTGGGCGATGTGCGGGTTTTTGAGCGCTTGCCGCAAGGCCGGGTCAAGCCTGCGCTGGCTTTGTCGCTGCACACCACACGGGCTGATTTGCGGGCGCAGTTGTTGCCGCGCGCACCGCGCTTTGACCCGCAAGACCTTGTGGAGGCGGGTGAAGCGTATGCCCGCGCCACCGGTTACCCGATCCAGTACCAGTGGACGCTGATTGAGGGCGTGAACGACAGCACAGAAGAAGTGGAGGGCATTGTCCGTTTGCTCAAAGGCAAATACGCGTTGATGAACCTGATTCCCTACAACGCTGTGCCCGACTTGCCTTATGCCCGTCCCAGTTGGGAGCGTGCTGCCGAAATGGCGCGCAGCTTGCACCAGCGTGGGGTGCTGACCAAGTTGCGCCAGTCTGCGGGGCAGGATGTGGAGGGCGGTTGCGGCCAACTGCGGGCGCGTGAATTGGGGCAGCAGTCGCAGCCCGTCACGTTTCACCGCCGTATCAACGCCCTGGCAACTTAATCAGGCCGCTGGACAAGGATGTGCCGAGCAAAATCACGGCGCCACACACCAGCATCCAGGCTGTGATGTTTTCTCCCAGAAAAAACATGCCGTAAGCGATGGCAAAGACCGGGACCAAAAACGTGACGGTCAGGGCGCGTGAAGGACCGGCACTTTCAATCAGTTTGAAATACAGGACATAGGCCACGCCGGTGCAAAGCACACCCACCACCATCAAAGACCACCAAGTCGAGGCGCTGGGCCAGTGATCTGGGAGGAACCAGAGCGCAGGCAGGGCCAAAGCCAGGGTGGCGCCGACCTGACTGCCTGTGGCCGTGACCAGTGGGGGCAGGCTGTGAATGTATTTTTTGGTGAAGCTTGCAGAAAAGGCATAGCAGGTGGTCGCAGCCAGACAAGCCAGCACGGCCCAGGCGGGGGCAATGCCCGAAGCATTGGGCTTGAAGCTGGCCTGCCCACCGGCCAGCAGCACCACACCGCCGAAGCCGATGGCCAGACCCACTGAGCGCGACAGGTTGGGTTTGTCACCCAGCCAAAGCCAGGCGACGAGGGCGCCAAACAAGGGCACGGTGGCGTTCAGGATCGATGAAAAACCGGTGGTGATGTGCATCACCGCAAAAGAGTAAAGGGCAAACGGAATACCGCTGTTGAAAACACCCACAAAGAGCACAGGCCTCCAGTGTTGGCGCAGCGCTGGCCAATGACCTTTGGCCAGCAGCAGGGGCAGCAAGAACGCCGAGGCAATGGCGACCCGCATGGCGGCTGTGGGCAGTGCACCCAGCTCGAGTGCGGCCACGCGCAAGAACAAAAAAGAGGAGCCCCAAATGGCAGCCAGCAGCAAGAAATCGGCCAACCAGCCTTTGGTGTGTGAGGTGTTCATTCTGAGAAAAGTGGGGGCGAAACGGGCAGGGCCATGGGATGCCCTTCCCGTTTCAGCAGCGCCTGTTTGCGCCACAGACCCCCTGCATAGCCTGTGAGTTGGCCAGCGGCGCCCACAATACGGTGACAGGGGACGATGATACTCACAGGGTTGCGCCCCACGGCGGCACCCACGGCGCGCACAGCACTGGCTTTGCCCAAGTGCTTTGCCAGGTCACCATAGCTTCGGGTTTGGCCCGACGGAATGCTCAGCAAGGCCTGCCAAACCGATTGCTGAAAAGGGGTGCCTGCCGACAAATCGAGCGCCAGGTCAAACACCACCGGTGTATGGGCAAAGTAAGCCTGCACCTGGGCTGCGGCACTTTGCAGCAAAGGGTGCTGTGCATCAGCTTGCCAGTTTTGTCTGTCGGCATCGGTGGGGCTGTGCTTTTGTTTTTCAAACCACAGGCCACAAAGCCCCATCTGGCTGGCCGCCAGGGTGATCGGCCCGAGAGGGCTTTCGATGCGCAGGGTTTTGAGTGATGTCATCGCAAATTCCGGGAATGGCATGGCGGCCCATGTTAGCTGCAATGGCTTGAACGCAAGACCTGCTGCTGGGGATGCGGTGGCCCACTGGCAGATCAGGTGGGAAATTTCGGGAGCCCACCCAAAATTTCCCACCTAAAATACAAATTCGATGATTAAGCTGGGCCCCGGTGGCCTTATTTTTTTAGGCAAGTCTCATGCAAGTCACCCCCTCCATCTTCAAAGCCTATGACATCCGTGGGGTGGTGCCATCGACCCTGAATGAGCAAGTGGCCGAGGGGCTGGGCCAAGCTTTTGGCACGCAAGCCATGGCCGAAGGCCAGACCACGGTGGCTGTGGGCCGTGATGGCCGTCTGAGCGGGCCAAGCTTGTCGGCCGCACTTATTCGGGGCTTGGTGGCCACGGGCATACAGGTGATCGACATCGGCCTGGCCACCACCCCCATGCTCTACTTTGCGGCCAACACCGCCTGTCAAAGTGGCATTCAGGTCACGGGCAGCCACAACCCCAAGGACTACAACGGCTTCAAGATGGTCTTGGCTGGCCGTGCCATTTATGGCGATGAAATCCAGGCCCTGCGCCAGATGATGGAAACCGAGACCTGGCAGCACAAGGCTGGCGGCGGAGTGACGCACCTGAATGTGCTGGCCGACTACAGCCAGCGCATCGTGGGCGATATCCGCTTGTCGCGCCCCATGAAGATCGTGATCGATTCGGGCAACGGCATCGCGGGGGCCTCTGCGCCAGGCATCTTCCGGGCCTTGGGCTGTGAGGTGATTGAGTTGTTCAGCGAGGTGGATGGCAACTTTCCCAACCACCACCCTGACCCCAGCAAGCCCGAAAACCTGCAAGACCTGATACAGGCTTTAAAAACCACCGGCGCAGAACTTGGCTTGGCCTTTGATGGCGATGGCGACCGCCTGGGCATCGTCACTGCCGATGGCCACAACATCTACCCCGACCGCCAGATGCAATTGTTTGCTGAGGACGTGCTCAGCCGCGTGCCGGGCGGCACCATTTTGTTCGACGTGAAATGCTCGCAGCGTCTGGCCCCGGCCATTGAAGCGGCGGGTGGCAAAGCCCTGATGTACAAAACCGGCCACTCGCTGATCAAGGCTCAGATGAAAGCCATTGAGGCCGAGGGCGGTCAGGCGCCACTGGGTGGCGAGATGAGCGGGCACATTTTCTTCAAGGAACGCTGGTATGGTTTTGACGACGGCACCTACGCCGGTTGCCGCTTGCTGGAGATTGTCAGCAAAGCGCCAGATGCCAATGTGGTGCTGAACGCTTTGCCCAGCAGTTTCAGCACACCCGAGTTGAACGTGACTTGCGCCGAGGGCGAGCCGCACAGCGTGACCAGCGCCTTGCAAGTGCTGGCTGGTGACGTATTCAAGGCGCCCGCCAAAATCTTCACCATTGACGGCCTGCGCGTGGACTGGCCAGACGGCTTTGGCCTGATCAGGGCGTCCAACACCACGCCCGTGTTGGTGCTCCGCTTTGAAGGCCAGACCGAGGCCGCCTTGCACCGCATCGAGGCCGAGATGCTGGCCTTGTTGCGTTCAGTCAAGCCGGATGCGCAGATTCAGGCTTCGGCGCACTGAAAAGGCACTCAAGCCTCAATCTTGCGCCAGCTGAATCAGGCTGAGCAAGGGTTCAAGCGCTGCTTGCGGCTGGACGCTTGCTGGCGTTGCAGGCTGCGCCCAGTTGGTGCTGACGGCTTGGGCCAGGGCCGTTGTTTCACTGAGCATTTGGCTCAGGTTCTGGCCGTCCAGGTCGCTGTAGCTTTCGGCAAAGTTCCACACGTGGGGGCCATGTAAAACCCTACAGCCCAGTGCCAGGGGCTCGTGCGGGTTGTGGCCACCCACTGGCGTCCATGAACCTCCCAGCATCGCCACAGGGGCCAGCCGGAACCACAAGCCCATTTCCCCGATCGTGTCAGCCACATAAACGCTGTCGCTGGGCATGGGTAGCGCGTTACTGGCGCTGCGCAGCAAGCTGCCATCGGGGCACAAGCCCAAAATTTCTGGGCCTCGGGCGGGGGCTCGGGGCGCGATCACCAGCAAGGCGTCTGGGTGCTGCAGGCGCAACAAGCCATGCACTTGCAATGCCAGTGTTTCCTCGCCCGGGTGGCTCGAAGCCAGTAGCCAGACAGGTCTGCTTTTCAGGCACTGCCGCCACGCTTGCAGGTGTTGACCATCGCAAGCCAGTGGGGGCGACATGGATTTGATGGTGCCTGTCACCACCACGCGATCAGGCCTTGCACCCAGCGCGATCAATCCGTCTCGGGTGGTGGTGTTTTGCGCCCACAAGGTGCTAAAGCCTGGCAGAAGTGCCTGGTAAATCAATCTGCCCCAGCGGCGTTTGGCAACAGCTTTGGCGTCCAGTCGGGCATTGACCAAGGCATGCGCGATGCCTCTTTGGGCGGTGGCGTGGATCAAGGCGGGCCATAAATCCATTTCACACCACACCGCCAGCGCGGGCTGCCAGTGGTCCAGAAATCGGGCCACCGTGTCGGGCGTGTCGACGGGGGCAAACTGGTGCATGCAGCGCGGCGGCAAGCCCGTCTTGTGCAGGGCATCGCCCGAGGTGCGGGCCGTGGTGGTGATCAAGAAGCGGGCTTGTGGCCAGTGCACGCCCATTTGCGCAAAAAGCCCCGCCAGCGCCATGGCTTCACCCACGCCCACCGCGTGCCCCCAGACGAGCGGACCCTGCGGCCTGCTGGGCGGGTCAGTGACCCACTTCTGGGCCAAGCTATCAGGGGTTTCCTTGCCGCGCTGTAGGCGCTTTTGCAAAGCCCAGCGCCACACGGGCGCCATGGCCTTGGCCAGCCACAGATAGCCTTGCAAGGCCCATGAGCGCGAAACGCTCATGCCAAGGCCTTGAGCCAGGGCACCAACACCGCCATGTGTTTGGCCGTTGAGCCTGCGTGTTCTTCATAAAACTTTTCAGCACCGGCCATCGCCTGCGCGTAGGCACCCGGCGCTGTCAGCAAATGAACCATTGCTTGGGCCAGCGAGGGGATGTCCATGTGTTGCTGCAAAACGCCTGCAGCCAGCGCTTCGACGCCCGGGTATTCGATGCCCCAGATGCTGGGGCCCACCATCACCGGCTTTTTGAGGGCCAAAGGCTCGATCACGTTGTGCGCCCCCATGGGCACGAAAGAAGCCCCCACCACCACGGCTTGCGACAAGGCCAGGTAAAAGTACATCTCGCCCAAAGAGTCGCCCAGCAACACATCCGCATCGCCGATGGCCATGGGCAGATTTTTCGCCTGAAGTGCTGCATCGAACACTTGGCTGCGGCGCAGGGTTTGAAGACCAGCGTTTTGCATCAACCCGTGCACCGCATCAAACCGCTGTGGACTGCGCGGCACATACACAAACAGCGGCTTGGCCTGCCCTGCTGCGGCCAGCCCCTGCTGGATCAGCTTCATGGCTTCGATGAATGGCTCGTCTTCGCCCACGATGGCGCTGGCAAAGGCGATCACCGGGCGTTGGCTCAGGCCCAGCTGCCAGCTTTGCACGCACTGCTCAGCGGCTGCGATTTGGGGGGCAGACACTGGCAGGTCAAACCGGGTTTCGCCCACCACCTCGACCCGTGCGCAGCCCACCTGCCGAAAGCGCTGGGCATGGGTTTCGGATTTGCACATCACCAATTGGTAAGCGCTAAAAAGCTTGGCTCGAAATCCGCCCCAGCGCTGCAGGTCGCGCTCAATGCTTTTCTTGGGGTATTGGGCGTTGGCCATGCACAGGGGAATGCCTTGTTGGCGAATGGTGGTCAGCAGCACCGGCCAGGTGTCGATCTCGGTCATCATGGCGCAGCGCGGCTGCACATGCCGAATGAAGCGCCGGACCGATCCCCCCAGCTCAAAAGGCAAGTAGGCCACCTGGGCTTGACCTTGCGCAATGGCCTGTTCAAGCAGCTTTTGTGCTGCTGTGCGGCCAGCCGGGGTCAGGGTGGTGACCATTACTGGATAACCCGCCGCCAGCAGGGCGCGCACCAGAGGCGCCGCGCCCCGAATTTCGCCCATGGAGGCCGAGTGCACCCAGATGGGGTTCTTTAAAGCTGTGGGCGCCTTGCCCCAGCGCTCGGCCCAGAACTGCCTGTAAAGCGGTTCGCGCCGACCCCTTTGCCACAGAAATGCCAAAAACGCAGGCAAGGCAACAACCCAGACGGCCTGGTAAAGCGCAATGGCCAGGCGCATGCCCCAGGTGGGTGGGAAACGGGTTTTCATGGCGGGTGGGTGGGTGTCTGGCAGAAAAAAGCGGGAGGCGGGCAAAGGCCCCATTGGGGCAGGGTGCGTCAGTATACTTACCGCTCAATCTGTTTCAACACCACAAAACGGCCTCTCAATGACCCCGATGCACGCGCCATGGACTGCGGTCATCCCTTTGCGGGCGGGCTCCAAAGGCCTGCCAGGCAAGAACACACGCATGCTGGCGGGCAAACCCTTGTTCCGGCACGCGGTCGACCTCGCTTTGGCAGCTGGCGCTGGACGCGTCATTCTGAGCTCGGACATCCCGGAGGTTTTGTCTGCCGCATTGCCCATCGGGGTGCAGGCCATTCAAAGGCCAGCTGATTTGTGCGGTGACGCCGTGCCGATGGCCCCTGTGTTGGTGCATGCCTTGCAAGCTGCGTCCTGCCGAGGCACGGTGGTCTTGCTGCAGGCCACCTCACCCCTGCGCCAGGTGGCCGATGTTCTGGCGGCGCTGGATGTGTTTGCCACGGGGCGGCACGAACTGGTGATGTCGGTGACCGAGGCTGACCGTGGCGTCCTCAAGTGGGGGCGGGTCGACGGCGACCGCTTTTTGCCGCTGAGCGATCCAGCGTATTGCTTTTCGAACCGCCAGAGTTTGCCGCCTGTGGTGCGTCCCAATGGCGCGGTGTATGTGATGCAGGCCCAGTGGTTTCTGGACCGCGGCAGTTTTGTGAGCGAGCGCATTGGCTTGGTGCCAATGAGCGCAGAACGCAGCCAGGACATTGACACCCTGGCCGATTTTGAGCGCTGTGAAGCAGTGCTGACCCCCAAAGAATAGGAAACAGTGATGAAGATTGCAAACCGGGACATTTCTTTGCGCCACGCGCCGCTGGTGATCGCTGAGATCGGCATCAACCACGGGGGCAGCCTGGAGGTGGCCAAGGCCATGGTGACCGCTGCGCGTCTGTCCGGCTGTGAAATGGTCAAACACCAGACCCATTTTGTGGACGACGAGATGACCGACGAGGCCAAGTCGATTTTCCCGCCCAATGCGGACATCTCGATCTGGCACGTCATGCAACAGTGCGCTTTGGGCAAAGACGACGAGATCGCGCTGAAAAAACATGCCGAATCGCTGGGCATGATTTACATCTCTACGCCTTTCTCGCGGGCGGCGGCTGACTTTTTGAACGAAATTGGTGTGGCCGCTTTCAAAATCGGCTCGGGCGAATGCAACCACTTGCCCTTGATCCGACACATTGCCCGCATGGGCAAGCCCGTCATCATGAGCACCGGCATGCAAACCATCGAGAGCATGAAACCGTCGGTCCAGATTCTGGAAGACGCAGGCATTGAATACGCCCTGCTGGAATGCACCAACCTCTACCCCTCACCGCCTGAAATCGTCAGCTTGCAGGGCGTCACCGATTTGCGCCAAGCTTTCCCCAACGCGGTGGTCGGTTTTTCAGATCACAGCATTGGCCCCGAAATGGCCTTGTCGGCCGTGGCCTTGGGGGCGTGCATCTTGGAGCGCCATTTCACCGACACACGCTACCGCAAAGGGCCTGACATTTCTTGCTCGATGGACCCGGCCGAATTGCGTTTTCTGATCGACCGCTCCAAGGAAATCCACACGGCACTCAACAACCCCAAAGTGCGCACGGCCCCCGAAGAAGATGTTTACCGCTTTGCGCGCGGCTCGGTGGTGGCTGACAAAGACCTGCCTGCAGGCCATGTCGTCACAGAAGCCGACATCTGGGCACGTCGCCCGGGGTCTGGCGAGATCTCGGTGCAGTACTTTGACCAGTTGATCGGCGCACGCCTGACACAGGCGGTCACGCGCAACCAGCAATTGCGCTGGAGCGATTTTGACGGTGTGGAGAAGCCGCAATGACGGACCTGACTGCGCCGGTGACGGGCAAGAAGCTGCTGTTTGTGACCGGCACCCGTGCCGATTTTGGCAAACTTGAACCGCTGGCCCATGCGGCCCAACAGGCGGGTTTTGAGATCGGCTTTTTCATCACCGGCATGCACATGATGGGTCGCTATGGCGAAACGCGGCTGGAAGTCAAACGCTTTGCCGGTGCCGAATTTTTTGAATTTGTGAATCAGCGCGAAGGCGACGCGCTCGAGTTCATCCTGTCCAAGACCATTTTGGGCTTTTCAGATTTTGTGCACGAGCACCGCCCGGATCTGGTCATCATCCACGGTGACCGGGTCGAAGCACTGGCCGCCTCCATCGTCTGCGCCATGCGCTACATCCGATCTGCGCACATCGAAGGCGGAGAGGTGTCGGGCACCATCGACGAAAGCATTCGCCACTGCAACACCAAACTCTGCGCAACCCACTTTGTGAGCTCTGAAGCCGCACGCCAGCGCGTGCTGGCGCTGGGCGAGGCCCCCGACCGGGTGTACAACATCGGCTCACCTGAGCTGGACACGCATGCACGGCCATCGGGCGTAACAATTGAAGAAGTCAAAACACGTTATGCGATCCCGTTTGACGACTACGGCATCGTGATTTTTCACCCCGTCACGTCAGAGGCCGACACCATCGGTGCACAGGCGAAATCGCTGTTTGCTTGCCTCGAAGCCAGCGGCAAAAACTTTGTGGTGATTGCACCCAACAACGATCCGGGGACGGATGAGATTTTTGCTACTTTGGAGCAGCTTCCCTCTGAGCGTTTTCGGATTATCCCGTCTATGCGTTTTAATTATTTCAGCGAGTTAATGAAAAATGCGGCTGTTATGGTCGGCAACAGCAGCGCGGGAGTTCGTGAGGCCCCATTTCTGGGGTTGCCAAGCCTTGATGTTGGGACGAGGCAAAATAATCGGGCGCAATCTATGTCGGTCACTGCGTGCTGTGCGCATGAGACACAAGCCATTATTAAATTTTTATCCAATCAATGGGGTGTGCGATCTGCCATGAATAATGCCTACGGCAAGGGGCTGGCGTCTGTTCAATTCGTTCATGCGGTTTCTTCATTCGTCTTTTGGCAGATCGGTTTTCAAAAATGAAGATTGTTCAGCGGCTTCAGATGACCGCATTCCATGCAGGCGTGTTGGGTTGTGTTTTGCTAGGTTTTGCCATTCCTACATCTCGAGCACTGTTTAATATTGCAGCTCTTTTGATCATTTTAGGAAGTATTTTTTCTGGTCAATACAAAGATAAATGGTCCAACATTCGTAAAACACCTTTGTTTTGGCCCATAGCGGGTATTTGGTCTATGTTGTTGTTGGGAGCGCTCTATACAAGTGCGCCTTGGCGTGATGTTCAAGAGCACTGGGAGCGCTACAGCAAGTTCTTTTTGGTGCTGATGATCATTAGTCTTCTCACAGATCAACGCCACCGTCGCTGGATGTGGTGGGCCTTCATCACCGGTTGTAGTGTGGTTCTGCTCTCCACGTATCTCAACATTTTCATATTGCTGCCGTGGTCAAAAACCCAGAATCTTGGCTTTGGGGTGGATCATTCTGTGTTCATCGATTACATCGCGCAAAGTTTGGTCATAGGATTATTTTCAACCTTACTCTGGCTGGGGACAGTCCGTGCAAGCTCATGGCTGTTGCGTCTATCGTTTTTCTTATTATTTGTTGCAGCGATATTTAGCATCACCCATCTCACGTCCAGTCGGATTGGGTATGGGGTTGCGTTAGTCTTGGTTGTTTTATTGCCATTGCTCAGTTTGCCACGTCGATGGGCTATTTACGCAGCTTTTATTGCGGCCTTGGCTATATTGGTGGTGTTGTTTTTTTCTGATCTTGCGGGGACACGCGTGCAACAAGTGTTCAGCGAGGCGGGATCCTACAAGCAAGGGGATGTGTTTACTTCTACCGGTGCCCGCCTGCACATGTGGGTTACGTCAATAAATTTGTGGATGCAGGCACCTTGGTTTGGGCATGGTACGGGTGCTTATCATGAATTGGCCAAGGCGGCTTTTGCAAATGACACGATGTGCCAAATTGGCTGTTTTCATCCGCATAACCAATTTCTTTTTTTGGCGGTTGACCATGGTCTAGTGGGTCTCATGTTGATCTGCGCCTATTTAGGGGCCGCGATATTGATGGCATGGAAACGTAGCCAGTCAGAAAAAACCTTGTTTTTGGCTTTTCTGCTCATTTTTATGGTCGATGCGTTGGCTCATGGGCCCCTTTGGCTTTTTATGGAGGCCTATTTTTCATTCGGCATCATGGCGTTGTTGGCGTCAGGTTCTTCAGGACTGTACGATTGATTCGCAGAGGGTTGCTTGTTTGAACGTCGATGGAGAACCTGTCGAATTTCATCCAGTACGCAGGTGTCAATCAGCTCCGGATGGTTTGTGAAAAAAACGTTCAGTTCCTGCAAAGCCAGTAAGTTGGCCTCATCGCCAGATTTTTTTAGAAATGGTAATTTCAGATCGCCCACCATGTACAAGGGAGCAGTAGCGATGATGTTCTGTGACTTGGTGATCAAAAAAGCCAGGTATTTGGCTTCTGTTTCCCAAGCTTCGTCAAGCTGATATCTGGCCAACAAGGCTGTTCTTTGAGTGGAAAGAGCAGCATCTGCTGTGCACAATCGTTCTAGTGCTTGGCGTACATCTGGACCTCGTATTTTTTTGATCCATCTGTCAAATTCAAGTCGACTGTACATCGCCTCACCCACGATACCAGCGTCTAATAAGTGATGAGTGAAGCGTCTTTCGCCACGGCGGATGGTTGCGTACTTGCTACTGGTTGCTTTGTAGTTCCGCCAGAACGCCATAAAGACAGGATTGAGTAAAACGGGTTGCTTAAAGTGCCAGAAAAACGAACCCATGAATGGCCGTTTTTTGCCTTGCATCTTGCTCCTGTCGCGGGTGGGCTCTAGTTGAAATGCACCCACGAAGCCAGCATCAGAGGTTTCTATGCGATCCAAAAAATCACACTGGCGCTGAAGCGGAAACCAAATGCTGTCGTTCAATATCAGCATTTGTTGAATAGTATGGCTTGATTCCATGACAGCAATTACGCCGTCTTGATAACCGCCAAAGTCATATCCAAAATTCGGACGCTGCATGATTTGCCAGCAAAGAGGCAAAGCGCGAGCTTTGTCTTCGGGAGTCAGCGCAGAGTTGCTAACCAACAGCGTGCTGTATCCCTTTCTGTTCAGGTGTTCCAGTGTTAGCCAGGTGGAGGTCATCAATCCCTGTGGTTGGAAAACCAAATAGACCGCTACTTTGTCCTTCCGTGTATGGGCTGAGTTAAGGCAAATATTTGGGTTTTCGCTTCTGTTGCGAGCATGTTTCCAACGCTTGTAGGGTTCATAGGTGTTCATGATCAAACTGCGCATCTGGTTCAAGATTCGAAGAAGCTCGCGTTTAATTTTGTTGTTGATTAGCATGTTAAGTTCAGCGTCTACAGTGATCAATTCGCATTTTATATTTTGCATCCCTGATGGCCACCCAAATTCCCCCACTTATGGCCACTTCAAAATCCCCCACCTGAATTGATCGGGGACAGGGGTTCAAAGCCGACACCGTCGGCACCTGTTGGCAGGACGCATGTTCTGGCCCTCC
>NZ_NESK01000033.1 GCF_003063415.1 Limnohabitans sp. 2KL-17
GAAGGCACTGATCGCATCCAAGGCACCACATGCGAACGACTTCACCAACCAGCGGGTGCGCAAGGGAGGTGAGGTTGACCCGGCCCTGCGCTCGAAGAATCGCAACAAGTCCAAGGTACGCGCCCGGGTGGAGCACGTCTTCGCAGTGGTCAAGCGGCTGTGGGGCTTCACCAAGGTGCGCTATCGCGGCCTGGCCAAGAACGCCACGCGCTCGTTCGTGGCCTTGGGTCTGGCCAACATCTACTTAGCGCGTGGACGCCGCATGGCATGAGTGCGTCTTCAGAGCGCGCAATGCGCGTGTCTGGCGTGAAAAGGCCAGAAATACGGGCCGAAATTGGGCCGCTTCGCCCATCACATCTCGCATCATGCAATCAACTAGCAACATATCGCTGAATTCGGTGGCTTGTTCAGCGTAGCCTTAAACAGCAATACAGGTCTTGCGATGTTTCTTTTTGCATGTGCAATTGCTTCTTTTGAATTATTTCGATCTATACCTCATGATAGATGTCAGGAGAATCACATGACCGTACTCTTGAACATCACGACATACAAAATCACGAAAACCACGGGCTTCTATCCCGAGCTGAACACGCTGCTGATTTCACTGCAAAGCGTTGCCATCGCTGCTGAGCTGTACAGGGCCGGTAAGGTTCAGACGAACCCTGGAGACTATGTGACGATAGAAGCAAAACACCTGCTTAAAGAGGTACGCCTCCCTCTCTATGGCCCAGTTCAAGCAGCGATGATGAACGCTCAACCCAATGAGATTCACTTGTCCGAAGTGCATGGCAAGACGAAATCCCCACTTCTATTCTGGACTTCAGGATTTCAGAACTTTGTTGATGCCTTGTTCTTGCCCTTTCTGGTCAACTTTCATCAACGCAATCGAGATGCCCTCATCAAGGGGTTTAGCCAAGACAGGACCTCTTGGCCAGCGGCATGGCAAATGTCATGGGCACTTCGGAATGCAGCTTCGCACGGAGGCAAGGTCTTCGAAAAGGCAACGCAAAAACCCGTGATGTGGCAAGGAATTACCTTTGGTCCGGGTGATGAGCCAGCCAGATGCCTGACTTCCATGGTTAATGGTGCTGACCTTTTACTTTTGATGATCGAAATGGAGGAGTCGTTGTCCGGCAACCCAATCTCCAGGATTTGACGCGTCTGACTAACCCAGTTGCCCCCGACAAAAGCAAAAGGCCATCCTAAGATGGCCTTGTCGTTGACGATTCGGTCAGCGAATCTTTGTCCTGGAACAACTCCCGAAACCCGATGAATCCTTGTAAGTCACTGAGCCAGAAGGCTTTTTCAAGCACCCCTGCCTTGGGGGTAGTTTTCAGCCGCGATACCGGCTTTGGTCAAGGCGTTGAAAAGGGTGGATTTGCCCACATTGGGCAAACTCACGATGCCGCATTTGAGGCTCATGGAAGGCTTTCGGTGATTCGGGAAACAAGCTGTGATTTTAACGGGTCATCTTGTGACAGCACGACCCAACCAAGGCGCAGCGAAGCATACACAAGCATCCGGCGTGGCAAAGTCCTGCTGAAATGTCCGGGATGCGCCGCATCCTACAATGCGCACATGGCTTTATCCCCTGATATTTGCATTCGCGGCGCTGGCATTGTGGGCCGCAGCTTGGCCCTTCTGCTGGCCCGAGAGCGGCTGAACGTGGCTCTGGTCGACACACCCAGCCCATCCAAGGGACCGGATGTGCGGGCCTATTCCCTGAACGGTGCGGCCAGGGCCTTGCTGCAAGATCTGCGCTGCTGGCCCGACAGCCCGGCGGTCACGCCCGTGCACCAGATGCAAGTGTGGGGCGACCACGGCGGCCACCTGAAATTTGGGGCACTGGAAAACGGTGTGGAAGAACTCAACTGGATGGTGGACGTGCCAGTGCTGGAAGAGCGCCTGGCCGAAGCCGTCAAGTTTCAACCCCATATCGAAGTGGTGCACGCACCCTTGGCAGCGCCGCTCACTGTGGTGTGCGAAGGCCGCGCCAGTCAAACTCGCGCCGAACTGGGCGTGTGCTTTGAAATCAACCACTATGACCAGCACGCAGTAGCAACCCGTTTGAATTGTGATCGCCCACACGGGGGCATCGCGCGCCAATGGTTTGGCTGGAGCCAGGTGCCTGGCCTGTCAAAGCCGCAAGCAGAAATTCTGGCTTTGCTGCCTTTGGGTGGAGAAGGTGGGCGCGAGGTGGCGCTGGTCTGGTCAGTGCACCCGCGCCGGGCAGAAGAATTGATGGGACTGCCCGCTGAGGCTTTCGCCGCCCAACTGGAGCAGGCTTGTGCTCAAGCTCTGGGCGCCATGCGCCTCTCCTCAGAACGCGCCCTGTGGCCGTTGCAGTTGGCCCGCGCCGAACGCTGGATTGGCGCCATGCCTGGTGCTGCCAAACAAAGTTTTGCCTTGGCTGGCGATGCTGCCCATGCCATGCACCCTTTGGCAGGCCAGGGCCTGAACGTGGGCCTCGCGGATGTGGCCGAGCTGGTGCGAGTGATCCGTGCCAAGGAATTCTGGCGACCACTACACGACATGAAACTGCTGCGCCGCTACGAGCGCGCTCGCCAGGCGGAGGTGCAAGCCATGGGCCTGGTGACCGATGGCTTGCAGCGCCTGTTTGCGCAACCCGGTCCGATCTGGCAAAACCTGCGCAACTGGGGCATGCGCGGCTTTGACCGCAGCGGCCCGCTGAAAAACTGGATGACACAACAGGCCATGGGCAAACCTGCACCTGGTTCAGACTGAATCCACAAAGACTCTCCCCATTTGAATCCGAAAGAAATCCGATGAAGTTTGTCCGATTGATGCTGGCATTGCTCCTGGCACTGGCATTACTGTCCACAAGCCCTGTTTTTGCGCAAGAAGCGACCATCCGCAAAAACCTGAGCGAGCGACTGACCAATTTGCCCAAGATCGATGAAGTCAGCAAAACCCCCATGAACGGCTTGTACGAAGTTCGCATGGGCAACGAGGTGATGTACAGCGATGCCGAGGGCAACTTTTTGATCCAGGGCGCGCTGATCGATGTCAAGCAAAAGCGCAACCTGACCGAAGAGCGGATGGAAAAACTCTCTGCCATCCCTTTTGACCAATTGCCCCTGAAAACTGCCTTCACCCAAGTGCGAGGCAACGGCAAGCGCAAGCTGGCCGTGTTTGCCGATCCCAATTGCGGCTACTGCAAGCGTTTTGAAAAAGACCTGCAAAAGCTGGACAACGTGACCATCTATCACTTCCTGTACCCCATCCTAGGCGATGACTCCAAAGTCAAATCCAAAAACATCTGGTGCGCCAAAGACAAGGCCAAGGTCTGGAACGACTGGATGATCAACGACACCCCACCTGCCACCGCCAATTGCGATGCATCGGCCGTTGACACCATTGTGGAATTTGGCAAGAAACAACGCATCACTGGAACGCCCATGCTCTTGTTCACCGATGGCACGCGCGTGCCTGGTGCAGTGCCGATCGCGCAAGTCGAAAAAATGCTGGCTGACATCAAATGATCACACCCCAGACCGAAGACCCGACTTGGCGATTGATTCGCCGACTGGGCTACGCCGGGTTGATCCCATTTGTGTTCTTGGCCCTGTGCCTGTGGCTGGTGGGCCCGAACCTGCACCCCTATGTGGCACTGTCCATGCAAGGCTATGGTGCCGTTATCGTGTCCTTTCTGGGTGGCATCCATTGGGGCGTGGGTTTTCGCAATGCACTGATCGCACCCAATGCCCCTTCGATCCATTTCACTTGGGGGGTGGCTCCCTCGCTGCTGGCCTGGGTGGGCGTGATGATGCCTGCGTTTGCCGGTTTGCCCATGCTGGGGTTTGTGTTGATTGGTTGCTATGTGATGGATCGCCGAACCTGGCCTGCTGCGGGCCTGGCGCCCTGGCTGCCCATGCGCTTGCAACTGACCCTTGTGGCGTCGATGAGTTGCTTTCTGGCCGCTGGCGCCACCTGACCGAATCCCTCCAAACCCGAACCACGGCGCATGACCCCCATCCATTACACCGTTGAAGCCGCTGACCTGCATGCGCACCTGTTTCGGGTCACCCTCACGATTGCCGAGCCAATGCCTCTCCAAACCGTGTCTTTGCCGGTGTGGATTCCAGGCAGCTATCTGGTGCGCGAGTTTTCCAAAAACCTGCAACAGCTGCAAGCCAAACAGGGGCGGCGAAGTGCCAGCATCATCCAACGAGACAAATGCACTTGGGACATCGCTTGCAAAGAAGGCCAGCCTCTGGAGCTGAGCTACGAGGTCTATGCGTTTGACAACTCGGTGCGCACCGCCTGGCTGGACAGCCAGCGGGGGTTTTTCAATGGCACCAGCCTTTGCCTGCGGGTACACGGCCAAGAAGAACAGCCACACCGGTTGCAGCTGCAGGCTGTCAAAAACCAAGCTGATTGGCAGGCGGCCACAGGCCTCGCCCCGCTCAAGACCGATAAGCGCGGTTTTGGCCTGTACCAGGCCGACAACTACGATGAACTGGCGGACTGCCCTGTGGAGATGGGCGCATTCTGGCGCGGCAGCTTCACAGCCTGCGGCATACCACACCACTTTGTGGTGAGCGGTGCCCTGCCCTCATTCGACGGCGCACGACTGCTGGCCGACACGCAAAAAATCTGTGAAGCCGCCATCCACTTCTGGCACGGCCAGGGCAAGCAGGCGAGCAACAAAGCGCCTCATAAAAATTATCTGTTCATGCTGAACGCTGTGAACGATGGCTACGGTGGGCTTGAGCACCGCAACAGCACGGCCCTGATCTGCAACCGTGTCGACCTGCCGCGCCAGACCAGCCCGCGCACCAACGATGGTTACACCACCCTGCTGGGCCTGATCAGCCATGAGTACTTTCACACCTGGAACGTCAAGCAACTGCGCCCCGATGCATTTTCCCGCTACAACTACACACAAGAGAACTACACCACATTGCTTTGGTTCTTTGAAGGCTTCACCAGCTATTTCGATGACATCCTGCTGTGTCATGCCGGGCTGATCGACAACGCCACCTACATCAAGCTGCTGGGCAAAACCATCACCCAAGTGCAACAAACACCCGGCCGCCATGTGCAGACTGTGGCGCAGGCCAGTTTTGACGCCTGGGTGAAGTACTACCGCCAGGACGAAAACACGCCCAATGCCACGGTGAGTTATTACACAAAAGGCGCCCTGGTCGCCTTGTGCCTGGACCTGTCCTTGCGCCAAGAAGGCCATACGCTACAAGCCGTGATGCGTGGCCTCTGGAAACGTTGCAAAGCGGGACCGATGCACGAGCAAGACCTGCTGGACGAATTGCAAACCGTGTCGAGCCGCAACTGGCAAAAAGAAATCCAGGCCTGGGTGCACAGCACCGAAGACCTGCCGCTGCGTGATGTATTGACGAGCCAAGGCATTGAGGTCCACGCTGAAATTGCCAGCATGGCACAACGACTGGGTCTGCGCGTCAGCGAGACAAGTGGCAGCGTTCAAATCAAGGCCGTCTTGCGCAGCAGCGCCGCCGAATCAGCGGGCCTGGCCGCAGGCGATGAATGGCTGGGCATGGAAGTGGGCGCTAAAGCGCAAGGCGGCAGCTGGCGCCTTGGCAAGCTGGACGAGTTGCCCGCCCTGATGGGACGCGAACACAAAGGGGTGGCGCTGGTGTCACGCGACAAACGCATGCTGCGCTTGCCACTCACCTTGCCAGCGCAAGCCAGCCACTGGCGTTTGGCTGTACCCGCCGACCGCAAAGCAGGCCAATGGCCTGCTGTTTGATTCACTTGCCCCGCAAATCGACCACGCGTTTGGCCTTGCCCTGGCTGCGTTCTACGCCGCCTTCGGGCTTGAGCTCAATCGCCACACTGGAGCCGATGTAAACCTTGATCTCGTGCTGCAGCATCTTGGCTGCCGCGCGGGCCTCGATGCTGTCGGGTGACACGCCGGGTTTGGTCTCGATCAGCACCTTCAGATCGTCCATCGGGCCATCACGCGTCAGCACGCACTGGTAGTGCGGCGCCAACTCAGAGCGCTTCAAAATCAGCTCTTCGATCTGGCTGGGGAACACATTGACACCCCGGATGATCATCATGTCATCACTGCGGCCTGTTATTTTTTCCATGCGGCGCATGCTGCGGGCAGTGCCTGGCAACAAGCGTGTCAAATCGCGGGTCCGGTAACGGATGATGGGCAACGCCTCCTTGGTCAGGCTCGTGAACACCAGCTCGCCCATTTCGCCATCGGCCACGGGCTCACCCGTTTCAGGGTGAATGATCTCGGGGTAAAAATGGTCTTCCCAGATGGTCGGGCCATCTTTGGTCTCGATACATTCGCTGGCCACCCCAGGGCCCATGACCTCCGACAGCCCATAGATGTCCACCGCGTCAATGGCCATGCGCTTTTCAATGGCGTGGCGCATGTCATTGGTCCAGGGTTCGGCACCAAAAATGCCGATGCGCAGCGAACTGGTTTTCGGGTCAATGCCCTGCCGCTCGAACTCGTCTGCAATCGCCAGCATGTAGCTGGGTGTGACCATGATGATGTTGGACTTGAAATCCTGAATCAGTTGCACCTGACGTTCGGTCTGGCCGCCCCCAAAAGGCACCACCGTGAGACCCAATTTTTCTGCGCCATAGTGCGCGCCCATGCCGCCTGTGAAAAGGCCGTAACCGTAGCTGATGTGCACCATGTCACCCGGTCTGGCGCCCCCAGCGCGAATGCTGCGGGCCACCACGTTGGACCAAGTATCGATGTCCTTGAGCGTATAGCCCACCACAGTGGGTTTGCCTGTGGTGCCGCTCGATGCATGAATGCGCGCACAACTTTCACGGGGCACAGCAAACATGCCAAACGGGTAGCTGTAGCGCAAATCCGATTTGGTGGTGAAAGGAAATTTGGCAATGTCTGCCAGCGTTTTGCAATCGTCAGGGTGCACACCCGCGGCATCAAACTTGGCGCGATACACCGGCGAATTGGCATAGGCGTGCTGAAGCGTTTGCTGCAAGCGCTTGAGCTGCAAACTGCGCAACTCGTCGATGCTGGCCTTTTCAATCGGCTCCAGGTGGAAGACTTTTTGACTCATGAAAACTCCTTTTGAGCAGTCGGGCAAAGAACTGAAGACCTGTCCCCCAAATTATTTAGGACGGCACCACGGAGCCCGGGATCTGGGCACTTTTTCCGCGGAACATGGCAATCACTTCGCCATTCTGATTGCTGACCTTCATGTCGTAAATACCGTGGCGTCCACTCAGGGTCTGTTCAAGACCTTCGCAGATCAACACATCACCAAGCTTGCCAGGCTTGAGAAATTCGATGCTGCAGCCCGCTGCCACCGCATTTTTGTTGTAGCTGTTGCAAGCAAAGGCAAACGTGGAATCGGCCAGGGTGAAGATGAAGCCCCCGTGGCAGATTTGGTGACCGTTCAGGTGCAGCGCCTTCACGGTCATGCGCATCAAGGCACGGCCAGGCTCGCAAGCCAGCAGTTCCATGCCCATGGTGTCTTTGGAGGCCACATCCACGGCAAACATGGTTTCGCCCACCAAGCGGGCCAAGGTTTGAGGATCGCTCATCATTCGCCTTTGAACTGGGCTGGGCGTTTTTCGAGAAAGGCCTGAACCCCCTCGAAATAGTCATGCGTTCTGCCCAAAGCTGACTGGGTGTCTCGTTCAACGTCCAGGTGCTCGGACAAGCTGCGTGTGGTGGCCGCTTGCATCAAGGCCCGCGTCGCCACCAAAGCCTTGGTGGGCATTTTCGACAGGCGCTCGCCCAGCGCGAGTGCGCTGGTCAAGGGGTCCTCGTTCACATCCCAAATCATGCCCCAATCCTTGGCTTGCTGCGCCGACAGCTTGTCGCCCGTCATGGCCAATGCGAGGGCGCGTGCCAAGCCTAGGCGCTCAACCAAAAGCCAACTGCCACCCGCATCAGGAATCAAGCCGATTTTGGCAAAGGCCTGAATGAAGCTCGCTGTGGGCGCTGCGATCGCAATGTCGCAAGCCATGACCAGGGAAGCACCTGCGCCTGCAGCCACGCCATTGACCGCTGCGATGGTCGGCATGCGCAGGGACTGCAAACGTCTGGTGCTGGGGTTGAAAGCCTGATCGATGATCGGACCCGGATCGGCACGTTCAACGCGGTCTGGGCCGGGGGTGAAATCGAAATCCGACAAGTCGGCTCCGGCACAAAAGCCTCGACCGGCTCCGGTGATGACCGCAGCGCGGACATCCGCATTGGCCTCGGCCAGGTCCAGTGCGGCCCAGAGGGCATGGTGCATTTCGCGGGTGAAACTGTTGAGCGCTTGCGGGCGATTGAGCGTGATCAGTGCCACGGCACCTCGCACTTCGTACAACACAGATGCGGTGGATTCGGTCATGGCTTGTCTCCTGAATCCAAGAATGTACCATTACCCGACCGCACGGTTGGTTAATGTTTTCCCTCATACAAGTGCCTGAGTTGACAGCAACAACTCAGCAACCATGGTTATAGTGACCGCACAAGTTCACAGCTTTTTGGAGAAAATTTTGAGCTACGAAAACATTGAAGTCCGCACCGAAGGCGGAAAAGTCGGCATCATCACCTTGAACCGTCCGAAGGCGCTGAACGCCCTGAACGGGCAACTCATGGACGAGTTGGGCATAGCTCTGAAGGCATTTGACGCCAACGAAGCCATTGGCTGCATCGTCATCACCGGTAGCGAAAAAGCCTTTGCAGCTGGTGCTGACATCTCGGCCATGGCCAAGTTCAACTTCAACGATGTCTACAAAAACGACTTCATCACCCGCAACTGGGAAACCATCCGATCCATCCGCAAACCCGTGATCGCAGCCGTGAGTGGGTTTGCATTGGGCGGTGGCTGCGAGCTGGCCATGATGTGCGATTTCATCATCGCCGCCGACAACGCCAAATTTGGCCAGCCTGAAATCAAAATTGGCATCATTCCCGGCGCTGGCGGCACGCAGCGCCTGCCTCGCGCATTGGGCAAGTCCAAGGCCATGGACTTGGTGCTCACCGGCCGAATGATGGATGCGGTCGAAGCCGAGCGTGCGGGCTTGGTCAGCCGCGTGGTGCCACTGGACAAAATAATGGATGAAGCTTTGGGGGCAGCACTCATGATCTGCAGCTACGGACAGTTGTCGGTCATGGCGGCCAAAGAAAGCGTGAACCGCGCCTTTGAAAGTGGCCTGTCAGATGGCGTGATGTTTGAACGCCGCTTGTTTCATGGCCTGTTTGCCACCGCCGACCAGAAGGAAGGCATGGACGCCTTTTTGAACAAGCGCGCGCCCAACTTTGTGAACGGTTGAAAAAAGCCGGTTGTGCTCAAAAAAGCCCACAGTCGCAAAACTGTGGGCTTTTGATTTGGTGATGTCCGCATACCTCATCAAGAGATTTTTATTTGCATTTGCATGCACCCGTTAGTAGATCGTGTGAGCGTAAAAAAGCGGTGTAACTTGCATGCGGGCCGTTTTTTAGAACAGACTTCTAATTTTTCAATATCGGTTTATTTGCATTGAACTCAGGCGTGCAGTTATTGTCCACAATGGCGTTGCAGTTCACAGGGATCAAATCACCCACTTCAACGGTAGGCGATTGCCCAGCACGTTGGTCCAGATTTTGATCCATCAGCTTCGCGTCTGAAAGCTTGCTGGTATCACGCAATTTCACCAATTCAGACAGCTCATTGGGCTCAGACGTGATCACCGCACCCGAGGACTTCAGTAAACTGATGGTTGCAGAGGATGGGCGGTTTTTAAACTTGATCCTTGGTGAGCCTCCGCTGCCAGACACCATGCGACCCTGACCCACCGTAAAGTTCACATCGCCAGATTCCGAATTGAATTCCAGCGCGTTGGCGCCTGAAGATGTATCAATCACAAATTTATTCGCCAAATAAATTTGCTGCTCAGTGGTCATGACATTGCCGCCGAAGCGGATTGTCCCAGCATTGGCTGTCGTAGGCACGCCATAGCTCGTCTGTTCTCGGGTGGCAACGCTGCCATTCGAGAGCCTGTCAACCCCGACCACATCAAGGCGCGCCACTATGGCAATAAGACCAGCCAACTGCCTCCGAGAGCCCACATCCTCTGCAAAGTTGATTTCAGGCTCTGGCAAACCACTGTCCAGACTGATGGCGCGCGCATCCAGCGTATAGAACCCATCTTTCCCGCCATAACCATCTACGCGACCGTTGAAGGTGATTTTCGGATCCATCGAATAAATGCGGCGATAAGGACCGTTGTAAGCAGTTCCGCCAATGTAGGTAGAGCCGTTGAAAGCCACTTCTTCATAGGCAGCGACATCACCCAACACGTTGATGGTCGGCGCCGTCACGTCGAAACGATAAATGCCGTAGTGACGGGTGTAGTTTTCCATCAAAGAAGTGTTTCCATTGGGGGATGCATCAAAGCCCACTTTGTCATTGAACGTGATCTGACCCGCAGCATTGAGCTGCAAGCTTCGCATATTGGTTTTTGCAAAGCCACCGCCATCCACAGTCCCCAAGAAGTTCAGATCACCAGAGGCAGAAGTCATGCGAACCGGATAGATCACAGCAGTGCCACCTGTTTCAGTCGTCACTGTTACGCCAGCAGAACCTGGATCGCGAGGATTACGCATATCCAGCGCTTCAGCCATGGTGATGTTGTTGAAGACCTGATTGCCAACAGTTGTGAATGAACCAAATTGAGCGCCTAGTTTCGTGGTGCCAATGTTTTGACTCAAACCCGCTTTGGCTACTTCTTCAGTGCTCAGGCTTTGCAACGGATTTGTTAAGCCCACCGAACGCACAAACTCGACAACGCCAGTGCCTGAACGAACATCAAGCGCGTACGCCGCATCCGATGCGCTGTCGACAAATCCATTGAAGGTCACATCAGCGTTGGAAGTGTGAAGTACCAACTTCTTACTGACAGTAACCGCACCACCGTAGGTCTGCTTGCCGCTGGTGGTGATGTTGGCGCCGATGTTGGCTGTGCCCGTGATGCTCAAACTGGTCAGACCTGTATAGGCGCTGTCAATGTCTGCTGCGCCCGAGATCTTCAGCGCGTTGCTGCCGCCTGCCAAGGTACTTTGGGAGTTGATCGTTGTGCCGGTCAACGTCCGGTCACCACCGCTCAGGGTCACTGCACCTGTGTAGGTCTGCCCTGCGCTGGTCGTGATGTTCGCGCCAATGTTTGAGGCACCCGTGATGCTCAGGGTCGTGATGCCTGTGTATGCACCGTCAATGTCCGCTGCACCGGAAATCGTCAGCGCACCGCTGCCACCGGCCAAGGTGCTCTGCGTATTGACCGTTGTGCCCGTGAGGGTGCGGTCACCGCCGCTCAGGGTCACTGCACCTGCGTAGGTCTGCGTGCCGCTGGTCGTGACGTTCGCGCCAATGTTGGCCGTGCCCATGATGCTCAGGGTCGTGAGGCCCGTGTAAGCAGCGTCAATGTCCGCTGCACCGGCAATCGTCAGCGCGTTGTTGCCGCCGGCCAAGGTGCTTTGCGTGTTGATCGTTGTGCCGGCCAATGTGCGGTCAGCGCCACTTATTGTCACAGCACCGCCGTAAGTCTGCGTGCCGCTGGTCGTGATGTTGGCGCCAATGTTGGCTGCGCCCGTGATGCTCAAATTTGTGATGCCTGTGTAAGCGCCGTCAATGTCTGCTGCACCGAAAATCGTCAGCGCGTTGCTGCCGCCAGCCAAGGTGCTCTGCGTGTTGATCGTGCTGCCTGCCAGGGTGCGGTCGCCACCACTCAGGGTCACTGCACCTGCGTAGGTCTGCCCAGCACTGGTCGTGATGTTGGCGCCAATGTTGGCTGTCCCCGTGATGCTCAGGGTCGTGAGGCCTGTGTAGGCACCGTCAATGTCCGCTGCACCCGCAATCGTCAGCGCGTTGTTGCCGCCAGCCAAGGTGCTCTGCGTATTGATCGTTGCTCCGGTCAATCTGCGGTCAGCGCCACTTATTGTCACAGCACCGCCGTAGGTCTGCCCAGCGCTGGTCGTGATGTTGCCGCCGATGTTTACCGTGCCCGAGATGTTCAGAGTCGTGAGGCCTGTGTATTCGCCGTCGATGTCCGCTGCACCCGCAATCGTCAGCGCATTGCTGCCGCCAGCCAAGGTGCTCCGGGTGTTGATCATGCTGCCTGTGAGGGTCCGGTCAGAGCCACTCAGAGTCACAGCTCCGGTGTAAGTCTGTGAGCCGCTGGACGTGATGTTGGCGCCAATGTTGGAGCTGCCCGATACACTCAAACTGGTCAGATCTGTGTAGGCACCGTCAATGTCCGCTGCACCTGTAATCGTCAGCGCATTACCACCGCCAGCCATAGTGCTACGGGTGTTGATCGTGCTGCCCGTCAAGTTGCGGTTACCGCCGCTCAGGGTCACGACACCGGCGTAAGTCTGCGTGCCGCTGGTCGTGATGTTGGCGCCAATGTTGGCTGTACCTGTGATGCTCAGATTCGTGAGGCCGGTGTAGGCGCCACCAATGTCCGCAGCACCGTCAATGGTCAGGGCGTTACCACCGCCAGCCAGAGTGCTTTGCGTGTTGATCGTGCTGCCTGTCAGGGTTCGGTCACCACCACTCAGGGTCACCGCATCGCCGTAAGTCTGCGTGCCACTGGTCGTGATGTTGGCGCCAATGTTGGCTGTATCGGTGATCCTCAGATTTGTGATGCCACTGTAGGCCCCGTCAATGTCCGCTGCACCATCTATCGTCAGCGTCTTGTTGCCGCCAGCCAGCGTGCCCTGCGTGTTGATGCTCGAGCCTTTGAGCATCGTGTCGGCCCCCAACGTGATCGCCTCGCCGTAGGTCTGCGCTCCCGTGGTGTCAACGCTGCCTCCATCGATCACCAGGGTTCCCTCTGCGTTCGTCGTCAGTCTGGCTGCTTTGACGGCTTTCGCTAGCGTGGTCACACCGCTGCTGTTCAGCGTCACGGCGCCCAGGCGCTCACTCTGGCCCACCAAATCACTGAGCGTGATCGCGCCCGTGCCTGCGCTAAAGCTCAGCGCCTTGGCCCCATCAATCGTTCCGGTGACCGAGATGGCGCCAGCGCCTGCGCCCGTGCTCACCGTCAAGTTGTCTGCCAAAGACACGCTGCTGCCAAACGTCACGTTGCTGTCGGTGGTGCTCAGCGTTGATGCCGCAGACACCGTCACTGCACCGTCATAGCTCTGCGTGCCACTGGTCGTGATGTTGGCGCCAATGTTGGCTGCGCCCGTGATGCTCAAATTTGTGATGCCGGTGTAGGCGCCGTCAATATCCGCTGCACCATCTATTGTCAGCGCGTTGCTGCCACCAGCCAGTGTGCCCTGCGTGTTGATGCTCGAGCCTTTGAGTGTCGTGTCTGCCCCCAGCGTGACCGCCTCGCCGTAGATCTGCGCTCCCGTGGTGTCAACGCTGCCTCCATCGATCACCAGGGTTCCCCCTGCGTTCGTCGTCAGGCTGCCCACTTTGACGGCTTTCGCTAGCGTGGTCACACCGCTGCTGTTCAGCGTCACGGCGCCCAGGCGCGTGCTCTGGCCCACCAAATCACTGAGCGTGATCGCGCCCGTGCCTGCGCTAAAGCTCAGCGCCTTGGCCCCATCAATCGCTCCGGTGACCGAGATGGCGCCAGCGCCTGCGCCCGTGCTCACCGTCAAGTTGTCTGACAAAGACACGCTGCTGCCAAACGTCACGTTGCTGTCGGTGGTGCTCAGGGTCGATGCCGCAGACACCGTCACTCTACCGTCATAGCTCTGTGTGCCGCTGGTCGTCACATCCGCCCCCAACGTCACCGCACCAGAGATATTCACGCTTGTCAGTGCCGTGGTTTGACCCACCCCTCCTGCAAGCGTCAAGCCCCCTGTCCCCGTCACTGTCAGCGCTTTGTCGCCATCAACCGCCCCTGTGACTTTGATGGCCCCACCCGTCACCCAGCTGCTGTCTGCCGCAAGCGTGATCGCTCCAACCATCGTGGCTTCGCTGTTGCTGCTGTTGGTGATCGCGCCACCACCGCCGATGCCCGTGCCCGTCACGCTCAGCGCATTGGCTATCGCCTTGCCATTGAGGTCCAGTGCCGCACCGCTGGCAATGCTGACAGCCGCCGTACCCAGCCCTGCGTTATGCCCCAGCGTGACCATGCCCGCACCGATGGCTGTCCCGCCGCTGTAGGTGTTATGACCATTGAGGGCCAAGGTGCCTGCGCCCGACTTGGTCAAGCCACCTGTGCCTGCCACCACGCCGGCATAGTTGACACTCACAATGGGATCGATCTGGAACGTTGCGCCATTGCTGCCCAGCATCACCCCGCGCTCTCTGGCCAAGCTGGTGTTGGCCGTCACCTGCAGCGTGCCGCCATTGAAGGTCAGCGCGTCTGCGTTTGCGCTGCCAGGCACTGCGCCCAGGTTGCGATCTGCTGAGATCTTGAGCGTGCCCGCATTGATGGCCACACCCCCCGTAAAGTCATTCGTGCCAGAAAGCGTCAAGGTGCCTGCGCCCGCCTTGGTCAGCGAACCGGTCCCCGCGATCAAGCCCGTGATCTGCCCGGAACCTGCCTCAGACACCGTCAGGTGATGGCGGGTCAAATCCACTGCCGCCGCACTCAAACCACTGGCCGTCAGTTGACTGCCTGCGCCGAGGGTCAACGCACCGGCGTAAGTCTGCGTGCCGCTGGTCGTGATGTTGGCGCCGATGTTGGAAACACCGGAAACGCTCAAGGAAGTCAGAGCCGCAGAGGCGCCAACCGCATCAAGAAAGAGGGCATCGCCCGTGACCATCAAAGTCTTGGCGCCGTTGACGACAGATGCAAAACGCATCTCGCCACCCGTCATCTCCACGTTTGCCGCCAGCGTCACAGCTGCGCCCCAGGTTTGATTGCCCGTGGTCGTCACGTTGGCGGCCAGGCTGACAGGGCCATTGGCCGTGATGCTGGACAACGGTGTTGTGCCCCCTACAGCACCAGACATGGTCACCAGTGCAGGGGTTGAATTGGTCGGGTTCAAGGTCAATGCGTAAGCGCCGTCAACGCCACCGGACAAAGTCAATCCACCGTTGTTTTTAATGGTCGTTACACCGGCCAGCGTGATGGCGCCAGAAACCGCCGCGGCACTGACGCTGCTGTTAAAAAGTGCACCTGCAGTGCCGTAGCCGGCACCTGTCATGGTCAGCGCATTGGCCAATGTTCGGCCGTTCAGATTCAAGGACGCACCATCACTGACCGTCACGCGTCCCGAGCCAAAAGCCGTTGCACTGCCAGCGGCAATAACGCCCTCAGACACGGTGGTACCGCCCGAATAGGAGTTGGACCCCGTGAAAGTCACCGCCCCTGTGCCCAACTTCGTCACCGACCCTGTGCCAGAAATGACGTTATCCATCTGGGGTGTACCACTGCGGTTGATCACCAACGAAGCATTGTTGACGATGGCAGTGGCGCCCGAAAGGAGGCCATCAGAACCACCCGCACCAATTTGTAGCAGACCCGCTGAAATCGTGGTGTTGCCGGTATAGGTGCTCGTATTGGTCACCACCAGTGCACCTGCACCCGTTTTGGTGATGCCGAAGCCCGTCCCCGAGACCACGCCACTGAGGGTCAGCGTATCGCCAGAACCCACTTCAATGAAGCTGCTGGCGCCCAGCACAATGTCGCCACTCCAACTGCTGGTGGCATCCTTTAAAGTGCCGCCGTTTAAGTTCAATAGCTCGCCAGCCACCGCCACAGCCAGGAGATCGATCGTGCCGCTCGAGGCGACGGTGGTGTCTCCTGCCGTCGTGCCCAGCGCTGTATTGCTGCCCACCTTCAACACACCGCTGGAGACGAGGGTTGCACCGCTGTAGCTGTTGTCGCCCATCAAGGTCAGTGCCCCTGTGCCAGAAAGCGTCAAGCCACCCGTGCCGGTCACCGTGCCGCTGATCGTTCCGGTACCTGCCTCTGCCATAGTCAAAGTGTCGCCACCCAAACTCACCGAACTCAAGCTCAGGCCCGAGCCCGTCAAAGTACTGTGACCCGTCAGCGTCATGGCGCCCGTGTAAATCTGAGCCCCCGTGGTGGATACATTCGAGCCCAGGCTGGTCGTCCCTGAAATGCTCAGACTGCTTAAACGGGTGACACCACCCATTGCGCCACCCAGCACTGCATCACCAGCGATGGTCAAAGCCTTTGCACCGTTGACCGTCGAATTCAAATGAACCGCACTGCCCGTCAACGTGGCATCTGCGGCCAAAGTCACAGCACCGGCATAAGTTTGCAGGCCCGTGGTGCGCACACTCGCGCCCAGGGTCGTCGTCCCCGAAACAGTCAGGCCAGACAGCGCTGTCGTTGCGCCCACAGCAGCATCAAATTTGGCATTGCCCGCCACTGTCATCGCTTTTGCACCGTTCACCACAGCAGCAAAGGAAACCGTAGCACCCGTCAATGTGGCGTCTGCCCCCAAGGTGACGGCACTCTGCAAAGTTTGGTTCGCAGCGCCACTGCTGATGTTCTGGTTGATCGTGATGCCACCCGTCGATGCAGTCAGCACAACAGCCCCTGCAGAAGCAAGTCCACTCACACCCCCCACGGTGCCCACGTCGAAGGCATCGGCATTGACAAGACTGAGGCTGGTCAAACCGCTGCCCGCCAGCGTGTTGATGTTGGTCGATGCGTGATCCAGAGTCACAGCACCACCCAGCAACATCAATTTGTCGGCCACCACATAGCCATTCGCACCATCCACCACATTGCCCGTACCCTTGAGCGTGACCGTTCCACTGCTGGTGGTGATGGGCGCATTGATGGTGATGGTGCCACCATAAATATTGACCGGGCCATTCACGGTTTGCGCGGAACTGATGGTGATGTTGGCCGTGTTGGTCGTTTTACCCAGTGTCAAACCACCCAGTGTGGTGCCGATCGTCAGATTGGCAATTGGCCACTCCAGCGCAGAGCGGAAGCTGTTGCCCACCGACTGCACCGTCAGCACGCCGGACGTCTTCAGGCTCAAGCCCGCACCCAGCGTCATGGCATCCGCGTTCAAAGTGATGTCACCCGTTGTGTAGCCAGAGCTGCCGTTCCAACCCAGGTTTACCCCGCCGTTGAGCTTGATGCCTTGGTCTGTACTGGCACCTCTGCCCGTTAAAGTGATGGCACCCGAGGTGGAATAGATGGAGGCTGTACTGCCTCCGTCCATCAAGATGCCCGCATTTTCTCGTGCCAGCCCTGTCCCTGCAGTGCCTGTCAACGTGATTGCGCCGGAATCTGAATAAATTTGCAGCCCGTTGTACAGATTGATACCCACACTGTGGCTGCCACTGTTGTTATTTTTCCCGCCAACACCGTCAATCAGCAAGGTGCCAGCGCCACCTGTTTTGATGACCGTGTTGGTCACAACGTCCACGCCAATCGCATAGTCAGCTGCTGCAGGGCTTACCCAATTGGCACCCTGCCAGCCCTTGCCGCGAATGGCCACATTTCCGTTCGCGCTTGTACCTGATGCATCGATGGTGGTTTGGTCCAACCACAATCCACGATAACGCTGACCCATTGCACCATCGGCAGAACCCTCAGCATAACCAGACCCGTCTGTACCGCCACCCAGGGTGATGTTGCCGCCGTTGCTGCGCACGGTAGCACCCGTCATCAAAATGGCACCGCCAGCAGAAGCATCGCTGTTGGCGCTCAACACAATGTTGCCGCCTTGCGTGGAGAGATCCACACCTGCCGAAGCGACAATGTCTTTGCTGGCAATGAGCTTCAGCTGATCGTTGGTGCTGACGGTCAGATCACCGGAAAGAGAAATGCCACCACCAGTCACCCACAATGGGCCAGCAACTTTTTGAGCGGCGCTCAGGCTCACGTTACCTGTACCCGCATCCATCGTCACCGAAGTGGGTGCAGCAGAGGCACCGACGATGCCAGACTGGCTCAGGGCCTTGTTGGTTGTGGACACAGTCAGCGCGTAAGCACCATTCACCGCACCACTGATCGTCAAATCGCCTGCATTGCCTTTGATGGTGGTCGCGCCCGCCAGCGTGATGGCCCCCGACAGGGTTGCGGCTGTTGTCGTGCTGTTGTACAAAGCGCCCGCACTGCCGATACCTGAACCAGAAAGGTTGAGCGTGTTAGCCAGACTGTAGCCCGCCAAATTGACAGCTGCGCCACTTGCAACGTTCACATTTCCGACTCCTAGAGCACTGGAAGTAATGGCCCCCGCAGAACCCACTGTTGATGCACCAACCCATAGCAGGCCAGCAGAAACAGTTGTTCCACCGCTGTAGGTATTGGCAGCACTCAATGTCAATTTGCCACTGCCCTGCTTGCTGATTGACCCGTTGCCAGACACCACCCCTGTGATTTGGCTGTCATCCGAATTGTTGATGGTCAACCCATTGGAGACAAGATTCACCTTGCCCAAATTGATGGCAGTCCCGCTCAGTGTGGCGTTGCCACTCAAACTGGCGTCACCACCATAGGTCTGCCCTGCGGTGGTGTTGATGTTGGCACCTATTTGTGAAGTTTTGGTCACCGCAACCGATTGCGCGGAAGTCACTTCGGCCGTGTTTTTAAAGCCGCTGTTGCTCGTGATATTTCCCAACGCGGCATTGCCACCGGCAACACCGCTCAGAACCAATTTACCAATGGTGGATGTCGCACTGTTCACCCCAATCGTGAAACCATTCCAATTTTCATTGCTCAAACTGGACCAACTCAGGTTGGAGGTGGAATTGACAAACCGGATCGTGCCATGTGGTTCTCCGCTTGTGCCAAGCAGCCTGAATTGCTGTGTGGCGGTGTCATAAGACTTGGACAATGTCCCAGAGGGAGTGAAGTAGCCGGTGCCAGCGCCATTGAATCCGGTGTAGCTGGCGATGGAGAAGTCTTGGTTGAATCCGTAGCCATTGCCGTTCAAGCTCACCACACTGAATGCGATGTTTTCAACCGATTCGCTGAAGCTTATCGATTGCGTGCCTGCATATTGCAGTCTGATGATGTCGCTCGTCGTGGGCCCGTTGGCCACCGAGGCACTCGTATAAGGCGATGGGGTCCCTGTCCAATAATTTATTCCCCCTGACGTTTGCACGCCAGCCCAACCTTGCGGATTGCTGTAAACAACCGTTACAACGGTTCCATCGATCGTGATAGAACCTGTCACCGTTTTGGCGGCGTCATTGACAGATGTCCAGTCCACCCAGTAATAGGTTGAACTGGAAATATTGGCACTCAAATTCTTGGGTGATGCGGCACTGACCGAGTCCAGCGTCGAATTGAAAGTTATGCTGCCATTGGCAGTCGTCACAAGGTTGGTGTCTTCTGCCAACGTGACAGCCCCGTTGTAGACCTGGTGCCCACTGGTGGTGATGCTGTTGGCCAGCACCGAGGTACCGGTGACGGTGAGGCTGGAAGAACCAGATCCATTGACAATGGCTGCCGTACCAGCCATTGTCAATGAACCCAATGTCAACGCGTTGCTTTGAACGTCGAGTGTTGTGCCCGTTGCCAAACTCAACGCACCTGCACCGCCATTCAATGAGGCATTGGCCCCCAAGCGCAAAGTACCTCCGGTGACCGAGGTCAAGCCGTTGTAGGTTTGTGCAGCCCCCAACACCAAGGCACCTGTGCCGGATTTGGTCAATGCATAAGAAAACGCACCATCGGTGATTACGCCTGAATAGGTCAGTATCTTTCCACTGGCGACTGAGAGGGTGCTGTCTGCCCCCAGCGTGATGCCTCGGTTGCTGTTCAGGATGAATGTCTCACTGGCCGTCAAACTGCCGCCGTTCAGCACCAGTTTTCCAGCCGTCAAGGCCACTGGGGCCAAGCCCAAATTGCTGTCACTCGAAATCTGCAGCCCCCCACCCGACACCGTGTTCACACCGGCGTAGGTGTTGACACCCGACAGCGTCAACGTGCCAGCGCCCTGCTTGGTCAGTCCCCCCGTCCCGCTGATCACACCGGAAAGTGCTAAGTCATTGGATCGGTTTACCACCAGGCTGGCGTTATTCACAATGGCGCCGGCCACTGTTCCTGCGGTAGAGCCCGTGCCCAAATACAGCGTGCCGCCCGAAATGGTGGTGCTGCCCGTCAAGGTGTTGTTGGCTGTCAAATACAAATCAGCCGAGCCTGTCTTCGTCAAAGTGCCCGTGCCGGTTGCCATCAGACCGCCCACGGTGGCAGCGCCGTCGGTTTGCAGCGTCAAGCCAAACGCCCCGGAAAACGCGTTGCCGCTGCTGGGGGTGATGGACAAAGAATCTGCATCAACTTGCATCTCGGTTGCAGCACCCAAGGTGATACCACCCGTCAACGTGTTGGCCCCTGACAAACTGCGCACAGCGCCGTTGCTTGAAACCCCTGTGCCCGAGATGGTGAGGGCATCGGCCAGAGTGATACCGCCAGAGATTTCGAGTGCTGCACCACTGCTGACCGTTGTGGCACCTGCAGATGAACCCAGTCCGCCAGAGTTGGTGACCCTCAGAACTCCGCCGGTGATGTTGGTCGCGCCAGAATAGGTGTTGGCACCCGACAAGATTTGCGTACCACTGCCCGATTTGTTCAGGCCCACAGCACCCGAAATCACGCCCGAATAGTCATGCGGCCCTGTGGAGGGGTTGATCGTGATCGTGCCGCCCGTGGTAGAAATGTTATTAGACCCGAGCAAGCCCGCTGCGGTCAGCGTGACTGTGCCTGCGGTGATGCCGCTGACCCCGCCGTACGAGCCAATGGTCAGCGTTCCTGAATTGGAATAAGTGAGCGACCCCGTGCCTAAACTGGCTGTGATGGCGCTGATCGAACCTGTACCTGTCAGGGAGTAGTCCTGATTGTTTCCGATCAAGGCCAAACCATAGGCGGTCATGTTGCCGGTGATCTCGGGCGCCTTGGAGTGGATTTGGATGTAGCCCGTCGAGGTGTTGGCCGTGATATTGCCCAGCCACTTGATGCCTTTTGCAGGGCCAAACGCCGGATTGGCGGCATCGGCCACCGCATAAATGGGGTCAATCAGGCCGCCGGTTGTGTTGGTGGCTGCGTTGACAAACACACCGCTGCCTGTCGCCGCCGAGGTGATTTTGGCACCCTGAACAATCACCGAACCATTGGCCGCCGACACCGAAGGCGCAGCAGAGTAAATGCCGTAGTCACTGGCCGCGTTGGTGGCCGGGGTATAACCCGACATCGTGACATTGCCACCTGTGGAGGTGATGCCTCCAACGCCAAAATACAAACCATCCGATGTTTTGGCGTACCCAATCAGTTGAATGTCACCGGCCGCCGTGATGTTGCCCTGCCAGGCATCTTGCCGGATGCCGTTCAGGCCACCCGCGCCAGAAATGTAAATCGAGCCCGCACTCGCCACAACCGGCAGTCGGATATACGTGGCGCCAAAACTGCTGTTGTTGTTCAAGCCATCCATCACGATGTTGCCCGTGTCGGATATGACCCCGTAACTGGACGAACCCCCGTTGACAACAGTCAAATAGAGTCCAATGCCTTCCATGGACACCCCTTTGAGGGTGATGTCACCTTTGGCTCTTAGCGTGTCCAATGAAGACCACAGGGTGATACCGCCAGAAATACCGGCGCCACCATCCCAAGTGCCCACGGCTCGGTTGGCATAACCCGTCACTGCCAGATTGCCGTTCATGCTGCGTATGGTTTGGTAATTGCAATACATGAGCAGACCGTGGCCGTTACCGTTGACGTTTAAGCCGGCGGAGGCGCCATTGGCATAAATTGAAATATCACCATAGGCCAGAATTTTGGTGTTGTCCGCATCCATGCGCAGAGCGGCAGCAGCGACATTAGAGCCGGTAGTCGCCGAATTGATGGTGATGGCGCCACCTGCAGTGGGTGCCGTGGTGCTATTGCCCGCCACGATACCGCCGCCATCAACGTAAATACCGTAGCCACCATTGGCGGTGATCGAGATGCTGCCCGCTATAGACTGTACAAAGCGACTGTTTATTTGGTAAAAAGCCCAGCTGCTTGTGCTGGTGGTATTGATGGTGATATCACCATTGGCTCTGAACAAACCAGTGCCATAGATGTAGGCACCCAGATCACTCCCACGAGAAGTTAAATTGATAGTGCCGTTGGCCACCAGTGAGCCCGCAACCATTTGCGTTCCATAGCCCGACTCGCCTGTGGTGTTGAGCGTGATGTTGCCGCCAGCGGTGGGCGCGGTGAGGTGATTGCCCGCCACGATGGAAGTGGCGCTGCTGGCAACGTAAAAGCCACCAGAGGAACCCCTGGCAGTAATGGCAATGTTTCCACCAACAGACTGTATGGATGCACCCGTGTCCACCACCAAGCCCCAAGTGCCTGTATTGCCCGAGGTGTTGCCCGCCTGAATGGTGATGTCGCCATTTGACTTGATGCTGCCCGATGCACCTTCAAGCCTGAACGCATGGTTCGTGCTGGTGTTGGTTGCGGTGATGTTGATCGCGCCATGGGCGATCACAGACGTTGCATTAAGTTGCAAACCATAACTACTGCTGCCTGATGCGTTAATGGTGATCGTGCCACCCGAGGTAGGCGTGGATTCGCTGTTGGCAGCAATCAATTTGCCGTAAAAATAAGTGCCGCCTTCATCACTACTGGTGATGGCGATGTTTCCGGCCGTGGTCTGAAAGACCTTGTCGCTGTCCACATACATGCCCCAGTTGTTACCGCTGGTGCTTGCGCTGGTGATGGAGATATCGCCAACGGCCCGATTTATTCCTGTGCCGCCAAAGTACGAGGCACGGTAGCCTGTGCTCGAGCCATTCACAGTGATCGCGCCGAAAGCGGTAATTGAGCCCGATTCTTGTTGAACACCATAGTCTGACGTGCCTGTGCCCGTGATGGTGATGTTGCCACCCGAGGTGGGTGTGCTGGCGTTGTTGGCGGCGACCAAACTGGTGGCGCGTAAAAACACACCTCCAGTGCCCGCACCGGTGATGGCGATGTTGCCACCTGTGCTTTGAATGGTGCCTGTGCTGTGGAATGAAACGCCCCAGTTGCGTGTGCCGTTTTGACCATTGATGGAGATGTCGCCGCCAGCAGTGATGGAAGAGGTGTCGATAATCCACACCCCGTAGTGGGCCGTGCCACCCGTACCAGCCAAAGTGACCTTACCCGTGGTGCTGATCGCGGTGGAACCGTGCAGACGAACCCCGTTGTATGAACTGGTCGAGTTGCTGTTGCCTGTGAGGGTGATGTCACCCGAACCCGTGGAGACCGTGGTGCTGTTTATTCGAATGCCGTTCCAAGTTCCTGTGGCTATGCCCGTTAAGGTGATCGTTCCCGTGCCCGAAGTGGTCACGCCGCCAGAACTCTCAAAAAGAATACCGTCACCATAAGTACTGGCGGTGGGGTTGCCCAGACCGCGCATGGTGATGTTGCCGCCACTTGCCTGAATTTATTGACTGGCCCCGGTCAAGTAGATGCCAATATTGGAGACGCCTTGGCTGGCGTACCCGGTCGTACACGAAAAAGTTGCAGCACATCCCGAGGTCGTGTCAGTGGTGCCGCCGCCCAGCACCACATGGCCGCCCCATGTAGAGATGAAAGAGCTGAATCGAATGCCTCCGGCGTTGCTGTTGTCCGTGTCCGAGTAGGCATACACACTCAGAGACTTGCCCGAGGCCCCTGAGACACTGCTGCTGAAGGCGATGTCTTTTGCAGCCATCAAGGTCAGGCTGTTCCCATTGAGGGTGTTCGTGATGGCTCCCGCAATCGTGATGTCTTTGTCGGCCGCCACGGTTTGCAATGTGGTGGCCCCACTCAAACTGCTGGCCGCCACTGACAACGCCTGGTTGGTTTTGAGCGTCAGCGCACTGTTGGTGATGACGATGTTTTGAATGCTGTTGCTGGTGTTGGTGGCGGTGAACCCCGACGCATTGGCAAAGGTGACCGTATTGCTGCTGGCGCTCACCACTCCGCTGAGCGTCATGGCGCCGGTGCCACCCAATGTTGAGTTGGTGGCCACCGTCACAGCGCCACTGGCAGTGGCCGCGGTCGCGCTGGAGTTGATCAACACCCCTGTGCTGCCGATGCCCGTGCCAGAAATGTTGAGCGCGTTGGCAACCGTCTTGCCGTTCAGATCAACCACGGCACCTGACTGCACCGTCACCGCGCCGGTTCCCATGGCACCGCTGGTGCTGGGCACAGCGCTCGCACCCGCTTTGACCGTGCCCGCAGAAACAGTCACGCCCCCAGTAAACGTGTTGTCGCCCGACAAAGTCAGCGCACCCGTGCCTTGTTTGGTGATGGAACCACTCGCCCCACTGACGACCCCGGCGATCGCATAGTCGGCATTGGCATTCAGCGTCAGTCCGTAAGAACCCAAGTTAATGGCTCCGCCGGTGCTGATGTCTGATGCCGCCAGGACAACGCTGCGCCCCAGATTGATGTTCTCACCGAAGGTCTGCACACCGGTTGTGTTCACCGATGCGCCGTTGATCTGGAGTGTTCCACCGGCATTGGTGTTCACACTCGTTGCCGTCACCGACCCACCCAAAGTGGTGGTCGATGTGCTGTTGAGTTGAACAGCACCCAGGCTCTTTGTTTGCCCCACACCCCCCGACAAACCAATAGCGCCAGCACCAGCATTAACCGTCAACGCCATATTACCAGAATAAGCGGTGGCCAGGTCACGGACCAAGAGATTTTTGATACCCCAGCCTTCGTCGTTCCAAGTGCTATTCAATGAACTGTCTACCTTGAAGGTAAATGCAGACAGGGCCGGTGTGGTGATGGATACATTGATCTTTTGTGAAGTCCAGGTGACATCTGGGCGACCGGTGCCGTAATCTCCCCAAAGGACGCCACCACTGGGAGAAAGTGTGATGGCGTAACCAGAAACGACTGAAGTAGCCGTTGTAGCAGCAGAAATACCAGATGCGGTAACAAGCGATTTCTCACCAATTGTGGTGGCCCCCACATAGAAGCGGAAATTTTCGGTGTCCCAGCTTTCCAGCTGAAAAACATCAAAGGTGATGTTTTTCCCGGTACTCCCGAAATCAAGCGCCTTCGTGACCGAGTTGCTGCCGCTGGAAAACGGGCCGAGGATCGTGCCCCATTCCTCATAACCGGTGTTGTAAGTGGCTGCTGAACTCCACCCAGTCAGACCCAAACCAATCGCAGTCTGCCGTTGAATGGACGTTGCCGCATTGACTGTGCCTGTCACAGACACCGCACCACCGCCAGAATTAACCGTCAGCGCGCCAGCAGACCCGCTGTTCAAAACACCCAACAGCACTTGGGTGTCTGTACCGCCAGTATTGCTCAAGGTGATCGCACCGCCGGTGGCACCACTGATGCTGGTGTCAATCGTCTGGTTTGAGGTCGCCTGGAAACTGATCGTTTCAGCGGTGGCCGTCAAACTGCCACCCGCCGTGGTGACATCCCCTTCAAAGGCAATGACGCCAGAGTACTTGGCACCCGTCAGCGCCAGATTGAGCTTGCCCGTCGATGCCGCAGATATGGCGCCATTGAAATAAATGTCATCGCCAGCAGTCAGCGTGGCGGTGATGTTGGCAGTGCCTGCATGCTTCAATGCGGCATTGAAAACCAAGTCTTCTGCGACAGCCAAAGTGGTATTCGCATTGGGAAGCACCACGTTATTGGCATTGAACAGAAGACTGTCAATTTTGGTGGTGGTGCCCACAGCGCCCCCAAGCGTGATGTCGCCACCCGTTGCAGTCACTGTCAGGTTTCTGAGGGTGGTTGAGGCATCACTGTTGATGGTTGAGCTGAAATTCACCCCACCAATGCCCGATGTGATGGACAAATTGTCAGCATTCACGATCAATGCACCATTGAGCGTCATAGCGCCCGTCCCTGTTGCATTCAAATTGGCCTGTTGATAAATACGCCCCGCTGTAATGGTTGAAACGCCAGACACATTGATGGCGCTGCCCTTGACCAACAGATCGCTGCTGCCAACGTTGGCGGTCAGGTTGCCCGTGTAATTTTGAGCACCAGAAGTCACCAACGATGTGCCGTTGGTCACCGTAGAAGCCGCCGTCACAGCCAGGGTTGATATGGCCTTACTGGAACCCACATTGGCTTTGAGATTGACCGTGCCCGTGCCCGCCTGAATGGTCACAGGCGAGCCACCCAAATTGGTCTCGCGTACATAGCCCAACACAGCGTAGTCACTGACCTGTGAAGCACTGAACGTGGTGGTGTGATTCAGGTCGTTCCACCGACCGGCTGCGCCATAAAACTGCCCAACCGACTCGACATTGGTCCGCGTGGCGTCCAATCCACCGTTGGGTTCGCCAGGGCCAAAATTGGCGTAGTAACCCGCTGACGTTGAGCCACCCTGGGTAAAGAACTGGGCGTTTGCCTCGGGGCCATCAGCCCACACCCACGCATAACTGTTTGTGTTGGAACGGTAGGCACCAATCCAAGCGCCGTTGTAGTTAGCCGTCAAGCCGGCAATGGCGTTTTCCAGTCGCGATGTGATGTTGACCAGATAGCTTTCACCAGTTGCACTCCCGCCTGCAGTGCTGTTTTTTGCATCCGTTCGAGCCCAGTCCCAGGTACGGTTGGTATCGGTTGTTTTGTTGATGAAGCTGTATGAATTGCC
Organism: Limnohabitans sp. 2KL-17; assembly: GCF_003063415.1. Taxonomy (GTDB): domain Bacteria; phylum Pseudomonadota; class Gammaproteobacteria; order Burkholderiales; family Burkholderiaceae_C; genus Limnohabitans_A. The sequence continues at coordinate 26,462 of NZ_NESK01000033.1, forward strand.
CGAATTCAAAATCCCATGGAAGGTGACATTGCCGTTGCCCGAATCGACGACAAGCCCGTTGGTGTTGCTAACAATCACTTCACCATAGACATTGACCGCACCACCCCCGGTGCTGAGTGTTTGCGTTGAACCACGCTGGAAGAAGACATCGCCGCCCACCATGGCCGATTGGCCACCAATGGTCGCCGTTTGGCCTGATTTGCCGAAAGTAAGTGCCCCGCCTCGGGTCGTGATGCCACTGCTTTCCACGTACACGATGCCGTCACCGCTGGCATCGGTATCAGACCAAAGCTGGGTGCTCATGGCAGATGTACTGGCAGTGATGCTGGCATTGCTTCCAAGGCGGATATGCCGTGCGGCCTCCACCGTGAGTGATGTTGCCGTCCCTGCATTGTTGGTCACTGCGCCACTCAACAGCACATCCGAGGTGCTCGATTTGAGCGTGATGGCACCTGCCGATGTCAAGCTTTGTTGAACATCAATTTGCCCACCATAGATGGCGACAGGGCCAGCGATGGACAGGCTCACTGGAACGGTGATGTTTGCGGTGTTGGTGGTTTTGCCAACCGTCAGGCCTGTGGCGCTGGAACCAATCGCCAAACTCGACGAGAGGCTGAGTGCGCTGGTAAACGAACTGCCCGTGGACTCCAGGGTCACTTGGCCGTGGTGGTGACCGCGCTGGTGCCAGCCAAGGCGAAGCTGTTGCCACGCAACACCAGGTTGCCAGCATGACTGGCCGCACCCAAGGTGTTGGTACTGCTCAGCGAAATGGCTTCGCTGCCCGAGCCTCCACCCGCATAGCCCACGATGGTGATATGACCCGTCGCGGCGCTGCCGATGGTGGCGGTGTCGATGGCCACACCATCGCTGTTGTCAGAACCGTTGGTCCCCGATTGACCCGTGATGTTGATCGCGCCACCAGCAGAGTAAATGCTGCTTCCAGTTGTGATCACCACACCACGCAAACCCACAGCTGTATTCACACCACCCGTGCCTGACAGGGTGACAGTCCCTGCGCCTCCAGCTGAAATTTTTGAGCTGGTGATGACGACGATACCCTGGCTGTAGCTTCCACTGCCAGCGCCACCGCCTGTACCGGTCAACACCACGTTACCGCCATTGGACTTCACCCAAGCACTGGCGCCTTGTATGTTGATGCCGTGGCTGCTCGAAGCCCCTCCGTTGCTGGAGAGTCCACCATAGCCTGTGATTTCAATGGCTCCTGTTCCGCTGGCCTCCACCAACTGGGTGATGTTGACCCCCATGTTGGCCGCGTAACCCGTACCACTCCCACCACGCCCCAAGATGGTGATGCTGCCGTTTCCAGTGGTTTTGACCGCTGCATCGACCGCCACACCCTGCGTGTTCTGGGTTATAAAAGCGCCCGTGTCGGCATCGAGCAAAATGTTGCCGGCGGCTGTGACGGCTTGGTTCACGTTGATGCTGCCGCCATATACCGCGATGGGCCCTGCCACCGTGATGGCGCTGCCCAGGGTGACGTTGGCGGAGGCATTGAGGGTGAGGCCTGCATCCGAGGCTGATGAAGTGGTTGAAATGTTTCCGTTAATTGAAATACTGCCGACTGCTGTCAGCGACACAGAACCCGCTGTGCTCAGACCATTGCTGTTGACATTGAATGACTGCGCATTTGAAAAATTCAGATTGCCAACATTGCTGGCTTGAAGGTTGTTGACCAGGTTGGTAGCACTGGCCAAAGAGACAGTCGGCTTGCTGGTTCCACCATTGGAGGAACCCAATATCAGTGTATTGGCGTAAATGGCACCTGCAATGCCTGGACCCGCTTGGGATATCTGAGTGCCAGCGAGTAATTCAAGTGTGCCGTTCAGCAGGCTGAATCTGGAACTCCATAAGTTAATTGACGTACCTGCCTGGAACGTCAATTTATTGGAACCAGAGTAGTTGATGTAGTGATTGGGATACGAAGCTCCAGCCTCCCATGCAGCAGCATCAATCAACCCGGAAGCAACGACTGAAACGTTGCCCTGAGTCAACGCCGCATTGATCGTGTCCGTCCTCAAGACCGTCACACCCCCTCCTCTGTCCCGCGTATCCGCACCAGAGACAAGAATGGACGCGCCTGAGTTCGCTGTTAAGGCTGTGTATGTGGTGGTGCCTGTCGTTGTGTAGTTGTAGCCACTCCAACTGGGATCTCGAATCCACAAATCTTCAGGGTCCAACAACCACAAACCATCTCGACCCGCAGAAGCTTTTGTTGACACAAAAACCTTGTCACCCAGCTTTAGCCATTTGCCTGAAGTCTCAATCTGTCCACCATCGCCGCCATTTATACCGCCCTTGGCCAAGATGGTGCCCTCCGCGGTGGTCACCGAATCGGCATTGTGAATATCACTCCACAACACCACTGTGCCCCCTTGACCGGTGTCTGTGGCGCTGGCGTCAATCACCACGTCTGGGCCCATGGCAACGGTGGTGGCTTGGGGCAAGTCGCCCGTGCCTTGCCAGCCGCCGCCCACATACACCTCGCCCCCACCGCTGGCTCCCGTGGCGTCTATGCGGGTGCTGTCCTGCAAGAGCAGGGTGGTGCCGGTGATGGACACAAGCCCGCCGCGACCACGGCGGCTGCTGGCACTGATCTGGCTGTTGCCGTTGATCAGCACAACGGGTAGATCAGGCACTGGCCCCAGGGGATCCGCAGGCGTGGCTGGGGTGCTCGGGGTGGCACGCATGTGCACTTGGCCACCACCCGTGTCGCCATCTGCCACCAAGGTGCTGCTGGCAACGGTCACATCACGGCCTTGCACGGCGATCACACCACCGGTTCCTGCCGAGCTGACAGCCGACACCGTGGCACTGTCCATTTGCACAGTTTGGGTGGACTCCAGGCGAATCTCACCACCCCGGTTGGCGCCGTCTGCGCGCAGTTGCGACTGCGGTGCCAGCGCAATGCTGGCAGGGGCCGTTTGTGGTGCAGCACTGATCGCTTGCATCACAATTTTGCCGCCCGGGCCTTGGGTGCTCGAGACATCGATGACGCCTGCGTTCTCGATACGCTGCGCCTGAATCTGCACCTCGCCACCTTGCGTGATGCCTTTGGCATTGAGCACGCTGGTGCTGGTCAATTGCACTTTGCCGCTTTGCAGCAAGATGCGACCGCCCTGGCGAGTCAGGCTGCTGGCATTGAGTTGTCCGCTGTTGATGATTTGACCGGTCAACGCATCCATGGCCGTGGCGCTGAGGATGATCAGGCCATCGGGCGCATGCACCGCGGTCTTGTTTTCCACCAAGGTCGCAATCTGGCTGGGGCTGACAGTGATGCTGGCCAGTTTGCGGGAGGGGTCAAAGTTCAGGGTCACGGCCTCTGCCCCCGCCATGACCACCGTGCCTTGTTGGGCCACGATCAAGCCTTCGTTGCGCACTTGGGGTGCCAGCAGGGCCACGTAACCATTGAGCGCGGTGCGGATGCTGCCTTCGTTGACCACGGCGCCCGTGGCTCCGTTGCGCGCAAATTCGGCTTTGCCCGCCATGAAGTTGGCGTCACTCTGGCTCATGGTGGTGGCGGTGACAGCCCCTACGTCGAGCACAGCGCTTTTGCCAAAGTACACGCCTGCCGGATTGATGAACGTGACGTGACCAGGCGCATTGATCTTGCCAAAAATCTGGCTGGGATTGACGTCGCGCACACGGTTCAAAGTGGCGGCTTGCGCGTTGGGCTGGTTGAAGTTGACCGTGCCGGCCGAGCCCAGGTTGAAGCTGCCCCAGTTGATGACGGCGCGCTGCGAGCTTTGGTCAATGTTGAGCAGGGGCGCGGTGGCTGTGCCCGCCCTGCCAATTTGTGCAATGCCTGCCGCCACCTGACCTTGCGTGGGCAGCTCGGTGGGTGCAGGTGGCCCCGCTGCGGCCAACGCCATGTGCCCGGCCAGACCCAGAACGGCAGCCAGCTTGGCCATTTTCTTGACCAAGGAGCTGCGTTTACCGCTCGAACGCGCCGTCTCGGCCACCACCGTCCAGGTGGCGGTGACCTCGTTAAAGACGATGCGGTAAACCTTGTTCACTGTCTTTCTTTGCTTAAAAAGGAATGCTGGCTGTCAGCCAGACACGGTTGAGTCGAAGGGTGCCGTCGTTGTCTGTGCCCTCTGAGGTGGGCTTGGGGTTGGGCGACACACGGCGTGAAAAGGTGGCCTTGCCCTCTGCACCTGAAGCGAAGCGGTAGGTCACCGAAATGCCTCGGCCGCGCAGCATCAACTCGTTGCTTTGGTCATTGAGCAGGCTGGTGCCGTCGGCGCGGTAAGGAATTTTGAATTGGGTCACGCGGCCATAGTCGTAAAACAAGGTGGTTTGCCACTGCGTATTCCACTCGCGACGCAGTTCCAGCGTGGTGGTGACGCCGGCGCTGCCACCTGCCTCGCTGTTGGGGAAAGCTCGCACACCCGATGCGCCACCCAGATACAGTTTTTCTGAAGAGTCCAGGTTCTTGCTGGCCCATTGCTTGGATGCGGACATGAAGATCGAATGCTGGCCATCGATGAACTGCAAGCGGGAAACCGTCAGGCGATCTTTGCTGTAGGCGCCTTGGGTGCGCGCCTCAGTGGCGTCCAGAGAAGCAGCGCCAGAGGGCCCCAAGCCGATCGATCCACGTGTATGCACAAGACTCAGCACATTGTTGCCACCACCCCACTGGCCGTCCAAGTGGCTGAGGTTCAAGCCAAGGGTGTGGTTGTGCACCTTGGTGTGGCGCACCACGCCCAAGGTGCCAGGTACTTCAAGGTCAGACTTGTCCACCGCATTGCGGTTCTCGAGCCCCAGATCCAGATTCAGATTGGTGTTGGCCGATCGCACCCAAGGGGCACGCAGGTTCAGACCATAGACATCGCTGAAACCCTCCGGCCTCAACTTCGCACCCTCCGGCATGTACTTTTCCAAAATGCGGTAATTCATGCGACTGACTTCGGCATTGAGCGATAAGCCTCGCCACTCTTCAATGCCCAAGGGTGTGCTGACTGCCGCACGCACATAAAGACTGCCAGCGTTTTTGCTGCCAGAAAAAGAGAACTGCTCACCCGTGCCAAAGGGCGAGTTGACTTGCAACTGGGCATTCAAACGCACAATGCCTGTCGTGCGGCTGCCCATGTTGTCGGTACTGGCCTGACCTGCCAGCAAAACCGTGGTCTCGACCTTGACGAGCAAATCAGAAGTGCCTGCAAGCTGACCCGCCTGCAAGCTACCGGCCACCGCAGCACCAGGTAAATCACCCGCCACCAGCAGTGCCCAGTCCATGTCGTTGAACTGGATGGGTTGACCCAACTGCATTCGGTGTTTGATCAGCGCCTGAACGCGGCGACGCACAACATCACCCAATTGCGACTGGGCCTCTTGCATCTGCACAATCACTTGGCCTAACTTGCCCTCGATGACGGTGATGACCACATGGCCTTCAGAGACGTCTTGGTCAGGCAAAACAGCTTGTGCCAGCCAACCTTGATCGCGGTAAAGCGAGGAGATCTGCGCCACGGCTTGCTGCAACTGGGACAGACTGATGTCCTTGCCCAACCAGGGCGCAAGAACGGCCTCGATCTGTGACGTGTTGACCAGCGTGTTGCCCGAAACACCGATCGACTTGAAAAGGAAAGTGGCCTCTCCTGGTTTTACCTCTGCAGCGGTCGCCGGCTGTGCTGTTTGCGGCTCCAGCTTGGGCAATGAGGGCTGAGCCCCTGGCTTGAGCGAGGGGTCGTTTTGCAGTTGCTGCATCAACTGCCCCGCACGGTCAGGCGGGTACGGCAATGCTTGCGAAAATCCCGCCTGGGCCAAGCCAAGCAAAATCAACGTTGCATATAATTTTTGGTAAAAGTGTGAGCACAATATCCGCATACTGCGGATACTATGAAAAATGTCAAATTGTTAACCAAAGAAACCTAAAAATCATATTTTCAATATTAGTATTGACCCTTACTTTTGCGGTAGCGTCACGAAGGTCAATCGCTGCAAGCCCGCAGCTTGCGCCAAAGCCATGACCTGAGCAATGCGGCCATAGGGCACGGCCTCGTCTGCCTGCACCTGCAGTTGGTATTTTGAAGCCTTGCCGTCAGCAGTCATTTGGGCCTTGAGCTCAGCCTCTGAAACAATAGATCCTTTGTATTGCATCGAACCATCTTTAAAAACAACAAGTACTTCATTTTTGGCTTGGTCGCGCTGAACCACTGGCGCAGTTTGGGGCAATGAAATCTTCATGGCTTGGGGCGCGATCATGGGCGCCGTCACGATGAAAATGATCAACAGCACCAACATCACATCGACCAAAGGGGTGACATTGATCTCGGCAATAGCGCCATCACCGTCGCCTGAAGAGCGCATGCTCATTTAACAGCCCCTTGGGCAAATGACAGGTGTTTCATGGCCAGCCGGGCAAATGCATCGGCAAAAGCCTCCATTTGGGTCACACGCAACTTTTGTTTACGCAACAGAAAGTTGTAAAAAAGAACTGCTGGCACGGCCACTGCAATGCCCACGGCTGTGGCGATCAAGGCTTCACCCACAGGGCCCGCCACCACATCGATGCTGGCTTGCCCGGTCTCCCCGATGTTTTTGAGCGCGTTCATGATGCCCCAGACGGTACCGAACAACCCCACAAAAGGCGAAATAGAACCAATGGTGGCCAGCTCAGACAGGCCACGCTCTTGCTTGCGCAACTGCTCTTGCAAGGACTGATGCAAAGCACGCTCGAGATTGAGCTGGGGGTCCAACAGCGCAATGGGGCCGCTGGCCAGAAAGTCTTCAACGGCATTCACGCCTGCAACCGCCATGCTGGCCAAGGCCCCTTGGGAGTTTTGAACCAGCCCCGTCAACTCTGTCCATGCGCGTGCCGCAAAAAATTGGGTTTCAAAAACTTTGGATTCGCGCACAACTTGCTGGTCTTGGCGTACCTTGATCCATGCAATTGTCCAGGTCACCACCGAGAGCAGAACCAGCACGCCCAGTGTGGCATCGACAATGATTTCATTCAGCATGTTTGTTCCATTTGTGAGCCTGCCATTATCGGGCGGCTCTTAAACGATAAGTGATGGGCACCCGCACAACACTGTTGCTCAGCACCCCGTCTTTGCGTGCAGACCGGAAACGCCAGCCCTTGACGGTGTCCAGGGCAGATTGATCCAGCCATTCGTTGCCACTGCTTTGCGCGAGCTTGACAGCAGCCACCGTGCCATCCGGATTGATCTCTACAGCGATTTCCACTGTGCCCTCGGCGCCGACGCGAAAGGCGGCTTTGGGATAGGGAGGCTTGGGGTTTTCTTTGTAGGCCGCCTGCAAATCAGGCTCAGTGATTTTCACGGTTTCCTGCGTGACCTGCGCCTGCCCTTTGGGCACGGCAAGTGTGGCACTGCCCGGCAAAGCCGCAGCAACTGGCTCTGCAGGGGGGGTGAATTGTTCGACCGGCTTTGCCACCAAAGGCGCATCAGGTGATGCGTTTGATGGCGCAGGTGCAAGAGGTTTTGCAAGCGGCTGGGTTTTGGTTTGTGTTTTTTGTGCAGGCGTCCGACTAGCCGCGCCTCCTTGCCCGTCCTGGGCAGCAACAGCTTGTTCGAGACCTCGCTGAACAGCAGGATCAGCCGCACCGATATCGACGGTGATGGGCGCAAGTTTGCGAGGCAGCTGCAAATTGGGTGAAGCCAGCAAAGGCCAGCCCAATCACATGTGAACAGCCAGCACCAGGCCAAAGACTCTCAAAAATTGAGAAGCATGGCGTGGCTGTGGGCGCTCGATGGACAACTGCATTGCGAATATAGGTAAACTCAAACGGTTTATACATGAGTTCAACTTGAGGAGAATGTCACCATGGCCGAGGAAGCAAGCAACACTGCACCGTCTGAACAAGCCATCAAAGGGCGAAGCGTTTTTTTGGTTGAAACAACGCCAGCAGGCATTGCAGTGCAAACAGCCTTGCTGACAGAAGACGGCAAGCTGCTGAATGCACCGGCCATCTTTCCGGATGTGGAATACGCCTTCACTCAAGTTGATGAGTTGAAAAGCCTGATTTCAGCCCATTTTTCTCAAGCCGCTCGCCTGGGCGCGCAAGTCGCCTCTCAGCAAGCACAAGCCAATGCGGCGGCAAGCAATATGCCTACAGGGTCTTTACCCCAAGCCAGCACCACTGCCCGTCCAACCCGGGGTGGCAGCAAGAAGGCCAAGGCAGCAGACGACTCAAGCCTCAATTGATTTTGAATGGGTTAGCTCGCAGCTGAATGGCTCGGGTCAAATCTTTTGCAAGGCTTACTGAACAGAACGTTCTGCACTGTCAGATCATTGCATTGCAGCCAGAACACGTAACGGGAAAAGCCAATGCTTCAACTCGATTCGCGGAGTCTCAAGCAATTTTGACGCGGCAGCTTAAGGCATACCCAAAGCCCCGAATGGTGCGAATGGCATCCGCAGGAGCGCCGCATGAATCCATCTTTTTGCGCAACGCACTTATACGCATTTCCAAGTTGGCGGGCGACAAGCCTTTGTCTTTGGCATCGATCAATTGCATGGCCTGCCAGCGTTCGAGCTTTTGACCGACGGCACGGGTCATGGCCGTGAGCAACAAGCTTTCAGAATAAGTGAGCGCAACGCTGTCAGCAGGACCATGCAGGTTCAAGGCTTGTGCATCCAGAACCAGACCTGCTACTTCAGCTTGCTTTTCAGACTTGAGGCGTCTGGCCAGGTTTTGTATGCAAACAAGCAGCTCGGCCTGTTCGACCGGTTTGACCAGGTAATTGTCTGCGCCACAGTTGTATCCCAACAGTCGGTCTTGCAATTGACCTCGCGCCGTCATGAGCACAATGCCCGCCGCTGGATGGCTCTTTCGGATGCGCTCTGCCAAGCTGAATCCGTTCTCGCTGGGCAAATTCACATCGATCAGATACAGGTCTGGCACATCGCGTGTAGGGGTGTCGTCCACCTCTTCAGCACTGCTCACAGCCGTGACCTGATGGCCGTCCTGAACCAACAGCTCTTGCGTGGCTTCGCGCAGGCTGTCGTTGTCTTCGACAATCAAAATGTGCAGGGAAGGTGAATCCGTCATGGCGTCAATGTATCAAAGCCATGCAATACAAGACCAAAAAAAACCAAAGTCATCGCACTCAAGACTTTGGCAAGGTCAATACAAAGCAAACATGCTGCGATGTGGGTTGATAAGCAATATGGCAACCTAACATCAAGGCCAGGCTTCGGACCAAAAATAGACCCAGGCCGGTCCCTGCCTGACCTTGTGCACCAGGACTTCGATAGTACATTTCAAACACCCGCGCCTCCTGCGGCCAACCTGCGCGACCAGGAAGGTTGCAAATACTCAGTTGCACCAAGTCACCCATATCCTGATGCACGATGCGAATGGGTGTTTCTTTTGGTGAGTATTTGCAAGCGTTTTCCACCAGGTTGTTGAGCACAATGAACAGCAACTGCCGATCAGTCTGTACCCATATCGGGTGGTTGAAAGGCAAATCAATGCGGTCTGGCGTGGGGGCGCTGGCGACAACATCCCCCAAGATTTGCATCAAGTCAAGTGATTCTTTGTTCACCTGCAGTTTATGGTCTTGCACCTTGTTGGCTTGCACACAGCGGTCAATGACATCGTTCATCTCCCGGATGGATTGTTTGATGGCTTGCGCATTCTTGCCACGTTCGTCAAGCCGCATGAAGATGGTTGCCAGCGGTGTCTTGAGTTCATGCGTCAGCATGGTCAAGAGCTTTTCCTGCTCATCACGCTGCACTCGATCTTGCACAACCTGTAGCTGAGTGCGCGCCAAAAGGCTTTGGGCCTCAAACTGTGCTTTGCGCATCAGGTGCGCTCGGTACTGGAGCAGCAGCAGCACCATCAACCCACTGGCCAATCCATGAGCCTGCACCAGATAAAGCCCGATTTCGCCTCCCCGCGCCAATCCAAGCCCTGGTAAGGCAGCCAACACCAAAATGACAACTAACACCGCATAAAAGCCAACAACCAGAAACCGTGAAAGCTTGATGGCTGAGACGCCCTGCACTTTTGGCTCAACACGCCAACCTTTGGCTGTCCATGCAGCGCCCAGCATCACAAACGGGGTCACCAACACTGACATCAAGTTGATTTGCAGAGCCACCATGGGATGCCCCATCGCAAAAATGAGCAGGTTGATGGGCAACAAGCACAGCAATCCTTGCAAGAGCCAGACAGCCCAGCGCCTGGGTTGATAGTCTTGCAAAAACACGTAATGAAAATAAATGGCTGCAGTGGTCGCAAGCATACTGAACAACGAAGACAAATTGTCAAGCCAGGCCGCAGGCCAGTCCAGTGGCCACCACATGCGCATGTAGCCCAAAGAGCACAACGCATACACCAGGGCTGCCGTTTGCTTGACCCCGAAAAGCCCCACCATCTTGTCTTTGGTGAAAGCCCAATAGCTGAGCCCCCACAGGGCAAATATTGTGACCACCCCTACATAAAGTGCAAATTGCAATTGTTGATACTGCATCTCTTGAAGCAGCTTTTTTTCGGGTAAGACTTCGGCATGGATCTGCCGGGTACTGCTGGAAGTCACCCGCAACCAGATGTCGCGCGGCAATGGCCCAGCCACCAAGGGCACCATGAAATCCAAACCACGCAAAGGCTGCAAAGCCGGGTGATGGACATCGCCCGTCTGGCCAGCGGTGCTGCCAGGCGCGGGAGAATCAAAAACATCGATGCTGTCCAGGTAGACCGGTCGCAAACGCACAACCAGGTTTTCAGCCTGTTGCGCTTGCTTTGGGGCATCAATTTTGAGCTTGACCCAAATCACAGAATGCCCAAAGCCTTTGCTCAAAACCCCTTCAAATGGCTGGAAGGTCGCGTCCTGTACCTGTGCCCAGGTTTTCTGTCCACCTGGATCTTCCAGCCAGCCTCGTTGGGTGACCCAGTCCTCTGCCGCTGCGGTCAAGGCAAACAGGGCCAGCAAGCCAGAAACCAAGACAGCACGAATGCAATTAGCCCGCATCAAAGACTCGCTTGAAATACGGGTTAAGGCTACGCTGAACAAGCCAACGAATTCAGCGATATGTTGCTAGTTGATTGCATGATGCGAGATGTGATGGGCGAAGCGGCCCAATTTCGGCCCGTATTTCTGGCCTTTTCACGCCAGACACGCGCATTGCGCGCTCTGAAGACGCACTCATGCCATGCGGCGTCCACGCGCTAAGTAGATGTTGGCCAGACCCAAGGCCACGAACGAGCGCGTGGCGTTCTTGGCCAGGCCGCGATAGCGCACCTTGGTGAAGCCCCACAGCCGCTTGACCACTGCGAAGACGTGCTCCACCCGGGCGCGTACCTTGGACTTGTTGCGATTCTTCGAGCGCAGGGCCGGGTCAACCTCACCTCCCTTGCGCACCCGCTGGTTGGTGAAGTCGTTCGCATGTGGTGCCTTGGATGCGATCAGTGCCTTC